>CAXHEX010000007.1:0-247901 GCA_964016105.1 uncultured Ketobacter sp.
GCCATCACCATCACTATCCAATTGATCCTGATTGGCTACCAGAGGGCAATTATCCGAATCATCTGGCTGGGTATCGCCGTCGCGATCACTATCGCAAACATCACCCAAGCCATCATTGTCTTGGTCATTTTGTTCCGGATTAGGTAGCCCCGCGCAATTGTCCGCGGTGTCATCAACGCCATCACCGTCACCGTCTGGGTCACATAGGTCGCCAATCAAATCGTTGTCATAATCCAGCTGGTCAGGGTTGCTGACCCCAGGGCAGTTGTCCACCTCATCATCGACGCCATCGCCATCGGGATCCTGTAGTGATCGTGGTGTGTCTGAACCACTACCAAAATTACCACCGTCGGCTTCACAGCCAGTTAGCGACATCATGAAACAGGGAACGAGCAATACCAGTAATAGCTGTTTGGCTAGAGTTGACATAGGGAATACCTCTTGTTACCGCTCGCTGATGTAAAACTCAACACGACGATTCATTGCTCGGCCCGATACATGGGCATTGCTGGCTATGGGTTGTGATTCTCCTTTACCTGAAGCGGTTATACGCTCGTTGGCAATACCCTTATCTATCAGGTACCGAGCAACCGATACGGCTCGTTTTTCTGATAATTGTTGATTGAAGCTTTCCGCACCCACATTGTCCGTATGGCCAATGACTTCTAGATTGAAATCCTTTTGGGATTGCAAGGTGGCAACTAGGTCGTCAAGTACCGCGTAAGAGCTGGGTTCTATTTGATCCGATGCTAATTCAAAGGTGATATTGCGCAGAACAACCACCTGATTTTTTAACAGGCAGCCACGGGCATCAACATCAGCACCTTTGATGGTATCAGGACACATGTCGGCACTGTCTGGAATGGTGTCGCCATCACTGTCAATAAAGACATTGGTTTCGATGAAGGTTTCTTTTTCGATGATGGTTTCAGAGTAAATCGGGTCGGTTGAGCCGAGGGGAATAACGATGCCAATGGAAACATGCCAATCTTTGAAAGCGCCATTGCCTTTTGAGCTGGGTATATCAAGGTCACCACCGGCACCATCAAAATCATCATAAATGTAACGTGCCTCCATTCGCAGCCGCATTTCCAGGTCAAATATTGTAGGAGACAACGCGCCAAACCCCAGATTAAACATGGGGTTTATGCTGTCATCGCTGTTGGGGATAACGTCATTGCGGGTGAGGCCCAAACCAGCGAGTAAAAACGGGGTAAATCCCCAATGCTCATCAAAGTTATAGCGTACGCCAGTATTGATGTTTATCTGATAGTAATCCGATGAGTTGCTTGTACCCGTATCAAGCCCGTACATGCCTATTTGGTTTTCCCAAGACCAGTGTTCACTAAAGGGAACGCCAAAAATAACGCTACCACCGAAATCGGAGTCTTCTATATTGCGGTCGTCGTCCAGTTTCATGTAAGTCGCCATAATGTCAATGTGACGACGTTGGTCGTAGGTGGTATCTGAATTGCTGTCAGACGCAAAAACACAAGAAGACAGCACCAGTCCCACCACTGGTGATATAGATAAACGCATGGTAATTTCCCCTGGTCAAACTTCAAAGCGGCATTATGACGCATAAATTTACGGGATTGCGAGTAAAGTTCACATTCTCAAAATATTTAATACGGTGCGCTTGGGTAAGTATCGCCTAAGGATTGCTGTTGGTTGAAATTTGTTCAGGAAGCCCCGGTAAGCGAAGAGTTGGAAGAGGTGTAAGGTCAGAAATCTGGGATGACTTAGGCGACAGCCGGTCTAGGAGAGGCTATTAAACTAGATGATTCGAATTCAATAGCCTCGATTAATTGAGGCCCAGCATGGGACAGATACTCGCTCTTGTTCAGCAGTAAGGTTACCAGAATAAGAGTGCAGATCATAAACAGCACCAATATCCTCATCTGAATACAAAATTGACACACTTGCTTTTTTCCTGCCATTTTACATCCCTCTAAATGCCCAACGCTCTAGAATCAGTTTAGATAGCTGGTGTGGTTTAGCCAGTGTAATCACTTAAACCTTGTCGTAGTTTAGCGTTCCGTAATCAGTGTGGATGCTCCTGTTCCTGATGCTGCAAACGACGGGTCACGTCACCGGGGGAGCCTGTGCGTCGGGCCAGCAGCTCGTAGGCCACCGGCACCACAAATAGGGTAAAGAGTGTGGCGGCCAGTGTTCCCGCCAATACCACCACCCCAATCACAAAACGGGTTTCCGCTCCGGCGCCTGAAGAGAGTATCAGCGGCAAAGAACCGGCGGCAGTGGTAATACCTGTGATGATTATGGGGCGAAATCGTACCTGGGTGGCTTCCAGGATAGCGTCTTTAAAAGCGGTTCCCTGATCCCGCAACTGATTGGCGAATTCCACAATTAGAATTCCGTTCTTGGAGGCCAGGCCCACCAGCATCATAAGCCCGATTTGAGAATACACATTAAGTGAGCTGCCGGTAAGGTACAACCCCAGCAGACCACCACTTATTGCCAGTGGCACCGTCAGCATAATAACAAATGGGTGAAGGTAACTCTCAAATTGCGCAGCCAGTACTAAGAAAGTCACCAAAATCCCCAGCACAAAAATAAACAATATGCTGCTACTGGAAGACTGAAAGTCCAGTGACTGTCCCTTATAGTCAATGGTCACTTCCGGTGGTAGATGTTCCTGAGTTAATTGCAGCAGGTAGGAGAGGGCCTCTCCCAGAGGCAGATCCGCTGCCAGATTGGCTTGCAGGGTGATGGCTCGCACCCGATTATAGCGATTGAGAGAAGTGGCTCCGGCAAATTCTTCCAGTTGGACCAAGTTTGCCAGCGGTACTAGCTGTTGCAAACGCTCTGATCGCACGTAAATGTTTTGAAGGCTTATGGGTGTGTTTTGATAGTCACGCTCACCTTCAAGGATCACGTCATATTCTTCTCCTTTGTCCAAATAAGTCGTTACCCTGCGCGAGCCCAGCATGGTTTCAAGTGTGCGGCCCACAGTGCCGATTGATACTCCAAGATCCGCTGCTCGGTTGTAATCAATCAGCACCTTTAACTGCGGCTGGGTTTCCTTGTAATCCCAGTCAATTCCCTCCAGGCCAGGGTTATCTTTTTGGATTTGTTGCATCAGGGTGTCGCGCCATTGTGCCAATTGCTCATAGGTGCCACCCCCAAGAACGAACTGTACTGGCTTTTGTGCGCCACCACCGAAACCCTGACGCATCACTGGAAACGCCCTCACGCCGGGTAGATCGGCTAACTTCTGCCGAATTTCATCCATGATGACGAATCCGCTGCGACGTTCTGACCAATCCGTGAGAACGTTAATTACCAAACCGTCATTGAAGTTTTCCGTGTTGCCAAAGCTGCGGGGCGTGCGCACTAACAGTCGTTGAATTTCATTATTTTCCACATAGGGCATCAATCGACGCTCTATCTCATCCATGTACTTCAGCATGTATTCGTGGGTGGCGCCTTCTGGTCCATTCACCAGCAGAAAGAACGCGCCGCGATCTTCCCGCGGTGCGTATTCGGATGGAATCTTTTTAAACAGGAAATAGGTCGCGGTGAGCAATAGTAGAAATGCGACCATAACAACCCAGGGTGCAGCCATGCAGAAGCGAATGCTATGAGCATAACCTCGGCGCAACCAGGCAAAACTATTGTCCACCAACCGAACCAGGGGGCTGGGATTGTCGTTTTGGCGTAGCAGCTTTGACGCTAACATTGGAGAAAGTGTTAGGGCAATAAGGGTGGAGAAGCAAACGGCCGCCGTCATGGTCAGGGCGAATTCAGAAAATAAACGCCCCAGATCTCCTTGTAGGAAAGCGATGGGTACAAACACAGCTACCAGCACCAGGGTGGTGGCTATTACGGCAAAGCCCACTTGGCGGGTGCCTCGATAGGCTGCCAGCAAGGGTGGCTCCCCGTACTCTTGCATCCGTCGTACTATATTTTCCAATACCACCACCGCGTCGTCCACCACCAGGCCGATGGCCAGCACCAACGCCAGCAAGGTGAGCAAGTTCACCGAGAAGCCCAGTATCAATAGTGCTATGAATGTGGCAACCACCGATACCGGCACAGTAATCGCGGGTACCAGCATGGCCCGCGCACTTCCCAGGAATAGGTAAATCATCAGCACCACCAGACCGATGGCAATGGTAAGTGTGCTGTATACCTGTTGCACGGCATCTTCTACAAATACCGAGGAATCATAGCTTTGTTCCAGGCTCATATGCTCAGGCAGGCTGGCATTAACTCTATCCCGCTCTTGCTTCGCCGCTCGCGCCACTTCAATGGTGTTGGCGGTGGATTGTTTAACGATGCCAATCCCTACCTGGGGAATGCCGTTGCCTCGAAATGAGACCCGGCTTTCTTCTGTGCCTTTCTCAACCCGGGCCACATCGCCCAGCCTCACTAAATAGCCGTTATCCCCCCGCGCCAGCACCAGACCGGCAAAGTCATCGGCATTGGCGAAGGTGCGCTGTACTCTCACTGTCAACTGTCGGCTTTCATTTTCAACCGCGCCAGCGGGTAGCTCCACATTTTCAGAGCGCAAGGCTGCTTCCACGTCGTTGGCTGTAAGGCCCCTGGCGGCCAGTCGATTTCGATCCAGCCAAACGCGCATTGCATAGCGCTGACTTCCTCCTACCCGTACTCGGGCTACCCCGTTCAGTACCGAAAAACGATCCACCAAGTAACGGTCAGCGTAGTCGCTCAGTTCCGGTACGGACATACCTTCACCCACCAAATTCAGCCACATGATGACATCGTCGTCGCCGCTTTCTTTTTGCACTTCCGGTGGGTCCGCTTCAGCTGGGATATTGTCTGAGACGCCAGACACCCGGTCTCGGACATCATTGGCAGCAGCGTCAATGTCGCGCTGTACATCAAACTCAATGGTGATCCGCGATTCACCATCTCTGCTAATGGATTCCACAAATTCGATGCCTTCGATACCGGCAATGCGCTCTTCTATGATTTGAGTAATGCGGGATTCCACCACACTGGCAGCGGCACCGGGGTAGGTAGTTTGGATGGTGACTACCGGGGGATCAATGCGGGGATACTCTCTTAGAGAGAGACGGTCGAAAGCCACCAGTCCAAAGGCTATTAACAGTAGGGAAACCACCGAGGCGAATACCGGCCGCCGCACCGAGATGTCGGATATCAGCATGTTAGCGGGCTCCGTAGGGCGCGTTTTCCAAAACCTTCACTGGGCTATCGTTCGTCAACTTGACGGCTCCTTCCACGACTATAATTTGTCCCGCTTCTAAGCCTTCACGGATTTCTATCTTTCCCGGCAGACGCAATCCGGTGGTTACTGGCAGCCGTCGTGCAAAGGTAATCCCGTCTTCTTGGTCCACCACGTAGACGTAACTGCGATCCTGTAGTTGAATCAGGGCCGACTCCGAGATCACTGGCATTTGCCGTGGGTTGCTTTCTAAGGTCACCTCCATCAGCATGCCGGCTCGCAGTACACCGTCCGAATTATCAAGTTCGGCTCTCACGGTTATCGACCTGGATATGGGGTCCACTCGATTATCGACTGATGAAACCTCACCATTAAAGCGCCGATTGGCAAGGGCGCGAGAACGGGCGACGATTGGTACCCCGGGTCTTAGGGTGGAGAGGAAAAGGGAAGGGACGTTAAAATCCAGCTTCATACTGCTGTCGTCAACCAAGGTGGTAACTTTATCGCCCGGGGCTAGATAAGCACCCGGGCTGATATTGCGTAAACCCACCAGGCCAGAAAAGGGGGCTTTTATAATTCGGTATTGAAGGCGGGACTCCACAGCCGCTAGCCGAGCCTCGGACACGCGAAATTCCCGTTGGGTTTCGTCCAATAGAGACTGGGATGCGTCTCCTCGTTTTGCCAGGGCTCTAATCCGATTCAGCTGCGCTCTGGCTTCATCTCTAGTGGATTTAGCCTCTTCCACTAGAGCACGTTCCTCCCCACTTTCGAGAGTCAGTAGCACTTGGCCTTTTTCAACTCGCTGCCCGCTTTGGAAACCGATGCTTTCCACGGTTTCTGCCACATTGACGGTGACGTCCACTGCCTCGTTGGCTCGCAGAGTACCAAGGGCCTCCAGGGGGTCGGAGATCTCTTGAATCTGTACGGTCTCAACCAGAACTTCTATTGGCGCGGCTTTGGCCGGTGCTGTCCACGCAATTGAACCCATAACAACCATGATTTTGCCTAGCCTTGATACCTCAATTGACATCATGTACTCCTAGTACTGATACAAGGTGCGTGATAGCGAGCGGGATTTATATGAGCTATGTTCTGTTTTTGAACAGCTATTTAGAATTAAGTTCAAATGATTCCTTTGGCCTATATTACTCAAATCGGGTTACACTAATGCCCGAAATTTCATCATTATCTGAAAAAAATAGGGAGAGCGACCGATGAAAAGATCGTTGGTTAATTCAATAGCGCTAACATCCGCTGCGTCCATGCCCGCGTTGGCTAACGCCCACACAGGTCATGATCATGGTCATTGGTCCAGTGACGCGGTGCACTTGGTTTTGGCCGCGGTCATAGTTTCTGCTGCCATATATGGTGTTATCACTGGGGTTAAAATGTGGAAACAACGTAGGAGTGGCATTTAGGTAGGAGTGGAATTTAGATTGTTGAGCTTGACCACCTGTTAGACTTGTCATGGTCTAAGTATTTCCGTCATTACCAGGCTTCCTGCTCTAATGTTGTGTTTAAAATTTTGCAGCCGTAAATGCCAGTGCCTGTTTGGTTGCTATAGGGATGATGAACCGATCGCTCTAGTTACTCGCTAGAGTACGTAAATTTTACAATTTAGCTTCATAGCCAAAAGCTATAAATTTAGGTAAAAAAATCAATCAACTATATATAACTACCCCTCACAAAAAGCGTCAGAATCTGCTAGAGTGATGCCTCTTTAATGAGAGTTGAGTCAACCTATTAACTAATTGAGGGGACAACACCATGGCCTTCACTCTGCCAGAACTACCCTATGCCAAAGACGCTTTGGCTCCCACCATTTCGGAAGAAACACTGGAATACCACTACGGTAAACACCATCAAACCTATGTGGATAAATTGAATGGTCTGGTACCAGGCACCGAATTTGAGGGCAAGAGCCTGGAAGAAATTATCAAGAGCTCTTCAGGCGGTGTATTCAACAATGCAGCCCAAATCTGGAATCACACCTTCTACTGGAATAGCCTTAGCCCCAACGGCGGCGGTGAGCCCACGGGTGCTTTAGCCGATGCCATTAAGGCCACCTTCGGGTCATTTGACGATTTCAAAGCCAAGTTCAACGATTCTGCTGTTAACAACTTTGGATCCAGCTGGACCTGGTTGGTTAAAAAAGCTGACGGTTCTCTAGCTATTGTTAACACCAGCAATGCTGCTACGCCCATCACCGAGGAAGGTGTCACTCCCTTAATCACTGTGGACCTTTGGGAGCATGCCTATTACATCGATTTTAGAAACGCTCGGCCCAAGTATCTGGAAGGATTCTGGAGCCTGGTAAACTGGGAGTTTGCGGCGAGCAACTTCGCTTAAACTACGGCGAAACCTCGGTGTTTTAAAAGCCCACCTATCCGGTGGGCTTTTTTAGTTCAGGCCCTCCAAAAAATCCGCGAATTCTCCTGGAAACAGCTGACGCCAATGGCATGTGCTCATTGGGGACTCTGCGCACCATCTATACCACCGACGATGGGGGTACAATTTGCGCCAGTATCGATTGAGACTTGATGAAATAGCGTCAGTCCCTGGGTATCCTGGGTGATTTTTGACGTTGTTGGATAATTCAGGCTTAGCTATTTGTAAGTGCAATTGGGAACCCTTCGGAGAGTAAGCTATATGCATTTGGTAAAAGCAGAAAAAACCATAACGGCTTTTTGGGATCAAGAGTTTATTCGAAAGCATGATGTGGCTGGCCCGCGCTACACTTCCTATCCCACTGCCTTACAGTTTCACGAAGAGTTTACCCATCAAGATTATATTGAAGCGGCTAAGCGTAGTGACCACTCACGTAAGCCCCTGTCTCTGTACGTGCACCTGCCATTTTGTGAGTCCCTTTGCTCAGCGTAGTAACAAGCCAAGGTACGGCTGTCCTGGTCGTTGTGATTAAAAACGACAGCGACATTGTGAGCGGATACGCCTACGGCCGTATGGAGAAATTGGGTTTTTTTTGCGGCGTTACTTGTCATCTATTGAAGATTTCCCGCCAGTTTACCCATTTGACAAACGATGAGTGAATTTGTGCACCAACCCATAAAAATTGCAACTATATTTCGGCTTCCTCCGTATCCCCTTATGGGAGAGTGTTACTCGCCAGCATTAATGTTGATTAAAGACGCTCTCCGAAAAGAATACGACTAAATAAATTAAGGAGCTAAATATGAAAATTACTAAAAGCGTAGTAACTCCAATGTTGATGATTGGCCTATGGGCCGGTGCAATGTCCAATGCCAATGCTATTACCTGCAACAAAACCTCTCTGCTAATGCAAGAAGACCCCAGCCCAACCTTTAATCGCTTCCGCAGCGAAGTGCCGATTTTTGTGGATATAGAGGTATCCAAGAGTAAAACTGTTCAGCTAGGTGAGCCTGTTTTTGATGGGCTTATGAATAATGGAGAACGGGATCAAAATGGTGAGCTAGCCAATTGCGGCGTGCGTTTTAGGATTCCCGTAACCATTGTGAAAACCGGAGTTACTAAGATCAAAAATGGATTTTTCGAATACAAGCACAATGTGAAGCGCTCTAAGGAGCAGGGTACTGCCTGCTGGAAATTTCATGATGAGGATCTGAAGGGTGTGGATGTTGGAAAACATCTACCCAAGGTTTTCTGCAGAGCCCGTTAGAGTGTTGTTTGCTTAATACGGTCCGATAGGGAAGTCTGTCATTCAGTATGGCGGGCTCCCTTGAAACGAACCATAAAATTGAAACGAACCACAAAATTGCAACGAACCATAAAATGCGTTCGCAATTTCTTAACGCTTGTCGCTGGATGCTCTCCGTTGTAACCGAGATATCAGCATACGATAGCCCAATAGCACAGTTAAGCCCACCAAGAAGAGCCAAGCAGTGCTGGCATCAGGCGACTTGCCAGGATTAGCAGAGCAAACGGAAACGCTGGTCATGCTAACTACCAGAACAGTAAATGATCGATGGATTAAAGTCACATTAACCCTGTGTTACCCCAAAAATAGATAAATAAACATCAAAAATTAATGCTATTTCACACCCTCTATTCGCCGGAACAGCCCTGCTAATTTGAGCAGCGCTGGTGTCGGTTGCAGAGGGAGTTGGATGGGGGGCTGATTGTGTTGTTGTTCGCGGATCTTGTTCTAGCTATGACTAACCACTGGTTTCTGGTCTGTTTCGGCGCTGTGTTGTGGGGATCCATCCTGGTGTGATCCAGGGCTTGCTATGGCACGCTTTTAGCGCCCACATAACCTTTATGGCGGGCGCTCTGGTATGTAGTCTTTCTTTGGTACTTTTACAGCGAAGAAAAATGTACCTATTAGCTGGAGAGGGCACTTGATTTACTTCTGTTTGATCTGCGTGCCTATGCGATTCAGTTCTAATTTACCCCAGAATTATTTGCAGGTTGGTTCAAGCCATTTTGACGTGGGTCAAGGTGGCTTAAGCGGTTTGGTGGATAATCCAAGGCTTAGCTATTTGTAAGTGCAATTGGGAACCCTTCGGCGAGTAAGCTATATGCATTTGGTAAAAGCAGAAAAAACCATAACGGCTTTTTGGGATCAAGAGTTTATTCGAAAGCATGATGTGGCTGGCCCGCGCTACACTTCCTATCCCACTGCCTTACAGTTTCACGAAGAGTTTACCCATCAAGATTATATTGAAGCGGCTAAGCGTAGTGACCACTCACGTAAGCCCCTGTCTCTGTACGTGCACCTGCCATTTTGTGAGTCCCTTTGCTACTACTGCGCCTGCAACAAAGTGGTTACTAAAAATGAAGCAAAAAAGCGCAGCTACTTGGATGCGTTGATTACTGAAATAAGAATGAAAGCCAAGGACTTCACTGAAGGTCGGCCGGTGTATCAAATGCATTGGGGCGGTGGCACACCCACTTATTTTAATGATGCTGAGCTCACGGAGTTGTGGTACGAAATAGGGCGGAGTTTCAATTTGGTTGACCCTGGCCGCGGTGAGTACTCCATTGAAATTGATCCTCGTACCGTGAGCGGAGAAACCCTGGGTTTGTTGAAGGGTTTCGGATTTAATCGAATCAGCTTGGGAATTCAGGATTTTGACCTCAAGGTTCAGGAGGCAATACACCGTGTTCAGTCCCTTGAGCAGATTGAGGAATTGATGTTGGCGGCGCGAAGCTATCAGTTTCGCTCGGTGAATTTTGACCTGATTTATGGGCTGCCCTATCAAACGGTGGACTCGGTTCGGGATACCATCAGTAAAGTTATCGAACTGTCTCCGGACCGAATTTCTCTATTCAATTATGCTCATTTGCCCGAGCGCTTTAAATCTCAGGGTTTATTGCCAGAAGAGGCTCTTCCCCAGGCGGAAGAAAAACTGCAAATACTGTGCTCGGCTTCGAATCAGCTGTTACAAGCGGGATACCAGTACATCGGCATGGACCACTTTGCCAAACCCAAGGATGAGCTCTCCATCGCCCAAAATAAAGGTGAATTGCATCGAAATTTCCAGGGTTACACAACCTACAAAGATGCGGATCTGATCGGTTTGGGATGTTCTTCAATAAGTCTGATCAATAACGTCTATTGCCAAAACACCAAATCCCTTTCGGATTATCAAAAGAGAATGGAGCAAGGGGAATCCCCCATTGATTGCGGTGTGGTACTAACCCGAGATGATGAGATTCGACGTTACGTGATAATGTCCCTGTTATGCCAGAATTGGTTAATACCCGCCCAGGTGGAAAAAGCGTTTGAAATCCGTTTTAACGATTACTTTGCCACTGAAATCAATGTGTTGAGAGAGTTTGAGGCGGAGGGATTGTTGCTCCAAGATAAGGGTGTTTACAAGGTGACCGCTTCCGGGCGATTAGTGGTTCGAAAGATCTGTATGGCCTTCGATATTTACCTCCCCGAGCACATGAAACAGGGTAAGCGGTTTTCAAGAGTTCTCTAGCCTTATATTTCCGTGTTACCATCCTGCAACCGAGTGTAGAAAACAGTCAGCCAATCTGACCAGGAGAGCGGGAATTCCATGTCCAATGCATCTGACCAGTCCAACCGCGTCCCAGCGCGGGCCATCAATGTTTCCTGTAGTGATTGTAGTCTTAACCCCATTTGTTTGCCTGTGGCGGTAAACGCTAAAGAGCTGGATGAGCTGGATGAAATTATCAAACGCAGTCGTCCATTGAAGAAAGGGGAGCACCTGTTTCGAGCCAGTGATCCCTTCAGTTCTATTTTTGCTGTTCGCAGTGGCACCATTAAAACCTATTCCGTATCCGAAGATGGAGAAGAGCAGGTGACGGGGTTTTATCTGCCGGGGGAAGTACTTGGGGTGGACGGTATTAGTACTAATCAGCACTCCAATTCCGCCAAGGCCCTGGAGACTGCCGCTGTGTGTGAAATTCCTTTCGATAAGTTAGAAGTATTGTCGGCAAAAATACCTTCGCTACAACGCCACTTTTTTCAACTCATGAGCCGAGAGATTCAAGCGGACCAGCAACTCATTATGTTGTTGAGCAAAAAGAGTGCTGAAGAACGCATTGCTTCCCTTTTGCTGAGTATATCCACACGCCACGCCAAGCGGGGGTTATCCGCTTCGGGCTTTCGATTACCTATGTCTCGCAATGACATTGGAAATTTCCTTGGCTTGGCAGTGGAAACCGTTTCCCGTGTTTTTACCCGGTTGCAAAAACAGGGCATTATTTTAGTGGACGGTAAAGAAATCGAAGTACTGCAAATGCGAGAACTGTGCCATATGGCGAACGCCATTGAAGACAACGCAGCGTCAGCCTAATTTCAAGCATCTCAGTTGTTTTCCGCTTCAATGGACAGAACACCCTCATGAAGTGACACCTTAATGTCCTCTTTATTCATTCCGGGGAGTTCAGCGCTGATGATCTAATTGATATGAATCAACACCCAGTGACCCAATTCCTGACAAAGTTTAAACAAACAACAAGAGGGTTAGGATCATGACTAAAAGTCGGGAAATAGCAGAAAAGCTCAAGCACCAATTAGCGCAATGGGAAACTGACATCGATAAATTGGAAGATAGAATTGAACATGCCCAGGGCGAAGCAAAAACTAAGCTTGATCAAACTGTACAGGATTTGAAAGCCAAGCAGAGTGATTTAAAGGCTAAGTTTGAACGCTTTGAAAGCTCAGCGGAAGAAGCCATGGAAGATATGGTGGAAGGGGTTGAAATGGCCTGGGAATCCTTGAAGCTGGGATTCTTGTCCGCCAAGTCTGAATTTATGGATAAAGATTCCCATAAGGATTGATTGAGTTGGATGCGAGCTGTGGTGATGTGGGCCCTAAAAAGTCCACAGCCGTCAGTTGTTGCCGAGGCAATTTTTTACTGCGTTTAGCAGGGCGCTGGGGCGAATGGGCTTTTCTAAGAATTCAGCTACCTGATGATCAAGGAAGTAGCGCTGAGTGCGTTTGATGCTCCCTCTAACTTTAAATCCAGACACGCCGATTATGGGAATGGCTTTTATATGTGCTTGATCAGTTTCGCGCAGGTATTTGAAGAAGGCTTCGGCTCCATCGCTAATTATTCCGTGGCTATTGTTTAGGTCGGTGTGAATGAAAATGGCACGGTCCAGAATGATTAGGTCAAACTTGTCGTTGTTCAAAACAATAATAGCTTCTTGCGCGGTGTAACTCAGGTCCACTTGGTAACCGTGCGATTGTAGTAGCTTGTTCCATTGACGCGATAGATCAAAATCATCTTCGATAATGAGAATCCGTTTGCTCATATTAGTCTTCACTTAGACGCTTCAGTAGTTTCGTTAGTTGGGCGCCGCGCAGAGGTTTTTCTATTGTAGTGACATGATCAAAACCGGTAATCACTTTACCTTCAGAGCCATATCCGGTTACAAAAATGAATGGGATTTCTTTGGATATCAGTGCGGCAGCCACGGGCTCAGATAGTTCACCTTTCAAGTCGATATCCAGTATACAAAAATCATAGTTTTCCTTAGTAATGCGTTCTAGGGCCTCTTTTACAGTGGAGACCGCTTCCACCTGATCAAAATGTGCGGCCTTGAGCAACTGAACTCCCTGTTCCGCCACCGGGAAAGAATCTTCAACCACCAGAGCTCTTGATCGTTGGCGCAGGACTGGCATGGCACTTGGGGCTGGATTGGCAGCAGGTGTAACTGGATTAATTGTACTGTTGGCATTGGCCGTCGCCTCTTCGCAGGGTTGCGCAAGGTAATGATTGGGTATCATAAATTGAGCTTGCACCCCGGTGGTTTTAAAGCTCAGCTTGGCTTCGCCTTTGAGTTCGAAGGGAATAGAGCGTTCGATGATGGAGCGGCCAAATCCTTCTCGCTGAGGTGGTGACAAATTCTCCATTCCCGTTTCTAGCCAATGTACCATTAGACCGGCGTCCGATCGTTGCCAATGAACTTTCAGGTGGCCCTGGGGGTGGGAAAGAGCGCCGTACTTAGCGGCGTTGGTGGTTAATTCATGCAGTACCAGTGCTACCACCGTGGCCGCTTCCGACTGCAACTCGGTTTTGTCGCCTTCCAGCGCCGGAGTTTTACCACCGGTAACGTAAGGTTTGAGTTCTTGCTTTAGCAGGGACGAGAAACGAACACTTTTTACGTTGTTCTTGGTCAGCAGGTTGTGGGCATTCGCCAGGGCGATGATTCGATCTTCTAATGCCTGGGCGTACTGTTCCACGGAAGTGGCGTTCTGTTTGGTTTTCTCTGCTAAAGAATGTACCAGGGCCAGAATACTACGAATTCTATGGTTGAGCTCTCTCACCATCAGTCCTAAGCGATGACGGCTTTCACTGGCGTCTTGTTGCAATTCAATGGAACGGGCCAGAGTATCCCGAAGGATAGTGGCTACTTCAATGTCATGGGTAGTCCATTCATCACAGCGATCGCTCACCGATTCTTTATACAGATTGAAGGAGTTTCGAGGGTTGAGTTTGGGGCCTTCTTGGTCCATAACGATTTCTTTTTCCGGCGCCCCGGCCCAGTTCACTGAGAGTTCAGACAGTTTTCGGGTAAAAATAAGAAAAGACCTGGGGCTGGATGAAAGCGGTAAAATAAGTGCACCTGCGGTATTGCCCCACTCCATACCTGGAAAACGTTGACGTAGATTATCGATGGATAGTGGGTCTGGTTTTTCCAGATCAATCAGAGCGGTTAAAAGCTGACATGCAGCATCTCCCGGAGATTCGCCATGACGAAACAGCTCTTTACCCAGGCAAAAAATCACTCCGTCGGACAGCAGGCTTTGTTGAAGTTCGTTATTTACGTTCTGCCAGTAAGTGGCCAGCGATAATTCACTGTCACCCAGAACAGCAAACTTTTGCGCCAGCTTGGTCAATCTGATGCTGAGTTTATGACGCTGCTGTTCCAGGAGGTGTTGAGTGTGTAAACTAACAAGCCGTCCGATCAACTCCAATGCCAATAGCAGGGTAGGAGAGGGTTGCAGCAGGCGGTAATGGTGCAAAGCAAACAAGCCCCATAGGCGGCCGTCAACCACAATGGGAAGAGTAAGGGTTGAGCGTACCCCCATATTTTTCAGGTATTGTGCATGTACAGGGTTCAGACCCCGCAATACGGATAAAGACATATCCAATGGGCTGTAGGCGGGATCCGCAGCAATCACCGGAATGTTGTCCGCTAAAATATCCCACAAAAAACGAGACGGTGTGGATGCATATAATCTGCGGGCGCTGGGTGGAATATCATAAGCAGGAAATCGCAGATTAAGATAGCTGGGAACTTCAGCGTGCTTGGACTCAGCAAATACTTCACCGGAGTCATCGGGTAAAAAACGGTACGCTTTCACCCGATCAAAGCCACTTAACCACCGAAGACGGTTTACCACCTGTTGAAACATGTCCTCCATGGAATTACTTTGATTCAACATGGATAACACACCACGTACTTCCTCTAACGGATCGACGCTAGAATCATTTGCATGGGTTTCCACCAATTCGAAAATGGCTTGGTTAGCTTGTATATGGGCCGTCACATGTAACGTCTTACCCGCCAGTACTTTGGTGAATAGTTGCTCCCGCTGGTTTTCAATGGTGCTGTGGCCCAACACATTTTTGATTTTGTGTTGTTCCTTTTCTGTGAACAATTCACCGGGAGGGGCACTCAACAGCTTTTGAATACCGTTGGGAGCTATTTCGTCAAAGTTTTTCGAAATATAATTGAATTTTTTAAACTCAGCATCGGTTGCGATGAGATAACCGAATCCTTGAATGGAGCCAGGGATATGAATAGGGTCGTTGTCGCAATTTTGCAGTGCTGCTTCTATGGTGGCTTGATCTAATGCCATAAAGATGCTCCTTGTCTCCTCAGGGGGGGATTCCTGATTGACTAAGCCGTATAGTAACAAGCAGAATACCGAAAATGCTATGTCGGATCTCACCTTTACCAAGATCCATTTTGTTAGCCAATCAACAAACCCCTCACCATTTATCATGTTTATGACAGTTCGCAGCCACAGATTCCGTGGCTTGCCCACAAATTCAGCCGAAAAATCAATGAATTTCGCCGCTATGGGGGCACCGGGTGATTGGCATAGTTCTCGCTACTACTGTTGACTTGGATCAAATCAGTTAACGAAAAGTCCCAATTGGTCATTTTGAAACGGAGTAGTGTCATGTTTGAGCATAAGTCCATAGATAATCAAAAAGTACGTCTGCTGTCTGCCAGCGATGGGTTCATTAATGAATCCATTTTAGAAACCCGAGAACCTAAGAATGGTGAGAGTCTAGAAAAAGCTCCGCGGCAACAGCATGCAGTGGCAGGCACTGTATTGGTTGAGCGCTTTTTGCCGCCGGAATCAACGGGTGACGCTTGGCCCCACGATGCTTGTGCAGCGCCCTGGTGGGAAGTGGTAGGGCATCCGCCCCATGGTGGCCTTGTTGCCGACTTTAATACGGCGTTGGGTGGTGCTTATCGCCGCGAACTGGACCCCAGCAAAAATACTGTGGCCTATGCCGCCGCTGGCGAAGACGTGGTTTGGGAAAAAGGCCAATACAGCGTGGTTCGCAGCAGTGACAGCCAGGAACTGGCTGCGCCAACCTTATTGAAATTGCGTGCGGCCTATTACAGCTAATCAACCCTGCAGCAGATCAACCTGTGCCACTGGCGCAGGTTGGCTAAATTAATGTGGGTAATCCCATGGCAAATGAAAACACCGAGCAACCGGCGCAAGATAAAATCAAGCCAGGCAAGTATGACGCTTATTTTTTAAGTTACAGCGGCATTACCTTGCCCTTCAAGCTGGTAAAAGAACTTGACCCAGCGGAAGTAGAAAATCGAAACACCTATTTTGGTGCCCGTTATAACAATAATGGTCAAACTACTGTCATGCACAAAGTGGTGTATGGCGAAATCGAGCTGTGCCATGAGTACAGCTATTATCCCAGTGGCGCCTTAAGAAGCGCGTTGATCACCAATATCGACGATGAAGAAAAGCTTATGGAGTTCAGCGACAAGAATGAATGAGCTGTGTGCTGGTTAATCAAAGCTGGCTTCCCACCCTCCGGAGCCATCGGTGCTGGGGGTAACAGAGCAAGTGGGGTCTCCAGCACATGCATTGCTGGCATTGTTCCAGCTGCGCATGTTTTGCAACGTCTGGGTTTGTATATTGGCCGACATCATGGTCATTGGGATCACGTAATCCGATACCCAATCAGTGAAAATCTGGCTTAATTTATTCACTGCTTGAAGGGGCGGTAAACTGCCATCCTCGCGCATTTTCCAGTTTGGGTCGGGTTTGGTTTGGGGTTTGGTTCGTAATTCGTTGGCGTGCAGATATTTAACTGCCGGGATAGCGTAGCCTCCTAAGGCGACAAAAATCGGTACCGGTGCCATAAAGGCATGGACCCCATTGGAGAATTGACCACTTTCAGCTTTGCCTCGCAGAATCAGGGCAATGCCCCTGGCGGGTTTGCCGTCTAGCTCTCCGTTAAACATGATTGACAGACCCGCTGCTTGAGGATGGGAATCAAGTACTGCCACTGCTTCCTGGTTGAGTGGTGCAGCAGCCAGCATATTAGGGTTGTCCATGCCTGCCATGGAGAACGCTTTTCTGCCCGCCAACTTGAGATCATCTCCGGCTACCTTGATCAACCAGGCCTCGGCGCCGGTAAAAGCGGGATGATCCGGGATGAGTCTTTCAGACATACCCGGTGTGACAAAGGGCGCAGCGGACCAGTTTTTTAGTGTGCGACTCCCATCTTCTTGTTCAAGCCCGACGGCGGGCTGGTTCGGTAGAGCTGCTGCGCCAGCGTGCATAGGCAATGTCAAATATAGAGCCAGTGACATAATTCCATAGACAATACGAAACATAGTAGTGCTCCCTGCAGTGCTAAACCCGTTATTTTATGTCTCACAGCCCATAGGAAAACGGGCATATGCCTCATACCGGGCTTTTGTAATGCTATAAAAATTTGTAGCATAGGGAACTCTATACAACCCCTATGCGAGAAGACCCATGGCGAAACTAATGGAAATGGTGAACGAAGATGTCATTCTCTCGGAGCGTATCAGAATTAATAGCCGTAAAGTACGTTTAGCGGGAATCGGGTTAGTCAGCAAAGCGAGGTCCAGACGCCAGCGGCTGCTGAAGCAGATGATGGAAATGGGTGATAGTTTTGGTGCGGGTGATACCCTGGTGGGCAAAGCCAGCATCATAGGCACCGGTGCTGTTTACCTGCTAATGGAAGAATCCCAAAGGCTATTTGATGACCTGGTGGAAGAGGGTGAACGTTCTTCAATCAAGAGCCGACCCACGATGGTGTCTGCTGTTGAAAAAATCAACAAGCCGAAGACAGTGAGCAAGTCGCAATCCAAAGCTCCCCCTAAAAAACCAAAAACGGTTCCAGTTAAGCCTTCATTGTCAGCGGATTCCAAGATCAAATTGGAACAGCTCAAGCGAGCTATTGAGGGCCTGGGTAAACTGACTGGGGAAACGGATCTGGAGCTCAGATCGTTACTAATTCAAGTTACCGAAGGCGATGTGAGGGGAAGACGACCCGCGAAAACCAAACCCCAGGAGCAAGTGGATTATGATGCTCGTCGTAAACTGAAAGGGTTAAAACCGGAGCAAGCTTTAGAGCAGCTGGCCACCCTGGTTACCCAGTTAACCCCCAAATTAACCCCCAAACCCACGCCAGTTGCTGCACCCGCCGTGGAAACCGACATAGCCGAGTAAGTGCAATTGATTCAATCTCAGCAGGAAATACGCAACAAAGCGCTACAGCTGCTGTCCCGTCGGGAGTACAGCAAAAAAGAGCTGCAAATTAAACTCAGCCGCAGTTTCAATGGTGAAGAGTCAGAACAGGTGCTTAACAGTCTTGCTGAACAGGGCTTACAGAGTGATAAGCGATTTTGTGAGGGTTTTTTGAGGGGACGCTTGCGTCAGGGCTATGGCCCTATCCGCATTCAGGGGGAGCTAAAGCAGAAAGGCATAGATAGCCAATTGATCCATGAGTTGCTCTCGAGTCTGGAGATCGACTGGTTCCAACAGGCGCGAGAGACACATGCTCGACGCTTCGGTCACTCTTCCACCCAGGATATAGCGATACGAGCCAAGCAAATCCGCTTCCTTCAGTATCGCGGATACACTTTGGAGCAGGCAAATTATGCTTTAGAGGCAGAAGATTAGGGCTCACGCGTGCAACTTCTCAAATAGATGGTACACTTCGCCTCTTTAGTTTTGCCCCAATTTGAACGAGCTTATCATTTGCACCCTATGAAAACTTCCGAAATTCGCCATGCGTTTTTAAGTTACTTTGAATCTCAGAACCACCAATTGGTCAGCAGCAGTAGCTTGGTGCCTGCTAATGATCCCACTTTACTGTTCACCAACGCCGGTATGGTTCAGTTTAAGGATGTATTCCTAGGGCGGGATCGACGCAATTATACCCGCGCCACGTCTTCTCAACGCTGTGTCAGGGCTGGTGGTAAGCACAATGACTTGGAAAATGTGGGATATACCGCTCGTCATCATACTTTCTTTGAGATGCTGGGGAACTTCAGTTTCGGTGACTACTTCAAGCGCGAGGCCATCAGCTTTGCGTGGCAATTCTTAACCCAAGTACTCAAATTACCGAAGGATAAGCTCTGGGTTACGGTGTACCACGAAGATAAAGAGGCAGAAGCCATATGGCTGAATGAAATTGGGGTTGATCCCCAGCGTCTGTCGCGCCTGGGTGATGACAGCAATTTCTGGCAAATGGGCGATACCGGTCCCTGTGGACCCTGTACGGAAATATTCTTTGATCATGGGGATCAAGTGTGGGGCGGCCCTCCTGGCACCCCGGAAGAAGATGGTGACCGCTATATCGAGATCTGGAATCTGGTCTTTATGCAGTATGATCGCCAGTCCGATGGCCAGTTACAGCCTTTGCCCAAGCCTTCTGTAGACACTGGTATGGGGCTGGAGCGCATCGCCGCAGTGATGCAAGGTGTGCACAGTAATTATGAGATAGATTTGTTTGTAAACCTCCTTCAAGCCACAGCAAAGGTGGTGGGTTGCAAGGATCTTGAAGAGAAATCCCTACGTGTGATTGCTGACCACATCCGTTCCTGTGCTTTCCTTATTGTTGATGGTGTCATGCCATCCAATGAAGGTCGTGGTTATGTGTTGAGGCGAATACTGCGCAGAGCCATCCGACATGGCAACAAATTGGGAATGAAGGATCTCTTTTTCCATAAGTTGGTGGCCCCTCTAGTGGCCGAAATGGGTGACGCTTACCCAGAGTTAGTGAAGGCCCAGGCGCAAGTGGAAAAAGTGCTGTTGCTGGAAGAAGAGCAGTTTGCCAAAACCCTCGATCAAGGGTTAAAAATTCTTGAGCAGGGCTTGCAATCTCTGCAGGCAGACCAGATTCCTGGAGAGTTGGTTTTCAAACTTTACGATACCTATGGCTTCCCCGCAGATCTCACCGCGGATATTGCGCGGGAGCGCGGCATCACTATTGATGAAGCAGGTTTTGATCGAGCCATGGCCCAGCAAAAGGCTCAATCTAAGGAAGCTGGCAAGTTTAAGGCGGATTATCACGCTGGTTTAGCGCTTTCCACCCAAACGGAATTCCAGGGGTATGATCACTCGGTTTCCACGGCCAGCGTAGTGGAGATGTTCGTGGATGGGCAGCCAGTGTCTGAGCTGAGTCAGGGTCAGCAGGCGGTGGTCGTGCTGGATAAGACCCCCTTTTATGGAGAGTCTGGCGGACAAGTGGGTGACGTGGGTCGTCTCAGCGCCGATGGCACACTGTTTGAAGTGAGTGATACCCGTAAGGAAGCCGGTGCTCATCTTCATGTGGGGTTGCTGTCTGAAGGAAGCCTCAAAATAGGCGATCAAGTGCAGGCTCACATTGATAATCAACTTCGTGAAGCCATTCGTTTAAATCATTCCGCCACCCATTTATTGCATGCAGCCCTGCGTCAGGTGCTGGGCGAACATGTGGCCCAGAAAGGTTCCTTGGTGACGGGTTCCCGCTTGCGATTTGATTTTGCCCATCTGGAAGCCATGACGCCAGAACAGATCAGGCAAGTGGAGCAGATAGTCAATCAGCAGATTCGCGCCAATACACCGGTGACCACTGAAATCATGGATATTGACGCCGCTAAAGAAAAGGGGGCAATGGCTCTTTTTGGCGAAAAATACGATGACCAGGTGCGGGTTTTAACCATGGGCACGGATCACTTTTCCGTTGAGCTATGCGGTGGAATTCATGCAAATCGCACCGGGGATATCGGCCTGTTCCGCATCGTATCAGAAGCGGGAATCGCGGCTGGTGTGAGACGAGTGGAAGCGGTTACCGGTGCTGGTGCCCTGGAATGGGTGGAGCAGACAGAGCAAACCTTGAATTCTCTCACCGCCATATTAAAGGGAAGTAGAGACTCCGTGCTGGACAAAGCCCAGCAAACCATGGAACGCATCAAAATGTTGGAAAAAGAGTTGGAAAAGCAAAAATCTAAGCTCGCCAGCAGTGCAGGGGATGACCTATTACAGAACGCAGTGGACGTGGCGGGAATCAAAGTATTATATGCCGCTGTGGATGGTGTTGATCCAAAAGCATTGCGGGATATGGTGGACAAGCTCAAGGGTAAGTTGGGCTCAGGCATCATTGTACTGGGCTGCAAAGGTGAAAAAGTCAGTCTGGTGGCCGGAGTCACCAAAGACTTGACCAAGAAGGTCAAAGCAGGGGATTTGGTGAACCACGTGGCCCAGCAAGTGGGCGGGCGGGGAGGCGGTAGGCCAGATTTGGCCATGGCAGGTGGGCCAGATGTGGACAAATTGGAATCCGCATTAGCGTCGGTGCCTGAGTGGATTGGCAGTCACCTTGAGTAAAAATCTTTGCTCATGAAATGAGCAACAATTCGTATACAAAACAGGGCTTTAGTTTATACGCCTAAAACGTTAATGTTTCTGGTTAAATTAGGGTGGCCTTAGTACGCTATCAACCCAGAAACGCTTAATTGAAAGATTGAACACGATGGCATTAATTGTTCAGAAATACGGTGGTACTTCAGTCGGCACAGTTGAACGTATCCGTAGTGTGGCAAAAAAAGTAGAAGGTTTCCGCGATCAAGGTCACGATGTGGTGGTGGTGGTATCTGCCATGAGCGGAGAAACCAACCGCTTGCTGGCCTTGGCCAATGAAATCTGTGAGTCCCCTGAACCCAGGGAATTGGATGTACTGGTCACCACAGGGGAACAGGTTACCATTGCGCTTTTAAGTATGGCGTTGAAAAGCGATGGCTACGACGCACGTTCTTACACCGGTGCACAAGTCCGAATATTGACCGATCACGCTCATGGCAAGGCCCGAATACAGGATATTGATGCTGAACGTATTCGCACGGATCTAGACAAAGGCAGAGTAGTGGTGGTAGCTGGCTTTCAAGGTGTTGATGAGCAAGGTAATATCACCACCCTTGGCCGGGGTGGGTCCGACACAACGGGCGTGGCCCTGGCGGCGGCGTTGAAAGCGGATGAATGCCAAATTTATACCGATGTGGATGGGGTTTATACCACTGATCCCCGGGTGGTGGAAAACGCCAGGCGGCTAAGCTGTATCACTTTTGAAGAAATGCTGGAAATGGCCAGCCAGGGCTCGAAAGTGTTGCAGATTCGTTCGGTGGAGTTTGCTGGCAAGTACAATGTGCCTTTGCGGGTGCTCTCCAGCTTTAAAGATGGGCCTGGAACACTTATTACAGTTGATCAAGAGGAACCTATGGAACAGCCGGTTATCTCAGGAATAGCATTCAATCGAGACGAAGCAAAAATTATTGTTAGAGGCGTGCCAGACATTCCTGGGGCTGCCTATAAGATATTGGGCCCCGTGGGTGAAGCCAATATCGAAGTGGATATGATTGTGCAAAATGTGGGAGCGGATAACACCACCGACTTTACCTTCACTGTGCACAAGAACGAAATGGAAAAAGCCACCACCCTGCTACAAGGGGTCGCAAAGGAAATTGGAGCCAAGGAAGTGCAGTCCAATTCTTCCGTTGCTAAGGTGTCTATGGTGGGAGTAGGGATGCGCTCTCACGCCGGAGTGGCAAGTAGAATGTTCGAGGTGTTGGCCAATGAGCAGATCAACATTCAGATGATTTCTACGTCGGAAATAAAAATATCTGTGGTTATTGCAGAAAAGTACCTGGAGTTAGCGGTACGTGCCTTACACGCGGGCTTTGAGCTTGAAAAAGAGCCCTACGAATCCCAATAAACTAACCAGTTAATAAAATCCAATCTGATCCTACCAAAATCCAAAAGCTGGACGATACTTATTAGACTCAGCTTAGTAACAAGGTGGGATCCTATTCCTGTACTTAATGTCTTACAGGGATGCTGTTAAAGGAGAGAAAAATGCTAATTTTGACTCGTAGAGTCGGTGAAACACTGATGATTGGTGACAAAGTCACCGTAACTGTACTTGGTGTGAAAGGTAACCAGGTACGCATAGGCGTGAATGCGCCGAAAGAAGTTGCTGTGCACCGTGAGGAAATCTACCAGCGTATCCAGCGCGAAAAAACCTCAGACTCCGATGAAATGTAAAGCCGCTTAGCTAACCCCAGCTAGCCCTAATTGGTGTAACAAAATCAGCAATTTGGGCTAGGAATTTAGTTAAAACCCGAGTATTATTTCGCGCACGTTTTAGGAGAGGTGGCCGAGAGGCTGAAGGCGCTCCCCTGCTAAGGGAGTATACGGTTTATCCCGTATCGAGGGTTCGAATCCCTCCTTCTCCGCCATTTCACATGGCTCCAAATTAATAGTCTGGTTTGGGGGGCATATTGGAAGATCTGGCTTAAAGATCATTTTTAAGACGCCGATCAAAGTGAAATGGAAAAACTGTGCAGAAAGTCGGCAAATCCAACCACTATGCCATTGACTTGGTGATTGGATTCCGTAGAATGCACCTCCCACGCGCCCGTAGCTCAGCTGGATAGAGTACCTGGCTACGAACCAGGCGGTCGCACGTTCGAATCGTGCCGGGCGCGCCATACAAAACAAAGGCTTAGCAATGTTTCGTTGCTGAGCCTTTTTTGTTCTCACTGAGTCATTATCCCAATTTCCTTTCTTATACAGACCCTGATTTGCCCGTGAAAGCTCAGGCTATGATAGGGCAGAGTTCGGATAGCGAGGGAGCGAAAAAGCGCAGTGATCGCCGCGTACTCGTCCTCCAGGGGCTATATCATATCCACAAAAAAGGGCAGTCATGGGACTGCCCTTTTTCAATGTGGCTTGTTAATTCGAAGCAGAAGCTTAGGAAGCATCCACCTGAATTGCTGCTGGAGGGCTAGGGGGGGCAAGCTCAGTTTCAGTGGCGGTGGCCCCTCCTTGTCGGTTGATCTCTACCATATGCAGAGTTAGGTCGCTGCCAACGGCTTTAACGCTAACCGAGTTGGAGTTGTTACCTCCGGTCACGGTAAAGGTGGCAGTTTTCCAATCACTGGAGTTGCCGACGTTTTGGGTGAAGCTCTTTCCAAATGCCGTTACCGTCATTTTTCCGTTGCCTCGGTCAAGATAGGTTACCGAAACCTTTTTGGTTTGACCTGACATGCTGGTGACAAATTCCTGGTTTGCTGCCACGGTGGCTGTGCTGCCGGCCGATAGTTTTCTGGCCCAAGCCGCATATCGGGAGTTTTGATCGCCCAGGGCCCACTTGCCATCGTCCCGCAGGTCGAGTCCTACGAAGTTTGCATCGCCCGATGAACGGGACATAAGGAATGTGTAGTCCCCCTGTAGGAACTCGCCCTCACGGAAGGCAATCCAAGCACCTGGAGATTGCTTGGGCAGGTTATGAAAGCCCGCGTATTTGTTAACGAAATTGAATGTCTTCATGTACTCAGTTTTGCCATGGCGATCAAGATCTTCTCCATACATGGCCACAGCAGACACGCCAGTGTGCAGGTCAATCAATGCACGCCAGTAGTTGTGCTGCGCATAGGTAGACCAGCGCTGATCCACACCGCCGCCACGAGAGCCATCTGAAGCGGCCCAGGGCTCTGAGTAGCAGTATTTCGCGATGCCGGTGCGGCAGTATTTAAGAAACGGCCCGTAACGGGACTCCTCATCCGCCTTAAATCGTGGCTCCATCTCGCTACCGGTCTGGTAGATGCCGGCTTTCCCGGCTTGCAAGCCATTCACCACACGACTGCTATACTTTTTGTGTTCGCGCACTAATACCGTCATCAGTGGGGCGAACTCTTCAAAATAAACTTTCTCAACCTGGCTTTTGTAGGTCTTGAATTCTGTGCTGGTCATGGTGGGTACGAAACTGACACCGTTTGGCACGATCCACTTGTTCAAGGCGGGTGTCTCGTTTTCGTTGAGCCCGTGCTCGGTACCCACACGGTTATAGTTCATTCGTATTCCGGTGATGATGCTTTTGAACTTCGAGTTGGCCACGTGGTCAGCAGTGGCTTGGAGCAGCTTTTTGAACTGATCAAGATGATAGGGGTGCCAGTACATCAATGTACCTTTTGCATCTTTCACCTGGTGAGACAGTGCATCGGGATAGTAAGGGACTTTATTAAACAGGAAATCCGGTTTGTTGTTACCCATGATTTGAATGGTAGTTTTGACGCCATGATCCTTCATGGATTTCAATTTGTCGTCCAGTACGGTGAAGTCAAACGCATTGGGGCCAGTTTGAAGCGTTTTCCAGTGAACAACAACTTGCCCACCCTTCACAAAGTCCAGGTCGTAATTACGCTCATTAGCCCATATCGCGTAAACCCCAGACGAATCATTGGCAGCAGAGTAGCAAGGAGTGCTTAACAGCCCGGCGATGGTCGCTGCACAAAGTAATTTGATTGACTTCATTTATTGAATACCTCAGGTGGTCGCCACTTCTCAATACCACCACATGTGCGCCAAAAGTTGGCATTAGTCACCCAAAATCTGGGCGTTATGCTCACAATGCGATGGAGGTGATCGATAGTACTTTACATTCCGTATCTTAGCTTCTGAGATGGTGAAAACAACAGCAGATGGCAAAATTAGCCTGGAAACGCTAAACGGATCTCAGAAATTATTGTAAATATTCCTCCGCAGTCCGCTCCAAGTGAGAACCACTCGACAGAGCTAATCCCTGCTTGCAAAGCCACGTTAAAGCCCCCAACTTTGCCAACATAATGGCGCGGTGTTGCCTGCGAAGGAAAATAGTTTATAGTGCCTGACCTCTGCTGCCAACATATCTCGTTGTTTGATTTGTTGATTCTGCTTTGTAGCCCTGATTTCCAGAACTGACTCGCTGGATATGGTTTACAATGCTATTAAGGTTTTATGAAGTGTCCACGTGGGTAAATTAATGAAGAGTAAGATCAAGCTGGTAATCGTTGCAGACTATCCCATTGGCGGGAAGCAGATAGACGGTGGTGTACAGGCGGTTTCATATTACATCGTGAGTGGTTTGAGGCGAGTACCAGAGATCGATCTCACCATACTGACTTTTCGCACAGATGTGGATGCACCGCAGTTGGTTAAGGATGGCGATATTGATGTGCATATTCTTCCCCGCGCGCGTCGGGCAAACAATGTCACTTTTTACCGCCGTGACTTAACCACGATCCGCAATTGTTTGGCGCAGATCAAGCCTGACCTTGTCCATGCCCAGGATGCCAGTGTAGAAGGCTACCTGGTTGCCAAGTCAGGTTATCCTTCCGTTGTCACATTCCACGGTATGATCAGTGAAGATGCCAAATACATGTCTCGATTGATCGATAAGCTTCGATTCATGTTTATCGCCTGGGTTGCAGAGCGGTATTGTGTGAAGTATCCCGGCAATAAAATTCTTATTAGCCCCTATGTGCAGCGCCATTACGGTGATCGTTTGAAAGGCCGTAGTGAGCACATACCAAACCCAATTAAGCGGGAGTTTTTTGAGGTTGAATCCATTTCACAACCCGGCCGAATTCTGTATGCAGGGAAAATAATTCGTCGCAAGGGTATTGTGGATTTGGTAAAGGCGCTTGGCGACGTTGATCCATCCCTTGAGTTTAAGCTGGTTTTGGCCGGTGCTCAGGACGATCAGATTTATATTGATGAAATCAACAAAACGATTTCGGAGTGCAAGTTGGAAGGTCGGGTGGAATACCTTGGTCTGCTGAACGAAGCCCAGGTATTGGAAGAGTTTGCCAAGGCTTCCATATTGGCGCTGCCGTCCTATCAAGAGACCGCACCCATGGTAGTTCAACAAGCCATGGCTACCCACACTGCCGTATTAGCCACTGAAATTTGCGGTGTGCCCGACCAGCTGGACTCTGGAAATTGTGGGCTCATGTTTCAACCCGGGGACTATAAAGCCTGTGCCCGGCATTTGACCAAGCTTTTGTCCGAACCTGATTTCACGAAACAGCTCACTGACAAAGCATTCGTCAAAGCCAGCGAGCATTATCATGTTGATAAAGTTGTAGAAAAAACAGTGAATTTCTACAAACAGATTCTAGGTTAGCTTTGCCTTAGGTTAAGTCATTAAATAAGCTTGCCAGTTTTGCTGCCTCTTTATTTATATCGTGTTCAGCGGCCACGGCTTCGTGGCCTGCCTGGCCCATTTCATTGAGTTTGTCTTCGCTGCAGTCCAATGCTAAGCCCATGGCCGTGGCCAGGGTGTCTATATCTCCTGCGGGGATCAACCAGCCGTTTATGTTGTCCTTAACCAGTTCTGGTATACCGGCGATATAGGTGGTAATTACGGGTCTTCCCAACGCCAGCGACTCCATGATGGCAACAGGTAGTCCCTCTGCGAAACTGGGCAGCACCAAAGCACGGCTCGACTCTAAATGAGCTAATACAGCTGAGTTGGAACACCAGCCCGTAATTTCAATAGTTGATTGCAGCCCGTTCTGGGTGATGAATGATTCAACTTCTGAACGTAATTCTCCATCTCCCACCAATACCAATTTGAATTCTACGCCATCATCCAATAACTTCTTGGCGGCGCTCAGCAATAAGAAATGACCTTTTTGTTCGCTCAAACGACCCACGCAAACCAGCTGGCGATTCTGTGGCGCCGGTTTTAACGCTTTTTCAATGAACGAAGAATCCACTCCGCAATGGATGACTTTAATCTTGTGCCACTGAGAATAACCACAAAGACGGAATAGCTGGCTTTTGCCATAGGAACTAACCGCAGCAACAAAAATGGCACGGTTTATTTTCTCGGTTAGCCCCAAAATACAGGCTTTGTCGAATTCTTCCGGGCCGTGAACAGTAAAGCTGTAGCTGGGTCCACCCAAAGCCGTACAGAGCATGGCCACCGTGGTTGAATTCGTTCCGAAATGAGCGTGGATATGATCTATCCGGTCTTCCTTAAACCAACCCACCAGGGTGCAGGCTTCCAGTAGATATATAACATGCAACAGTAGTCCACGCTCAGACTTATAGCCCATTTTCATAGCCAGCTTAAGTCCGTTGAGAAATGCCATTGGATTTTTTAGCAGAAATAGCACGCCAGTTAGCAGAATGGTTTTCATGCCCTGGGGCAAAACAAAGCGGGTTTTTGCGTTTTCTTCGATGTCTGAAGGATCAACTAACTCTGCCTCCAGGGATCGGATAGAGTACCTCTCAACTTCTAAACCCTGTCTTTCTAAGGCAAGTATTTCTCTGCGGATAAAGCTGTGACTGACTTTTGGGTATTGATTTACTAGATAGGCAATTCGTTTCATTGGCTTGATCTCAATTGACTTCGGAGCGGTCTTTCGACTCGTTATCGCGGTCTGTTCTTACCCACTCTTTTTGACGCTTAAACAAGAAAGCGGCATAAACGGGTAATTTCCAGAAAAAGTAAGAAGGTATCGACCAGAGAGTTTCTTTGGGTATGCGTTCGCGGCAGAAAGAGGACCAAGATAAATACAAAGTGAATAGCATCAATATGCCTTCAAGAGTGAGAACGGCGGCGGGCAAAAAGTTCTGGCTAACTAATCCGAATACCACGCACACTACCCAACTGGCCAATAGCAGCAATATTAGTAAGGACAGAGGCGGTACGCTGAGATCCAAAGCCAGTCCTGCCAATTCCATTCTTTTTTGCTTGAAACCTGCTTTAAGAAGTCGTGGCACCTGAGTTAGGAGTGTTTGAATATGTCCATGTTCCCATCGGGTTCGCTGGGTCTTTGCCGCATCTAACTGGCTTGGAAAAACGCCAATCACATGTGACTCCACACAAAACTTGGGTGCGTGACCTGCAACGGCCAGATCTATGCCGAATTGCATATCTTCCACAATATTGTTTGAAGCAATAGATGCTTTACGGATAATGGGCCAGGGAAACGCCATGCCGGTACCGGTGAGCAAGCAGGGTTGGCCCATTTTGAATAGGCCGTAAGCTCGAACCAGGTTTCGCATCAAGTAAGCAAAAGCAGATACCGAATCTTTTGGACTGGGGTTGGACGGTGTATCCATTAAATAGAGCGATTGAATAGGGACTTGCTGCTGGTGGGCTAAAACCGCAATGCGATGGATGTCGCCATTTCGCATTCGACAATCCGCATCCACCACTATGACCACATCAGGAGGGTCGTCACTCAACTGTTCGAGACCAAAATCCAAGGCAAATCCCTTTCCCTTTTGCTCGGAGTTGTGGCGTTCGTAAACGGTCGCGCCGCAGCTTCGAGCCAGCTCAGCTGTGTCGTCACTGCAATTATCTGCCACCACAATGATCCTATCTTCTGGATTTAACAGGGGCTTTAGGCCATCCAGCGTGGCGCGAATTTCCGCGGATTCATTGTGGGCGGGGATCAAAAGTGCAATGTTCAGGGACGTGTTTACGGGAGCAGGGTTGGAAGATATGGCGCTTTTGTGGATCACAGCCCACCAGCATTCCAGCATAAATATCAGCACAGGAATGGATATGAAGATGGCCAATAGGTAGAACACCGTATTGAAAAAAAATTCCATTTGGGAAGCCCTTTGTGTTCAGTTAACGGGGGTTAAAAGGAAGAAAATGTGATGGGGTTCAATCTACGAACATGTGAGCCCACTTTGTGTCTGCAAAGGCCGACTTCAATTCTGCGTAGTTCTCTACTAGCTGATACATACTTTCGGGATTTTGTCTTTCCAATACTGTTCTTGGAGCAATGCGCTTAACTCCAATAAAGTCCAGTATGCGGAAATATTCTTCCGTGTCAGACACGAAGTCTTCATAAAAGACATTAATCATTTGGTGATCTTTGAAAAGCTCATTACCTTTTTCAATTCGGTCGTCTGTTTTTTCCAGCAAATCCCGTAGTTCCGTTTCCGGTATGTGAACGGCTTTTCTTGGCGGTTTGTTTTTGTTGTTGTGGGTGGACATCCATTCTTCGCTTTGTAAAGCTATTTTCATGGAAATCAGACTCTTAAGTATGTTTTTGCGCTGTAAGTGAATGACCTTTAGGTCTTTCATGGCTTCCAGATCATTCCAGACTCCGCACTCTTCAGCATCCAAGGGGTGAAAGTAAAATATCTTGAAACCTTTGGCTTTTACATACCAAGGTTGCTTGCCCAAAGACTTTTCTAGAATCTGCTCATAGGGTCGGCCTTCGAGTTTCCAGAAAACTTCTCCTTCACAGTACACATTGGGATGAGAATTAAGGAAGGAGACCAACAGGTTTGATCCGCTGCGGGCTTTCGTCAAAATGATAAACTTTTCGTAATCTTTGTTTCCTGCCACCGACAGAGCCTTGATTGAAGCAACCTTAAGTGCTTTTTTAGGATCTTTTCGAGAAGCATATAAAAGATCTGAGAATTTTGACATTTTAGTAAACCCTATTGTTCGTTGAGATGAGCAATTTGGCGCGGTATCCATCTAAACCGTTGCAGAAAGGCCATTAGAATACGAAGCGATGAAAGCGTGCCAGCGATATATTCACTTAGAGCCGTGGCATACATATATTATAATGGATTAACGGCAATTTTGAGATATTCAGATGACGCAGAAATCACAGAGTTCGATGACGGGGAAAATTATACTGGGTTCCGGAAGAAGTGGCACCACTTGGCTTCAAGATGTGCTTGCCGAAGCCAATAATATGCGGCCCATTTTTGAGCCATTGAAGGCCGTCACTCCCAGAGTCCCTAATTACGAATACGCCCATCTTGCTGAGGATGATTCTGCGGAAGATTTGCTGCAGTTTCTGGAAAAGGTGTTTGCTGGGCAATTTCGTTCAGTTTGGAGTGATTATCGGCTTCTACCGGAGCGGGTTGTACCCAGCTTAAGCCATTTCACCTCAATTGCTAATCTCATGAGATATCGGCGTTTTTTGGTGCGATTCAAGAATAACTACTTCAAATATAACCCGTACATCAAGAACCAGGAAATTCTGCTTAAGTTTATCCGAGCTAATTTAATGATGGGTTGGTTACGACGGCAATTCGATGTGGATATGATTTTAGTATTACGTCACCCCGGTGCGGTGGTGGAATCCCAGCTTCGGCTAGGAGGCGAGTCCTGGGACCCCGTAACCCGACTTGATTATTACAAACAAAACAGTCGTTTTCTGGCTGAGTTTGGCGATCGTTATGGAGAGTTTCTTAATGCAGATTTGAGCCCGGCGGAAATGAATACGCTGATATGGATCATTGAGAATCAGTACCCGTTGGAAAATGCGAAAAAATACAAGTGCGATGTTTATTTTTACGAGCGGATCATTCAGGATTCCCAAAATCAGTGGCCAAAAATCATTGGATCACTGAATTTGAAAAATATTCCTGAGGAAAAAAGTCTACTGGCTCCGTCCCAACAAGCATCGTCCAACTGGAAAATGGGATCAACTAACTTTGTGAAGACGGATTCCTGGATGGCGCGTTTGGCTGAAAGTGATCGTGAAGCCATGCAGCGGCTTATGGAAAGGTTAGGCGTAACAGAATACTCCATGAGCAGCGATTTGCCCCAGGGTCATGATAAATCTACGACTGAGTGACTTGGTAGATCAACAAATGAGGGCCAGTGGTTTTTCCTGGCACCGGGGCAAATTCTTTAAGCAACTTGAATTGCTCTGATTCGTCCAGTTGCTTAATGAGATTGTTAGGTTCCTTGGCGGTGGAATTGTTCTTTTTCGTTGGTCTCACCACAAGGTACTCAACGGATTCAGACTCGATTGTGGCAAGGTCAGGAAGTTCTCGAAAGTTAAAAAACTCCAAGTGGTACCTTGCTACACCCTCAATATCCTTATCAATGGAAAAATAGTAGGCTTTGCCTTTCTGACCATTGTCTCTAAATTCTTTGATTATTTGTTTGAGTTGTTCTTTGCTGGGACGCAAAGGCACGGTGAAAGTGAAGGCGCGAGCACTGGAACCTTCTAGCATCACTTTTGAACCTTGTTCAATATTGTCTCGAAACCAATCGGCCGATAATTCTCGCGTATCGGGAAGGCCAAACTCAATATTCTGATTAACTGAAGCGTAAAGCGGGGAGGCTGATACCACAACCATCACCATGACAAGTAAACCCTTGGCGGCGGGAGCCATCATCCTTTGTTTTACCTGGGCGTAAATAGTCATAATGGCATAGGCCGCAAGCCCAAGTAGCAGCGGTATAAAAGGCAAGACGTAGCGCTGGAAGACAAGTTCGTCAGTTGAGGCGGCAGATATGGCGCCATAGAAGATCAAACTGAAAATGAACATGTTGATAAAATGCAGCCGTTTCTGGTAACCGGCAATGACCACCCCAGCCAGTGCCAACAGTACGCCCACATAGGTTATGGTGGATGCAATAGCCGTTAAATAAAATAAAAAGCGGTTGGGGGCGTGGGAGCTTGTACTTTCTTGGGCTGCGCTGGCAACTTCATTCAGTGCGCTGACTTCAGGGGCGGGTGTTTGAGCAAGTAATTTTTGAAATATTTGTATGTAATCCGAAAAGTTCACAATAGCAGCAGGGTTGCCAATTGCGAATACGATCACGAAGGCAACAGCAGACCAGAGCAGGCGTCTATCAAACAACGCCAGCAGGCCGTTACGATGTAGATTGTTGGCCACCCACAAATGGGCAAAAACGAAAGGAATAATCAGCACAATTCCCGGCAGTTTAGTGGCGGTGGCGGCAGCAATAATAGCTCCAATCCAAAGATAATATTTGAGAGTGGATTGCTGCTGCAATCCGCTCATTAAGTAAAAGGCGTAAACAGTTAAAAATACCAAAGGAACATCCACCACCACATAGTGGGATTGAATGCCATGCAGGGGATTCACTGCCAGTAGGGCGGCGGCCAATAGTCCTGCTTCGACAGTGGCGAGGCGGGCCGTTAATTTGAAAAGGAAGTAAACCGTGGCGGTGCCAATAAAGGCCGATGTGACACGACCGATAAGGTAAAAGTAGCTAGGGTCTGTAATATACAGTTCCGCAAAATCGTTAGCGCTGCTGAACATGCCGCTCACAAAACCTATTGCGAAAAACGCTCCGTACTCCAAAAACAAGAGATAGTAATATCCACCTTTGCCTTTACGCTCGAAATCAAAGCTGCCCGTACCGAGCTGAAGTGCCCTCTGAATTTCAAATCCTTCGTCGGGGTGAAACAGGTAGGGTAGGCCAAAATCGATTCCCCATAGCCGGAGGAGCAACCCCCCCAGCAATACGATGGCCAGTACATATTTGTATCTCGTAGCTAGAGGGTCGGTCATGGGGGGCTCTACAACTGCGTGTTGGGGTTAGTAGTCTTTCAGGTCACAATCTTCAGCGGGTGCGTTGTTCAAAACGTAACCAAGTATGTTGATGCCTTTCAGCATGTTGGTGCAGCTCTGAAGTTGTTCTTTGGTCGTGTTGCCAGAATCAACCACCACCAATACCGCATCCAGGTGCGATGCTATGGCAAGGGTTTCATCAGTCACAAAAGTGGGTGGCATATCGAGTATGGTTACCACATTTTGTTCGGTTGATCGCATGTGGTCCATAACATCGGGCAACGACTTGCCAACCAAAAGATCTGAAGCAGACTTATGCTGACGACTTATGATAAGCCCCACCCGCTCAATACCCGGGCAAATGATAGCTTCTTCGAACATAGCTTTGCCCTTGAGGATGTCATCAAACCCGAATCGCGGTGAAATATCGAAAATCTTACTGAGTTCGTTCTTCCTCAGGTCTGCATCTACCATAATAACGGCGTATCCCGGTACCGAAGCTATTGAAAGGCCCAGGTTAGCTGTGGTTAGGGTTTTTGCATCCGTATTGGATGGGCTGGTTATGCCAAGTGTGCGCCAGCCGTTATTGGCCATGGCACGAAGTATGTTAGATCTGATCACGCGATAGTAACTGGCCACGGCGTGGGTTGACCCAGGGGCAGTTACGATTTTGTGTTTTGCCAATTGTTCATCGGGTACAGGGATGAAGTTTTCTACGCTGTACCCGGAGATAACGCCGTTGAGACCTCCGTCACCAGAACGGTTGCTTCGCGCGTTTTGGATTGCTTTTGTAAATCGGTCCATTTTCTTTTCCGCTTATTGCCTAGCTTTCGGCATCGAAGGAGGGTACTACACCGAGTGGAGGAATTCCGGTTATGGAAACCATATCCCGTGTGTTTCTAATGGTGGTATCTGTAATTTCAGAAAGAAATACCCGAGTACCTGCCGCCACCAGCGATACTACAACTGATAGCACATAGAGAGCAAAGTAGTGTGGCCATGAGGGATCTCGTGGGGGGACTGCTCTGGATAAAAGAGTTAATCTTTCCCCTTTCTCTTCTTGTTCAAGGTTTTTGGCGAGTTCCGCTCCATACAGACGGCTTTTTATGGTGGCGTACTCTTTTTGAGCTCTTTCCAAATCCCTGAGCAACTGAGAATAGCGCAGTTCCACGGCAGGGTCGGCACTGAACCGCTCGCTAAGTGATTCAATGATTTGTTGAACCTGGCTTTGTCGCGCTTTAGTGCTGTCGAGTTTTGCCTGGGCTTCTTTTAATTCTTTCGAAAGGGTCAGGTATTCAGGGTTAGTGGCCAGGGTCAGATCGGCTGACTTAGAAGTACCCAGCATCACTTGCTTTTCCAAATCCTGAATTAAGGCTTTGGTTTGAATCACGTCTGGGTGATTTTCGGTGAAAGACTGTTGCAATAGCTCTAGATGGAGGCGGGCCTGCTGTAATCTGATTTTGGGGTCTTGCAACGCCGCAGAGTTGGTTTTGTCCGAAACCAGGTGCTTCGGAGTCTGCTTCAGGTTGTCTTCCAATTGTTTGATTCGGGTGTTGAGGAATCCAATTTCACCTTCCAGCTCAATCAGGGCGTCTTTACGCTGCCCTATCTCTCTTCTGGACTCTTCCAGCTGTTCAGGCAGCACATCGAAGCTGTTCTCTTTTAACTTGGCAATTTCAAACTCGATGGACTGGATCTCAGTCTGGATACGAGTTTGAGCATTCTGTAAGAACGAGGCAATTTCTTTGGATTTGGCTGATCGCACCACCTTATTCTCATCGAGCAGCAGTTGGGTGATGGCGTTTGCCGCTTTTGCTGCCATCAACGGGTCTTCTGACTCATAGGCCACGATAAAAGATACCACCATGTTGCTTGAACGGCCCGAGCGTTGCTCGGTGACCTTTACGTCAATGAACTCCAGGCTTAGGTTTGCGGTGATCTCGCTAATGACTTGGTCTGCAAGCCGATCGTAGTTGGCAGGTGTGTTCTCCACATCTACCTGAGGTAACAACCCTAATTCTTGAGCCACCGTTGATAAGTTCTTCTTGGTGAGCGCTTTTTGCTGGAGCACTTCAAGTCGTTCTTTGATGTCGCCGGTGATAGTGGTAGATATGAGTTCGTCGGCAACCTGCCTTTCAATGAGTACGTTGGCTTCTGCCCGATAGATGGGTTTGATCATTGAAATCAACAGCACGCAGGCGGCTAGAACGAGTAGTAATGTGGTTAGAAAAGCAAACCACCGACGTCTTAAAACATAAAAAACGCCGGCAAAATCAATAACCTTGTTGGCTTCCTTCATTTGTGGTCAGTTCCGAAAATCAGTTTTGCGCTACTCCGCTATGGCAGTAACTGGTGGAATCCATCGATGGAGCTTAGATGTACTAAAAGAAACGTTTTCCCTACGCTAGTTTTAGAATAGCACGAGCATTATAGTTGCGGAAGATTTTATATTAATCAAATTAATAGCGGGTTATTCGGTTAAGAAGCTTGCTTTCACTGGCCATTAAAAAAAGTGAAAGTTGTGAAATATTCACGTTTTAGATAGCCCCAATCAATTTTCTTGAACTATAATCGTACACTGTACCGGTCGTGTCAGGAGCTCGGTTTGCCGCTTTGGGTGGGAAAAGAGGAAGTGCACCGCTCTGAATTGTTCGTCTGGTGGTATTCTACATTAGGGGTATGCAATCGGGTATGTGGTCCTCGCCACCATTTTCTTGGATTAAGCGATTTATTCGGTTTGCGTTTGCGCGACAAACCCTGGTAACGCTTGCCTCATTTATCGGTGTCATCGTTCTCGGCAATTACTTTGTCAGTAATTTGCCTGAAACCTACCGCTCCAAGGTTCGGTTTGAGTTTATCCAGAATCAGTTGCCGGTTTCTCTGCTGACCGGAGATCGAGCCACTCTCGAAGTGGATGAAAAGAACGTCAAACGCTTATTTCTCAGGGCTACTACGCCAGATAACATTAGTCAGTTTCTTGCTTCGACTGCTTGGGGACAAAACCCAAAATTCATATCTCGATATGGCGATATGGATGATTTTGTTGAGGCAATTCGCGAAGGTTTGTCGTTGGATATCATTCAGACAAAGGTGGCCGTAACGGCTTGGGGCACCAAGGTTCTTGAGACCGTTGGTTTTGACATACTTGCGGATAGTCAAGACCCTGAATTGTCTGCCGAGATCGCTCGATACCTGGTTGATTATTTGTTGACCAATAACGAGTCTTTGCGCGTTCAAGAGCAGACCGCTGTACTGGAGTCCCTCAAAGCTTCAGAGAAGGATTTGATAAACACTATAAACAACAGGAAAGCTCAAATATTGAGCGTTATGGATCAGCATGAAGGTGCCATTCCTGGCCAAGCTCGCGCTCTAAGGCGGCAGTACGCAAAAACCAGTCAACGAATCGAACGGTACCGATTTCAGCTGGAGCAGAAACAACTGCTTATGTCTCAGTTGGACCAAGCCTTGTCTCAGTTCTCGGGTGGCCAAAGTTCGTCAGAGCAAGTTAAATTTCTCGCAACACTACTCAATTCCCAATCGGTACAACTGAAAAGCGCCACATCGCGGCTGGAACAGGGGCACCCCGATCTGGTGGCTTTAGAGCAGGGGGTTAAGAGCCTGGAAAGCTATCTGGTGGCATTAACCGGGGCGGAATCCAGCGATAAAGTGCTGGCGGAGCAAAGCTTGCTGCAGAGTAAGTTGGAACGGCAAAAAACAGCGTTGGGCCCAAGCATCGCACAACTCAACCAGCTGATTAGTGAATATGAAGTCAGATTGGAGTCTGTCGGTGGCCTTCTTAAAGCGGAAAGTTCCGACTTTCTTGGCAAGTATAACCAGATGGAGCTTGATTTAAGGGTATATGAATCAGAGTTGAGCAAATTGAATAAGGAGATTTATCAAGCTGAATATTTGCTCGATTTAGAGAAGGCTGGAAAAATCGGTCGCTTCGAACCCATGCGAGAGGTACGGGTTCCCAACAAGGCCATCTATCCGAATAGCTCTGCCTGGTTGATTTTGGTGCTCTACGTTGCTTTGGTTGTCGCTTGGTTTGCTGCCAGTAAAACCGGTACCGCATCGCATTTAATATTTGGTAGAAAGGATCTCGAATCGGTGGTGGGCAAGGATGCTATCTTTATGGTACCGGAAGTTAATTGAGGTGCAGCTCAGGGCATGTTTGGTTTGATGCTCCATTGATTCAGTGCCTATCTAGACCCACTAATGAGCCTCTTGGTCACATGCTTGCTCAGGCATATATTCTAATGCAAATGTATATGACGAACCGGTATTTATGGCTTTGGATCCGGGTAATGAATCAACCTTCTGGCTTTATGCTGTGATATATAGCTGATGAATAATCTTAGAAGACTTATGCAATGAACTTCACATCGTCACAACTAATCGAGATATCAGGCGCGCTACTAGTCTGCTTTATCGGCATGTTGCTTTGCTATCGAATGCCTATTCGATACTTGGTTGGGATAATCGTGGTTATGATGCCGTTCCAGTTTATCAACACCCGATTTGGCTCAATCAATATTGCCATTGCCTTTATGTTCGGTTTCTTTCTGTTTATTCGCAAAGAGCTGGCGGTCGTGCCCGTTAAATGGGCTGTAATTCTGCTGATATTTTGTGTGCTACTTAGTTTCACTCAGTCCCATCCAGCTCAGAATGTCAGTCATATGGTATATATAGGCGGTTTCATCTCGTCCATAGTGGTTTTTTTGATTGTCTACAACTTTGTTGTTCAAGAAGAGGACCCGCACTATTTTTTCCGCTTGTTGGTAATCATGAATATTCTCGTGATTGGCTATAGCTTGCTGCAACTGAAGGCCGGTGGAAAAAGCTATGTTGATTTGGGTGGATTAAAGATCTCGATTGTTCCTGCCCGGGGAGGGGGTGACAATCGTTTGGCTGGACCCTTTGGAGTCACTATGCCCGGTTTGTATGCCGAATATTTAGTGCTGTCGAATCTGGTCATCGCTTACTTGGTAACCTTTGCCAAAAATAATAGAGACAAAGTCCTGTTGCTATTGCTGGCGCTTTGCAATCTGGGCTGTTTGGTTGCCACTGGGAACCGGGGCGGTTTGATCGGCATCGTACTTTTCTTTGCGTTGTTTTTATTCGTCATGAGAAAGGTTTTAGGGGTGGGGAATACCGTTAAAATAATGGTGATCAGTCCCGTATTATTTGCTGCTGCAGCTTTGTTTATCATTAATTTTACCAGCTATGACCAACTGTTCACCCGGCTCGGTGGTACTGAAATTGAGGGGGGCTTACCTGATACTCGCGCTCGAACCTGGCCCGCAGCATTTGAGTATTTCCAGAAAAGCCCGGTGTTCGGCCATGGTCCCAGATTGCGCCTGCAAGATGATAAAGTCATCCGCTATCCTGACCACGAGGTGATTGACTTTCCCCATAACTTATACCTCTATCTGCTCTGCACTGTGGGTATCGTCGGGTTGAGTGCCTATGTGATTTTTTGGCTTTCAATAATCGGAGCCATTGGCAACGGTACCAGGGGGACTACCGGCGATGCTTTTATGGATAACTTTCCAAAATTTTCTTTGCTGCTGGTTGCGTATATATTGTTTGATCAGATCAAAATTGAATACACCCGCTATGATAGCGTTGACTACGCCCATTTTATGTTTGCTATGTTCGGTCTTTTTCTCGGCATGTCTGAACGTAAGCAACGGTTAGTTGAACAAAATAGATTGAGCCAAGTCAGCTGGCATAGAAATTTAGAGGCAGAGGCACCATGATTTCTCATAAGCACCGGTGTGTGTTTATTCACATCCCGAAGACCGCTGGGACCAGTATAGAGAAGAAATTGGGTCACTTTACCAAGCTTGAAAGGGCGGTTCAGGATCACACTTATCTGATGGACATTGAGCCTCTCACCCTGGCGGATTTATTCTCAATCGCAGCGTCTGGAAGAATGAAATACGTTTTGAAAGAGGCGCGTAACCGGTTGCTGGGAAAGAGCCATCGAATAAGCAGAGAACAGTTTGACAGTTATTATAAGTTCACCATCGTCAGGAATTCCTGGTCTAGAGTATTTTCCTGGTATCAAAACGTAATGCGAGATCATTTGCACCAAGAAGAAAATAATGTCTCTCCCGGTGTGAGCTTTGAATATTTCGTTAAAAACCATTTGGACGGATATTTGATTCAGTCTCAATTGGTATGGCTAAAAGATAATAAAGGCAATCTTCCCTTAGATTTCATAGGCCGGTTCGAGAACCTTCGGCAAGACTTTGATCACGTTTGCGAAGTGCTCAAATTGGATGATGCTGAGTTACCGAAGTTGGTTACGGGATCCCACAGTGGTGCTAGTTATGTGGACGAATACAGCGATGAAACCCGTAAGATTGTGGCGGATCATTTTGCGGAAGAAATTGACTATTTTAAATTTGAGTTTGGTCAGTAGTTAAATTTGAATTTAAACCGGATTAATAATCGTGGAAAAGTAGATGATTACATGCGCTGAAAAAGATGTTGTTGATGGTGCCCAGTTAGAGGCGGATGTGATCATTGTGGGGTCCGGGGCGGCAGGGATACCCACTGCACTCACCCTTGATAAAGCTGGCTTTAGTGTGTTGTTGTTGGAAGCCGGGATCGAGAAGTTGGACGATGAGCATCAATCGGTCTATTCAGGAACAGTGAGTGATGAAAAACTTCATAGCCCTCCGGATACCTATAGGCAGAGAAGGTTAGGGGGGAGTACCCCGATCTGGGGTGGTAGATGTGTTCCTTTTGATCCCATTGACTTTAAGCAGAGGGCCTACGTTGAGCATAGCGGATGGCCTGTCACTCCAGAAGAGCTTGAGCCCTATTACGAGCGAGCCAACCAATGGCTTGAAGCTGGGGCCTGTGATTATGATGGCCGCACTGCGCTGCCCTCAAATACGCCTACCCTGATCAAAGGATTTGAATCCGACATAATAAACACAGAAGGTCTGGAGCGATTCTCACGGCCCACTGATTTGTACCAACGCTACAAGAAAAGGCTGCAAATCAGCTCTAGATTGCGTCTTTTGTACGACGCCAGTTGCGTGGGGATTCGCGTCAATGAAGCCGAAAATAAAGTCCAATTTCTTGATGTTTCCACCCAGTCAGGGAAGAGATTCAAGGTAAAAGGAAAGAAATATATCATGGCCACGGGCGGTATCGAGATCCCGCGCCTGCTTCTGGCCTCAAACGATGTTAACCCTGCTGGAGTAGGTAATGCTCATGGCAATGTTGGGCGCTACTACCAGTGTCATATTGCGGGCAATGTGGGTAAGCTGAAGTTTAAAGGCCCCCCAGAAAATATTCGCCATTCCTATGAAATATCCGATGAAGGCATCTACTGCCGACGCCGCATTTCCTTGCGGGCTGATGAGCAGGAGCGCCTGCAGGCCAATAATGTTGTGTTGCGTCTTCATATTCCTAAAATAGTGGATCCCGCTCACAAAAGTGGCATTCTCTCAGGTTTGTTTCTGGCCAGATTTTTCATCAGTTACGAATACGCAGTTCGTCTTAATGATGGAGACAAACAGAGCGCAATAAGTTATTTGAAGCATTTTCTGAACATAGTAACCACACCATTCCAAACATTGACATTCTTGTACCAGTGGGTGACCAAGAGAACCCTTGCTGCCAGGCGATTCCCCTCGGTTATATTGCCCAATTCAAGCAATATTTTCAGTCTTGAAGTGAATGCAGAACAGTGCCCAAACCCTGATAGCCGGATTACCTTAATTGATGAAAAAGACAAATTCGGTATGCCAAAAGTGAATATAGATTGGCGCTATATGGAGCAGGATGTGGTTTCGGTGCAACGCACAGTGGACGCATTCGCTAAGGAGTTGGAAAGAACACAGCTTGGAAGCCTGGAGGTAGATAGCGAGTCATTCGAGCAGGAGTTGATGCGATTTGGCGCCTATGGAGGCCACCACGTTGGAACTACGAGGATGGGTGATGACCCCGTGACCAGCGTGGTAAACAAACATTGTCAGGTACATGGCTATGATGATCTATACATTGCCAGCAGTTCTGTTTTTCCAACCTCCAGCCAAGCCAATCCCACTTTAACATTGCTTGCTTTCGCCCTGCGTATTACGGATCATGTGGCTGAAAATATGAACGGCCACATACAAGACGGAGCCAGTAGTTTATGAAAGTCCTGGTATTAGGTGGTGCTGGTTTCGTGGGCCGCGAGGTTATACGCAGTTTGCAGCAACAGGAACACATTTTACCGATTGTTGCATCTCGCCGACCCTCTGCAGAAGCTGGGGTGGAGACAGTTGCTATCGATGCACTGGATCAGGATCACCTAACGTCCGCTGTGGCTGACGTAGATGCTTTAATAAATTGCATCACCGGTGATGGTAAGACAATAGAGCAAAGCACCCGAACCATCGCCAGCGCGGTTGAGGCAAGTGATCGCTGCAACAAACTGATCCACATGAGCACAATGTCAGTTTATGGCAGCCAGGAAGGCACTGTTAATGAAGATTCCAAGATGGTCGCGGACAATGGCTGGTATTGCGCTGCAAAGGTAGCTGCTGAGGGTATTCTGCGAGAGCGTTTCCAGCAGGGTTTGTACATTTTGAGGCCTGGCTGTGTTTATGGGCCTGAAAGCCATCTTTGGTCGCTACGAATTGCCCGATTGTTGGCCAGTGGCCGATTGGGCGATTTGGCGGAGCAGGGCGATGGCTGGTCTAACCTGGTACACGTCAAAGATGTGGCCGATGCTGCCGTGCAATGCTTGCAACTGGAAACCAGTGACAGAGTAAGAACCTTCAATATAGTGGCTCCCGATAGCCCTCGATGGAATTCTTATTTCCGGGATTTGGCACTGGGAATAAATGCGGTGCCACTGCGTTATTTGACCTCACGAAGAATCGCTCTGGAAGGCAAGGTCATCGCTCCGCCGTTAAAAGTCATTGAGAGGCTTTGCAATAAATTCCGTATAGATACCAAAAATTTGCCCGATGGAATGGCGCCATCATTGTTTCGTCTGTGGCAACAACAGATATTATTGGATTCAACCGCAGCCACCAGGGAATTGGGTATTCAGTGGGTGACTTACCAAGAAGGTTTAGAAGAAAGCTGCAACCACATTTCTAAGGTATTGCAACCATGATATGTCACGATTATAAATGTCTTTTTGTTCATATACCCAAGGCTGCGGGCATGAGTATCGAACACTTTTTCCTGGATAAAGTAGGGTTAACCTGGGAAAACAGAGCGCCATTTTTATTGGGCCCTAATTCCGACCCAGCCAAGGGACCGGGCAGGCTAGCGCATTTGTTTGCGTCAGAGTATGTGGGCTTAGGGCACATCAGTCAGGAAGTATTTGATCAATACTATAAGTTCTCGTTTGTGAGAAATCCTTGGGCTCGGCTGGTTTCAGAATACAAGTTCCGCAACCACCACGTGTTTTTCACGTTTAAAGATTTTGTAGAAAAGCACTTCCCTGAGCCGGGCCAGACAGATCCCTATCGTCACGTGGTGCCGCAATACGATTTTCTCTATTCACCAGAAGGCAAGTTGCTGGTGGATTTTGTGGGCAAGTTTGAAAACCTGCAAGCGGATTTTGACCAGGTGGCAAGCCATCTCCAAATCGAAGATTCTGCGTTGCCGCACGTCAACAAGACCAAGAAAAACAGTGGTTACGGACCAAAGTGGAAATTGCGGCGCTTCCTTATGTCTTTTAAGCAAAAGGATCATAAAAGCTACGTGGATTATTACGATGACGCACTGAGGGATAAGGTCGCTAAGCTCTACGAAAAAGATATTGAAACGTTTAAATACCAGTTTAAGTAATCAATGTTAAAGAATTCGTTTTTACGCAATATCTTTGTCATGATGGGTGGAAGCTCGTTTGGGTCCATCTTTTCTTTAATGATAGTGCCCATCATCAGTCGAATTTTCGATTCGTCTCAGTATGGTCAAGCCGCTCTGTTATTGGCGCTGGCAAATTTAGGCGGCAATATTGCCGCTTTTCGCTATGACAAGGCGCTGATACTTCCAAAAGATCAGACCACAGCCATACATCTTTTTAATGCTGCTGTTGTTTGTATCGCTGCGGTGGTGGCATTCATTTGTTTGCTACTGCTTTTTAATATGTTTTTTTTGTTTCTGCCCTATAACGACAGCCTTGGGTTCTGGCTCTACTTTGTACCTCTGGGAATTCTGCTAGTTGCATGTAACTTCTTATTCGACAGTTGGCTGATTCGTGAAAAACGTTACAAGAAAATTGCTTTAAGCCAGTCTGCTGATCCGGTGGGGGTGGGGCTTACCAGGCTTTCCCTTGGGCTTAGCCTCGGTTCATCCACGTGGGCGTTGAATTTAGGCCTGCTGGTGGGCGCGCTGCTAAAAATGGCAGTTATGCTAAGCGCTTGCTGGAGAGGCGTTATCGATGCGGTGAAGGGCTTTGATGCAGCTGAAATTAAGAAAATCATGAAATCCTATAAGGACTTTCCTATATTCAGTACGCCCGCAGGTCTGGCCAATCGCTTGTCCAACGATTTGCCTGTGTTCGTGCTTGGGGCTTTGTTTTCACCCGCTATTGTCGGCTTTTATGCCATAGCCATGCGAATTCTCAATGCGCCTGTGAATGTTTGCTCAAACTCAATCCGTAAAGTCTATAACCAGAGGGTGGCAGCTCAGAGAAACGAAGGTGCTCCATTGTTAGGGGCCTATTTGAAAGTGCTTGCGCTGTGTATTGGGTTGGGTGTCGTTCCACTGGGTGTTCTGTATGTATATGGCTCAGATATTGTGGTGATATTCCTGGGTGAAAAATGGGCTGAAGCAGGCGTTTATACAGAAATCATCATTCCCTGGTTGTTTACTATCTGGCTGACGGTGCCCACGTCTGTGGTTTTTGAAGTTTTACGCAGGCAAAGAATTTGGCTTGTGATTCAACTGTTTCAGTTGTTATTGCGCTCTGGGGTTCTTTACTGGAGTGCTACCCAGCAGCTCTCTGCCACAGAAATGCTGCAGAATTTTGTACTTGCTTGTGTTGCTGGCGGAATTTTGGTGCTGGGCCTGGGTGCTGTTTTTTGCTCTATTAACGATAAAAGGTTAGCGCCACGCTGATTTCATCGGCTCCAATACAGCCAGTATCCCTATCTATACACAGCAAATCTGACTGCTTGGTCAGGTTTGCTGTGTCTGGGATTGGTTAAATAGACGCTGTTTCCGGATAAACCTTGCCCCCATCAAATGTTTTGCTCTCACTCTAATAATGTTTGATCTGAGTCTAAGCCACTGGTCTTTTATCCCGCATTTTTGGTTGCTATGGCCAAATATAAACGTTAAATTTGGCCGGACTTTGGCTTTGGTAAAGGTAACCCCTTTATTAATCCATTGAGCTATGTTGACACCAGTTAGAGGCTTAACAATGAGTGATCTGTTGTGGGAAGGCTTGAATTTGATGGCAATTGGTATGGGAGCGGTATTTGTGTTCCTGGTACTGCTTATCTTTGCCACCAATTTGATGTCGTCGGTTATTAACCGATATTTCCCCGAGCCAGAGTTACCTGCCGTTGCCCCATCTCACACTGGTGATCAACCCGCTGCGGTTGAACAAACCCAGCTTTTGGCTGTTATCACAGCCGCAATACACAAGCATCGTGCGCGCCAAAAGTAGCCATATACGATTGCAGAAATAAGCCAATATACAATAAGGCCGATTCAATGAGTGATAAGTCCCCACTTGGTATAACCGATGTGGTGTTGCGTGATGCGCACCAGTCCCTTTTTGCAACCCGACTCCGAATAGAAGATATGCTCCCCATAGCGGACAAGCTGGATAAAGTTGGCTTTTGGTCCGTGGAAACCTGGGGTGGCGCCACCTTCGATGCCTGTATTCGCTACTTGGGGGAAGATCCCTGGGAAAGAATTCGTACTTTAAAGAAAGCCATGCCCAATACCCCCCAGCAAATGCTGCTACGGGGGCAAAACCTGCTGGGCTACCGTCATTATGCCGATGACGTGGTGAACAAATTTGTTGAACGCGCGGCTGTGAACGGCGTGGATGTATTCCGCGTTTTCGACGCCATGAACGACCCTCGTAATTTAGAAACCGCCATCAAGGCTGTACTTAAACAGGGTAAGCATGCTCAGGGCACCATTTCCTACACGGTCAGCCCCGTTCACACCATCGATATGTGGCTGGATATGGCAAAAACCATTGAAGGTATGGGAGCCAATTCCATTTGCATAAAGGACATGGCAGGACTTTTGAAACCCTATGTGGGCTATGAGTTGGTGACCCGACTTAAACAATCTGTGTCTATTCCCATTCACATGCAGTGCCATGCTACCACTGGCATGTCCACCGCCACCGCCTTGAAATGTGCGGAAGCGGGAATTGATAATGTGGATACCGCCATATCCTCCATGAGTATGACCTATGGCCATTCACCCACCGAATCCGTGGTGGCCATTCTAGAAGACACCCAGCGTGATACCGGGCTTAACATCGAGCTGCTGGAAGAAATTGCCGCCTACTTTCGCGAAGTAAGGAAAAAATACGCTAAATTTGAAGGCGCGTTGAAAGGCGTGGATTCTCGTATCCTAGTGGCCCAGGTTCCCGGCGGTATGCTGACGAATATGGAAAGTCAGCTTAAAGAGCAGGGGGCAGCGGATAAACTGGATGACGTGTTGGCGGAGATACCCAAAGTGCGGGAAGATCTGGGATTCATTCCCCTGGTAACCCCAACGTCGCAAATCGTGGGTACCCAGGCGGTGCTTAACGTGTTGTCCGGCGAGCGCTACAAAAGCATTTCAAAAGAAACTGCTGGAGTGTTGAAAGGCGAGTACGGAGCCGCGCCAGCGCCCTTCAATAAAGAACTGCAGGCGCGGGTATTGGAAGGCAATGAGCCCATAACCGGTCGGCCCGCAGATCTACTGCAGCCGGAAATGGACAAGCTCACAGCTGAGCTGAAAAAGCTAGCGTCGGAAAAAGGCATCTCTTTGGCCTCTGATGTGGTGGATGATGTGCTTACCTACGCGCTTTTCCCACAGATCGGTTTGAAGTTCCTGCAAAATCGAGGTAACGCCGATGCCTTTGAACCCGCTCCTCGTATTGAACTCGAATCCCCTGCAGCTGCGCCGGTAGCTAGTGACAGCGGCGTATATACGGTGACCGTAAATGGACAGTCCTATGTGGTAGAAGTGGCTGATGGCGGCGATGTCAGCTCAGTCTCGGCCGCCGCGCCGGTAGCCGCCTCTGCAGCGCCATCGGCTTCAGCTCCCAGCGGAGGCGAGCCCATGCCGGCACCGCTGGCGGGAAATATTTTCAAAGTGAACGTAACCGCAGGACAACAGGTAAATGAGGGTGATGTGGTTATCGTGTTGGAAGCCATGAAAATGGAAACGGAGGTGCGAGCGCCCCGTTCGGGAACCGTTACTCAAGTCAGCGTGAAAGAAGGTGACGCCGTCAAGGTGGGCGCCACTCTTTTAACCATCGCTTAAGCTTGGGGGCAAGTAATGGAAAATTTGTTGAAGCTGTGGCACAGCACCGGGGTGTATCACCTGGAGGGCGGCCAAGCCGTCATGATTCTGGTGGGCCTGGCATTACTTTGGTTAGCCATAAAGAAGGGGTTTGAGCCACTCCTTTTGGTGCCCATTGGGGTCGGTGGAATATTATCAAATATCCCCCTGGCAGGGCTCGCGGAATCCGCTTTGGGCCATGCGCTCTATTATGGCGATGCAGGCTTGGTGGAAACACTCAAGTCCACGTTGAATATGCCGCTGTCGGCCAGCCCCTCGGAAGTGAAGAACGCCTACTATCTGGCGCCGCCAGATATACAAGATCAGATATCCTATCTGGCCCATTCTGCTGGTCATAGTGATGGTATTCTCTATTTAATTTACACCGTGGGGTTAACCACAGGCCTGTTTCCACTGCTGATTTTTATGGGGGTGGGAGCCATGACGGACTTTGGTCCTCTCCTGGCCAATCCAAAAACACTAATACTGGGGGCGGCAGCTCAGTTTGGTATTTTTGCCGCCCTGTTGGGAGCGTTGGCGTTAACGTCCTTGGGTGTAGGTATCGATTTCTCCATCGCTGATGCAGCTGCAATAGGCATTATTGGTGGTGCTGATGGTCCCACGGCAATTTACGTTACCAGTAAGCTGGCGCCGGATCTTTTGGGTGCCATCGCGGTTGCGGCCTATTCCTACATGGCTCTGGTGCCTTTAATTCAGCCCCCGATTATGAGGGCCCTCACTTCAGAATCCGAACGCGCCATCAAGATGGAGCAGTTGCGAACCGTTTCCCAAGCGGAAAAAATTGTATTCCCCATCGTTATCTTGGTGTTGGTTGCTTTATTGCTGCCAGACGCAGCACCGCTTCTGGGGATGTTCTGCTTTGGCAATCTGATGCGTGAATGTGGTGTGGTGGATCGTCTTAGTGATACGGCGCAAAACGCATTGATCAATATTGTCACCATCGGTTTGGGGCTGGCTGTGGGTTCAAAATTGAGTGCATCGTCGTTTTTGGTGGCGGAAACCCTCGGTATTCTGGTGTTAGGAATGGCCGCGTTCTGTATTGGTACCGCCTGTGGTGTGTTGATGGCGAAGATCATGAATAAGCTCATCGACCAGCCCATAAATCCATTAATTGGGTCCGCGGGTGTTTCTGCTGTGCCCATGGCGGCTCGAGTTTCAAACCGAGTGGGATTGGAAGCCAATCCTCAGAACTTTTTGCTTATGCATGCAATGGGTCCCAACGTGGCAGGGGTGATTGGTTCTGCCGTGGCGGCGGGTATCCTGCTCAACTATGTAGGCTAAAACTATGTAAGCTAAATAGGATAACGATGTTGGCTAACCGTGTGAGTCAACTGCGGTGGGTTAATTGCTACACCCGCATAAGTTAAAAAGGGTCAGTGTCCAGGTTGGTTTGCTGACCCTATGAACTCTAGGATTTCACCAGGCGGAAGCGTTGGGGGTTGTTACGAAGGTCTGCCGCTCGACGGGCGCGGTTCTCGTCTACCACTGAGCGCAGTGATTCTGCCACAGAGCGAATATCTTCTCCCAGAGCTTCCGAAATGAATTCGGGAGAATGGCCAATCATAAATAAGCACTCAATCAGCTTTGGCCGTAGCTCCGGTGTCACCTGAGCAAAGTTGAATAGGGCTATCTTGCGCCGACATTGATGGGGTTCGCGGCCGTTTTGGGGTTCTTGTTTAAGAATAAAAAGAGACTCGGGTATGTCGTAAAACTCCAGCAAATCCACCACTTGCTGCCCTCGAGCCTTGTTTAGAAAACGGTCTTGTTGTATTTCTTCCAGTTCGATTAACAGGTCGGTTAGTTCATAGTCAATCATGGCTCTCTCCGCTGGGGCCAACGACGCGATCTAATCCTTCTGGCGCCTGGCATTGCACAAATCGGTAAGCTATCACACCTGTTGTGATAGTAAATAGGTGGTGATCTAAACAATACTAATTTTGTTATGGGTTGGAAACGGGCTTCATCACCAATTCTTGCTCGTTCAACGGCTTAGCACCAGAATTTTTTTGCTCAGCGGCCACGGGGGCAAGACTCTTTACTTTCCCCGTCTGGGGCTTTTCCGCGCCTTTTTTAAGCAGTAACCAACCATACAGCCCCCCATTAATCGCCAGCAAGAGTAGCAATGACAGCGCCAGAGCCGCCTTTTTCAACCCACCTTTGCGGCGCTTGGGTCCTTGGTTGGATTCAACTGGCTGGTTAGGCGTGTCTGAGCTGGTTAATTCCGACAAATGCAGGCCTTGCTTTACTTTCTCAAAGCTTTCCGTGCGCACATCCTGATCCAGACAGAGCATGCCTTTGATCACCGTACGCAGATGCTGGGGCACCTCTGAGAAAGCCTCGTTAGCCTGCAACAGGCCTTTTTTCCATTCGGGTAATAATCCAGTGAGTAATTGGTAAAAAATGACACCGGCGGCAAATATGTCTGATTTCGCCGACGGCCCCTCATTGGGAGCGAGGTACCAGTTATGCTCGTCGGCGTTTTCGTAGTGGGGCTCAAAACCAAAATCCATCACCTTCACAGTATTTGTTTCATCAAACAAAATGTTGTGGGGGCGCAGGTTGCCATGAATTATCCGGTTGTTGTGCGCAAAGATCATGGCGTCGCAGATTTGATCGGCCACCGGTAAAAACGTTTCGCTGTCCATGGGGTGTGCCATGCGGGTTTGCAGGCTGCCCCCCGACAGGTATTCCAAAATGGTGATAAATATTCGGTCATTGCGATTCACGCCACGCACATTAATGATGTTGCGGTGTTTGACCCGGGACAATAACTCAGACTCGGCAAAACCATTGAAATTGCCGTTGCGCTTTTTCAGCACCATAAGGGAGTGGTCTTCGCGGTTCTCATACAGGCACACGGATCCGAAAGGAGTTTCCCGTATGATATCCAGCAGCCGAAACTTCTCCTTTGGGTCCTTAAATGACTGCTTGGCTTGCGCTTGTTGTTCTTGGCGCAGATGCGCTCCCTTCAGAGCTTTAAGCAATAACGCCACGAGTTTATCGGCACTGGGCCTTTTATCCGGGGCTTCCGCCAGACAGGCCATGGTGATCTTATCCAGTGAACTCGGTACCTTAGGGTTAAAGTGTGAGGGAGGCGGGTAACCCTGTTTGGGCAACTTGCTTGCCAGCATTAAGTACATGATGACACCAAGGGAATAAATATCGCTGGCGGGTCCGGTCAAGGCTGCACCTTGTTTTTGCTCCGGTGCCATATAAGCCGGAGTACCCGCGGTCATGCCTGCCTCATTCACGGTGGATATTTCTGTATCTTCAGACAAACGGGCAATACCAAAATCCACCACCCGTGCATTGCCGGCTCTGTCCAGCAGGATATTACCGGGCTTAATATCTCTATGTATGATGTTGTTTTTGTGGGCGTATCCCAACGCTTTTGCCACCTGCATGATGATCCGCAGCTTGCGCCGGTCTGACAGTTTACGTCCTTTAAGGGCGTCTTTTAGAGTCAGGCCTTCCACGTAATCCATGACGAAATAGGGCATTTCATCTGCGGTGAGGCCTTTGTCGATGACCCTGATGATGTTGGGGTGGTCCAGCCGCGCCACAATTTTCGATTCCCATTCAAACATCTCATGGGCTTCAGGGGTGCCAGACAAGGCACCCTTCATCACTTTTATGGCAACGGGGCGGCTGAGGGAGGTTTGTATTCCCCTGTAAAGAACGGCCATGCCGCCCTCAGCGATTTTCTCAAGCTGTGAGAATCCTTCTAGTTCCATGCTTGCGGCGAAAACAGTTTGAAATCAAGTAACTAAACAGTATTTCATAAGCTTAGTCGTTTATTCACGCCGCTGCCGGTTTATTTTTTATGCCAACCTTGGGTGAGTTCCTGTATCAGCGTGGCTAACATTGCAATGTGATCGGGGCGATCATTTAAACAGGGAATATAGTGGTAGGCTTCGCCTCCGGCCTCTAAAAACAAGGTTTTATTCTCTTCTTCAATTTCTTCCAGGGTTTCCAGACAATCCGCTGAGAATGCTGGGCAAATAACGTCCACTCGTTTTATGCTTGGGTCGGCACCCCATTGCTGCAAGAGATGATCGGTGTAGGGCTTAACCCATTCTTCTCTGCCAAAGCGTGATTGAAAGCTCTCGGACCATTCGCTGTCCTCCAGGTTAAGTGCTCGCGCCAGGGCGGTGGCCGTGCCCCGACAGTTACTGGGGTAGGGATCTCCCTGGTTTTCATAGCGTTGTGGAATACCGTGAAAAGACATAAGTAATTTGTCAGGCCTGCCGTGCTGCTGCCAATACTCTAAAACACTGGCCTTCAGGGCTTGAATGTAATCTGGCCGCTGCCAGTAGTCCCTCACAAAAATAAGCTCGGGAATGTCGGGGCAGGGTTTCAGGGCGCTGGCCAGCCCGTCAAACACGGCAGCGGTGGTGGTGGAGGAATATTGGGGGTACAGGGGTAAAACCAGTATTTTGCTTACCCCGGCCTGGGCCAGATTTCTACCTGCTTTGGTGAGGCTGGGTTCGCCATAGCTCATGGCTAACTCCACTGGAATATGGCCGTTCAACTGCTGCTTCAGGGCAATTTTAAGGGCCTCTGTCTGTTTAAGACTGATGGCCATCAGAGGCGAACCTTGCTCGGTCCAAATTGATTGGTATAAAAGGGCGACTTTTTTGGGGCGAACTCGTAATATGATGCCGTGTAAGATCAGCCACCAAAGTAGCCGTGGTACTCGAATTACCCTGGGATCTGAGAGAAATTGCGCAAGGTACTTTCTCACACTGGCGGCATCGGGTTTTTCAGGCGTGCCCAGGTTTACCAGCATCACTCCAAAGGGTGGGGTGTTTGTGTCAGCCAATGGGTAGGTCTCCTTTGTTGGCCTTGTATTGTAATGCAAACCGGGGTGATTGATAGAGGCTGTGTTCAATCAACCTAGACAAAGACTTTTGATCAAGAGGAGAAACCGATGGCGTTGCCGAAAGTGGGGAATATGGCTCCAGCATGGACGTTGCTAAATCAAGATGGTAACAAAGTGAGCCTGAAGGATTTCAAGGGCAAAAAGAATGTAGTTTTCTATTTCTATCCTAAAGCGCTGACGCCGGGGTGTACTACTCAGGCCTGTGGTATTCGCGACGCCAAGAAAGAGTTGGACAAACTGGATGCGGTGGTGTTCGGCGTGAGTCCGGATCCGGTGGAAAAATTGCAGCGTTTTATCGAAAAGAAAGAACTCAATTTTGACCTGCTGTCCGATGAAGATAAAAAAGTCACTGAGCGCTACGGAGTATGGGGCTTGAAAAAATTCATGGGTAAAGAATTTATGGGGGTGATACGAACCACTTTCATCATCGGTAAGGATGGACGTTTAAAGCACATCATGGACAAGGTTAAAACCAAAAGCCACCATGATGATGTGATCGAAATTTTGAAAACGCTGTAATGCCGCTGTTAGCTCGTATCGGGCATCCGCGCTATGCCCAGGCTTTTGCTGATCATCTCAAAAGTCTGGGTGTGGATGTGGCTGTTCATCCCACCCCTGAGGGAGTGGAAATCAAACTGCAAGATCCCTCTCAAATGGATAGGGCTTCACAGGAACTGAGCCTGTTTCAATCGGACCCCGACCATCCTCGTTATCTTCAGGCGTCTTGGTTAGTGGATGAATCCCCCGATCAAAATCAGGCGCAGAAATTGTCTCGTCTCTATCAGTCAACTTCATTGCGGGGGGCGCTCAAGCAAACCGGATGGGTGACTAAATCGGTGGTATTGATTTGCACGTTTGTGTTTATCTATACCAGCCAAGGGGCGGATCCTCATACGCGAGAGCTGTTTTTATTTTTTAATAATTTTGAACAGTTGGCTTCATTTGAACAGGCATGGCGTTGGCTTAGCCCGGCTCTGTTGCATTTTGGATTAATTCATTTTGCTTTCAATATGTCCGCCTGGTGGATATTTGGGGGTATGGTTGAGCGGGCGCAGTCCAGTGCCAGATTGGTTTTACTCGCTTTGGTTACCGCAGCTATATCCAACCTGGTTCAATTCGCTTGGGTGGGGGACAACTTTGGCGGTTTGTCCGGAGTGGTTTATGGTGTATTGGGATATCTCTGGTTTTATCAGCGATTTCATCCTAATCCCCCTTTCAACTTACCCCAGGGCTTTGTTGTTTTTATGTTGTTGGCCCTGGCGCTGGGATTTACTGGCTGGTTGAATACGGCCAATCAGGCCCATCTCAGTGGGTTGCTATGTGGATGTTTGATGGGGTATTTCTATGGGGTGTTGGATGCCAAAAAAGGGCGCTAGTGTCCCAGGTGGGCATTCATCACAATGCTACTTAAATTCAAGGCTACTTAACCAGTGCCACAGATTTTACCTGTGCAAAAAGGTTTTGTCCTGGATGCAGCTTCAATACGCCCAGGGATCGCGATGTTATTTTGGATAAAATTTTCTGACCTTGAATATCCAGTTTAACCAGAACCTGAAAGGGATTGTTACTTTCGGCAATTTCCACCACCTGGGCGTTTAATATATTACTGATACTGGTGTTTTCCGAGTGGGTTAATGCCAGGCTCACGTCCCGTGCAAAAATCCGTACCCTCACCGACGTCATCTCTGCCTTGTCCACCTGGGGAATCATAATGTTGTTCAAGTTCCGTGAAGTGGGGTGAAGCAGGTTCTCCACTCCCAGGTGGGTGACATGGTATTCAGGTTCGTGGAATTTAACGGTACAGTTTAAAATCGATGAGGCCTGTTCAAGATTGGCCAAGGGTAGATCCATCCGGGTCAGCAGAGCATTGATATCGCCACTGGCCAATACCTCACCTTTTTCCATGTAAACCAAATGATCTGATAACCGCACAATCTCGTCGGGGGAGTGGCTCACATAAATAATGGGAATACTGGTTTCGTCGTGGAGTTTTTCCAGGTAGGGCAAAATTTCCAGTTTACTTTGCAGATCCAGCGCGGAAAGGGGTTCATCCATTAAGAGCAGTTTAGGGTTAGTGAGAAGCGCCCTGGCAATGGCAACCCGCTGGCGTTGGCCGCCAGATAGCTGGCCACTAAAGCGTTCCAGTAGGGGTTCCAATGCAAGCAGTTGAACCACTTCGCTCATGGACACTTTGCGTTGGGCTGATGGGGTTCTTTTGAATCCGTATTCCAGGTTTTGCAATACCGACAAATGAGAGAATAGACTGGCCTCCTGAAAAACATAACCCAATCTACGTTTGTGGGTGGGCACAAAATAATTGTGGTCCTGCCAGACTTCTCCTTTTACCTCCAGGTAGCCCTGGTCGGATTTTTCCAGCCCGGAGATACAGCGTAATAGGGTGGTTTTTCCCGATCCCGAGTGGCCGAAAATGCCACTGATTCCAGAGCCCGGCAAGTGCTCGTCCACCTGCAGTTGAAAGTCGTGCTTTTGGTTGATGAACTGCGCATGAATATCACTCACTTTGGTAGCCCCTGGGTGTTTCCGTTTAGTCGGTTCAGGAGCATTAAGGTGACAAATGAAAATGCAATCAATCCCGCAGAAAGCACATGGGCCTGGGCGAACTCCAATGCCTCTACGTGGTCGTAAATGGCCACCGAAAGTACCCGTGTCTCGCCTTCAATATTTCCACCTAACATAAGTACCACCCCGAATTCCCCCACCGTATGGGCAAAACTCAGTACGATGGCGGTGAGAAAACCGGGCTTTGCCAGGGGCAAAGTAATGCTAAAAAATCGATCTAATGGGGATGCTCCCAGGGTAGCTGCCACTTCCAGTGGCCGTCTCCCCAGTTGCTCAAAGGCGTTTTGAATGGGTTGCACCGCAAATGGCAACGAATAAATGATGGACGCTACCACTAACCCTGAAAAGCTAAAGGGAAGTGTACCTAAGCCCAGATTTTCGGTGATTTGGCCCACCCAGCCATGGGGCCCCAAGGTGACCAATAAATAGAAACCCAGCACCGTGGGCGGCAACACCAGGGGGAGGGCTACCACCGCGCCAATGGGCGATTTCAGCCTGCTCTCGGTGTTGGCCAGCCACCAGGCTATTGGGGTGGCCACCACCAGTAAAAGAACGGTGGTGGTGGCTGCTAACTTCAGGGTTAGCCAGATTGGAGTACTATTGAATGGCTCAAGCTCCGCCATATCTTCATCGGCTCGTTATGCTACTGCGGTGTCTACAGCATACTCACTTTATGTGGGGTTGTTAATGGCGTAGTCACTGGCTTGAAAGGCCCTATGGACCTGGCAGTGGGAAGTGGTTAATCTTCTAGTGTGAAAGTGGTGCCAGATTGGCACTCTAACCCAACCACAGAGGACCAAGTCTATGCAGGATCGAATACCTGATGTCACCTTCAAAACCCGTGTTCGTGATGAAAGCGTTGAAGGCCCGAACCCTTTCCGTTGGCAAGACATGACCAGCGCCGATATTTTCGCTGGCAAGAAAGTGGTGTTATTTTCACTTCCCGGTGCCTTTACTCCCACCTGTTCATCGAACCACTTGCCCCGTTACCAGGAGCTCTACGATGATTTCAAAGCCCAAGGGGTGGACGAAATAATTTGTTTGTCGGTGAATGATGCTTTCGTTATGTTCCAGTGGGGAAAGCAAATTGGCAATGAAAAGATCTTTTTATTACCGGATGGTAATGGCGAATTTACTCGCAAAATGGGCATGTTGGTGGATAAATCCAATCTGGGTTTTGGTATGCGTAGCTGGCGCTATTCCATGTTGGTGAACGATTGTAAGATCGAAAAAATGTTCATCGAGCCAGATTTTGGAGACAACTGTCCCATTGACCCGTTCGAGGTATCTGATGCCGACACTATGCTGGCTTACCTAAAAGGTGTGCAGCCTACGGGGGTTTCAGAGCCCCGCCGAGAGTTTGAAGGTTAACAGAGAGATGGGTTGTCCACCAGTCCCGGCAACTGGAGGTTTCGGAAAGAGTTGCGTATTGGTGTAGAATGACCGCTAAGTAATGTTACCAAAAGGAGTAAATACTGTGTCCGATTCATCTCGCCCATTTAAAGTCCTGGGTGTGCAACAAATTGCGGTTGGTGGCCTCGATAAAGCCAAATTACGTAAATTCTGGGTAGATACCATGGGGCTCAATTTTTCCCATTCCTATAAGAGTGAGAAAGAGAATGTGGATGAAGATATCTGTGAAGCCGGTGAAGGGCCGCTAAAGGTTGAGGTGGATTTAATGCAGCCCATTGATCCGGAGAAAAAACCACGGGTTAATGACCCTGCCTTGAATCATGTGGGCTTATGGATTGATGATTTACCCGCAGCGGTGGAATGGTTGGCTGGCCAGGGTGTGCGTTTCACTCCCGGTGGTATCCGTCCTGGTGCCGCTGGCTACGATATTACCTTTATACACCCCAAAGGCAACGAAGAATTTCCCATCTGCAGTGAAGGCGTACTAGTGGAATTGGTGCAAGCGCCTCAGGAAGTGATTGCCGCTTTCGAGACTATTGCCAAAGCCAGCTAGAAAATAGAATGGCTCCGGGCTCCCGGGGCTATTCCACACACGGCCAGTATACTCTGGCAAGCTATGTGCCTCTTTAGATCGCTCTTTTTAATGACAAATACTTTGTGTCATTATTGTCTCAATAAGAACTCTTAAAAAAACAATAATACCTGAATGGGATTTCCCTATGTATCGACTTATAAGTAAGGTGCTGCTGGTCAGTGCGGTGTTGGTGATCACCAGCGGTTGTGATTTGTTACGGGATATACCCGTGGGGTTGGGACATTCCGCAAAATCCATATGCTCTGCCGTTTTCAACAGTGGATTCGATGAAGAACGGGTAGTGGAGGAATTTGTTGCACCACAAGTGCAACCTTTACCCCTGTTTTGGAAGATCGAAGTGGATTACCAAACAAAACAGGTTGAAGTGTGGGATACCGTTTATGGCAGGAATTCAGCTGCCACTGCCATTTTCACTCAAGGTAAGGGTTGCACCCTGCTAACTGACAAGTCCCGAGAAGAAGTAGAGTCTATTGCTTTTGAGCCCGCCCAGGCGGTTGTGCTGGACCCCGCTATTCCCTGGCCCTATGGTGACGGGGGTATGCCGCAGCAGACCTTAGCCGGTGTGGATTATGAGCGGGTGAATCGGGCTGTAGCCAGTGCCTTTGAAGATGTCCATACCTCGCCTATCAATACCACTTCGGTATTGGTGGCTCATCAGGGTAGATTGATTGCGGAACGCTACCAAGACGGAGTTGATGAAGACACCTTGCTCATTGGTTGGTCCATGACTAAGTCCCTGGTGGGCATGTTGGCTGGGATCCTGATAGATCAGGGCCGTTTACAGCTGGATGAACCTGTTCCCATTGAAGCTTGGCAGGGCACAGAAAAAGGTGACATCACTACCCGTAATCTATTGAACATGGCCAGTGGTATCGAAAATGACGAGGATTACAGCGCCTTTTCCGGCGTTACACAAATGTTGTATCTGGAAGCCGATCAGTTCGCCCATGCACTGGACCAGGATCTAGCATTCCAACCGGGTGAACAGTTTCAGTACTCCACCGCTGAGGCCAATCGCTTGTCGGCAGTGGTTCAGCAAGCGGCGGGTGGCAGTCAACAGGCCATGTATGACTTCTATCAAAATCAACTTTTTGAACCACTGGGCATCAATGGCGGCTTCGTCGAGTTTGACGCCAGCGGCAACATGGTGGGCGGTGCCTATGGCCACCTGACCGCTCGCGATTGGGCTAGGTTGGGCCAGTTATATCTGCAGCGGGGTAACTGGAATGGTGCGCAAATTATTTCTGCTGAATACGTGGATTTCGCCACCACGCCAGCCCCTTTGGAAGGCTTCTCCTATGGAGCTCAGTTGTGGCTGAACGTTGATGGTCTTTCTTGGCAGCAGATGCCCCACGATACTTTCTACCTCTCAGGGCACCAAGGCCAATTGGTGGTGGTCATTCCTTCCCATGAATTAGTGGTGGTACGAACCGGTATAACTCAAGATGATGATGCGTTGATAGATGAGGTAATGACGCCCATGATTACGGAAATAATGGCATCATTGCCAACCACGTCCCCCTAAAACAGTAAATGGCCCGCCCTTCAGGATTCGAACCTGAGGCCTTCCCCTTAGGAGGGGGACGCTCTATCCAACTGAGCTAAGGGCGGAAGTGGCCGGGCGGCATTTTAACCCGCGTGGGAGGTGGATGCCAGGGGGATTGCTGAAATCCTGTTGCGATGGCGGGTTTTTGAGGCCACAAATCTGTCAGTTTTGGTCAATGACGATTTCATGATCAGCGCTTACACTCATTCTCTGTTAATTTGTCTAGCAGGCTGATAATACATTTGATCAGAGTGTTTTTCATTCGAGGCATTCCATGGATATTCAATTAAAACAAGAAGACCTCGTCTTTCGAGACGAAGTGCGTGAATTTCTAAAGCAAGAACTTAATGACTCACTGCTGCAGGCGGCAGTGGGTGGCCATGTGGATAAAGATATGATGATTCACTGGCAGCAGGTCTTGTACCGAAAAGGCTGGATTGCGCCGAACTGGCCCAAAGAGTACGGTGGCACCGGTTGGACCATGACACAGAAATTTATTTTTGAAAATGAGTGTGCCGCCCATGGCGCACCCATGGTGGTGCCTTTTGGTCTGAAAATGGTAGCGCCGGTGATTTATACCTTTGGTAACGAAGAGCAAAAGCAGCGTTTTTTACCGGGAATTTTGCAGAGCACAGAATGGTGGTGCCAGGGTTACTCCGAGCCGGGGGCCGGCTCCGACCTGGCGGCGTTGCAAACCAAAGCAGATCGAGATGGCGATCATTATGTTGTAAATGGTCAAAAAATCTGGACCACCTACGCGCAGTATGCGGATTGGATCTTCTGCCTGGTGCGCACGGACTCAAGCGCGAAAAAACAGGAGGGCATATCGTTTTTATTGATTGATATGAGCACCCCGGGTATTGAGGTTCGAAAGATCGACTCTATCGATAATCAGCATTCTCTCAATGAAGTGTTTTTTGATAACGTTCGGGTACCCGTTGCCAATCGCATTGGTGAGGAGAACAAGGGTTGGACCTATGCCAAGTATTTGTTGACTCACGAGCGCACTGCCATAGCGGGGGTGGCTCAGTCAAAGCGCACCATCGAAACCCTCAAACAAATGGCCTCACGGCAACTCTCTGGAGGCACACCGCTTTTAGAGGATACCTTTTTTAAAGCCAAACTGGCCAAAATCGAAGTGGATTTGATGGCGTTGGAATACACGGAGTTAAGAGCCATCGCCAGTGTGGCCGATGGGGGGGCGCCGGGGCCGGAATCATCCATCCTCAAGATTCGAGGTACCGAGATTCAGCAGGCATTATCGGAACTTTCCATGGAGGTATGTGGCTATTACGCCCATGCCCTCAATGTTGGCGAGCCCATTGGCAATGACTATGCCTGGGATGTTGCGGCAAAGTACTTGTACGGACGAGCATCCACCATTTTCGGTGGCTCCAACGAAGTGCAAAAGAACATCATTGCGAAAATGGTATTGGGATTATAGGTGGCTTCAATGAATTTTAATTTAAGCGAAGAACAAACCATACTTAAAGACAGCGTCACTAAATTTATCGCTAACGATTATGACTACGAAACCCGAACCCAGCATATGAAAATGGAGCAGGGGTTTAATCCGGATACATGGCAAACCTTTGCCGAACTAGGTTGGTTGTGCGTGCCCTTTTCAGAAGACGATGGGGGGATTGGTGGTGGTGCTGTGGAAGTGATGATCATGATGGAAGAGATGGGTAAGGGGCTGGTGCTTGAACCCTATTTTTCTAGTGTGATTTTGAGTGGCGCTGTACTTGCCCGGGCCGCTTCCGGACAACAAAAATCCGATTGCATCAATGGCATTATTGATGGCAGTAAGCTGTTTTCCCTTGCCTACCTGGAGCCCCAGTCACGCTTTGATTTATTTGATGTGAGTACGGTTGCAAATCAGTCAACTGGGGGGTATGAAATCAGTGGTCAAAAGGCCATGGTGCTGCACGGTGGCAGTGCTAATACCTTTATTGTGGTTGCTCGTACCTCCGGCGAGCAAAGACAACAGGATGGGATTAGTCTATTTCTGGTTGATGCTGATACCCCTGGGGTGAGCGTTAAAGACTACCCCACATTAGATGGCCACCGAGCGGCTGAGGTCGAATTCAACAAAGTTATGGTGCCAGCTGAGAATTTACTCGGTGAGCAGGGTAAGGCGCTGGCCGTACTTGAAGCGGCGGCTCAACAAGGGTGTTTGGCACTCTGTGCCGAGGCGGTGGGTATGATGGAGAAACTCTACAAAGAAACCGTCGCTTACACCAAGGAAAGAAAACAATTTGGCGTACCTATCGCCGTGTTCCAGGCACTCCAGCATCGCATGGTGGATATGTTCACGCTCCATGAAGAGTGTAAATCATTGCTGTTGAGAGCGGTGCTGAGCGAGAAAGAAGGCGCCCAAGAGTTTTCAAAGAATATTTCGGCGTTGAAGTATGCTGTGGCTAGCAAAGGCCAGAAAGTGGCCCATGAAGCAATACAGATATTCGGTGGTATGGGCATGACAGACGAGATGAGTATAGGCATGTACTTGAAACGCATCAATGTCATCAATACCTTGTTCGGAGATGGGGATTATCATCTAAAACGGCTAATGGTCGCCTGATTCTGTAATATTTCCGCGCTTCATGCGTCTAAGGCCTGAGTCACTGTGTGATTCAGGCCTTTTTGTTGTAGGCTATTTGTCATTGATTTTGATATTTATATTGCAGGTATAGAATGCTTGACACCAAACCGCTACTGTTTCGTTCTGGATTTCCCCCCATTCGCCGTGCAAAGCTTAAGATACTACAGCTGAATTTGGGCTATAGATGCAATCTCAGCTGCACCCACTGCCATGTAAATGCAGGGCCGAAACGCACTGAAAGCCTTTCGGATGACACTTTAGAAACCGTCTACAGGGTATTGCAACGTATTGCCATTGACAGCCTGGATTTAACCGGAGGTGCCCCAGAAATGCATCCCAAGTTTAAGGCGCTGGTGAAGTATGCCCGTGAGCTGAATATCGAGGTCATTGATCGTTGTAATTTAACTATTTTGAATGAGCCAGGATACCAGTGGCTTGCTCCTTTTCTCGCGGAGAACAGGGTTAAAGTGGTGGCATCGTTGCCGTGCTACAGCGAGCAAAATGTGGATGCTCAACGTGGTAAGGGCGTTTTTGAAAGTTCCATATTGGGTCTGCAAACCTTAAACAAACTGGGTTATGGAGCGGCTGACAGCGAGCTGGAATTGGATTTGGTGTATAACCCAGGGGGCCCATTTTTGCCGCCAGCCCAGCAAACACTGGAGCAAGAATATAAGCAACGATTGTATCAGGAGCATGGCATCGTTTTTAATCACTTGCTCACGCTTACCAACATGCCCATCAGTCGATTTGGAAGCATGCTTTTGTCGAAGGGAGAGTTTGATCCCTATATGGATTTGCTAAAAGCCAATTATAAACCGGACAATATTGAGTCTGTTATGTGTCGGGATACACTGAGTGTGGATTGGCAGGGTAATCTTTATGATTGTGATTTTAATCAAATGCTGGCCATGCCCATCATGGAGCAGCAAAACAAAATGCATCTGAGTCAGCTTTTAAAAACCGATCTCAGCGGAACAGCAATAGAGACCGCGGATCATTGTTTTGGCTGCACAGCAGGTCAGGGTAGCAGTTGTGGTGGTGCTCTTGGCTAATGATTATTTAGGTACCATCGTTATTCCCGTTTTTAATGAAGCGGATACGGTGGTTCCCTGTTTACAAAAGCTGTTAACTCAAGTGGGTGAAGCCTGGAAGTTAGTCGTAGTAGATGGCGGCAGCTCCGATGAGACCGCACAACTTGCTAAACAGTTTCCTGTCACTTTGCTTAGTGGCGAAGCGGGCAGGGCAACGCAGTTAAACTTGGGGGCACAACATAGCGAAGGTGAGATAGTGTTATTCCTTCATGTTGATACGATTCTACCCGAGAACTTTCAGAAATATATGGGTGCTTTCCTGCAATCCCCTAAGAGGTGGGGACGGTTCAATGTTCGATTGCAGCCTGTATCCCTGGGCTTAAACGTTATTGCCTGGTTTATGAATCAGCGCTCTCGCTACACAGGCATTGCTACGGGAGATCAAGCCATTTTTGTCCGCCTCCATAGTTTTCAAGCTGTTGGTGGATTCCCCCAGATCCCCCTTATGGAAGACGTCGCTATCTCCAAACTTTTAAAGCGAGTTTCAAAACCTTATTGTATCTATGAGCCGGTAATCAGTTCCAGCCGCCGCTGGCAAAACCAGGGCCTGATCAAAACGGTAGTTTTGATGTGGTGGCTGCGCCTGGCCTATTTTTGCGGTGTTTCTCCCAACCGACTGCATCGTTGGTACTACCCTCAACAGTCATGAGTAATCTAATCCAGATCTTTGCAAAAAACCCGATTCCTGGCAAAGTGAAGACTCGAGTTGCCAGGGATACCAGTGACCGCTTCGCTTGTGAATTGCATAAGATTATGTGCGAACACATTATTGAAGTGGCTCAATCCGCTGCGGATGCGGTGGAAATCTGGACCACGGAATCCGATCCGCCTACTGAGTATTTCCAGCAGTTTGGTTTGCCGGTTTTGACCCAGCGGGGTCAAGATCTGGGGCAGCGTATGCAAATCGCTCTAGGTCACGGATTAGAGCGACACCAGAAGGTGGCTATTGTTGGCGCAGATGCTTATTCCCTTACTTCAAAGGATATTAAAGGCAGTTTTAAGAGCCTGGATAACCATTCTGTGGCGCTAGTTCCAGCAATGGATGGGGGATATGTATTGTTGGCAGCAAAGACATGGGAGCTGGCTGAGTTCGGCCCAGTGGAGTGGGGTAGCGATCAGGCTTTGGAGCAAACCCTAGGGTTATTCAATGCCCATGGTATGGATCACTGCCTGCTGCCTCCTCGTTGGGATATTGACACTCTAGGGGATATCCAATTGTATGCCCCCGCATTACTTGATTTGGTGCGCGATCGTGTTAAATAGCTTAGCGGCACTAACAGGCTGCTAAGCCCCTGAGTGACGTTTTGAGATGCGGCGTTTTTTTCGTTGTTGTTGGGCTAAATAGCGATTCAAAATGCGCTGCATAGCGGCATTCATAGCGCGAAACTTAATACCTAGAAAACCAACACCTGACTCATCATCATAGGACCAGTGAATCAACTGCCCCTGGCAATGTATTCTGTTGCCATCTTCCAAAATCCAGCTACAGGATTCGAAGGTTTCGCCGCAACCCATTGTGATGGTGGGTTGTCCTTGGTGTCGTATACGCATGCCAGTGCTGGAAAGGTCTACCAGTGTCCCGCTAAAGCTTGGACCAGTGCCGGTGGTGATAGTGACTTCAATGGGGTGTGCTTGACTGAGCTTAAGTCGAAATGCACCTCGGTTTTGAATTTGCTCGATTCCCTGTGGAAATCGAAACCAATGGCCAATTGGGTTTGCAGTTGCAGAGCCGCTTGCCAATAGGTCTGCTTTAAAGCGATGTTGAGCTTCATCCATTGACACGGTGAATTCCAATACATCTTCGAGTTGCATTAAATTATCCGTTTTCTGATCTGAGGTAGAAACGCAGCAAAAACGACGCTTTCCGGAGTCCACTTCCACAATCATAACGGGATTCTCAGGGCTACTGCTGTTGTGGTTAGAAAGTTGAGAGGCAGTCAATAAATGATTCTGGCTTTGGTATTGGCTCAAAAGGTCAGAAATAGCGGCTGGGCTATGCAGCAGATTTTTGGCTGACTCAGGTTCGTCTGAGTGGCCTTGGTTGAACAGATTTTCTAGCCGTTTCCAAATCATGGATACCACCCAGCCCTTTCACTTTGATGTTAGTGTAGCACCCCAGGCTCGGTGTGGGCTGGGTCTTCAGGCGGTGGCCAGCATTCGGTGAGAACCATGGACGTTTTTACGACCGTTGGACTGATAAACGGACACGTTGTTGCTGGTGCCTTTAATCACGCTCATCAGTCGTTCCATGGAATTTTGAGAGTGTGCCAAAATTTTGCCATTGACCTTATTTAAGCGGGCACAGGTGTTCATGGTATCGGTTAGATTTTCCCAGCTACTGGAGAATTTAGCTTTCCAGGTGGCGGGTACTTTCTCCACGAATTGATCAAACCCTATTTTGTCGTGGCTGAAACCCATTTCTTCCATAAACCTTCGGCGTTCACCATCGGCTTTTTCCAGCTGCACAAGATAATCCGTTTTGCTTTTAATGAGCTGCTGGTGGGCAGAGAATTGCCGTTTTTCCAGGTAAGTTCTTTCCTCCTGCAACAGCTTTTTCAGGTGCTGAGCCAGACTAAGATCCTGTTGAATCGCTTGTAATAGCTGTTGTGCTGTCTTTGGGTTTACTTTTGCAGACGACATTATGGCTCCCCAATGCGTTAGATATTTGACCTTAAATCTAACGAAGCAATATATGTGCCTAACAGAGAGCAAGTTAAAAAGCTAATTGGGGTAGGGTGTCTTGTGCAGGTAGTGCGGTTGAGAAACTGAGGGGTGTGGGTTTATAGAATGGACCCATGTTCCCCTTAAAGACTGGGTGACAGAATATGACTAGAACAGGGAGTCATCGGCTAAGATCTTTTTTGCCAGACTCTGGGTGTCCACCTTATAGGTGCCATCGCTGACTGCGGCTCGCAGAGCGTCCACTTTTTCTCGGTTTACGGGGGTGTCAGCACCCAGTTGACCGGAGAGCTGACTCAGTTTTTTACCTTCAGCGCTGATGCTAACGGTATCTTTGCTACTGCCTGACTCCGAAGTTGAAGCTGAATCAACTTGGGAATTTTTCGGCGCAGAAACCTTGTCGCCAGCCCGAGTCCTGTTGGCATTCGTTTGGTTGCTGTTTAAGCCATTGATATCCATAGCCATTTTTATGTGCCTTTGGTTTTGTTTCTGGTCTTACTCTATAGATCGGCTATAGAAGTAAAAACTTTAGATAATTTATACACAAATTTGCCGTTTATTCCAGTAAAGCTATCGGCCCTTTACAGGCTAACTTTAACCTGGCCGGGACCACTTATGCGCCCTTCAACTACCTTATTGGTTTTGCTGTTTTTCACACGTATCAATTCACCGTGGACACCCTGTTGCATGGCAACGCCAGTGGTACGAATGCTCAGTCCTTTGCCCTCAGCGAAAATCACTACTTTCTCACCCCGGTCAACCATCATTGCGGGCTGCAGACTAGCGGAATTAACCACTTGGTTTTCCCTAATGGGGCGCTTGCTAACCTGACCAACCACCTGGGTTAGGTCTTTGTAATAGCCAGAATGCAATAGGGTGACATCCCTCGACTCCAGCTTAACGTCAAGCGCGGTGAGCTGGGTATCCTTAGGGATAGGTTGCTTCGCAATGACAACTTGATCGAAGGCTTTGATCGTTACGGGCACATGAATGCCCCAGTTGTCTGGGCCTGCGCAACTGACTTTCATGGTCAAGCGGCCACTCATCCTGTTAGCGGGTCTATGGCTTATGGCAAGAGGACTTTGGCAGGGGGATAACTGCATTCGTTGGTCAATGGGACGAATCTGTAGTTGATAATCCTGGTAGCGAGGTGATAACAATTGGCTGCTGTATTGCTCGATGGCCTGATTGATTTGTTGGTAGGCATTGGGTGTTGTAGCCAAGGCGTCCTGGGGAAAACATAGGGTCAAACAGAAGCTAAACAGCATTAGGCCGCAACGTGCCACCAGCCTGTTTATAAAATCCTGCTTTGGTCTGTTCATTTAGCTAATATGACCTATTCTGAATGAGTGGAGCTTAAAGTGGATTAGGTGCCAGCAAATTGACAAGTACCACACTAATTTAAGATGAAGCAAAGTTTGTGCCTAATTGAAAGATAACGGAGTCAGGATATGGCTGGAGTTTTAGACAGCGTTGACCAACGGACCAAGCTAGTGGGCCAAAACAGGCTTGAGCTTTTACTTTTCCGGCTTACAACTGATCAGGTGTACGGCATTAACGTGTTCAAAGTCCGGGAAGTGTTGCAGTGTCCCAAGCTTACTGAAATTCCCAAACGAAATCCGATTGTCAGAGGTATTGCCCACATTCGAGGTGGCACCATTTCAGTAATGGATATGAGCCAGGCCATGGGTAGCGCTCCGCTGGATAACATTGATAACTGTTTTGTTATCATCTCGGAATACAACATGGCGGTTCAGGGTTTTCTGGTGCGTTCCGTTGAGAAAATCGTAAACCTGAATTGGGAAAATATTCATCCGCCACCCAAGGGTGCTGGCAAAGGTAATTATCTTACTGCCGTCACCGAAGTGGATAACCGTATTGTTGAAATTATTGATGTGGAAAAGATTTTATCTGAAGTTTCTCCCATGGAGGAGGATATTTCCGATGATATTCTGAACGAAGAGGTGGTCGCCAATGCGGCTGCAAAAGAGTTGTCCGTGTTGATAGCAGATGACTCCTCTGTGGCGCGTAAACAGATAAAGCGATGTGTAGAAAAGGTGGGAGTAACCACCCATCTGGTGGCCGATGGCAAGCAGGCGCTGGATCACCTGCAAGAAATTGTTGAAAACGGTGAATCCGTTACGGATCGCTATATCATGTTGATTTCTGATATAGAAATGCCAGAAATGGACGGATATACATTGACCTCCTCCATTAAAGACGACCCCAGGATGAGCGATCTGCCTGTGCTTCTGCATACCTCCTTAAGTGGAATCTTTAACGAGGCAATGGTGAAGCGCGTGGGTGCTGATGATTTTCTGGCAAAATTTAAACCGGATAATCTTGCAGATGTGGTACAGGAAAGGGTCAATAAAAAGTTGGAACAGGGATAGTTGCCGGTATATTGGCTCAGACTGAACATGGACTAGTATGGCTTTTCCACAATCAGACAAATCGCAGCACGCTGATGGAGATTATGCGTTATTTCGCAACTATCTCGAAAAAGCCTGCGGCATTATGCTGGGTGACAATAAAAACTATCTAATTGACAGCCGTCTTAGAAAAATCATCAAAGAGAATGATTTTCAGTCGCTCGCTGGGTTGGTAACAGAGATTGATCGACCGGGTAATTCCCGTTTCAGGCAGCAAGTAATTGATGCCATGACCACCAATGAGACCCTATGGTTTCGTGATAACCATCCATTTCTTTATCTACAAAATGAGCTGTTTCCCAAGCTGGCTTCTAAACCAGGCGATATCTCTGTATGGTGCGCCGCTTGTTCCACCGGTCAAGAACCTTATTCCATTTCCATTTGTGCGGAAGAGAACGCAAAGAAAGATCTTTCTTTTGCACGCAAGCAGATAAAAATTCTAGCCACTGATATTTCCTCCGGGGTACTGGAGCAGGCGAAATCCGGGGTCTATGAAGCCCTGGCGTTAAGAAGAGGAATGTCGGATCAGCGTCTAAAGCAACATTTCAAAAGCGAAAATAACAGTAGCTGGGAAATCAAGCAGGAAATAAAACGTCGAATTGATTTTCGCGCCATTAATTTGAAAGACAATTTTGTCACCATTGGTAGCTTCGATATTGTCTTTTGCCGCAATGTTCTAATCTATTTCTCTACCGAGCTACAGAAGCAGATATTGAATAATATCCATCGCGTACTCAAGCCCAATGGCTATTTATTTTTGGGCGGCTCGGAAACGCCAAAAGGTCTAACGGACCTGTTTGAAACACATTTCTATAGGCCTGGCGTCGTTTACATTAAAAAATAACCCTTGCCGCCACTGGCACCCCATTGCCGCTATCTTCAAAAATTTGACGCCCAATATTCATAACTTATTGAATTTTAAAGCCATGGGTGGTTGGCATAACACTTGCTCTTATATCCTGGAAAATGTGTAGTTACCGCTTTTAGCGAGCGCAGTGAAAAGGGTTAAAGAGAATCATATGTCCATTAGCATCGATAAGCAGTTCGGGGTTCATCAACACGCATTGCAGCTACGCTCACAACGAGCTGGCGTGCTTGCCAACAACATCGCCAATGCGGATACACCAGGATACAAAGCAAGAGACTTTGATTTTCAGTCCATGTTGTCGTCACGGATGGGTGAGACATCGGAACAATTAAACTTAGAAACTACCCAATCCCGCCATGTCTCCACACTGCTGCAAGGAGAAACTATTGGCGGGTTGAAGTTTAGAAATCCAAGCCAGCCGGCAATCGATGGCAATACGGTGGATGCCCAACGAGAAAAAACGGAATTTATGCGGAACACAATGGAGTATCAGGCCGCATTTGAATTTTTGAACGGCAAAGTCAGGTCTCTCACCTCGGCAATCAAAGGAGAATAGTGATGTCATTAATGAATATATTTGACATAGCTGGAAGTGGCATGAGCGCACAAAGCGTTCGCTTGAACACCACCAGTTCAAACATTGCCAATGCCGAGAGTGTCAGCAGTAACACAGACGAAACTTATCGGGCCAGACAGCCGATTTTTAAAGCTCAGTTGCATTCTGCAATGTACCCCAAGCCTTTTGATTTCTCTGCCACCCAGCTTAACGCGGGTAATGGCGTGAATGTTGAAGCCGTGGTCGAAAGTAACGCTCCCCTGCAAATGCGCTACGAACCCCATCATCCCATGGCCGATGAAGAGGGCTATGTGTCTTATCCCAATGTAAACGTAGTGGAAGAAATGGCCAACATGATCAGTGCTTCGCGTTCTTACCAGACAAATGTGGACGTGATGAGTGCGGCTAAACAAATGATGCAACAGGTTTTGAGCTTAGGACGTTAACCCAACCAGGGGCATAGCTATGTCAATATCAGGTATTGAACAAAACAGCGTGTTGAGCGAATTGGCCTTTGCAAATCGGTCTGAAGAAGAGACCTCAGAAGCAAAGTCTGACAAAGACATGTTCATGAAGCTGTTGATGGCGCAGATAGAAAATCAAGATCCATTAAAACCTGCAGATCAAACCGAATTTGTTGCTCAACTGGCTCAATTCAGTTCTCTGGAAGGCATTCAGAATTTAAGTAATACCGTGCAGGATATTGGCGCTATGTACCGCTCCAGCCAGGCATTACAGGCAACGGCTCTTGTGGGTAGGGAAGTGCTGGTAACGGGGCAGGTGGGTTACCTCGAGGACGCCGGAAAAATATCAGGAACCATTGAGGCGGGTCAAACCTCGGGTGATGTGATGATGACGGTGAAAGATGCCAGCGGCCAAGTGGTATCTAATGTGGACTTGGGCAACATCGGCAGCGCAGAAACACCATTCGAATGGGATGGTACAGATAACGAAGGCAATACTTTGCCGGCTGGTGTTTATTCCATTTCCATTGAAGGCACCATGTCCGGTGAAAGTGCAGCATTGATAACCAGTATGTACAGCAGAGTGAATAGTGTGAGCATCGTGGATAACCAGGGTGGCATGAAGCTCAATCTCAATGGGATTGGGCAAGTTGATTCAAACGACATTCAAGAAGTTCGCTAATTACAGCAGTAAGTGAAAGGGTAGGATATAGATTATGGGTTTTAACATTGCACTAAGTGGATTAAATGCGGCCCAGGCCGAGCTTGATGTGACCAGTAATAATATTGCTAACGTGGAAACCACGGGTTTTAAAGGTTCAAGGGCTGCGTTTGGTGATATTTATGCTAATTCCGCATTTGGAAACAGCGATACAGCTGTAGGTAATGGCGTGCTGCTGCAGCAGGTACAGCAACTGTTCGATCAGGGTAATTTGGACTTTACCTCCCAGGCGCTTGACTTGGCCATCAGTGGAGAAGGTTTTTTTGTACTGTCACCAGACCAGGTAAGTCAGGAAAGGGTGTATACCCGTGCTGGTAATTTCGGTGTGGACGAAAATGGTTTTGTGGTGAACGCATCCAACCAGTTTCTTCAGGTGTTTCCTGTTAATGAAGACGGTACAGTAACTGCTTCCGCATTATCCAGTACAACACCGCTTCAATTGCCGGATACTGCGGGTGCACCCCAGTCAACTGCAGAAGTTGAGATAGGCGTTAATTTACCCGCAAACAGTGCAAATTTAAGTGTGGATGCATTTGACCCAGATGATTCCAATACCTACTCATCATCCACCTCCATTACCGTATACGATAGCTTAGGCGATGCCCATATAGCCACTGCTTACTTCGTTAAAGAGCAGAATCTGGGTGCCAGCGGTCAGCAGAATACCTGGGGTGTTTTTCTAGGAATAACGGACGACACAGGAAACCAGACCATACTGGACGTGTACGATGGAGTGGGCGGGGCAGCCAGTGCCACGGCTACCGTACCGGGAGGTGTTTCCTATGGCGTATTGTCTTTTGACTCCCAGGGGGTTTTCCAGGGAACGGAACCAGCCACAGGGATTTTTACCGATCAGTTTAGCTTCCTGAACAACGGTGCAGACACCACGCAGCAGGTACTGTTTGATTTTACCAACAATGCCCCAACCCAATTTGCTGCTCCGTTTTCTGTCAACACGTTGTCCCAGGATGGTTTTACCATAGGCAGATTGACAGGGTTGAGTGTGGATGACCAGGGTGTCATTCAGGCTACCTACTCTAATGGGCAGTCGCAATCAGTTGGCAAGGTAGCTTTGGCTCGTTTTCCAAATCCCCAAGGTATGCTTCAGATGGGTAACACCACCTGGCGTGCGTCCACCACTTCGGGTGAGCCCATCGCTGGAGAAGCAGGTACCTCCAGTTTTGGTTTAATTCAGTCAGGAGCTTTAGAAACTGCGAATGTGGATTTAACGAAAGAACTGGTAACCTTGATAACATCGCAAAGAAACTTTCAGGCCAATGCTAAATCCATCGAAACATCTAATGCAGTAACCCAGGCGATTATACAGATTCGTTAATTTTAAATTTAAATTACTTTGAGATAGAAAATCCCCGCATTGCGGGGATTTTTTTTGCGCAAAGTTGGCAAGGCAATTGCTCTGTTATTGTAGAGACAGAAACTTGATAAAAAATTGACAGTAGGTAATTCCAATGGATAAGTCACTTTATATTTCCATGACCGGTGCAAAGGAAGCGATGGAAGCGCAGCGACTACGGGCCAATAATCTGGCGAACGTATCTACGCCGGGTTTTAAGGCGGACTTTCATCAATATAGAAGTATGTCAGTTTTTGGTGAGCATTATCCCACTCGCGCCTATGCCATGAGCGAGCGTCCCGGCACCGATATCGGCGCTGGAGTGTACATGGAAACCAGTCGTGATCTTGATGTTGCCATAAAAGGTGAGGGTTGGTTTGCAGTGCAGACGGCGGATGGAGAAGAAGCCTATACACGGGCCGGCGATCTCAAGCGTGATGTCACTGGGCTTATTACTACCGGTACAGGATTGCCGGTATTGGGTGACGGCGGCCCTATCGTATTACCTGAGTACGAAAAATTAGTGGTGGGAACCGACGGCACCCTGTCCATTACCGGCCTTGGCGAAGGGGCGCAGGGATTAGCCCAGATTGATCGGCTCAAATTAGTAAAAGCAGACGGCGTGGTAATGGAAAAGGGCAAAGACGGTTTATTCCGGCCCAAAAACGGCGAGGTGCTGGAGCCAGATCCAACGGTTCAGGTAGTTAATGGATTTTTGGAAGGCTCCAATGTAAATGCCGTGAATGAAATGACCGCGGTGATTTCCCATGCTCGTATGTTTGAAATGAACGTAAAAATGATGCAGGCCGCGAAAGAAAATGACGAGTCGTCGGCACGGATAATGCAAAATTAGTTTTATTGAAAGATGAACAATCAAATTAAGTTGAAAGCGGCAAATTGGTTCCAGATTTCGGAAAGGGTTTGCCAGAATAAACGGAGTAACACATGCACTCATCACTTTGGGTAAGTAAAACTGGGCTAAGTGCTCAGGATACGCGTCTTAAAACCATCTCCAATAATTTGGCCAACGTTAGTACAACGGGGTTTAAGCGAGACAGAGCGGTATTTCAAGACTTGTTGTACCAAGTGAACAGACAACCCGGTGGCCAGTCGTCCCAGAATACAGAGTTGCCTTCCGGTTTACAGTTGGGCACCGGTGTTCGCATGGTGGCTACGCAAAAAGAATTCACCATGGGTAACATCGAAGTAACGGACCAGGGTCTGGATATGGCCATAAATGGCCGTGGCTTTTTCCAGATACTGATGCCCGATGGCTCAATCAATTACACCCGGGATGGTAAATTTCAGGTTGATTCCACCGGCCAGGTGGTTACTTCGGGCGGATTTCCCCTGGACCCTGGTCTGACAGTTCCGGAAGGGTATCAAAACATCACCATTGGCACCGATGGTGTGGTCTCCATCGTCGATGCCCAGACCGGTGCAGCTTCACAGATTGGTAACGTGCAATTGGCTGATTTCATTAATCCGGCGGGATTGGAAGCCATGGGTTCCAATTTGTTTCGGGAAACGGTTGCCAGCGGTGCTGCCACCCAGGGGGAGCCAGGGCAAAATGGCCTTGGCCCCATTATCCAGGGTGCCCTGGAAAGCTCCAACGTCAATGTGGTGGAAGAAATGGTGAATATGATCGAAACCCAGCGAGCATATGAAATGAACTCAAAAGTTATTTCCACAGTGGATCAGATGCTTCAATACGTGGGCCAACAACTTTAGGTAGTGGGTGACATCATGGGTTACTTATGGATGATATTTTTAGTGATGTTGACCGTATCCGGTTGTGCCACTACGCCGACTCCCAAACCGGGAGATGCGAGATACTCGCCGGTGATGCCTCTGAGTCAACCCCAAGGCGTGAGTGCTCAGGGTTCTATTTTTGCCAGTGGTGCCGGAATCAGTCTTTGGGAAGACAAAAGGGCTCGCAGAATTGGTGACATCATTACCTTATTGCTAGATGAGCGCACCGTATCTTCGAAATCCAACACCACTGCCATTGACAAGGATGATAAGAACGATATGGGAGTGACATCTTTATTGGGCACTGAAGCCGCAACCTCTATGTTCGGCGGTTTGGATATGACGGTTACTACGGATAATTCTCGAGAGTTTGCTGGCGATGCCGGGTCCGATCAGAGTAACCGACTACAGGGGCAAATTTCGGTAACTGTTGCTGATGTACTTCCTAACGGCGTGCTCGTGGTAAGAGGTGAAAAATGGATGACCTTTTCCCAGGGAGACGAGTTTATTCGCATAGAAGGTTTATTACGTCCCTCAGATGTAAACCCGGACAACTCGGCTTTGTCTACCCGGCTTGCCGATGCGCGAATCACTTACAGTGGTACTGGCGCATTGGCGGAAGCACAGAAGCAAGGGTGGGCTTCTAGATTCTTCAACAGCACCTGGTGGCCTTTTTAAAAGGAAGAGAGATGAGAGTTTTATTGTTCATTATACTGGGCTGTTTTTTTAATGTAGCCCAGGCTGACAGATTAAAAGATATAACCGACGTTCAAGGCGTACGCAGTAATCAGCTTATTGGTTACGGCTTGGTAGTGGGGTTAGATGGAACCGGAGATAAAACCAATCAAACTCCTTTCACTGCACAAACCTTTCGAAACATGATGGAACAGTTTGGTATCAGTGTTCCTGAGAATTTAACTCCCAAGCTTAAGAACGTGGCTGCGGTTTCCATACACTCTGAGTTACCTCCATTTGCAAAGCCTGGTCAGCGCATAGACGTAACAGTGTCGTCTTTGGGGAATGCTGCAAGTCTGAGGGGGGGCACATTATTGATGACACCCTTACGCGGAGCCAATGGCAAGGTGTACGCGTTGGCGCAAGGTGACCTGGTTGTGGGTGGTTTTGGTGCTCAGGGCGCAGATGGTTCGAAAATCACGGTGAACGTACCCAGTGTTGGCCGTATTCCAAGTGGAGCCACGGTGGAGGTGGCGGCCCCCAACCCATTTATGAATGGAGACACACTGACATTTAACTTACGTAATCCGGACTTTACCACTGCAAAACGGGTGCGAGATGAAATTAACAAGTTATTAGGTCCTGGGGTCGCCCGTTCCATGGATGCTACCTCCATTGTGGTCAGTGCGCCAAGAGATCCCTCCCAACGAGTCACCTATTTGTCGGTCCTGGAGAATCTGGAAATCGAACCTGCAGAAGGGTCTGCCAAAGTGATCATCAATTCCCGAACCGGCACTATTGTCATTGGTAATAACGTCAAGGTTTCGCCTGCCGCAGTGACCCACGGCAACCTGACGGTGACCATATCTGAGGGCGTTAATGTTACTCAGCCCAATGCGTTTGCTGGAGGTGGTGCCGTAGCCGCCCCGGAAACTGACATAGACATCACTCAGGAAAAAAGCCACATGTTTAAAGTTAATAACAGCGTGACATTGGACGACATCGTTGCCGCTGTGAATCGAGTTGGCATGGCACCTGGTGATCTTATGGCCATTTTGGAAGCGCTAAAGCAGGCCGGTGCGCTCCGTGCTGAGCTGATAGTGATCTAGTTATGGTTGCGTCAAAGCCACCAGGCAGCTCCGATCTATACCTGGACTTTTCCCAATTTAATAAGCTCCGAAAATTGAGCGGTGATGATGAGCATGCTGCTTTGCAGGCTTCTGCACGTCAGATGGAAGGGATTTTTCTCAATATGATGTTGCAGAGCATGCGACAGGCTAATTCCATGTTCACTGAAGGCAGTATGTTTGAGTCAAAAGAAAGCCAGTTCTATCAGGGTATGTACGATAAGCAATTGGTCTCAAATATTGCTAACGGCAATGGTATCGGTCTGGCGGATATCATAGTCAATCAATTGGCGTCGAAAAACAGCATGCCAGCATTACCTGACCAACAGTCCTATGGGCTAACCAGCTATCTGGAAAATAAAATTCCGGCTGTCTATGTCCGCAAGCAGGGACAGGTTACTGCCCCAACAGATCTTACAGTGCCCAACACAAACGCTGTAGAACTCGAGAAGTTGGACTGGCATTCACCCGAGGAGTTTGTTGAAGCCATTTATCCCTTTGCCAAAAAGGCCGCGGATAAACTGGGTGTGGGTGTCGAAGCGGTACTTGCTCAGGCGGTTTTGGAAACCGGCTGGGGTAAGCATGTAATGGAGCAACAACAGGGTGTATCTTCCCACAATTTTTTTGGAATCAAAGCGGACACACGCTGGGTCGGGGAGGCAACCCGGAATACCACAACGGAATACCGGAATGGAATTGCCGCGAAAGAAGAGGCTTCTTTCCGCTCTTATCAATCCTTGGATGAAGCATTCGATGATTATGTTTCTTTTTTACAAAACAATCCCAGATATGATTCTGCCGTGGGAAAAAATATTGAGTCAAAACAATGGGGTTATATGTTGCAGAAAGCAGGATATGCAACGGATCCAAATTATGGCAGCAAAATTGCAAACATAATGGATAGCGACGTTTTAAAGTCGGTTATTTCCAGTAACGGCAACAATGGGTAAGTAACGGAAGTTCATTATGGCGGATCTTGCAGGTATAGCATTATCAGGTTTGAGGGCCACACAGGCTGCGCTCTCTACCACTAGCCATAATATCGTTAATGTGGATACCGAGGGTTACAGCCGACAAAAAACCTCAGTGGAAGTTCGCAATCCACAGTTATTGGGTGGCAGCTTTGTGGGGCAGGGTGCGGATGTTCAAAGTATTTACCGCATTAGCAATGAATATGTCGTTGACCAGCTGCGTCGAGATGTGTCTTCATTTAACGCTTTTGATTCCTATTATGAGTATGCCGTTAGGGTGGACCAATTATTGGGAGACGACTCCACCGCAATAACGCCTTCTTTACAAAACTTTTTTGATGCCATTCAGGATGTGTCCAATGACCCGGCATCCGTTCCCAACCGTCAGGTTTTAATGAGTAACGGCGAGGCTTTAGTTAATCGATTTAATACGGTTTATGATCAGGTTTTTCAGGCAAATGAAACGCTCAATATTGAACTTTCGGAAATAACCTCAGAGATTAATCAAATAGCCGATAGCATTGCTTCTTATAACCAGTCTATTCAAGCGGTTTACACCAATAATACAGGCGAACTCCCCAACGATTTGCTTGACCAGCGGGAGCAGGCGGTTAAGCAGCTTTCGGAGCTGGTTGGTGTACAGATTATTCCCCAGGATAATTTAAGTGTTAGCTTGTTTGTGGGTAGCGGACAGCCACTGGTTATCGGCAATGACTCATTTACATTAGATGCGGATACCACGCGATCGGGTCTCAGTCGAGATGAAATTATACTCACCAGTGATTCATACTCCCAGAATATATCTGGTCTGATATCCGGTGGTAGATTGGGTGGTTTGCTATCGGTACGACAAGAGCTGATCGATCCAGTGTTTAATGAGCTGGGGCGAATTTCCATGGTGTTAAGTGATACCGTGAATTCTCAGCATCAGTTGGGTATGGATTTGGATAATCAATTAGGTGGTCTGTTCTTTGAGGATATTAATCTAGCCACTTCTGAAACTTCCCGGGTTGCTCCCAGTACTGAAAACAGCGGTACGGCATCGTTGTCTATAACCATCGACGATACATCCTTAATTACCGCTGATGATTATGATCTGCGATTTGACAGTGGTTCAGGAAACTACACGCTTTATAATGCCGATAGCACAGTCAATGCAGTTTTTGCGGACCCCGGTGCAGGAGGTACTTTCACGTCCGCCACCGAAGGATTCACAATTAATTTTCTTAGCGGCGTTGTCGCAGACGGTGATGAATTCAGCTTATTCCCCACCCGGATGGGGGCGTTTAACATGGATATGCAAATTAACGATGTTAGACAGATTGCCGCTGCGTTACCAGTGACCACATCAGAGCCGTCCACCAATACAGGGTCGGGCTATGTTGAAGAAGTCACAGTAACCGACACATCTACGGCGGATTTTACCACCACACCTTTTGCGCTGGTACCTGAGTATCGGGTTGAATTTACCAGCACCACCAGTTATGACGTGATAAATAATGGTACCAATGCGGTAGTTTCCGCAGGTGTTGCTTTCACCCCAGCTCAGTCCAACAACCTGTTACAGCAAGCGGGTATTACCACCAATGGCTACGACATAGTGTATAACGGTAACCCTGCCGTTAATGATGTGGTACAGGTTCAATATAACAACGGCGGTGTTGCCGATAACCGCAACGCCTTGCTGCTGGGCGACTTGAGCCTTGAGCGTACCATCGCCAATGGATCAGTCAGCTATCAGGGCGCTTATGCTCAATTAGTCAGTGGTGTGGGCACTCGTACCAATGATGCCAGCGTTAGTCAAGAAGCGGCACAAACCATTCTCAATCAATCCCAGAGTCAATGGGAATCCATTTCCGGTGTTAACCTGGACGAGGAAGCAGCCAATCTCATTCGTTTTCAACAATCCTACCAAGCCTCTGCCCGTGTGATTCAGGTATCTAGCGAGCTGTTTGATAGTATTTTGAGTTCGTTGTGAGGGTAGTCTAATGGCCATACGGATCTCTACAACACAGACATTCACCCAAGGCAGTAGCTCGATTCTAGAGAATCAGTCCAAGGTGAATCAGACCCAACTCCAATTATCCAAAGGTACCAGAATACTTAAACCTTCTGATGATCCTATAGGTGCTGCTCTAGCCCTTGATTTGCAGAAACAAATAGATGGTGCTGTTCAATTTATTGAGAATGGGCGCGCTGCAGAAACCAAGCTGGTGGTGGAAGAAACAGCCTTAAACAGCGTAACAGATATTTTGCAACGGATACGAGATTTATCACTCCAGGCGGCCAATGCCACATTAAACAGTGAAGACAGGGCGGCGGTTAATGTGGAAATTGAAGCCCGCTTGGAGGAATTGATCGGTCTTGCCAACACCCAGTTAGCCAATGGTGAGTATCTGTTTTCCGGATTTCGATCCGACGTAAAGCCCTTCACCGTGGACGGAACCGGCTCCGTTAACTACAACGGTGACCAAGGTGTCCATATGGTGAAGGTGAATACCTCAGTCCGAGTAGAGAGCGGAAATAGCGGTGATAAGGTGTTTGCGGATATTCAAACGGGAAACGGATCCTTTGTCACGGCTGCATCAAGCTCTAATTTGGGAACTGGTGTGATCAGTAATGCGGTACTCACTGATCCAACGGTTTTTGTAGGTGATGTTTATACTGTGGACTTTAGCACTAATGGTAGTGGCAATCTTCAGTACCAAATTACTGGCGCCAACACCGGGCCTGTTTATAGTGCGCCATTACCTTTGTATGACGAAGATTCTGACATTAATTTTAACGGCATGACGTTTTCTGTTTCTGGCACCCCAGAGGATGGGGACAGCTTTACAGTGGAGCCCAGTTTTCGTCAGGATGTGTTCACCACAGTGAATCAAATCATGAGCGCCCTGGCTTTACCTACTAGTACTTCGAATCTACAGGCCTCTTTTCAAAATGCATTAAATCTGGGAATACAAAATCTTGATCAGGCGCTAATACACATTGATGAAGTGCGTGCTAGCGTGGGTAGCCGTCTGAATGTGATACAGAGCGAAGCTGATATCAATGAAAGCATGAAGGTTGAAACGGAATCTGCGTTGTCATTGATTAAAGATCTGGACTACGCCGAAGCGATCACCGAGCTAAATAAACGCTCTCTTGCTTTGCAAGCGGCGCAACAAAGTTTTGTACAAGTTCAAGGCTTGTCGTTATTCGAATTTATCTAGGATTGTTGTTGATATGAAAAAAATACGATCGGATCAAAATGCAAGTTGGCGAGGAGGATAGGGTGATTCAATCAATAAATGCCCATGGACAACATATATATACGAATTGAATTCCTCCCCGTTTAAAGACAGATAAAGGGAGGCATAGCAGGAGAAACAAAAATGCCACAGATTATTAATACCAACATATCGTCAATTAATGCACAGAGAAACCTGAATAAGTCTCAGGGTTCCTTACAGACATCATTGCAACGACTGTCGTCAGGTTTGCGCATCAATAGCGCAAAGGACGATGCGGCAGGGTTAGCCATTTCAAACCGTTTCATGACACAGGTGCGTGGCCTTAACGTGGCAGTGCGAAATGCCAACGACGGTATTTCATTGGCACAGACCACAGAAAGTGCGCTTGATGAAATTACCACTGCTTTGCAACGGATCCGGGATTTGGCGGTACAGTCCGCTAATGACACCAATAGCCAGGCGGACAGAATTTCACTACAGGCCGAAGTTGATCAGCTTATTGATGAGGTGGATCGTATTGCTACCACAACCACATTCAACGGCAGGAATGTGTTGGATGGTTCTCTTACCTCATATTACTTTCAGATTGGTGCTAATGCTGGAGAGGGTGTAGAAGTCAGCGGCGTGGACGCTCGAATTGATTCATTGGGCTCTCAACCTGGAGCTGTTCAAAGTACCGCTTCCAGTCTGGCTACTCTAGCCGGAGCAACGGTTGCAGGATTTACCATAACAGTGGGAACAAACGGAACCACTGTTGATGTTCTTAGCTCCGATAGTGGAGGATCTTTACTGGGTTCCAGTACCGGTGCTCTAACGGATCCAACTAACGTAGGTTACGGAAGCGGCGTCGCTAAATCGTTGGCTGAGCGCATTAATGAACTAAGAGAAGACGGCGTTGAAGGTCTCGAAGGGGTTTATGCCACAGCAGAATCCACTTACGATTATTCGGACCTGGCCACTACCGTATCGGCGGCGGAAGCCTATGTTGGTGATGGTACACTTGCCCATGGTGATCTTGTTATCAATGGTGTCCAGATTGGCCCTGTTACGTTCCAGGAGCGTGATGCAGATGGTGCTCTTCAAACGTCAATTAACTCCAAATCCAGCCAAACCGGTGTTGAAGCCAGTATAGATCTTAACGGCCGTTTGGTGCTAACCGCAAAAGACGGTCGAGATATTGTGGTCAGTACTGCAAATAGCGGTGCCGATCTTCTCTGGGATGGCGGTGATTCTACCACGGTGACGGATCTTACCAATGACTTCAAAGCGGGAACCCTGACTGTGTCAGCTCAAGATACTATTGTGCTTGGAAGTGGTCAGACCGCCACAGATGAGACGAATGTTCAGGCAGTTGGCACGGTAGCCAATGCGGATATAACAACTATCAGTGGTGCCAATATCACCATGGAATCCATTGATAGTGCTCTTCAGCAGATAGATGGATTCCGCGGCGAGCTTGGAGCAGTTCAAAATCGTTTTGAATCCACTATTCGTAATTTATCTGCAGTATCAGAGAGTCTGTCTGCGGCAAACAGCCGAATACGTGATGCGGATTTTGCTGCAGAAACCGCTAATTTGTCTAAGAACCAGGTACTCCAGCAGGCGGGTATATCTGTATTGTCCCAGGCTAATGCGTTACCGCAACAGGTATTGAGTTTGCTGCAAGGGTAGACCGCCAGATAGACGTTTTGAACTAAATTATAGTTCCCAAAATGAACGAGAGGCCACGTTAGTGGCCTTTCGCTTATTATAAACTCATGCTTTATTCCTTATTCATCTACCTATCCCCTCTATCTAGCTAAAGATTCTTCCTCTCAGGTCGATTATTAACCTGTGAGCCATTTGTACATGATCTATACCCAGGCTAGTCACCTGCCGGATTGTGTATAACGCGACACGGCCTTAAAACTAAATGATTTAAAAATAGCGTTAAGTTTTAGATTCGAAGGCCGATAAGTTTCATGAGAACAACTTTAGGTAACACGGCCTCATGGAGGCTAACCCAAAAATTGAAACCTCGAAAATCGAGGTCGTGTTGAATTTAAAGCAGGAGACACACAATGCCACAAATAATTAATACCAACGTTTCGTCGATCAATGCGCAACGGAATTTGAACAAATCCCAAGGTTCGTTGCAGACATCATTGCAGCGTTTGTCTTCTGGTTTACGGATTAATGGAGCCAAAGACGACGCCGCCGGTCTTGCTATTTCAAACCGTTTTACTACCCAAATCCGGGGCTTGAATGTGGCGGTTCGTAATGCCAACGACGGTATTTCATTCGCTCAAACAACTGAGAGCGCCCTTGACGAAATCACCACTTCTTTGCAGCGTATTCGTGATTTGGCGGTCCAATCTGCCAACGATACCAATAGTGCCGCAGACCGTCAGTCTCTGCAGGAAGAAGTTGATCAGTTGGTATCTGAAATCGATAGAATCGCCAAAACCACCACCTTTAACGGTAGCAAGGTTGCAGATGGTTCCATTTCTTCCTTAAGTTTTCAAATTGGTGCTAACGCCGGTGAGACCGTAGACGTAAAAGGTGTGGATGCAAAAGCCAGCGCCCTTGGGTCACAACCGGGTGCTGTCCAAAGTGAAGCGTCATCCATCGCCGCATCCGCAGCCTCTACACTCGCTGGCTTTACCATTACAGTGGGAACCGGTGGATCTACTGTGGACGTGTTGAGTGCTACTAACGGTGGAGAAATTGTGGGCGCTTCCTTAGGTGCTTTGAAAGATCCAACCGCAGTTGGCTATGGTTCCGGCGTGGCCAAAGACCTGGCAGCACGAATCAATGAGCTGCGCGATGAAGGATTGAAAGGTATGGATGGCGTCTACGCTTCCGCCAAGACCACTTATAACTACTCTGATATTGCCACCACAGTTGCTGCCGCCAGTGCCTATGTAGGTGATGGTACTCTTGCTAACGGCGATCTCGAGATTAATGGAGTGGACATTGGTCCTGTCACAATTCAGGAAAAAGATGCTGACGGTTCCTTGGTGAATGCGATCAACTCCAAATCCGATGTCACTGGTGTTAAAGCCAGCGTGGACGAAAACGGTCTGTTGCAGTTAGAAGCCGAAGATGGAAGAGACATTGTGGTTAATACCGCAAATAGTGCGGCTGATATTATATTTGATGGTGGTGATGCAACAGCCGTCGCCACTTTAACTGACAGTTTCAAGGCCGGTACCTTAACGGTCTCAGCACAGGACACCATTACCCTTGGTAGCATGACGGGCACTGGGGATACTTCCAACGTTCAGGCGGTGGGTACGGTAGCCAATGCGGATATTACCACGGTTGAAGCATCCAATATCACTATGGATACGGTGGATAGTGCCCTTGCTCAGGTGGATTCCTTCCGGGCAGAACTGGGTGCGATCCAAAATCGTTTTGAATCCACCATACGAAACTTGTCCGCGGTATCTGAAAGTTTATCCGCTGCAAACAGTCGAATCAAAGACGCGGACTTTGCGCAGGAAACAGCGAACTTGTCTAAAAACCAAGTTCTGCAACAGGCTGGTATCTCGGTGCTAGCTCAAGCAAATGCACTACCTCAACAAGCATTGTCATTGTTGGGTTAATCTCGAACCAGAGATAAAAGCAACACATAGTCATTTGTTTGACGCGGAGCCCGAGGTAACCCCTTGGGCGTCCGCATTTGTTGTTTAGGTGGCACATATGATTAATGACAAACCTCCAAGTATTACAGTAAAACAGGCTCTAAGGCCTGTGGTAGGAACTACTGATGCGGTGAAACCGGAAGTCTCAGGGAATAATTCGGTCAGTGAGAATAGCCGGATGACTGAGCAGGCCAGCACTGAAAGCAAAGCTCTGCCCGGGTCGAGTGTTGCTGTTAATGCATTGACGGACAAAGAATCTGCAACCCCCCCAGCACAATCTTTTCAGGAGATCAGGCAAGAAGAACTTAAGGAAAAAGTGAGCGAAGCCATTCCTAAGGTGAGGGAATTATTGCAGAAAAATCAGCGTAGTCTGGATTTCAAAGTGGCGGAAAAAGAGAATCGAATCATTATCACTGTCATTGATAAGGAAACCGACAAGGTGATAAGACAAATACCGCCAGAAGACTTTCTCAATATAGCAGATTCCTTCTTTAGCGCTGACCAGGGCATGGGAGCCGGAATCATACTGGATTCAAAGGCTTAAATGTGAAGGACCAGAGTAATCAAGAGACAAATAAGGGTTTAATTTAAGATAAAGAAATGAAACTCTCAGCCGATACTATACTGTAGGCGGGATTGGTCACAACCATATTTAATCGAACAATCCGCTTCCTGTAATGGAACGAATGTTGCTTTGAGTCCATTACATCGTAAAGTGCGAGGTTGCAAATGACTTCAATAACAGCGGCAGGTACGGGCTCAGGCCTGGATATAGAAACCATTATAGAGACATTAACAGAGGCGGAACGTGCGCCCACAGAGTCTCGTCTTGCAACCCGTGAAATTGAAATTCAAGCCGACATCTCCGCTTATGGGTCGCTTAAAAGCGCGTTAACTGATTTCCAGGCGGCATTTTCTGGCCTGTCTAGCCTGAAAGATCTTGCCGCCCGTTCCGCAACCAGCACAAATGAAGAAACCTTTACTGCCACTGCAAGCAGCGGGGCCGCCGTGGGTTCTACGGTGATTCAAGTGACCCAATTGGCTGCTAATCATAAACTGGTTTCCAACTCTGATTTTACTGATCCCGATGCGGCGGTTGGAGCCGGTACGATGACCCTCACTCTGGGTGGCAACAGTTTTGATGTTTCTATCGTTGGCGGCGAGAACAACACGCTTGCAGGTATTCGCGATGCCATTAATGATTCTGCCGACAATCCAGGTATTACAGCCAGCTTGTTAACCGTAAGTGATGGAGCCGGTGGAACCGTTTCCAAACTGGTTTTAACCGCTGACGAAAGTGGCGGGAGTAACGCCATAACGGTGTCCGTGAGTGGCGACAGTGACGGAAATGACAACGATGACAACGGGCTGTCTTCTTTTATATTCACTGATGCAGATAACGGAAATATGGTAGAGAAGAGTGCCGCACAGGATGCTTCTTTACTGATTGATGACGAATACGAGGTATTCAGTTCCAGCAATGTGTTTCAAGGAGTGATTGAGGGTGTCACCATTAACGCTCTGGCGGCAGATCCAGGTGTAAACGAAACCCTTAATATCTCCCTGGATAAAACGGCGATTAATGAGCGTCTAACCGAATTTGTCGAAGCCTTTAACGTATTAAGCGATACCATGGATTTCCTGACCGATTATGATGTTGATACTCGGGAGGCCGGTTTGCTAACGGGGGACTTTGCCGCTCGAACCATTGAAACCCAGATCAGGCGAACCATCAGCGGGGTTGTAGAAGGTGCTAGCAGTGCTTTTAATACCTTAGCTTCTATAGGTATTACCACGCAACGGGATGGTAGTCTGGCGCTGGATTCTGACAAACTCAGCTCTGCATTAAATTCCAACTTCGATGATGTAGCAGAATTGTTGGCAGGTGACGATGGTATTGCCAAAGTTCTGGATGACAAACTAGAAAGTTTTCTTCGTAGCGATGGGATCTTATCCAGCCGAAATACAACCCTACAAGCTCAACTGGACGAAATTGACAATCAGAGAGAGAAGCTGAATCTTAGAATCAGTTCCTTCGAAGAACGAATACGTTTGCAGTACACAAATCTCGATATTTTGGTGGGTCAGCTACAGAGCACGGGGGACTTTGTCACCCAACAGCTGGACGTCATTAAAGCAGGTATAACAGGTAAGAAATCCTAAGATTCGGCTAAGAAGCCTCAGATAGAAGAATGGAAAAGGTGAGATCAAATGAATAAGACGCACGGTGCTCAACAGTACGCCCAAATGAAGAAACAAACGGGTATTGAAGGAGCCAATCCCCATGAATTGATTGGCTTATTGTACCAGGGAGCGCTGGACAATCTTCAGCAAGCGATTGGTTGTATTGGTCGCAATGATTTTGAAGGCCGAGGTCAGCATTTGGGCCGTGTGATTACCATTTTAGGTGGTTTGCAGGGGTTTCTAGATCACGAAAAAGGCGGTGACTTATCAAAGAATCTTGACAGCCTGTACGAGTACATGAGTGTACGTTTGTATGATGCATCCAAAGATCACGCCGTGGAACCCGTTGAAGAAGTTATTGGTTTGCTCCGTGAAATCAAAGAGGGCTGGGACGGAATCGGTGAGCAAGCCAAACAAATATATGCCTCAAAAGGAGAACCCGCCGTTGGTTGAGCATGAACTGATCGCACAGATCAAACGTTACCGAACGGAGATAGAAACCGCACTGACGGCAACGGACTTGGAGTCACTTAGGGGAATTAGTTCGGAATGTGATCAGTTCATGCGAAGGCACTTTCCGGAATCGGGTTTAACCTGTAAAGATCCTGGTGCGGTGCTCATGTGCTTGAACGAGTTAAGCGAGGTTTATCAACAAGCTGTCGCAACCATCGAACGACAGAAGGCCCAAATTGGCGGTCAATTACACAAGATAACCCGTAGCCGCAACAACACCAATTCCTACCTGGATGTGGCGGGAAATCTCGAATAGCCATTTAGTTTAGATACTTCACACCTTGTTTTACTGCACTAAAAATCCCTGTCATTTATTTGACTGATCTGCGGTTTATAGCCTTAACTGATAATTAACCGACGGTATGTTGTCAACATCTGGATGCATTTTTGAAGCACCCTATTAGATAAGCGAATACGTTAAATATGTGGCGAGAAATAAAGATATTGCTGATTGATGCGCGAGAGGAGCGCCGTCATGACCTCAAAGTGATTTTGGATTTTGTGGGTGAGCATACAGTGGAAGCAGATGGTGTTAACTGGGAGGCCGCCGTAGCAGATGAAGAAAGCGAATCATTTACCTGTGCAATTGTAGGCGAAGTTGATGATTTACCTGAATTATTGACCCGTTTGTTGGCGTGGGAAGCGACCATTCCAGTGGTACTAATGGATCAAGGCGAATCAGAAACGGGGCTCACCCCGGAAACCAGTAAGTCTGTAATTGCCAGTATAGAAACACCGCCAAATTACACCAAGCTAATGGATACATTGCATCGGGCTCAGGTATATAAAGACCATGCTACGTCAGATCCCATTCGGGCTCAGAGGAGGGAAGCGCAACTCTTTCGCAGCCTGGTGGGCACCAGCCGTTCTATTGTTCAAGTCAGAGAGTTGATGGCACAAGTGGCCGATAAAGATGTCAATGTGCTCATTACTGGAGAATCCGGTACCGGTAAGGAAGTGGTAGCCAGAAATCTTCACTACAACTCACACCGTAGGCACAAGCCTTTTGTGCCTGTGAACTGTGGAGCCATACCCCAGGAATTGCTGGAAAGTGAGCTGTTTGGACATGAAAAGGGTGCATTCACCGGGGCAATAACCAGTAGGCCTGGTCGCTTTGAGCTGGCTCAAGGTGGCACAATTTTTCTGGATGAAATTGGTGATATGCCGCTTCACATGCAAGTAAAGCTTCTGCGAGTGCTACAGGAAAGAACCTTCGAGAGAGTGGGTGGTGCTAAAACCTATAACGCAGATGTACGGGTAATTGCTGCCACCCATCAGAACTTGGAAACCCATATCGAAGAGGGAAAATTTCGTGAAGATCTTTTCTACCGGATCAATGTATTTCCAATAGAAATGCCTCCGCTTAGAGACCGAACCGAAGATATACCGCTGTTATTAAATGAACTTGTGGCCCGTATTGAGAACGAAAAACGTGGGTCAATACGTTTTAATTCTGCTGCGATAATGGGTTTGTGTCGCCATGAGTGGCCGGGGAATGTAAGAGAGCTTGCTAATTTGGTAGAAAGGTTGGTAATTACCCATCCTTACGGCGTAATAGGGGTTTCTGATTTGCCAAAACGATTTCGTCACGTGGACGATATTGATGAGGAGCAAATGCCCTGTGAAGAAAATGCCAATGTGGGAATCCCTGGATATGTGAGTTTGGATACGCCTGCATTACTTCCCGTCAATGGTATCGATCTAAAAGAATATCTGTCGTCTTTGGAGTGTAATCTGATTAAACAGGCGCTCGATGACTGTAACGGTGTGGTGGCGCGCGCGGCAGAGAAGCTAAAGATACGAAGAACAACTTTGGTTGAAAAAATGCGAAAGTATGATTTGAACCGGGTTTGATTTACCGGTGCGGCATGACGTTTGCATTTTCCAGGCTGTGTGACAAGAAAATGTCGGTTCACTTTGAGGCAGATGGTGATGGTAGTTACCCAAGCAAAATCAAAACTTAACAGCCAAATAAATAAAGCAAAGCAAATCCATCTTGCTGGCAATCTTTCTCAAGCGCAAAAGCAATACGAGAAATTACTAAAAAAATCACCAGGCAACAGAGCGTTGTTGAGTTTGCTGGGTGGCGTTCTATTGCAGCAAAAAAAATATGATAGAGCGGTGGATTATCTAAAAAGGGCTATTGCGAAAGATTGCAGCGATGCAGATCTGCGCTACAACTTGGGTTTAGGTTACTTTCATAAAGAACAATATGAGAATGCTATCGCCGCATTCAAACAAGCTGTGGAAATGAATTTTGACCACGACCGAGCATTCTACATGATGGGCAAAGCCTATCTTCTTTTGGATTCGAACAAATATCGTGTGGAAGCTTTGCAGGCCTATCTCAGAGACATTGAAATCACCGATAGGATAGATTCTGCGGTGATGTCGGCAGATTTATTACATGAAGAAGGTCGTCATGCTGATGCTAGAGGCATGGCAAAAAAAGCGTTGGAAAAAGACCCAGCGAATGAAATTGCACTCTGGGTTATGGCGAAAACGATGGTCGCTGAAAACTACGGTAATACCACGGTTGATGTAAGGAAAGCAGAGCCAATCGTAAAGATCGCTAGTTTGATACTTCAGCTTCACCCTGGCAGTTGGCGAGGCCATCATGTGATGGCGGAAGCCTTGACCATGCTGGGAGAGGACGGCCTAGCGGTAGAGCATTATGAAAAGCTTAAAGAATTGAAACCCACTATGGCAGCTGCACGAACTTCCGCAGGGGTGCTTATGCTTAGGCAAGGGCGCTTGAAAGATGGTTGGGAGGAAATTGCTTTTCGAAAACAGCATGGTGAAAAGCTGTTTGGAATGAACGTTAGTACAATGGATAACTGCCCCGCGCCCCGGTGGCAGGGCGAGCTAGAGCCTGGTAAACAGTTGTTGGTGGCGTCGGAACAGGGTATAGGCGATCAGATGTTGCATTGCCAAATACTGAAAGACGTACTTGATGCGGGTATGAAAGTGCATATGACCTGTACACCAAAAATTCTAAATATCATGGAGCGTTCACTCCCTCAAGTGAGTTTCTATCCCAGCAATGAACCTGTTGAAGAGGAAGTGCTAAATCAAATTGACTACAAGGCCGAGTTGCTCGATCTTGGCAAATACCTGCGATCCGATATCAAGGATTTTAAACAACCCTACTATTTTCTTTCACCGGATCAAGATTTGGTTAGTCACTTCAAGACTAAATACCAACAGTTCGGCAATAAGCTAAAAATTGGTATTGCATGGAAAAGTACCAGTAAGTCTGTGGGTACCCTCAAATCAACTGAACTAAAACAGTGGCGACATTTACTTTCAATTCCCGGGGCACAGTTTATCAGCATCCAATATGGTGACATTGCGGATGATATAGCTGAAGCAAAAGCCCGATTCGATGCTGATATTTTTGTGGATGACTTTGATCCATTTAAAGACATCGAAAAAGCTGTTGCCCAGATTGCCGCATTGGATTTGGTGGTTTCAGTGTCCAACGCTGCGGTTCATATGTCAGGTCAGTTGCAAGTGCCTACATGGGTTCTGTTGAATCATCGTACGTTGTGGCACTGGTTTAACGATACGGAAGATACAGTTTGGTATCAAAATTACAAATTATATAGGCAGAGGCAGTTAGAAAGTTGGGATCCGGTATTTGAGCGAATTACCCACGACTTAAATGGCTATGTGCAAAATCTGAATACAGATATTGGAGAGTAAAATGATTCGACTATTTATTGGATACGATCCAAAAGAAACGGTTGCTTACAATGTATTAGCTCATAGTGTGGAAGTGAATAGCTCGCAACCCGTTGCCATAACGCCGATTATGCTGAAACATCTTACTGATATTCATACCAGAAAGCGAAACAGTCTTTCTTCCACCGAGTTTTCATTTACACGATTCTTAGTGCCTTTCTTATGTGATTATGAGGGTTGGGCAATTTTTATGGATTGCGATATGTTGGTACGTGGCGATCTCGCTGAGCTATGGAATGCTCGTGATGATCGTTACGCGATTCAGGTAGTTAAGCACGATCATCGGCCAAATTCCGATACCAAATTTTTGAATCAACCACAAACCAAATATCAAAAGAAGAATTGGTCCAGTGTGATGTTGATGAACTGCTCAAAATGTCGAGCCTTGACTCCGGATTACGTGAATCAAGCCAGTGGTTTGGAGCTACATCAGTTCAAATGGCTTGAAAGTGATGATCAGATAGGAGAGATCGAACATGGCTGGAACCATCTAGTGGGTTACGATCACTATAACAAAAATGCCAAGAACGTACATTTCACTGAGGGCGGCCCCTATTTCAATGAGTACCTGGATTGTGATTTTGCGGAAGAATGGTTTGAGATGCGTGAAAGAATGCTGTTCGTACAGCAGGCTCAACCCGTAGTGAAGTCAGTTTCAAATTAGCTTTGGTTTTGATATGAATGTTTTCTGGTTTGTTGCCGATATAAAAGAGCAGAATGGTGAACTGTTTTCCACTGTTGCCAGTGTGCGTCTACGTTGTTTAATGCCATTAAAATTTATGGGCAATCTTGTGGAAGATTGCAATGTTAGCCTGTTTTCCCTGCGTAACGAGATTCATTTTAGTCAAGGTGAACTGGAATCTTGTGATGTTGCAATAATTGGCAAGGCTATAGGGCAAGTTGAAGGAGTGGTTGAGCAGCTAAAGAATCACGGCGCGACCGTTGTTTTGGATATTTGCGATGATCCTTATGAGATGAAGCATCTCAAAGCCACCTATAAAAAGTTGTTGCCCTTGGCTGATATCCTCTGTACTGCATCTGAATACCTTGCGGGAAAGCTAAGTCAGGAATATCGAGATAAAGTCTGTGTTATTGAAGACCCAGTGGAAGTGGAGGCCACGGTTGTTGATCTACCCAGTTGTCCCGACCACGTTTTATCCCTGAGTTGGTTTGGTCAGGCTATGAATCTAAAGGCCCTTACCGAGCAACTGGCAAGAATCAGTGAATTGGATTTTCCGGATATACGGTTGAGCTTGGTTACTAATGCGCCGCAAGGGTTGCAAAGCAAAATACTTGAACAAGCTGCTGACTTTTCTAATCTCCATATTCGGTTTGTTGAGTGGTCGGTGGAGGCGACAAGCAGCGTTATCCGTGAGTCTCATATAGTTTTGATTCCCGTTGTGGATGAGGAATGGGCCAAATCGAAGACCGCTAACAGAGCGGTGACATCTATACAACTGGGGCGGCCTTGTGTTGCTGGTGACATTCCCAGTTATGTTGAGTTGAATAGCTTCTTGGAGATAAATGATGACCTTGCAGATGGTATTCAGAACGTAATATCCCAATGGTCACTGTACGGCAAGCGATTAGAAATGGCTCAGGAGTATGTGGGAAAGCGATTTTCGCCAGAGTTGATTGCTGAAAAATGGGCCGTATTACTTGAATATTGTAAAGAGCAAAGGGCAGCTCCTGCTGTAGTCACAACACAAAATGTGGCTAAGAAAACCGATCCAATTCGACTCAATCTCGGTTGTGGTGACAAAATTCTAAAGGGTTATGTGAATGTGGATTTGGTAGATGAACGTGCTGGTCATAGGCCCGATGTGACCTGTGACATCCGTAATCTTCAAGTCTTTGAGGATAATTACGCCGATGAAGTTATGACCGTACATGTGATTGAACATTTTTATTACTGGGAAGCCAAAGAAGTATTGAAGGAGTGGGTCAGGGTATTAAAACCCGGTGGTAAAATGATTATAGAGTGCCCCAACCTTCTCAGTGCCTGTGAAGAAGTGTTAAGAAACCCTAAAACTGCTGTTGGTCCAGGAAAAAGTGGTCAAAGAACCATGTGGGTATTCTATGGAGATCCCGCCTGGAAAGATCCACTCATGTGTCACAAGTGGCTCTACACTCCCCATAGCTTGGCGGAATTAATGTCGGTCTGCGGATTAGATAACATTCGTCAGGAACCCGCCCAATTCAAGCTGCGCGAGCCCCGTGATATGCGGTTGGTTGGTGAGAAAGTCGCGTAAGAATATTGACGGCCGGCAGGCCGTTGACTTCATCGGATGCATAATTATCTGTTTCCTCTAAGATTTTAGTAGCTGGCATGGTGTTTGCTCAATAGGACCTACAGCGTCAAATTTTGGAGTAGAAAATGGGTGCTTGTACAGCAGAGTCCAATATCGATCAAAAGCCCAATGCGGGCGTGGTGAACGTAGCTGCGGATGGCAAATTACAGAACAGATTAAATATTGCCTTTGGATCTTTTCAAAGTATTTCCGATCGCCTATCTCAGTCCTATATAGAACTTGAGAATCAGGTTCAAGAGCTAAGACACGAACTAATCAAAGCTGACCAGAATTTGGCACAGCAACAATCCGCCAAAGATTTGTTAGCGGAGCAATTGAACCTGGTGGTGAGTTTAATGCCCGTTGCTGTTCTGATTCTTGATGGTAAGGGCGTTATCAGTCAGGCAAATTCCTATGCTGAAGAACTTATTGGTACAGAGTTAGCGGGTAAGCTTTGGATCTCTATAATATCTAGCTTTTTTTCACCGAAGCCTGATGATGGTCATGAAATCTCTTTGAAAAATGGAAGATTAGTCAGTATTGCAACCCAGTCCCTCAGTAGTGATGCGGGTCAGATTATTGTACTCAATGACCAAACTGAAACCCGCAATCTACAAGCCCGTTTAAACCATAATAAAAAGCTGTCTGAAATGGGAAAAATGACAGCTTCTTTGGCACACCAAATACGTACCCCTTTAGCCACCGCATCTTTGTACGCAGACCGCTTGGCATGCGATGGTCTTAGTGAAATTGGTCGTTTAAATTACGCAACAAAAATCAAGCGTCAACTTACTCATCTTGAGAAATGCGTGCAGGATATGCTGGTGTTCTCCAAAGCCGGAATCATGTTGAATTGTGTTTTGTCCGTTCCAGAGCTCGTGCAAGTGATTCAGCTACAGGCAGAAGAAATTTGTGATCAAAAAAATGCCTCAATTAGCTTCAATAATCAGTTTAGCGAAGGCTGTGTGCGATGTAACAAAGAGTTGCTGCTGAGTGTTATGGCAAATTTAATTGAGAATGGTATTGAAGCCTGCGTAAATGCCAGAGTACACCCTCAATTGCACATGACCGTGACTAAAACGGATCAAGGTTTTTTGCAGGTTCAGATTAAAGATGACGGTGAAGGCATAGACAGTGAGTACATAGAAAAGATTATGGAACCTTTTTTTACAACTAAGTCTTCTGGTACTGGCCTTGGTTTAGCGGTGGCCAATGCCGTGATTGATGCTCACGGTGGCTGTTTCTCCATAGAAAACAGTCTAACTGGAGGCGCAGTTGCCCAGATAAAGCTGCCGTTGTTGGATCAGAAAAACACAAAAGGAGCAAAAAAATGAGAGATACACAAGTTCTTATTGTGGAAGATGACAGTGATCTAAGAGAAGCCATAGTGGATACGTTGGAAGCATCAAGCTACCGTGTGGCCAGTGTGGCTGATGGTGAGCAGGCTTTAGAATGGTTGGCAAGGTATCAGTGTGAATTAATGATATCTGATGTCAACATGCCTGGTTTGAATGGCTATCAGTTAATGCGCAAGGTTGCCAGTGAATGGCCTCATATCCCCGTTCTCATAATGACTGCTTACGGCAGTATATCCAACGCAGTAGAAGCTATGCGTAATGGCGCGGTGGACTATTTGGAAAAGCCTTTTTCCACTGAAAAGCTGGTGAGAATCGTTGAGAAGTACGTCAATGTACAGCTAACAAGCCAAGAACCTGTCGCCAATGATCCAGAAACAAAGCGCTTGTTTAAACTCGCTAAGAAGGTGGCGCAGACTGATTCCAGCGTCATGATTATGGGTGAAAGTGGCACCGGAAAAGAAGTTTTGGCTCGTTATATACATGAAAATTCACCTCGATCGAAGCGACCATTTGTGGCAATTAATTGTGCGGCTATTCCCGAGAATATGCTTGAAGCTACCTTGTTCGGTCACGAGAAAGGTGCCTTTACTGGAGCGCATCAGAGTAATGAGGGCAAGTTTGAGCAAGCCAACGGTGGAACGTTGTTGCTTGATGAAATATCGGAAATGGATATCAGTCTGCAAGCTAAATTATTGCGCGTGTTGCAGGAGAAAGAAGTTGAGCGCATCGGTGGTAAAAAGACAATTCCCCTAGATATTAGAGTGCTTGCTACCAGCAACCGTAATCTTAGGCAAGAAGTGGAAAAAGGGAATTTTCGCGAGGATTTGTATTATCGGTTGTGCGTCTTTCCTCTAACCTGGAAGCCACTCCGGGAGCGACCAGCGGATATCATTCCGTTAGCGCAGTATTTGATTGCACACAAGTTAGCTCAATCTGGTGGTAAATCGGTCGAATTGCAAGCTTGTGCCGAAGCCAGGCTGAGGCAGCATCGTTGGCCTGGAAATATTCGTGAGCTAGATAATGTGGTGCAAAGAGCCCTGATTCTCTGTAGTGACGGACGTATTACTGCTGATGATATTTTTATTCCTGAAGAAGAGCCTTTAGCGGATCTGGATAGCTCAGAGTTGGAGACAGACAATGCCAGTGCCTTGGGGGAGGATCTTAAAAAGCGGGAATTTGAACTGATTCTTGACACTCTAAGGTCTTTGGGTGGAAGTAAGAAGCAAACCGCTGAAAAACTGGGAATCAGTCCACGCACGTTACGCTATAAGTTAGCTCGAATGCGGGAAAGTGGCATAGATGTTGAACGTATTTGTGCATAGGTATTTTGTCGTCAAAATAACAGCGTAGGAAGGAAGTACTATGTCCAGTTCCGTTGAAATGAGTTCTTTATTGGCACAAATGCGTGAGATGAAAAGCATTGCCACTCAGGATTCTCGCCAAACACAATCTCTGGATACCATTCCAGCTGAGCCGAAGCAGGCAGCGCAACCCCAATTTTCCTCCATGTTCAAGCAGGCCATAGATAACGTCAATGAGTTACAGTCCACCGCAGGAAAGCTGCAGGAAGGCTATATTCGTGGTGACAGTAATATCGACATTACTCGCGTTATGGTGGCTTCGCAAAAATCCAGTATCGCGTTCAAGGCCGTGGTTGAAGTTCGCAATAAGTTGGTGGATTCCTACAAAGATATCATGAACATGCCGGTGTAGTACTTAGAGAGATTTGAATCATGGCGGATGAAGAAAAACAAGAGTCCAGTAGCACCGGTTTCGCTGCACTTGATGGTTTGAGCAGTCTCGGTGTGGTTAAACAAATAGGGCTGATGGTGGGGCTAGCCATTAGTATCGCCGTTGGTCTTGGGGCAGCATTGTGGTACCAGGAGCCAGATTTTCGACCTCTGTACACTGATGTTAGTCATCTTGAAGCGGGCCAGGTTTCCGATCTTTTGCAACGGGAAAATATACGATTCAAAGTGGACACCAGTTCTGGCATGATTTTGGTGGAGTCCAATAAAATTCACCAGGCCAGAATGAAGCTCGCCGCTGAAGGTTTCCCTGCCGGAAACACGCTAGGCTATGAATTGCTGGATAAGGAGCAGGGCTTTGGCACTAGCCAATTCATGGAGAAGACGCGCTACTATCGCAGTATTGAGGGCGAATTAGCTCGTACCATATCCAGCATGACCAGCGTTCGCGGGGCTCGGGTTCACCTGGCAATCCCGAAAAGATCGGTGTTCGTCAATGATCGGCGTCAGCCCAGTGCTTCGGTATTCCTTGAACTCTATCCCAATAAATCTCTGGATCGAATGCAGGTGGCGTCCATAGTTCATCTGACAGCATCCAGCATTCCAGAGTTAAGTGAAAAACACGTAACGGTGGTGGATCAGCGCGGTCAACTTTTGTCAGAAACGGATTCCAATTCCGATATTGTGCTGGCGGCTAAACAGTTGGACTACACCAAAACCATGGAGCAGAAATACGTTGATCGAATTTCAAATATTCTCGAACCGCTGGTGGGGCGAGATGGCTATAAGGTTCAGGTCAGTGCCGATATCGATTTCAGTCTAAAAGAGCAGACATCAGAGTATTTTAGCCCTGACCTACCGGCGGTGCGTAGTGAGCAAACCTTGAGTGAAGTGGTGGGCCCAGGGGGCGCTGCTGCCGGTATTCCCGGTGCCCTCTCAAACCAGCCGCCTGGTGCAGTTACCGCACCTGAGCAGGCGGACGGGGCCGCTGGCGAGGCGGAATCCACTGTCGCGGGCAATGTACGTAAACAGGCAACCCGCAACTTTGAATTGGATCGTACCATCAGTCATACCCGACATCAGGTGGGAGAAGTCAAACGTTTGACAGTAGCTGTAGTGTTGGATGATCGTTATGTTGCAAAAGAAGGTGAGCAGGAGCTACAGCCTGAGCCTATTTCTCAAGCCGAGCTAGAGCGTATCCAGACCTTGGTTAGGGATTCCATCGGCTTTAATGCTGCCCGTGGTGACAGCGTTAGCGTTATAAATCAAAGCTTTCACAAATACGCTGATGATCTGGTAGCAGACATTCCTCCACCGCCCATTTGGCAGCAGCCCTGGTTCTGGGATTTAGTGAAAAGAGGCGGTGGTTTTTTATTTGTTATCTTCCTGATATTTGGGGTCTTCCGACCTATACTTAAGCGGCTGGCTGAAACGGGTCGTGATGAAAGCTTAGTAGCTTTGGAATCGCAACTTGAAGGCGGCCTGCTGGATGGAGCCGGAGCGGGTGCAGGTGAGGGTGAAGGGCAACCTGATGTGACTTTGTCGGGTACTTCCAATCCTCTTCTACCTGGTCCTGATGCTTCCTATGAACAACATTTAGATGCGGTTAAATCCATGGTGGCAGAGGACCCCAGAAGGGTGGCTCAGGTGGTGAAAACCTGGATAAGCGATGAGTGAAGATGCGAAGTCAAAGCAACAAGCGGTAAAATCGCTGCCTCCTATTGAGAAGGCGGCGATTTTGCTTATGTCTCTGGGTGAAGACAACGCAGCCGAAGTCTTGCGCCACATGGGTCCGAAAGAGGTCCAGAAAATTGGTCTTTCCATGGCCAAACTGCAGAACGTGCAGAAAGACCATGTGGAAGGGGTAATGGCTGACTTTATGGAAGTCATATCCAACCAGACTGCACTGGGTGTGGGTGCTGATGGTTACATTCGAAAGATGTTAGTGAATGCCCTTGGGGAAGAGAAAGCGGGCTCACTGGTAGACCGTATTCTTACTGGAGGAAACACCACTGGTCTTGACACCCTCAAGTGGATGGATGCCCGCTCCGTTTCAGATCTGATTCGCTTTGAACACCCTCAGATTCAAGCCATTGTGATTGCTTACCTTGATCCGGATCAGGCGGCTGAAGCGTTGAGCTTTTTTGATGAGCGTGTGAGATTGGATATCGTGATGCGAATAGCGTCCCTTGAATCTGTACAGCCCCACGCCATGAAAGAACTGAATGATATCCTGGAGAAGCAGTTTTCCAAGCAATCCGGTTCTGCTTCCACTGATCTGGGTGGCACCAAGGTGGCCGCCGATATTATGAACTTCCTTGATACCAGCGCCGAATCTCAGTTGATGGAGTCTATCAAAGAAGTTGACGAAGATTTGGCGCAAGAAATCCAGGATTTGATGTTTGTGTTTGATAATCTTTCAGAGGTTGATGATAGGGGAATTCAAGCCCTAATGAGAGAGGTGTCCTCGGAATCACTGATATTGGCGCTCAAGGGTGCCGACGAAGTGGTAAAAGAGAAAATCTTTGGCAATATGTCCAAGCGAGCTGCGGAGTTGTTACGTGATGACCTGGAGGCAAAAGGTCCGGTTAAGCTCAGTGAAGTAGAAGGTGCGCAAAAAGAGATCTTGTCTATTGCTCGCCGAATGGCGGAAGCCGGAGAGATTGTTTTGGGAGGTAAGGGCGGAGAGGAAATGATCTAGTTTCCTTAAATTCCAGGCACTATGACATCACACAAAGATCCCACTAAAAATGCGTCAAAACCCGCCGCCGTTGAATCCCTGAGTGCCTGGGAGCGTTGGCAGTTGCCCAACATGGATTCAGATTGTCCTGCCAAAAGTAACGCCTACAACATCACTACAAGACCTGCGCCCAGAGTTGCGGATCTGGTGGGCGATGAAGAGGAAGAAATTAAACCGCTCACCGCGGAAGATTTGGAAGCCATTCGTGAAGCTGCTTACAAAGAGGGGTTGCAGCAGGGTGTAGAAGAGGGAAAAAAACAGGGATACGAGCAGGGCTATAATCAGGGTATGGCAGAAGGCGAAAGCGACGTCAAAGCCATGGTTACTAAGCTATCCCAGATTTGTCGAACTTTGCTTGAACCCATTCCAAAACAGGATGACGAGCTTGAGCAGGCGCTGTTACAGATGGTTGAACAAATATGTCGTCGCATTGTTCACAGAGAGTTGAAGCTTGATTCTGAAGCGACCGTTACAATCGTGCGGGAAGCCATAGATTGTTTAAATCCAGGCTCAGAACGACTTAGAATTCACCTCAATCAGCAAGATACTGAGTTTGTTTTAGAACAGCTTAAGCAAATTGGTGAGTGGGATGACAGCTGGCGTATCATTGCGCATCCCACCATAACCCCTGGCGGCTGTATTATTGAAACCGACGCCAGCCTGGTTGATGCCCGTGCAGAACGTCGCCTGGCCACGGTAATTGAGCAGGTATATCAGCAGCAACACCAGGCGTTAGAGGATGGTAACCGACAACACGGTAACGTGGATCAGTTAATGGATGAGCTGTCGCCATTTGTGGATGACGCCTCTGACCATGAAGCTTGCGCAGAAGACATCCCAGAGGAAATTGAATCTTCCCACTCAGAATTGGTGGATATTGAAGAAGACATCGAGCCCAATGAATCTAAGCCAGCGTCCTAGTATCGCACAGCGACTTAAAAGCTATGTACCCTATACCAACACCCAGCCTGATTACCCTGTGGAGGGGCGACTATTGCGTATGGTGGGGCTCACCCTGGAGGCTGTAGGGTGTAAGGTAGCGGTGGGTGGTCATTGTACTATTCGCAGCAAAGACTGCGCTGACGTGGAAGCGGAGGTTGTCGGTTTCTCTGATAACAAGATCTATCTGATGCCAATTGAGCCGGTGACAGGTTTACAGCCCGGCGCCCGGGTGATCCCCAATAAGCAGGTTGCCAAAGTGCCTGTGGGCGAGGGGTTGTTGGGGCGCGTGCTGGATGGTCGAGGAAACCCTTTGGATCAAATGGGTCCATTGGTTGCCCAGGAATATATTTCTATGGGTCGCGAGGCGATTAACCCGCTGCAACGAAAGCCCATTGATGAGCCTCTGGATGTGGGGGTTCGCGCCATCAACACAGTTTTGAGTGTCGGGCGGGGGCAGCGCATGGGATTATTTGCGGGTAGCGGTGTAGGCAAAAGCGTGCTTTTAGGAATGATGACCCGCTATACCAATGCCGATATTACGGTGGTTGGGTTGATTGGTGAACGTGGTCGTGAAGTAAAGGAGTTTATAGAGCATAGCTTAGGAGCAGAAGGTTTGAAGCGCTCGGTTGTGGTGGCTTCCCCTGCAGATGATTCACCATTGATGCGTATGCATGGAGCCATGTTAGCCACTGCCATTGCTGAGTACTTCCGAGATCAGGGTAAGAACGTATTGCTACTGATGGATTCACTTACTCGCTACGCCCAAGCCCAGCGAGAAATTGCTCTAGCAGTGGGAGAGCCTCCTGCAACCAAGGGATACCCACCGTCAGTATTTGCAAAGCTTCCCCAATTAGTGGAAAGAGCCGGAAATGGCCGGCCTGGTGGTGGGTCCATCACCGCATTCTATACGGTGTTGACTGAAGGCGATGATGTGCAGGATCCGGTTGCGGATTCTGCCAGGGCCATCCTGGATGGCCATGTGGTTCTGTCTCGGAGGCTGGCGGAAGAAGGCCAATATCCTGCAATTGATATAGAAGCCTCAATCAGTCGAGCTATGCCCCAGGTAGTGAGTGAAGATCATTTGCAAAAAGCACAAGTGGTGAAGCGGCTGTACGCCCGTTACCAGCAAAGCCGTGACCTTATAAGTGTAGGGGCGTACGTTCAAGGTAGTGATCCAGAAACCGATTTGGCGATCCAAAAAATTGGCGCGATTCGCTCTTTTCTTGGCCAGGGCATGCAGGAAAAAGTGGATTTTCCCCAATCTTTGCAGCAAATGGACGCACTCTTTACAAATAACACCAAATCATGAAAAAGTCGCAACGACTGCGCCCGGTGCAACAGTTAAAGCAACGGGAGGAGCGTACCCAAGCACGAAAACTTGCTGAAATTCAAAGTCAGCTGGCGGACTCTCGCCGCCAGTTAGGTGAATTGGAATCCTATCTGGAAGATTATTTCAGTACAGTGAATAACCAGCAACGGATGATTCATAGCGCAACACAGTTGGGACAATATCAGAACTTTATTAGTAAGCTGAAGTTGGCTATTGAGCATCAAAGAGAAGACATCAAACAACGTGAATCCGCACTTAAGGCGCAGACCAAGTTATGGGCACTATCTCGCAGCCAATTGAATAGTATGGACGAACTGATTGAAAAGTCGCGGTTTCAAGAAGCAGTCGAGGAAGAAAAAAAAGCCCAAAAGCAAATGGATGACCGTCCTTTTAAAGGTGGCGGCGGCTTTAGTTAGGGTATTAGAACGCGAAATTACATATCAAAAATACATATATCTGCCAGCCCTCCAAAATATATGGGCGTTTGCTAGCGCTACAGGATATTGAGTCTATTATTTTTTATTGGAAGGTATCGAAGTTACGACGCGTATTCGTATTAAGCAGCTTTAGGGAAGGCGGCATAGATGGCAGAACCTGCAACGTATCAGTTAGAAAGCATAAGTGACATTAGTAAAGCAGAGCTCATGCATGAACAGTTGGAAAATTTTCTCTCTAGTGGTGTAAGTGTGGCAGTTGACGCATCACAAGTAGAGCGGATTGATACCAGCGCTATGCAAGTTCTAATGGCACTGAATACAACTTTGCGCAAACAAGAATTAACTGCATCCATTGTTAACCCCACTGAGAATTTCCTGTCTACTGCCAGGTTATTGGGCGTTACGGATGAACTCGTTATCGTGAAAAATGAAAAGGTGTGATGGAGATTTAAAATGACGAAAATACTGGCAGTGGACGATAGTGCTTCCATGCGTCAAATGGTCAGCTTTACCCTACAGGGAGCGGGCTATGATGTGGTTGAAGCAAGCGATGGGCAGGATGCTTTCGATAAAGCCAAGCGAGGCCAGGTTGACTTGGTTATATCAGATGTAAATATGCCGGTTATGGACGGAATTTCTTTAATAAAGAATCTTCGGACTTTACCAGATTACAAATTTACCCCCATTCTAATGCTTACCACAGAGTCGGCGGCGGATAAAAAGAGTGAAGGTAAAGCTGCAGGTGCGACAGGATGGATAGTTAAACCGTTTAATCCAGATCAGCTTCTGAATACCATCAAAAAAGTATTGGGGTGACCCTATGAGCATCGACCTGAGTCAATTCCACCAGGTTTTCTTTGAAGAGAGTTTTGAGGGTCTCCAGTCCATGGAGACCAGCCTGCTGAATCTGGATTGTGACAATCTTGATTCTGAAGAAATCAATGGGATTTTCCGGGCAGCTCACTCCATTAAAGGTAGCAGCAGCACATTTGGCTTTACAGCGGTGGCAGAGTTTACCCATGTTCTTGAAACTTTACTTGATCAAGTACGCGAGGGCTCCAGAGCGCTTACTCAAGATCACGTAGAGTTGTTGCTTCAGTCTGTAGACTGCCTGCATAGCATGCTTACTGCGTTGCAGTCAGAAGAAGAAGTGGATACTGAGCGCTCGAAAGAGCTTACAGAACAGTTTAACTGTATTTTGTCCGGTAAGGCGCCTGCTCCAGCAGAGGCTGAGACCGCCGCTGAGACGCAACCGGTAGCCAACTCCGATCTGGCGCAAGACGGAGCCGCAGCACAGGTCAGTGCCAATAAAGATGTGACCAGCTGGCAGATTACCTTCAAACCCGACATCAACATGCTGAGAACCGGTAATGAGCCCACGCGCATGTTTCGTGAGCTAGCTGACATGGGTGAGCTGGATGTTCATTTAAACTGTAAAAACCTTCCCGATCTCAACTCCTTAAATCCAGAAGAGTGTTATCTAAGCTGGACTCTATTTTTAGATACCGTTGAAGATAAAGCAAAGATAGAAGAAGTTTTTGAGTGGGTGGTGGATGATTCTGAGCTAGAGATCACCATGGCAGGTGGGTTGTTTGGTGATGATGAGTCGGAGCAGGAACAACAACAGAACAATTCAAACTTGACAGCCGAACCCCAGGCTGATGTGTCTCCTCAACCAGAACAAAAGCAAGCTGCGGCACCCAAGGCAGCAGCGAAAAAAACAGCTGCGTCTGGAAAAGAGTCTACCAAGTCATCGGAAGCCACATCGATCCGAGTTTCCACTGATAAAATCGACAGCCTTGTGAATTTGGTGGGTGAGTTGGTCATTACCCAGTCGATGTTAGGTCAATTGGGTAGTGAGTTTGACATGTCGAAACTTGCCAGCTTGCAAGAAGGCTTGGCTCAGCTGGACCATAACACCCGTGAATTGCAAGAAAGCGTTATGCGCATACGGATGTTGCCGATCAGCTTCACATTCAGTCGGTTCCCTCGAATGGTGCGCGACCTTTCTAAGCAATTAGGCAAAAAGATAGAGTTGAAATTATCCGGTGAGCAAACTGAGCTGGATAAAACAGTGATGGAGAAAATTGGCGATCCTCTGGTCCATTTGGTGCGCAACGCTTTAGATCACGGGCTGGAATCTCCCGAAGAAAGACTGGCCGCCGGAAAATCGGAAACCGGTACGATTACGCTCAATGCCTTCCATCAAAGCGGAAATATAATGATTCAGATTATCGATGATGGTCGTGGTTTGAATAAGGAAAAAGTGCGTAATAAAGCCATTGCCAATGGTGTTATTGGTGAGCACGAAAATCTTAGCGATGAGCAAGTGCAAGACCTCATATTCCAACCTGGTTTTTCCACTGCAGACCAAGTAACCGATGTGTCGGGTCGCGGTGTGGGAATGGACGTCGTCCGCAGAAATATTCAAGAGCTAAATGGGGGTATCGAAGTGTCCTCGGTTGAAGGCCAAGGTTCCACCTTTACTGTGCGATTGCCTCTCACCCTTGCAATATTGGATGGTCAGTTAATACAAGTGGGTGCACAAACCTTTATAGTGCCGCTTGTTTCTATCGTGGAATCGCTTCAGCCCAACATGGATTTGGTAAATCATGTGGCTGGGGGATGCGATGTCTTCCGCTTGCGTGATGAATACATACCAATAATTAAACTTTGGGAGGTGTTTGGTGCAGAGCCTTCCAGTAGAGATTTGTCTGAAAGCTTGTTGGTTGTAGTTGAAGTGGGCAGTTCTAAGGTGGCCATTGTGGTAGATGAACTGTTAGGTCAACAACAAGTCGTGATCAAGAGTATGGAAACCAACTACCAGAAAGTTGAGGGTATCAGTGGGGCCACCATTTTAGGTGACGGTACTGTTTCTCTAATTTTAGATGTAACTGACCTGGTCCATATGGCAGGTGATCAGCAGAATTCCAAAAATGGACTTAAGCTGGTTTCAAATAAACCCCGAGCAGCTTAAACCTGAGTAGTAATACCGGAGTGAACTATGAATACCGCAGATGGTAGAGCGTTTGAGAGCGCTGAATTTGATGCCGCAGCCAATGAGAATGAGCAAACCGACCAATATCTAACGTTTATCATGGCTGATGAAGAGTATGGCGTTGATATTTTGCGCGTGCAGGAAATCCGAGGCTGGGAGAGCGTAACACCCATACCGAATTCACCTAGCCATATCAAGGGTGTTATTAATCTACGCGGTACAATTGTACCTATCGTGGATTTGAGGAAGCGATTCGGTCTTGCAGAAGTGAACTACGGGCCTTTAACTGTAGTCATCGTTCTAAAGGTGGATACCAACAAGGGCGACAGAATCATGGGTATCGTGGTCGATGCCGTAAGCGACGTCTACAGCCTGTCACACGAAGATATGAAATCTGCTCCAGATCTGGGTGACCAGATCAATACCTCCTATATCAAAGGTCTGGTCAACGTAAACAGTAAAATGGTGATCTTGTTGGATATAAAGGAGCTACTTGGCAGCGATTCTATTCCAGAGGTTTCGCTTAGCGCTCTGAAAGAAATGAAGGAAGCCGGAAATTAATTTGCGCAGTCTAAAAAGGAGATAGAGGCACATGGAACTGTTTGCACAGCTGTCGGAAAAACATCGAGGAGCCCTAATCAGTGGCTTGCCTGCAGTGGGATTGCTTATCTATATATTTTCCAGTTGGGCAGATGTTCAAGCTGGATCCCAGATCAATTCCACCAGTATTACTGGGGTATTAGTTATTGCGTTAGCTCTAGCTGGTGCGGGGGTTGTTCTGTCGTTTCTATCTCCCCGATCCAGTTCGTCATCAGAAGAGCAGCGGCTGCGCAAAAGCCTGGAGGTGTGTCAGGCCAATGTAATGGTTGCGGATAATGATTTTAATATCTGCTACATGAATGATTCCGTCAAAAAAATGATGGAAGCGAATGACAGTAAGTTAAAAGAAGTGTTGCCTGGTTTCAACAGCGCCAACTTGTTGGGGCAGAATGTTGATACATTTCATAAGAATCCGGCACATCAGCGTGCCATGGTAAGTGGCTTGCGCCAAGTTTATAAGACGGACCTGGAAGTGAATGGCTTAACATTTGGGTTGGTGGCCACGCCATTGTTTTCCGATTTAGGAGAGCGTCTTGGTACTGTTGTCGAATGGTACGACAAAACTGAAGAACTGGCGCAACAAGCGGAACAAAAACGGTTGTCCGACGCAAACGCGGCCATTGCTCAAGCATTAAAGATTTGTGATACCAACGTTATGATGGCCGATGTGGATTGTAATATCAGCTATCTAAATGACTCCGTTCTAACCATGTTAAAAGAGGTGGAGCCTGAACTCAGAAAGGAATTGCCTGCCTTTAACAGCAACCAGTTGTTGGGTACCAACATAGATGTATTCCATAAGAATCCTTCCCACCAGCGCAACATGCTGGCGAGCCTCAACCAGGTTTACCGCACGGAGATTAACGTGGGTGAACTGACATTTGGTCTAATTGCCACACCGGTTGTCTCAGACGAAGGAACCCGCCTGGGTACAGTGGTGGAGTGGGAGAACAAAACCGAATCGTTACGCCGCAGCCAGGAACAAGCCCGGGTAGCGGAAGAAAACCTCAGGGTGAGACAGGCATTGGATAACGTAACAACCAATGCAATGATTGCTGATTCCGATGGCAACATTGTTTATACCAACCGTTCTGTGACTGAAATGTTGAGGAATGCGGAATCGGACATCAAGAAGGACTTACCCCAATTTAACTCAGCCAGCTTATTGGGTACCAGCTTCGATACCTTTCATAAAAACCCCGCCCATCAACGTAGTATGCTTGCAGCGTTACGCGGCACCCATAAAACTGAAATTGTAGTAGGCGGACGCACCTTCAAATTGGTTGCTAATCCCATCATCAATAGCGATAACCAAAGTATTGGCACCGTGGTTGAGTGGGAAGATCGCACAGAAGAAGTGAAGATTGAGAAAGAAGTAGACCACCTGGTCGCCTCAGCTTCGAATGGTGAGTTGAGTGTTAGATTGAGTACCCAGGGTAAGCAAGGCTTTATGCTTAAGCTGAGTGAAGAGCTAAACAGGCTAATGGATGTTACTGATGAAGTGGTTAGTGACACTATGAGGGTTTTATCCGCCCTTGCCCATGGTGATTTAAGCAAGAAGATTGAGCGTGATTACAACGGTAGCTTCGGTAAGTTAAAAGATGATGCCAATTCAACCGTTGATAAGTTGATTGATATTTTGAGTGGTATTTCCGAGGCGGCTAATGCGGTTTCCTGTGGTGCTGATGAAATTGCCCAAGGGAATAGCGACTTGAGCCAACGCACTGAGGAACAGGCGTCTTCCCTGGAAGAGACGGCTTCAAGTATGGAAGAAATGACCAGTGTGGTGAAGCAAAGTTCAGAGAATGCCCAGCAAGCCAACGATTTGTCCACGGAAGCATGGGGTATTGCTGAGCGGGGTGGCGAAGTGGTGTCCCGAGCCGTTCGAGCAATGGAGGAGATAAACCAATCAAGTAAGAAAATCTCTGACATTATCGGTGTAATTGATGAAATTGCGTTCCAAACCAATCTGTTGGCATTGAACGCTGCCGTTGAAGCGGCTCGTGCTGGGGAACAAGGCCGAGGATTTGCCGTTGTGGCTGGTGAGGTACGTAATCTGGCCCAACGGTCTGCCGGTGCAGCTAAGGAGATTAAAGAGCTGATACGGGATAGTGTCGCCAAAGTTCAGGATGGCAGCGATTTAGTAAACCAGTCCGGTGAAACTTTGGAAGGCATTGTAGAATCCGTCCAAAAAGTCAGCAAGATGATTGGTGACATTACCAGCGCGGCAGTGGAGCAGACTTCAGGCATCGAACAGGTCAATACCGCGGTTGCTCAAATGGATGAAATGACGCAACAGAATGCGGCACTTGTAGAGGAAGCTTCTGCAGCAGGGGAAGCACTCTCAGAACAGGCACGCCAATTAATGAACTTAATCACCTTTTTTAATATTGAGGGTATTTCATCCTCTAGTAGTGTACCAATGTCATCAACGAGTGTGGTTCCCGCTAAGGGCGTTTCGTTGGCTTCTAATTCTGCACCCATCAGTACAGGCGGAGATAGTATTGACAGTGAAGATGACTGGGAGGAATTTTAGACTCAACATTCCCATCACTCTTTCTTCATTACTAGACAAAAAGTAGAGCCTTATGCAATCAATGCGTGTGACAACCAATTCAGCCAAGGACGATAAAAAGTTTAGTCAACGAGAGTTTCCCATGAGTGATGGGGACTTCAGTCGGATTCGTGCTCTAGCTAAGCAGAAAACCGGTATTGAACTTGGTGATCACAAAAAAGAAATGATTTACAGCCGAATCGTACGGCGTATACGAGCTCTTAAACTGAGAGACTTTGCTACCTATCTTAATTATCTGGAAGACAATCTGGATACGGAACTGACTAATTTCATCAATGCCATTACCACGAATCTTACGTCATTTTACCGAGAGTCCCATCACTTCGATTTCCTCAAGCAAAAAGCCATTCCGGAAATGTTGAAATCAAAAAAGAGCAAACGTATCAGAATATGGTCTGCCGGTTGTTCCACGGGCGAAGAGCCGTATTCCATTGCTATCACTTTGAATGGCGCTTTGCCCACTAACAGTGGTTGGAATGCCAAAGTACTTGCAACGGATTTGGATACTAATGTGATAGAACATGGCAGAGCCGGTATATATACATCGGAACGTGTGGGTAATCTCGATCCGGAATTGGTTCGTAAGCATTTTGATATTAAGTCGGTGAATAACGCACAACACTACGAAGCTAAGCAAAAGATAAAAGATTATATTACCTTTAATCGGCTTAATTTATTGGGCAAGTGGCCCATGTCAGGTAAGTTTGACATTATATTCTGCCGAAATGTGGTGATTTATTTCAGTAAAGACACCCAAAGAACCCTGTTTGACCGCTATGCGGATATTCTTGAACCCAACGGGTATTTGATCATTGGTCATTCTGAAACTTTACATGGTGTGACTGATCGTTTCAGTTCAATGGGAAGAACCATATACAGGAAGACTCACTAATGAGCAGTACCGGTCAGTTATTTCTAAAGCCTACCCACGCTCAACCCAAAGCAACAAGAGGGTTTGAGCATATCAATCGCTATTGGGATAAGCGGCAAGGTGTGTTTGCCGCCAAAATATTGCCCGGTGAATTGTATGTTAGTAATCATGGCGAGATGATTGTCACAGTGTTAGGGTCTTGTATTTCCGCTTGTATTCGAGACAAAGTCAAAGGTGTTGGCGGCATGAATCATTTTATGTTACCAGCCCAGAATGACACTGGATCCACTTCATCCGTTAGTGCATTGAGTGCTTCCGCCCGTTATGGTAACTGGGCTATGGAGTACCTTATTAATGAAATTTTAAAAAATGGTGGCGATAAGAAAAACCTGGAAGTGAAAGTGTTTGGTGGAGGTCGTGTTTTAGAAAATATGTCCAATATTGATATCGGAGGCAAAAACATTGCTTTTGTTCGCAGTTTTATAGCTAACGAAGCCTTGTTTCTAGCGGCACAGGATGTGGGCGGTTCACACCCAAGAAAGGTACTCTATTTCCCTGATACAGGTTCAGTTAAAGTGCGAAAACTTCGTACGGTACGTAATAGTGTGGTTTACGAACGAGAACAGAACTACGCCAAATCCATCAACACCCAGCCCGATACTGGTGATGTTGAATTGTTTTAACGAAGAGAGAATCTAATGCCCGTGCCGAAAAAGATAAAGGTACTCATTGTTGATGATTCGGCGGTTATCCGCCAAATACTGACTGAAATAATCGGTCGCCAGAATGATATGGAAGTGGTAGGAACTGCCGCTGATCCCTATATTGCCAGAGATAAAATAAAACAGTTAGCACCGGACGTGCTTACCCTGGACGTAGAAATGCCGCGCATGGACGGCATTACCTTCCTAAAAAACCTGATGCGCCTACGGCCGATGCCGGTGATCATGATTTCTACTCTAACAGAGGCAGGCGCAGACATTACCCTTGAGGCGCTCAATATAGGTGCTTTCGATTATTTGGCCAAGCCCAAAGAAAATCTTGGTAAGGGTCTGGTTGAATATGAGCAGGAGATCGCTGAAAAAATCCGTGGTGCTGCCCAAGCCAATGTAAACTCTCTGGAAGCGTGCTCTCAACGGGCCCGTCGGGAGGTACCCCGTAAGCAAAAAAGCAATAGTGATTATTCGCCAAAACCGGGTTATTTAATTGCCATTGGCGCCTCCACGGGCGGCACGGAAGCAATAAAAGAAGTCTTGTTGGGATTGCCGGCTAACTGTCCTCCGGTGGTGGTGACACAGCACATTCCACCTCAGTTCAGTACCTCTTATGCAGCGCGAATGGATCAGTGTTGTGCGATGAATGTTCATGAGGCCAAGTCCAATCAGAAAATATTGCCCGGCAACGTGTATATTGCACCGGGTGATTATCACCTTCAAATCCTGCAAAGCAAGGGTGGATTAATAACCCAGCTATCTACCGCAGATAGGGTAAATCGGCATAAACCCTCGGTTGAAGTGATGTTTGATTCGATTACCCAACTGGGCTTGCGTAATACCGTTTCCGTTTTGCTGACGGGTATGGGTGCTGATGGTGCCGAGGCTCTGGCTCGAATGAAGGCATTGGGCTGTTATACCATAGTCCAGGATGAGGAATCTTCAGTGGTTTGGGGAATGCCTGGGGCAGCTTATCGCTTGGACGCCCACCGCGAAGTTAAAGCCCTGTCTGCTATTCCCGAACGCCTGTTGGCGTTAACTAAAGCCAAGCAAAAAGCAAAAAGTTGATACTGCTTTGGAATTGAAATCCACACACCTCAAGATTGCTCTACAATTGGTTGCCTGGGTCACCTCCATAGGAGTGCTTGTGCTTCTAAGGTTGCATGAGGTTCCCCTTCACGTGGCCTTATTGGTCATCGCGTCCTATCTGTTTTGGTTTGCACTGGTGCAGTTGTTTCGGCACCACAACCGCAGGGCCTGGGCCTTGATTAACACAGATCACCATTCGGATAGTCTTGATGCCAACGAGAATCAGTCCCCAGCGGATCAATACTATCGTTCGCTAGTGGCCAATCTTGAAGCCAATTGGACCTTGTTGGATACGGACTATGATCGCTCTGTTAGCACAGTGGACAATGTACATAAGGCGCTGGAAGAGGCAGTGGATTTGGCCGGTAGCACCGGCATGCTCGCGCTTAATGCAATGATTGCCGCCACGGATACTGGTGAGGTTGGCCGTGGGTTTGTTACGGTTTCCAAGGATTTGGTTGCTATCAGTGAGCAATCCATCGACGATCTAAATAAGATAAAACACATAGTGGCAAAAGCCGCCAATGGCTTGGGTGGTATTCGGGCCCTGGTGAAAGAGCCGGCTAAGCAGCATTTGGTGGATGTACAGGGATTTCCCTATCAGAAAGCAAACAGAGTGGTTGAGTTGCTGCAGGACTGCCAGGGCGGGCTGAGAGGTCTGTCAGAACGGTATCAAAGAAACCTTAAATCTGATGTGCGCTGGTTGCAAATGGGTGACGCAGTACGAAGATTGCTCAATGAGTTGATTAATACCCTCTATCAGTTGGAATTGCGATTAAGCGATGTGCTGGCGGATCTGCATCTATTGAAGCTATCTGGCTCCATTGATTCGCAACAATTGCTTGAAATTCAAGATGGTATCAGCACAATTGAGCCTGCCAGCTGAGAAATGGAAATTTTTTTAGGGAATCTTAGTTTGCCGATGGAATATGGTCTATGCTCTTAATTAATGGCACATTTTTAGCGCCCAGTAATGGGATATTTATAACACATAACTTGCTTCTTGAGGTGTAGAGAATGGCAATATGGTCTACTGAAGCATCCTCGGGTGAACTGACGATCAAGATTCAGGGTCGTTTCGACTTCAGTGCACATCAGGAGTTTCGAGATGCCTATGAAAAGGTATCCGATGATCCGAAAGGCTACATAGTGGATATGAAAGAGACCACTTACCTTGATAGCTCAGCTCTTGGTATGCTGCTACTGTTGAGAGACCACGCCGGTGGGGATAACTCCAGCATAGAGATAGTCAACTGCAACCCGGATGTTAAAAAGATACTCACCATATCTAATTTTGAGCAGCTGTTCACCATTCGTTAATACAGACTATGCATCGCTGTTGTACCCTTAAAATGTGTGCAGCAGCGGGCTTTGGAAGATGGTATGGATATCATTAACTCGGACGGAGCTGTGGATGAAGTACTGCGTATACTTATCGCAGATGATAATGACTCCGATCGACTGATACTTCAGACCATAGTCCGCAAAGAAGGTCATGTTGTTTACACTGCCCGCGATGGTCAAGAGGCCATCGATCTCTTCAAAGAACAATCTCCCGATGTGGTACTGCTAGACGCTTTAATGCCCAATGTGGATGGTTTTGAAGCAGCTCGTACCATTAAGCAACTGGCGGGTGACAACCTGGTCCCCATCATATTTCTTACCTCTCTCCGTGATGCTACCTCACTGGCTGATTGTCTGGCGGCGGGAGGGCTGGATTTTTTAAATAAGCCCTACAATCGAATTATTCTGCAGGCTAAGATCCGGGCCTACGCCCGTATGCGGCGCTTACATGAGACGGTGCAAAAGCAACGGGACGAAATATCCCTGCACAATGACCGCCTAATTCACGAACAAGAGGTGGCGAAGCAGGTATTTGATAACATCGCCCATCCAGGCTGTATTGATGCTCCCAATATAAAGTATTTGCTGTCTCCCATGGCCGTGTTCAACGGTGACTTGGTGTTGGCCTCGCGCAAACCATCCGGCGGCATGTACGTATTTCTTGGTGATTTTACCGGACATGGGTTGCCTGCGGCGATCGGTGCTATGCCTGTTTCAGAAATATTCTACGGTATGGCGCTTAAGGGTTTCTCGCTCCAGGATATTCTTCGGGAAATAAATAAAAAGTTGAAGCGAATACTGCCGGTTGGCGTGTTTTGTTGTGCTTGCATGTTTGACCTTAGTTTTCGCAAAGGTTCTGCCGAGATCTGGGTGGGTGGCCTGCCTGATGTGTTGGTTTACAGAAAGGACAGTCACGAAATTGAAGCCCTGCGGTCAAAGCATCTACCCTTGGGCGTGGTGGATAATGATCGTTTCAACACGGATTCCACATTAGTGCAATTGGCTAAAGGCGATAAAATTCTGCTTTGGTCCGATGGCATAATTGAAGCCACTGACAAGAAAGGTGAGATGTTTGGAGAAGAGAGGGTACAGGAAGTTATTCTAGCCACCGAAAACTCCGACGACATATTTCTCAATATCGAGCGTGCCGTAGAAAAACACGCGGGACTGGACGAGCAGGATGACGATTACACCATGGTTGAGGCCACCATGGTGGCAGAAGAGGATATGGGTGATTACTTCGGCGAGGGTGGCAAATCCTATATGGCGGGCGGCCCCAAAGATTGGAGTATGACCTACGAGCTAAGGTCTCAAACCTTGCGTGAGTTTAATCCCTTGCCCTTGATTACTCACCTGCTGATGGAAGTGCCCGGTTTGCGACCCCACAGTGGCAAAATATATACCATGCTGTCAGAACTCTATTCAAATGCATTAGAGCACGGTGTGCTTAATTTGAAGTCGGATCTGAAGGCGTCTGCTGACGGTTTTGCAAAGTATTATATGGAGCGAACTGAAAAACTGTCGAACCTTTCCGATGGTTGTGTTCGTTTTCATATAGATCACGATCCGGTTGAAGACGGTGGCGTACTTACCATCCGGGTAGAAGATACTGGCCCCGGTTTTGATTACAAAGCCAAGGAGTCTGCTGGTCACAGGACAGATGGCTATTGCGGCAGGGGAATACCGTTGATTAACACTATGTGTCGATCCGTGAGATACCTAGGGAAGGGCAACGAGGTCGAGGTTATATTTGATTGGCACGTTGACGTGTAAGGACGATACCTATGATGAATGCGGAACAACATTTGGATCTGAATGCCCTTCAGGATCTGAAAGACATTATGGAAACAGAGTACGAAACGCTGGTTAATACTTTTATCACCGATTCAGAAAGGAAATTGGAGGAAATGGGCCAGGTAGTTGAAGCTGGAGATCCTGAAACGCTCAGGAAGCTTGCCCATAGCCTCAAAGGGTCATCGTCGAATGTATGCGCCCTTAAACTTTCCGAGCTGGCCCGTCAATTGGAAACCATGGGTAAAGAAGGGGAAACCTCCGGTGCGGACTACGCTCTCGCTCAGCTCAAGCTGGAGTTTTCCCAAGTAGCGCGAATCCTTAACGATAGCCTGCACGCGTAACAATAATTGATTTTTGGCTCATGGGAGCGCTTTGCAGTTGTTTTCTTCACCTTCAAAGCTCGCTTCAAAGTGGCGCCTGTGCATCACTCTCTTAGCAGTACACTCTTGTTGTTCATCGAAAGCGTCCAGCATTAACAGCGTGTCACCTTGTTCCAAGGCGTCATGAAAAAGAGCAGTAGGATTATTGTTCGATATTACCTTCATGGCTCCAGCCCAAGCCCCGAAGACGCTGAATATAGTGCATACCATCACAAATAGTTCCAGCGATAGTGGTTGTGATGCTGCCATAATCATAAACATGCAGAGGCTGAATAAAGCGCCCACACCCACGCTGATTAAGGGCCCGTAGCTGATCCGGTGTTGGTTGCTTTGAGCCGGTAATGCTTGGTCCTGGTTTATGTACTGTTCCATGGCGATAGATGACAAACCAGCAATATCTTTACTAAAAAAGTGTAACTGGTGTTGGTGAATGCCGTTTTCCAGTAGATCTTGGTTGATGTCCTTGGCATATTGTGTGCCTCGGAACAGGTAGTACAACCGTTTCATGGGCGCCTCCCACAGAATCCGTTCTCAAGCTTACTAATATTCAGGAAAGCACGTGATTTGTGTAGTAAATCTTTGCTATATATACGCGGTGTTTATAACCCTTGGAAATTGCTGGCCACCAGTTGACATCTTGGTGACCGGGGAGTCAGTATGCGGAATTCGACGAATAGACGCTCTTATATGACAGATTTCTTCTATAGCCCCTAAAAAGCTTGCCAAAGAGTGCGGGAATCGGCAACATGCCACACACTTTCAAACTGTTGTTTGAAAATTCACAAAAACAGTCTCTGGTCGTTAACCCAGTGCGGGAGAAACGTTGATGATATATCAAGGAAAAGCCATTACGGTGAAACCGTTGCAAGACGGCATCGTAGAATTGAATTTTGATCTTGAAGGTGAGTCCGTTAACAAATTTAACGCGATCACCGTAAGTGAATTGGGAGAAGCTGGACAAGCCCTGAAAGCCGACAGCTCCATCAAAGGCATGATTGTCACCAGTTCCAAGGGTGTATTTATCGTGGGTGCTGACATCACTGAATTCACCGACATGTTCAAGCTTCCTGAAGAGGAAATCGCCAGCTGGTGTATTAAGTCTAATCAGGCTTTCAACACCATAGAAGATTTACCTTTTCCCACCGTGACCGCTATTAATGGCATCGCTTTAGGTGGCGGCTTGGAGATGTGTTTGTCAACGGATTTCCGAGTGATGTCCACCCAAGCGGAAGTAGGCCTGCCCGAAGTGAAACTGGGATTGTTCCCTGGCTTTGGTGGCACCGTGCGGATGCCCAGAGTAGTGGGCGTTGACAATGCCGTAGAGTGGATTGCCGCCGGTGGTCAACACAAACCAGAGAAAGCCTTTAAAGACGGCGTTGTGGATGCCGTAGTGGAACCCGACAAATTGCGAGATGCCGCTCTAGACCTGGTTAAGCAATGTGTTGAAGGCAAGATTGACTATAAAGCCAAGCGTCAAGAAAAGTTGGAGCCCATCAAGTTACTGCCCATGGAAAATATGATGGCCTTCCAAACCACCACGGCCATGGTAATGCAGCAGGCTGGACGTAATATGCCGGCTCCCGTGTCTGCAGTGCAAACCATGCAGCAGCATGCAGGTATGACCCGCGACAAGGCCCTGGAGATCGAAGCCAAGAATTTCGCCAAGATTGCTAAAACCTCTGCTGCAGACTCCCTGGTAGGTCTGTTCTTAAACGATCAGGTTTTGAAAAAGGGCGTAGCCAAGTGGGCTAAGCAAGGTAAGCCCATTGAGATGGCGGCAGTGCTGGGTGCTGGAATTATGGGTGGCGGTATTGCTTATCAGTCTGCCTCTAAAGGCACGCCCATTGTGATGAAAGACATCAATAACGATGCCTTGGCATTGGGTATGTCTGAAGCCACTAAATTATTGTCGAAGCGGGTGGAACGCAAAAAGATGAAGCCTGCCAAGATGGGCGAAGTTCTCTCTTCCATTCGACCCACTCTGAATTACGGCGATTTTGAAAACGTAAATATCGTAGTGGAAGCGGTAGTAGAGAACCCCAAGATCAAACAGGCTGTGTTAGCGGATGTGGAAAAGCAAGTTACGGACGGTACTATTTTAGCGTCCAACACCTCCACCATCTCCATAACCAAGTTGGCTGAAGCGCTGGAGAAACCCGAAAACTTTGTGGGTATGCACTTCTTCAACCCTGTGCACATGATGCCTCTGGTTGAGGTTATTCGTGGTGAGAAGTCTTCTGATGAAGCCGTTGCCACCACCGTTGCCTACGCAAAGAAAATGGGTAAGTCACCGGTTGTGGTGAACGACTGCCCTGGGTTCCTGGTAAACCGAGTGTTGTTCCCTTATTTCGGCGGTTTTGGCATGTTGATGCGTGACGGTGCTGATTTCCAGAAAGTAGATAAAGTGATGGAGCGATTCGGTTGGCCCATGGGTCCCGCTTACCTAATGGATGTTGTTGGCATCGATACCGGCGTTCATGCAGCAGAAGTGATGGCAGAAGGTTTCCCTGATCGTATGCAGTATGAATTCAAAGATACCTCTACTGTCATGTTCGAGAACAAGCGTTACGGACAGAAGAACGGTGTGGGTTACTACAAGTACGAAACCGACAAAAAAGGCAAGCCCAAAAAAGTGGTAGATCCTACTACTTATGAGCTAATTAAGCCCCACGTGGCGGCTACTAAAGAGTTTGACGACCAGGAAATCATAGACCGCTTGATGATTCCCATGTGTTTGGAAATGGTGCGATGCCTGGAAGAAAACATTGTGTCCTCAGTTTCTGATGCTGACATGTCTTTGATACTGGGTATTGGTTTCCCTCCTTTCCGTGGTGGTGCAATGAAGTACATCGATTCCATCGGTGTGAAAGCCTTCGTTGAACTGTGCGATAAGTACGAAGATCTGGGTGGCTTATACGAGCCTACTGCCAAGCTGCGCGAAATGGCAGCTAACGGCGAATCTTTTTACCAGTGAAAGCGGATAGTTAAGGAGACATAGAAATGAGTTTAAATCCAAGAGATGTTGTCATTGTCGATGCCGTCCGTACCCCCATGGGTAAATCCCGTAATGGGCAGTATCGCAATGTTCGTGCAGAAAACCTGTCTGCAGAGCTGGTTAAAGGGCTGATGGCAAGAAACCCGGACTGGAACACTGCAGAAACCGAAGACGTGATCTGGGGTTGTGTGAACCAAACCCTGGAACAGGGCATGAACATCGCCCGAGTTGTGGCCATTATGGCTGAGTTGCCCCGCACCGTACCCGGGCAGACCGTAAACCGTCTGTGTGGCTCTTCCATGCAGGCCGTTCACAGTGCCGCCCAAGCCATTCAAACCGGCAACGGTGATGTGTTTGTGGTGGGTGGTGTTGAGCACATGGGCCACGTGAGCATGATGCACGGCATTGACCTGAACCCTGCTGCGTCCAAGTACGTGGCCAGAGCGTCTGCCATGATGGGGCTGACCGCCGAGATGCTGGGCCGCCTCCACGGTATTAGCCGTCAGCAAATGGACGAATTTGCTGCTCGCTCTCACCGTTTAGCGTGGGAAGCCACTCAGGAAGGCCGATGGAAAAACGAAATTGTGCCCATCGAAGGTCACAACGCCGATGGCTTCAAGGTGCTGTGTGAGATCGACGAAGTTATTCGACCCGAAACGGATGTTGAAGGGTTAGCGCAATTGAAGCCGGTTTTCGACCCCAAAAATGGTTCGGTGACTGCCGGTACTTCATCTGCCTTGTCTGACGGTGCATCCGCTTTGTTAATGATGTCTGCTGAGCGGGCTCAGTCTTTGGGCTTGAAGCCTCGAGCTAAGATCCGATCCATGGCGGTTGCCGGCTGCGACGCCGCCATCATGGGTTATGGCCCTGTGCCTGCCACCCAGACTGCCCTCAAGCGTGCAGGGTTAAGCATTGATGATATCGATTATGTGGAGTTGAACGAAGCGTTTGCTGCCCAGAGCCTTCCCTGCATGAAAGATCTCAAGCTGCTGGACAAAGCCGATGAGAAAGTGAATCTCAACGGCGGCGCCATCGCACTGGGTCACCCTCTGGGCTGTTCTGGAGCCCGAATTGTAGGAACCTTGCTTAATGTGATGGAAGGCAAAGACGGCAATCTTGGCCTGGCCACCATGTGTATTGGTATGGGGCAGGGTATCGCCACCGTAATCGAGCGCGTGTAAGCCACATTCGGCTATTTAGCTTGTTATGAATGGCCCACCTTGGCAGATAGAGTCAAGGTGGGCTTTTTTGTGGCACAGCGTTTGATGAGCCTCACAAAACCTGACGTTGGTTCGGGGAGCGGATATAATCCCGGGCTTTTCAATTGAAATAATGAACCACCCATATGAAAGGCCATCAGTTTTCTGATCAGGAAGCCTCAACACTTGAGCAAATTCTGCAACACCGCCGCGACGTGCGTGGCAACCAGTTTCTTGATAAACCCATAGCGAAAGCCGATCTGGAGCGCATCTTGTTGGCGGGGACCAGTGCTCCTTCGGTGGGGTTCTCCCAGCCTTGGGAGTTTGTGGTGGTGGACGACTTGGCCACCAGGCAGCGGATTCACGCTATTTTTGCCGAAGAAAATCGACTGGCCCAAGCTCAATTCAATGGCACCAGGGGAGATCAATATAGAACACTCAAACTCGAAGGGATTTTGGAGTCTGCGCTGAATCTGGCGGTATTTTACCGCCCCAGCTCCGAACCCGTATTGGGCCAAACCAGCATGTCGGAAGTGGGTCGCTACAGTGTTGTGTGCGCTGTCCAGAATATGTGGCTGATGGCCCGTAGCTTGAACATTGGTATGGGCTGGGTGAGTATACTGAGCAGTGCGAAGGTGCGAGACGTTTTGGCCGCGCCCACAGACCGGGAGCTGATCGCTTATCTTTGTCTTGGCTACGCCAAAGAATTTTACACAAACCCGGAGTTGGAACGCCTCCAGTGGCAAAAACGTAAGCAGCTATCCGATCTGGTGTACTGGAACCGTCATTCTCCCGAAGAAAAACCAAGTTAGGGTTTCTGGCAGGGTTGCACGTATAATAACAGAAATGCAAAGCAATCAGAAAACTTGAGGGAATTCATGAATACCGAAAAGGTCGTATTTGCTTTTTTTATTTTGTTGGCGGCAACCTTAAATTTTGGCTTCTTCCTCGGTGAGATCCATGATCATACTCATCACAATGTTTATGAGTTATTCGCCGCCCTGGTAATCAGCTTAATCGCCACGGTGATGAAATTCGGTGATCGCTCTCATCTGGGCGCGGTATTGTTGGCCACCAGTCTGGTTGCTGATGTGCAGCTGATTGTGGCGGCTTTTCTGTGGGGCTATGCAGTTAACGTTAGCGAGCATGGAATGACCGCGGAAATGACCGCCAGCGTGGTGTCCATGTCCGGAGGTGCTTTGCTGGCGAATCTCACATCGGTGGTGCTATTGGTGGTTGAAACCATTATGGTTCGCCGTTAACCAGCATGAATTATGTAGCCTATATTGTCTTAAGGCGGCTACGGGCACCGTTGATCACCCTGATTGTGATCTACTCAATGTCCGTGCTTGGCTACGTTTTGATTCCTGGGGTGGACAGCGAGGGCGAACCCTACCGCATGAATTTTTTTCATGCGTTTTACTTTGTCAGTTATATGGGCTCCACCATTGGCTTTGGTGAACTGCCCCATGAATTTACCTCGGCCCAGAGATTCTGGACGCTATTTTGTATTTACGCCACCGTGGTGGGTTGGATATACAGTATTGGCGCTGTGATTGCCATATTGCGCGATCAAACCTTTATTAACCTGATTCAGCGCTCTCGATTTCGCCACCGGGTCCAAAACATTCGAGAACCTTTTTATCTTATCTGCGGTTATGGACTCACTGGCAGTGCAGTGGTGGCAGATTTGTGTCGCCGGGGTATTCAGAGTGTTGTAGTTGAAGTGGATCACAGTCGTATTGATGCTCTTGAGCTGGATAATCATCCGTTTGACGTTCCCCGCCTCTGCGCCGATGCGGGAGAGCCCGATGTACTCAGGGATGCGGGCATTGAGCATCCAAACTGCATTGGCTCCCTGTGTTTGACTGATGACGATCATGTGAACTTATATATCGCCTTGGCCAGTAAGCTGCTCGCACCCGATAGAATGGTGTTGAGCCGTGTGGCCACCCGAGAGTATGCGGCTAATTTGGCTTCTTTCGGAACGGACCATGTGATCGATCCTTTTGAAACATTCGCGGATTACTTGACCAATGCCGTGGTGGCGCCTTACCGACAGCTGGTGTACAACTGGCTCATTAGTCCCCAACACCGATCGCTGCAATCCATGATCATCCCTCACAAGGGTAGATGGATTATCTGCGGCTACGGTCGCCTGGGTAAGGCCATTCAAAAACGCTTTGAGTCAAAAGGGTTGGAAACGGTGATCATTGAGCCTGACCCAGAAGGCCAGAATGTAAAAGATGACTATCGCGTGGTGAGAGGCTTGGGTACGGAGGCGGCTACCCTTTTGGAAGCAGGCATACAAAACGCCGTGGGAATAGTGGCTGGAACTGCGGATGATGCCAACAATCTATCCATCGTCCTCACTGCCCGTGACCTGAAAAAGACCCTAATGACCGTGGCTCGGCAAAACCGCCATCCTAACCAGCCCGTATTCAAAGCCGCCGATATCAATATGATCATGGACCCCAATATGATCATTGCCCAGCGCATTATGGTGTTAATTAAGACGCCACTTTTGATACGGTTTCTTGATGCTATTCGTGATAAAGATGAAGATTGGTGTGAGAAACTGATTCGACGGTTTGATGTTCTAGTTAAAAACAGTCCGCTGGATTGCTGGTCTCTTACCCTGGACAAAGAAACCACGCCAGCGGTATACGAGATGCTAAGGAAAGGGCGGCCAGTGCATGCTTCGGTATTGACCGCCCATCCCCAGAACCGCAATCGCCAATTGCCCGGGATGGCACTCATGGTGGAACGTAATGGAGAGCTCCACCTTTTGCCGGAGGATGATTTTGAACTGCGCCTGGAGGACCAAATCTTATTCTGTGGTTTGTCCAGGGTGTTGGCCCAAATGTTGTGGACGGTATATAACTATAATGTATTTGAGTACGTTGTCAGCGGGTCCGATAATGAGACGGGTTACCTCTGGCAACGTTTAACCCGCAAGCGGGGGTGAACAACCCCTTGATGGAGACAGGCATGAAACAGGTTCCCACTGTAGCAACGACCATGACACCATTTCCCTTCAGTATTGATGTGAACGACCGACTTCAGGATGCCATTGCTATGATGGAAAAGCAGGGTATACACCATTTGCCAGTGACGGAGCAGGGGGATTTGGTGGGGGTATTGTCCGAACGGGATATTAAGTTTGTGGCGTCTCCATTCAGCAGCGCATCTATGGAAGATGAGCTTTTTGTTAAAGATATCTATTCCAGTCGAAGTTACGTGGTGGACATTCACACGCCCCTAGAAAATGTTATGCGGGTGATGGCTGATAAGCATATCGGCTCTGCACTGGTCACGAAGAATGACAAGCTGGCGGGCATTTTGACTCATTACGATGTATTTAAGAAATTTGCGGAAGTGATTAGTAAATTGAAAGCCAAGCCCGACGGTAACGATGCCGCCTGATTTTAATCCCTGCACTGACAAATCGCACCACACCAAAAAAGGCTTTCGTAACCCCAAGGGCAGCCCTCGTCGGCAACCACTTACAGGTGAGCTGGCCAGAGAAGCTGCCCATTTTATGGGAGAAATGCTCACCGCCCTTAAGCACAATCCATTTCCAGCGGATCATGTCATACCCGAATCGAAGGCTCTGCGCCAATATGCAGCCAATCCATCCCCGCAAAAACTATTGTGGCTGGGTCATGCTAGCTTTCTGATCAAAATGGGTGAGCTTACGGTGCTGACGGATCCTTACTTGACGGATTATGCGTCGCCCTTTCCCACCCCCAGCACCAAGCGACTAGTACCTTCGGCCATAGCCATTGAATCTTTGCCTTTCGTGGATGTGATTCTAGTTTCCCATAATCACTACGATCACCTGGATACCAAAGCGCTATTTCGGCTAGCAAGGCGCTTCCCCCGGGCTTGTGTAGTTGTGCCGCTGGGTTTGACGGGCTTGATCAAAAAGCAAGGTTTCCAGCGGGTGTTTGAGTTGGACTGGTATGAATCCGTCGATATTGAAGGACTCACTGTCACAGGCGTGCCAGCCATACATATGTCTCGCCGTGGTCTTACGGATATGAATAAAACCCTGTGGTGTGGTTTTGCGTTACAAACTGGCCACAGCAAGGTGTATTTTGCGGGTGACACCGCCTATGGTCCGGTGTTCAAACAAATCGGCCAAATAGTGGGGCCTTTCGACCTAGGATTAGTACCTATTGGGGCCTATCAACCCCGCTCGTTAATGCGAATGGTCCATACCACGCCTGAGGAAGCAGTTGCCATTGGTGAGGACATCAGGGCGAAAAAGTTAATAGGAATGCACTGGGGTACCATTCGATTAACCACGGAACCGATGATGGAACCCAAGAGCCGATTTTTAGAAGCCCACAGTGACATACCTCGTCAGACGCTGCGAATAGGTGAAACCGTAGAATTTGGTTAACTTCCGGGTCATTGTCCAAAGCGTTTGCGGTATTCGGTAGGGGATAGAGCCACTTCCCGTTTGAACAGGCGCCTGAATGAACTTACATCCAGGTATCCCACTTTTTCAGTGATGTCGTCCACACTCAAAGATGTGGATTCCAGCAAACGTTTCGCCTCATCGATCCTTAATTTTTGGAAGTATTGCTTGGGTGGTTTACCGGTTGCTTGATTAAAACGTCGAATAAAAGTGCGAGGGCTCACCGCCAATTGGCTGGCCAAGGCATCCAGTTGGAATTCCTGGTCGAGGTTGTTTTGCATCCACTTCACTGCGGTACTCACCACCTCATCCTGGTTTTTTAAGCGATGGGGTATGGGAATATAGGGCGCTTGAGTGGTTTCTTTGTTGGGTAACATGACTGTTTTCGCGCAGCACTTCGCATAACATTCACCGGCAAACATTTCGATCAGGCGAATGCATAAATGCATGTAGGCAGTGACGGCACCGGAACAAAAAATGTTATTTTGTTCCGTGACCAACTTTTCCAGTCGTAACTGGACTTTGGGGAAAGACTGGTTGAAATGGTGGGCTAGCCACCAACTGGTAGTGGCCTCATAGCTGTCCAGTAAACCCGTATCCGCCAGAAGAAAAGAGCCGCTGCAATTGGACGCGATTACCGCACCGCGGTCATGGTGGGATTTGATCAACTCCCCAAGTACCTTACGCATCTCCCGGGTTTTTTCCGTCACTTCATAGCCGTAGGCATGATCAATGCCCGGTATCAAGCACACGTCTGGGTTTCCAGCCTGCTGGTAGTTACCGTCCACCGCTATGGTAATACCGGTTGATGTATTCACTGGTTTGCCGTCCGGCGAGAAAATTTTCCAGGAAAAAAGAGGGCTCTCACCCTGGTTTTCTTTACGAATTCTTTGATGAATATTGGCAATATGGAAGATGTCCGTGGGCCCAGTTATGGACGTCGATAAACATCCATCAAAGGCGAAAATAGCCAGCTTAGTCGTCATTTTTTGGCCTCTAGTGTGGCAATAAGAGCATATAAATGTCATAAATGACACTTTTTATAGGATTAGTCAAGGAGTAATCTGTTTTGGTATTAGAATCACGCTAACATCTCCTACAGGAGCTAAGATCATGAGGACAATCACCAAGACTCATTTAGAAACCAGCGCGGCCAGCAGATTGAATACTCCCACAGGCGCCGTCGACCCGTTCTGTGGCTCTATGCTGGGTTCTGCCTTTGCAGATAATGGGAAGCGTGGTTTGGTCATGGTGCTCAAAGTGCTTTTCGGTATGGGTGTGGTTTTCGTGCTGGGGATACTACTCCATCCCTGGGTTGCTCTACCGTTTTATGGCGCCTGGAGCGCCGCCATGGTTCTGGTTTACGTAGCCAATCTTGCTGATGTGGTGAGATTGCGTGATGTGGCCTGCGTACTGGTGCCAGGGTTGATGATTGCTCTGCTGTTAACCTATGGAGCTGATCGCCCCATATTTGTGGGTTTGTCTCTGTTTACCCATGTGACAGTGGCTTTTTATGCAGGCTTAAACCAAATATCCGGGAGCCTAAAGGATTTGGGTTTGTGGTCAGTTTTGTTTGGTGTCAATGGGGCGGTATTTTGCTGCTATGCATTGCAAGTTTCTGGTTAACACAGCGGTTTTGAATGTGGAACTTCTCAAACGGGGGTGGGTCGAACTGCGTACAGTTGGTTCAGAACTTGTTTAAAAAGGAGTGCAGCGATGCAACGAACTTTGCGCTTGGCCGCATCTTTGGTGTTAATGGTATTTAGTTTTTCTGCAGTGGCTAATTGGCCATTGGCGGACGGGGAGGGTAATCAATTACCTTCACTGGCTCCCATGCTGAAGAAGGTGAACCCAGCGGTGGTGAACATATCAACCTTCGCCAAACGTCATGAGCAAAACCCGCTTTTAAACGACCCGTTTTTCCGCCATTTTTTTAATGTTCCTCAGCAGCGCCAGCCCCAGGCGCGGCGCTCCCGCAGTGCAGGATCTGGTGTCATCGTGGATGCCGATGAGGGAACGGTCATCACCAATTTCCATGTGATTGACGGTGCCGACGAAATAAAGGTTTCTCTCACTGACGGCAGAGTGCTGGAAGCCAAGCTGGTGGGATCTGACCCGGATGTGGATATTGCCATTTTGAAAATCGATGGTAAGAATCTTGCGGAAGTGAAGCTTGCGGATTCTGAACAGGCGCAGGTGGGTGACTTCGTTGTTGCCATTGGTAATCCTTTTGGACTAGGTCAAACCGTAACTACCGGTGTGGTCAGTGCCCTGGGGCGCACTGGGCTGGGAATCGAAGGCTACGAAAACTTTATACAAACCGATGCTTCCATCAACCCGGGCAATTCCGGTGGAGCCCTGGTTAATCTGAGAGGGGAGCTGTTGGGTATTAACACCGCTATTATTGCTCCCTCCGGCGGGAATGTGGGAATTGGCTTTGCCATACCTGCGAATATGGCTCGGCACAGCCTTGAGCAGATTTTGGAGTACGGTGAGGTTAAGCGCGGCCAGCTGGGTGTTATCATCCAGGATTTGACCCCCGAGTTGGCCGAAGCGTTTGACATGAAGGGTCAGCGAGGCGTGGTTATAGCTGAAGTTCAAGAAGACTCAGCGGCCGAAAAGGCAGGCTTGAAAGTGGAAGATGTCATCATTGCTTTTGACGGTAAGCCCATGAAAAGTGCTTCGCAGCTTCGCAATGCTGTGGGTGTAAAAGCCGTGGGAACCAAAGTTAAAGTAACTGTACTGCGCGGTGGTGACGAAAAAACCATCAGAGTGAAAATCGGTGAGCCCGCCGGTAAAGTCCTGGCCGCCAAGAATGTGCACAAGTTTCTGGAAGGCGCACAGTTTGCTGATCACAACGACCCCCAGGGGGTGATTGTTGAATTCTTAGAGCCGGGATCGGTGGCTATGTCGTCTGGCTTGAGACAAGGTGATATCATTACCAGCGTGAACAAAAAACGAGTAGCAAGCATGGGCGATTTTAAGCGGGCCGTAGGGTCCAGCAAAAGCCAGTTACTGCTGCGAGTTATTCGAGGAAATGCGGCTTTATACCTTGTACTACGGTAATGGCCCAAGAGAGTCCAGGGAAGGAACTGTTACCTCCCTGGGCTCCATTGATTATTAAATTGAACAGTCAGTCAGTGGCAAGTCAGCAGTGCAGTGGTTGTTTGCTTGTACGTACTGGTTCATAATTCATTTTCGTAAAAAGCTCTTTTCTCGCCACGGGGTTTTGTCAATTCCATGATGGAGCATTCATGATTTAAGGAACATAAGAGCTTATCCTGCTATGAAGAAGTGGTTAACATCACAATTTAGAAAGCTAAGACGCAAACCCGATGCCCCTCAGAAAGTGGTGGCCACTCCAGAAGATATCCGTAAGAAACTGCTTAATTACCAGCGCACAGAGGGGCCGGCAAATTTTGGTAGCGCCGGACTGTATCACGTGAATGAAGTTGCCCGCGATGAGCTTCCTACTAAAGTTAGGAGGGAGCGCGAAGAGGATAGTGTAACTGAATAAAAGTGTAACCTATTGACGTATGTGTATCTTTTTCAATTGACAATGATTCTTGTTTGAGCTAAATTTCTCAACATAATCAGGAGACATTGTTATGTATGTGTGCGTTTGTAAGGGAATCACAGATAAACAAATTGAGCAGGCTGCAAAATCCGGTGTTGAGACCTACAGGTGTCTAAGGCAGCAAACGGGTATTGGTACTCAGTGCGGCAAATGCAGCGTGGAAGCGCGCTCATTTTTTAGTCAAAACGCTCCCGCTCCCCTTGAACAATCCTTCGGCTAATTAATATAGTTATCAAATTGAGTCCGGTCTTTGCTGAACCGGACTTTTGAGACCCCTTTCTCCCATCTCGTTAAGTTAGTTATAGCCCTCACTGGCTCATGTTTATCTGGTAGAACTTGCCAAATTCTTCTTCACTGTTATCACATTCCCAGATAGGAGTGAGTGCTGTGTGGCGCCAAAATTCCGGGTGGAGCGCTAACTGGCAGTGAATGAATTTAGCCATTGCATCTTCATTTTTTATGGTTTTTGCTTTGGCAGCGTTAATCCCTTTTTTAACTTGATCACTAATGAGCGATGGATGTAAACGCTCCATCGCTTGGGGGCACAGGCGCCACAGTTTATCTGTGACGGATTGCTGCAACACATCGGCAGAAACCGATTTATAGAACGCCTGTTCTTGATGATGGAATTTCACAGCACATGGTTGCGGTGGGAAGCTAGGTGCTTCCTGAGCAAATGATCTTTGTTCCCAACCGTAGCCACTCGCAATGGGTGTCAGGATGGTACTCAGAGGCGGAAGCACCTGTTGCTGCTCCCTCTGGGCCATACTAGCCAGGTAACTATGCAGTACTTTTCCACTCCAGTAACGGAACTGTACCGTTTTTCCTGTCTCAATATTGATTTCTGTGAGTCGCCGCCAATGGCTGGCCAGGTTGTCCAGATCCTGGTGGGAGTTAAACCAGATGCTATCCTGATGGAGGTTGAGTGATGTGCTGTTTTCTAAGTAGTGAGCGTGGCGCGAACTGAATCTAACGAGATAAGGGGAATAGGGTAAGCAGTTTACGTAAGGAGTATGTAGGAATAAGGGCTGGTAGTCTGCGTCCCCGGCGTGCCTAAAAAAGTCACCGATTAGGGGAGCGCCCGTTGTACCATCCAGTATTCCATACAATGCCCCCAGTGAAGGGTGGTCTAAATGGGTAAGAAGCCAAACCGGTAGTTCGTGATATATTGTTCTCTGCGCTGGTTTAGCCACAATTATTTACGGTGTAAACACTCTTGCACTGACGGTGCTAAGTGGCTGGGAACCAGTTCCAACATCTTCTTTCGAGCGTTGAGCAGCATGATGCGGACATTGGTTACGCTGTGTCCCGTCCGCTCTGCAATTTCGAATGAATCCAAGCCGTCACAGATGGCATAACGAATATGTTTGTATTGCACGGGTGTTAAATAAGCTCGTAGCGTTTCCACCATGATTGAAAGGCGATCCGCTTCTGCACTCAGTTCTTGGTCGATCTCTTCGTCACATTGATCGCTGGTCTGGGCCGCAAAAAGAGCAGTCCTATGCGCTGCCAGGTTTGCCTGGGATCCGTCCTCTAAGGGAAGCGGAGTATAGGAGCCATACTCGCCTTCTTCCGCTTGATAGGGCAACTGCTCGAGTGCGATATAGGAAGGGTATTCTTTTATCAGCGCATCAACCATTCTTGTGCTCGCGATCATTTTAAGTGTTCCCAGCATTATTTGATTGCGCCGTTCTCCCATAGCGTCCAGGTTTTTTTGGTGGACGCTGGATAAGGGACGGTAGCCTACATCGCAAAACAAGCCAAGCAAACATTCCGTTGCGTCACTGGGTAGGTACTGCAATCCAATCTTTTTTATTAGGCTAGAACAATAGCGGTTAAAGTTGGCAGAAATAAAAAGATGAATATCTAAATTATGCCATTCCGCTTCGGACCAATCTGCAAGATTGCGAAGTTTTGAGTGGTTGGTTTGCATTTTATCTCCCATCCTTAGTCGAAGGTTAAAGCCTACGATCGAGCCCCCGCTCCCATGGCTTTAATCTGTTTCTGGTCGTCACTTCCAGAAGCGCCACAAGGTTATCAAAGCCACTTTCTTTAATTCAATAGTTCTCACATTGAATTGTGCAATTTCCTACACGGAAATGTGAAGAAGTTAGATCCAGTTAGAAACGCATCAAAAAAAGAATATGTAACCATAAAAAATCATTCTATTTTTTGCGTTACCCATGTCTCTTTAACGTCGCGAAATATTTATGTGTGCAAGTTTTTGCTCATCTCTCCACATGCCGCCTAATGGCAATGGAGAAGTAAATAAGGTGAGATAAAGGTGAATCGTTCTTCAGACTGAAGTCAATTTCCTGCTGAATAAAATACTGAAGTAGAACCGTTGATAGAAGGGGGCATGAGTCTGCATTTTTATGCAACAAGATCAGACCTAATTCTTGACCCATTCTCACAAGGGTGTCTGGGATCTGTTGGATTAGGCTCAGTAGTGCTATGGTTTCGGTACTAAAAAAAGCATTCAAGGACTGAAGAGTTGGGTTTTCTGTTCCCTGGCAGCGGGTTTCATTATAGGTGGGGTCGAGAAATAGTTGGCCTGATAAATCGGCCATCAGAAGTAAGCTTTGACGCTTGAAAACAAGCAAAGTATTGCTGAATTCATTTATTTTAGCTTTGCTCAGCGTGTTTTTACCTTTCTGTGGTGACCCTCCTATTATTTCTGCGGACGCTATATCAATAATCGTATTGGCTACTCGTTTCGGGTTATGAACTAATTCATGGTCGATTAATTGCCGTTTTAATTGGTCGGCCTCATTGTCTTTAAGATTGAGAGTTAAGTACTCTATGCGCAAAGAGGCAGGGCTTCTACCACTGGCATCCCGGAGTGGTTGAAAGAAAGACGCGCTGTTGACTTGCCGGTTCTGTAGAGTGGGTTGTTGCGTAGCCCGTACATTTTTTTCTTCCGTTGCGTTGTTCTCGTCACTGGTGATTAAAGCGTTTTTTTTTCTTTCCAGAGTCCATAGCTGAAGTAATTGTTTGGATTGCTTTGTGGTGTTGTCCTGGGATTTCAAAGCCTTGTCAATGAACGCTATAAGGCAGTCATGTGTGGGTGTCTTTATGCATGGATTGTCTAGAGGGTCATGTTGACCGGCCAGTGCCACATCAGCTACGCCAAAGCAAAGAGTCAACAATATCCACTGAATAGAGCAAATTAAGGGTAGTCTAGATTTCATCATCTAAGGATAAAATCGGGAACCCTCGTTTGCTTAACCAGCCCACGGCCCGTTCACGATGGGGAGCTATTTTTTCCCATTCCATGAAGGCCGGTGGGTGGGGTGTATCGCCATCCCATTCGATTAATTGATGGCAGCTTTCATGAAAGATTAAATACTTTAAAACATATTGAGGCGCATTACAGTGCTGTAGGTGAGGATGGATTGCGATGGTTTTACTGTCTGGGTAATAACAGGCAGCGGGGACCACTCTTGTGCTGGAAAGATGTTGGTTGTAATCCGCCGCATAGAATTGCCAACGCTCACTATTAATACGACGATAGATGTGGCTAAGTAAAAGTTTAGATTCTGGATGGTTTACCTGGGCACATTTCTCTAACAGGGGAATAGCCAGTTTGATTCTACGTTGGCGGATCAGTGCTTTTGCTTCGATAAAGGCGGCAAGTTCGTTGCTGCCTTCCGCTAATTCACTGCCTGGTTTGCCTGTGGAGATTGATACGGCGCCCTTGGGGATTTCCCAAGTAAGTTGTGCCTCAATTTGACCTTTAAAGTAGTGTTTGTTTATTGATTGGAATAATTTCTCTAGAAGGGTATTCCCAAGTGTGTTTTGTAAATCAGCTGCGCCTTCTGTGATTGAAATGGCTGTATCCATTTTGGCGTCCCTTTTCTCTTGCTTCCCTGTGGATTTAGGCATTAATCAATGCCGATGATGTAACCACGTGATCGATTATAGAGACAGGAGCAGGGTAAAATATGTGCGCTTTTTCTTAGAGCGGGGGAGGTTATTTGCGATTGTCGGTCTGAGAGTTCAGTAGCTGGTCAAGTTTCTTTTCGATGCTGTCCATGCGCTTTTCCATTTCCAACAGCTTTTTCAGTTCTCGTCGTTCGTACCTCAGTTCTTTTTCTGTATTGCGCGCCAGCAGATAGGCAGACACATTAGCGGTGATAAGAGAGACCATACTAATGCCTAATAGAATTAGTATAGAGGCAAATGCTCTGCCTGTGGTGCTGGTGGGAACAATATCGCCATAACCCACCGTGGTGACGGTTACCCAAGCCCACCAGATTCCATCGGTGGGTGATTCAATGGCGGGGTCTATGCCCGCAATGATGACCCCGCTGCCAGTAATAAAGAGAATGGCTACCATCAAGGTTTTACCCAGGTGGTTCTGGCCAAGCACTTTCTTAACGATGCGGAAGTTGTGGGTGAAGTAGCCCACCAGGAAGAACAGGCGAACCACGCGCAGTACGGCGAATTCTTGAAAAGTGCTGTAGAACATGGGGAAGGCGAGGACGATAATGGCTATGTTGGCCCAATTTCGTTTTAGGTGACGGAGTTTTTCGTTACATAGGGCCGTTGTGATTCCAGTTTCTAAGACAAAAAAAGCCCAGATCGTCCAATCACTGTAGGCCCGTTGGTTCTGATCTATCAGTTCGTGAGTGAAAAGATACCAGTCCAGGAGTATCCAAACAGCCACCAATAGCATGGGGCCTTCAAAATAATCACCCCAGGATTTCGCCCGGTTATTTTCTTCCGGGTGTACTCCCCCGAACCCCATATAAGCATCAATGGTGTTATGTGCGTTGCTTCCCATGGGCGGCGGTTACCCGGCCTTACCATTCACTGCGACGTTTTTTGGCCGTGCTTTTTGAAATTAACCAGGCGAGTATTACGCCCAATAATACCGCTGCCGCTCCCCACTGGATGCCTTCAGCGATATTATCTTCAGACAGGCGAACGTTCTCCACTTTGAGTTTCTCCAGATCGACTTTAAGCAGCTCTGATTCTTCCTGCAATTGCCGGTAGGCCGCTTCTGTGGTCATGGCGTTTCTAGAGATTTGTTGAATATGGTCCAGTTCTTTTTGCAGCTGGGTGGTGCTGCTGGTGATTTTTTTATGATCAGACTTAAGACCACTTAATTCCTGTTGAGTACTGGCAAATTCGGTTTTTAGATTGGCGTTTTCGGCTTGCAGTCTGCTAATTTCTTTTTCAGCCTGGGCTAACAGATTTCTCGCGATGGGTTTGTCCGTGGTGTATTGGCTTTCAATCCAGCCCTGTTTACCTCTGGCTTTAACTAACAGCCAATTACCGGATTTCTTGCTGACCTCCAGGGGCGTTCCACTACGTAAAAAACTGATTATGCGGTACTCGAGACTGGGTCCTGAGCGCATGTCTACTCGCAGGTTATCGTGTATATACAGGGTTTCTGCGTTCGCACCCTGAATGCACAATAGTGATAAGACCAAGATATAGATAAGCTGTTTCACTGTTTAATCCCCGCGGTTTTCATGGTTAACAGGTACTGAAATGAGGTGTGTTTGTAATTAGAGGCGATGAGAATCAGGCTGCAATTAGGGCAAAACCAGCTTGTAGGGTTTTACCATAACCTGTTTGTATACCCCTGCCTTTATGTAAGGGTCGGAGTCTGCCCAGGATTGCGCCGCCTCCAGACTTTCGAATTCAGCAATGACCAGACTGCCTGTGAAGCCCGCCTCTCCGGGGTCACTGCTGTCAATTGCGGGAAAAGGGCCGGCAGCAAATAAGCGGCCACTGTCTGCCAGTGCTTGCAGTCTTGCCAAGTGATCTGGGCGGGCTGACTTACGTTTTTCTAGGCTGTTTTCAATGTCTTCACTGACGATGGCATACCACATGATTAACCTTGTGTCTCCTGTTTGTTGTCGGTGTCAACTTCGCTGATAAATTTTGAAAAATACATAAATTGGGCGATGAAAAAGCTAAGGTTGATGGCCGTGAAGCCTACGAGTTTGAAAGTCACCCAGGTCTCCTCAGTGTAGTTAAATGCCACGTAAAGGTTAATCACTCCTAACATAAAAAGGTAGAACACCCATATCAGATTCAACGGTCCCCACTTGGATTCAGGCATGGACAACTTAAGATGAGGAGTTTGAGTGAGAAATCCTTCTACCGCTTTTCTCACCAGATTCTTCCCCAATACCTGGGCTACCAACAGAACACAGGCTAAGGACCAGTTGATCACGGTGGGCTTCCAGATAATATAGATCGGGTCGTCCAGAACGATAGTGAGCGTGCCCATAATCAGCACCACCACAAACGTGATAAGATGCATTTTTTCAACGGTACGCTTCCATAGCCAAAACACCGCAATTTGAATCAGGCTTCCAACCAACAGGACTTTGGTAGCCAGAATCATGTCCTTGCTTGTAAAATAAGCAACGACAAACAACAACACGGGGAAAAAATCAAAAAACTGTTTCATTTCAAATTAGGTCATCCTGATAAGTGCTTCTCAATGATAGAATATTTGTCCGATTGAAGCACCCTGTCGGAACATTCATCCAAAGGAATTCTTACTTTGAGTTTAAACAAGCCCGGTCCCGCGGATTGGCACACCCATTCCACTGCATCCGATGGTGAGCTGAGCCCGGTGGAATTGGTTCAGAGTGTCAAGGCCTCGGGGCTAGACTGCTTCGCGCTCACTGATCACGACACAGTAGATGGGGTAGGTCAAGCCACTAATACTGCCCAGGAACTTGGAGTGGGGCTGGTGGCTGGGGTAGAGGTATCCAGTTGCTGGAGTAATCAGGATATTCACATAGTGGGTTTGGCCGTGGACACCTCACACAGTGGGTTATTAGGCAACTTGAAACAGCAGATGCAGCGGCGCCAGGAACGGGCCTGTCACATAGGCCTGCGTCTAGAGAAGCTGGGTGTTCATGGCATGTATGATGCCGCCAGTGCACTCGCCAGCAACGGCGTTCCCTCTCGACCCCATTTCGCCCAAGCACTGGTGGATGCGGAAGTGTGCAGGGATAAGAAACAGGCGTTCCATCGTTATCTGGCTGTTTCCAAGCCAGCCTACGTTAAGACCCAGTGGCCTTCTTTGGCAGAGGTTGTGGGTTGGATTCGTGCTGCTGGGGGAATGCCTGTTCTAGCCCACCCGGGGCGCTACAAGCTCACCCGCACGAAGTTAGACAGGTTGGTGTCTTCCTTTGCAGAAGCGGGAGGCGGAGCGATGGAAGTGGCTGTTTCCAACCACACCACGGATATGGTGCAGTACCTGGCTGGGTTGGCCCAGAAGTATGGACTTTATGCTTCCCAGGGAAGCGATTATCATGGCCCCTCCATGGAGTGGGTTAAATTGGGAAAGTTTCCTCCCTTGCCTTCCCGCTGCCGCCCAGTCAGTGAGTGGATGACGCCTTCCATGTATTTGAGTAGCTGTAAATGACCGAAATATTCCGAATTCACCCAGAAACTCCCCAGCGCAGACTGATGAAGCAGGCTGCCGATCGACTCAAGCGGGGGGAGGTGTTGGTCTATCCCACCGACGCTGCCTACGCCGTGGGCTGTGCGTTGGAGAACAAACGGGGGCTGGATCGAATCGTACAATTGCGCCAGCTAAGCGATAAGCACCAGTTTACTATTCTCTGTAAAGATCTATCGGAGTTGGCCACCTATGCCAAGGTGGAAAATTGGGCTTTTCGGTTGCTCAAAGCTAACACCCCTGGGCCCTACACCTTCGTCCTAAAGGCTACCAATGAAGTGCCACGTCGGCTCATGCACCCCAAGAAGAAAACCCTTGGAATGCGCGTGCCGGAAAGTGCCATCATACAAACCCTTCTGGAAGAAGTGGGCGAGCCGATTATGAGTACCACCCTGCAGTTCCCCGGCGATGAATTCCCAGCAATTGATCCTGAAGAGATCTCTGAGAGAGTGGGCAAATCTGTGGATTTGATTCTAGATGGAGGCTGGGGCGAAATGGAGACCAGTACGGTGGTGGATCTGGAGGGGGATGCCCCAGTACTCCTGCGGGAAGGTAAGGGCGATCCCGCACCTTTCCTGTAACGTGTTGTTTTCAAAAAATAATTTATGTTGTGGCTGGGATTCTGACGGAATCTGGCTATTCTCTCTTTTGAGCGCTCCCCCAAAGCCGCTATAATCACCAGCTTCCATGGCGTTGGTGCAGGCTGAAAGCCTGAGCCTTTGGCCAGCAATAACAAAAGAAATTGACCAAATCAGGCGATCCATCTTAATCAGGAGTCTATCTTGAGTTCAGCAGTTTCCGAGCAGCGTGTACTTTCGGGCATGAGGCCCACAGGTAATTTACACTTGGGCCACTACCATGGGGTTCTGAAAAACTGGGTCAAGTTGCAGCACGAATATGAGTGCTTTTTGTTTGTGGCAGACTGGCATGCTTTAACTACCCATTACGAAGATCCTAGAGTGATCGAAGAATCGGTCTGGGATATGATTATCGATTGGCTTGCCGCAGGTATTAACCCGGGGTCTGCCACCCTCTTTATTCAAAGCCGGGTGCCCGAGCATGCGGAGTTGCACTTGCTGTTGTCCATGATGACGCCACTGGGTTGGTTGGAGCGGGTGCCCACCTATAAAGACCAAATTGAGCAATTGAAAGAAAAAGACCTGGCCACCTATGGCTTCCTGGGTTACCCGTTACTGCAAAGTGCGGATATCCTGATTTACCGTGCGGGCCATGTTCCCGTGGGAGCCGATCAGGTTTCTCACATTGAGCTTACCCGGGAAGTGGCCCGTCGCTTCAATTTTCTTTATGGCAGGGAGCCTGGATTCGAAGAGCTGGTGGAACAGGCCATTCAAAAAATGGGCAAAAAATCCGCTAAGCTGTATCGAAAGTTGTTAAACCGCTATCAAGAGCAGGGCGATGACGATGCATTGGAAACCGCCCATGCCCTAGTGCGAGATCAACAAAATATTACCCTAAGCGACAAGGAACGGTTGCATGGTTTTATAGAGGGTAGTGGCAAGGTCATATTACCGGAGCCTCACCCCTTACTGACCCCCGCATCTAAAATGCCTGGTTTAGATGGGCGTAAGATGTCTAAGTCTTACAACAATACCATTACCTTGCGGGACAGCGAGGAAGAGGTTTCCAATAAAATCCGCACCATGCCCACAGACCCCGCCCGGGTGCGCCTAACGGACCCAGGGGATCCTGAAAAATGTCCGGTGTGGCAATGGCATCTGGTTTATTCAAACGAAGACACCCAGCAATGGGTTCGGGAAGGCTGCAAAAGCGCTGGTATAGGTTGCCTGGATTGCAAAAATCCGCTTATTACCGCTGTGCAGGAAGAGCTTCAGCCCATTCGTATACGCGCACTTGAATACTCAAATAACCCTGATTTGGTGAAAAGTATTGTGGCGGAGGGTTGTGAAAAGGCGAGGGAAGCTGCAAAGCAAACCCTGGAAAGCGTGCGTGAAGCCATGGGGTTAGGGTATCTGTGATGTCCGTATCCGAACAGGAAGACGTGATGGAACTGGATAACCCGGCAGCGGCAGAAGAGGTGGATGCCACTGCAGCTGAAGCCGCGGCCAATCCCCAACAGGGGGAAATGCCCTTTGCCCTTGTCTATGGCGAACAGTACACCAAGTTACCCCAGGATCTTTACATCCCCCCCGATGCCCTGGAAGTGATTCTTGAGGCCTTTGAGGGTCCCCTGGATCTGTTGCTTTATTTAATTAAACGTCAGAATCTGGATGTTTTGGATATTCCCGTGGCCCAGATTACTTCTCAGTACATGGAATATGTGGATCTGATGAAGAGTTTGAATCTGGAGCTGGCGGCAGAATATCTGGTTATGGCCGCCCTGTTGGGGGAGATAAAGTCTCGCATGCTGCTGCCCAGGCAGGCTGAAGATGAAGATGACGAGCACGACCCCAGGGCCGAATTGATACGCCGCTTGCAGGAATATGAGCGCTACAAAAAGGCGGCGGAGGATATTGACGAGCTGCCAAGAGTGGGCCGGGAAATCCATTTGGTGGAAGCAGAGCCACCTAAATATGAAAAGGAAAAGCCCCACCCCGAAGTGGACTTGAGGGAGGTGTTGCTGGCGCTTCAGGACGTGCTTCACCGCGCTGACATGTTTGAAAGCCATCAGGTCAGTCGGGAGAAACTGTCCACACGAGAGCGCATGACCCAGGTGTTGGATCAGCTCGGTCGTGATCGCTTTGTGCCCTTTGTGAGCCTGTTTAGTTATGAAGAGGGACGTCTGGGGGTGGTGGTTACGTTTTTGGCTATCCTGGAACTAGTGAAAGAATCTTTGGTGGAATTAGTGCAGAGTGAGCCTTTGGGGCCCATCCATGTTAAGGCCAGAGTATCTGCCCATGAAGCAAGCCCAGAAGATGAAGTTGAAGATCCTGATGCAGACGCCGCCTTTGAGCCGGTTGATGGGCCCATACTGGCACAACCAGCGGTAAAAACAGAGAATCCGTCAGACGAAGAAGACAACGATGTCACTTGATCATGAAAAGATAAAACGCATTATCGAAGGCGCGCTTTTTGCCTCGGGTCAACCCATGAAACTGGATAAAATAGCCAGTTTGTTTCTGGAAGAAGAACGGCCCACTACGGACGTGCTTTTGCAGGCTCTGGATGAACTCAAGCTTCAATACGCCGAAAGCGGGGTGATGTTAAAGCAAGTGGCTTCTGGCTTTCGTTTTCAGGTGCAGGAAGACGTGGGTGAGTGGGTTAGTCGTTTATGGGAAGACAAACCGCCACGCTATTCCAGAGCTTTGTTGGAAACGCTGGCTCTGATTGCCTATCGTCAACCCATTACCCGTGGTGAAATTGAAGAAATTCGCGGAGTGAGCGTGAGTTCTCACATCACTAAAACCTTGCTGGAGCGGGAATGGATAAGAGTGGTTGGGCACAGAGATGTGCCAGGAAGGCCCGCCATGTATGGCACCACCAGGGTGTTTCTGGATTATTTCAATCTGCAAAACCTGGATGAATTGCCGTCACTGGCGGAAATCCGAGATTTGGACACCATCAATGCTGAGCTTGAGCTGGAAGAACAGTCCGCCGAACAACAGACAGCAGAACAACAGCCTGAACTCCCCGGTGAAGAACTTGTCGAACTGGAAGAACACGCTGAAACAACCCATGAAGTTTCCGGTCCCAGTCCGGAGCACATGGAAATTTTGGAAGACGCGCCCACCGCAGAAGCAGTGGATGAAGAGGAAATTCCTGAAGATTCGTTGCCATAGTTTTCCTATTCTTTGGGCGGTTTACGTTTGGCAACAGTGATGGCAGCAATTCGTAACGGTAGTTTTGTTACAAACAGGTTATACTGCACACTCTGTTTCCCTCTGACGAACCCTATGGGTGTGTACTCGCGGATTTCGTTACTTGTGTGAGTTTTAATGGTAATGAGCGAAAAAATTCAAAAGGTTTTGGCCAGAGTTGGCCTTGGTTCCCGCCGAGCAATGGAAGACTGGATAGTCGATGGTCGGGTTTCCGTAAATGGAAAGTTGGCCACTCTAGGTGATCGCATATCAGAAGGCGATGAACTGAGGGTGGATGGACGTTCAGTCAATTTTTCCACCGAAGAAGAAAGTGTGCGCCGGGTTATTCTCTATTACAAACCCGAAGGTGAAGTCTGCACGCGAACGGATCCCAACGGCCGTCCCACTGTGTTCGATTCTTTACCCAGACTTAAAGAGCAGCGCTGGGTTGCTATCGGGCGGTTGGATATCAACAGTCAAGGCTTGATGTTGTTTACCACCGACGGTGATCTCGCCAATCGGTTAATGCATCCTTCTTCCAATATTGAACGTGAATACGCCGTACGAGTCCATGGTGAAGTAACCGCGGAAAACCTGGATGCTTTACGAGATGGGGTCATGCTGGAAGATGGCGCAGCCAGTTTTGACGACATTATGGACAAGGGCGGCGAAGGCACCAATCACTGGTACCACGTGGTTCTTCGTGAAGGTCGTAAGCGAGAAGTGCGTCGAATGTGGGAGACCCAAGGGGTGCAGGTGAGTCGTTTGATTCGAGTGCGATATGGCGATGTTGAATTGCCCCGTAGCTTGAAGGCGGGCCATTGGATTGAATTGGACAAGGGTGTCATTGATTCGTTGGCGGAAAGCTGTGGCGCTGCATTGCGCAAGAAAACGGGCCTATATGGCCGCGCCAAAGCCCGTTCAGAACGGGCCGTTGAAAAAGAAGTTCGGCGCGGAGGTTATTTGCGTCGTCGCCGCTACTGAGGCATAGCGTGACAGCTTGGCGTTATGCGTTGGCGAGATTAGGCTCGGCCAATACCACCCTGTTGCGTCCAGATTCTTTGGCTTGATAGAGCGCTTGATCCGCTCTTTCCAGCAAGCTTTGTTTTCCTTCTCCGTGACACAGGCTGGCACTGCCAATGCTGGCGGTCACTGATATGGCTTCTGCACCGCAGTTTAATTCCAAATTTTCAATGGTTCGGCGCAAACGCTCTGCACCGATCTTTGCCCCTGCAACATCGGTTTTATGCAGTAACACCACAAACTCTTCACCACCGTAGCGGAAAGTAAGGTCAGCGCTACGACAACTGGCTTGAATGGTCTTTGCCACGGTTTTTAGAACATAATCTCCCACCATATGGCCGTGGGTATCGTTAATGGACTTGAAATGGTCAAGGTCAACAATTAACAGGGAGAGGGGGTGACCATAACGATTGCATTGATCCAGCTCCCTATCCATCACTGCGTCCAGGCTAATGCGGTTGCCCGCACCGGTTAATCCATCGGTTAAGGAAGCCCGAACCGCCTCGTGATAACGAAGACCGTTGCGCAAAGGAAACACCAATGCAGAAATCAGTCTATCCAGCTTATGTAGTTCGTAGTCTTTAAATGGCCGATCCAATCGATACAGTGTGAGGTCGCCCAAATAATCGCTTTCGGTTTGAAGGCGGTAGTGGAAAGGGTAGCCTTCAGTGTCGCCTTGTTGATGACAATAGTCGTTGAGCACGTGTTCCAGTTTCAAACCGTCAAAGGCCACTGCTCTCTGCACTTCTTTTTGAAACAGCTTCAGAATTTCAGACAACTCTATGCTTGTTTGCAAAACTGCGTTGAGGCGGGTCAGCGCCATCATCTCGGTTTTGCTATCGGTTTGTACTTCACTGTAGTAGCGGTAATGGTTTACCAGGTCCGTGCTGTCCAAGTCCACAACTCGCGCGTTCAAAATGGCGCTCATGACTTCATCCTCTTTTTTAACCATCGACACATTTGTGCTAGTTACGCATTGATAAGCTAGATTCGTGCCAGTCTGGTGGGTGTGAGTGTGGGTTTTTGAACCACCTTATACAAATCAGATAGTTAGACCTTTTTCATCATTATCTATTGCACGGCCTCTGCGCTGGCAAGCGCTGGGACGTCAAAATAAAGACGCTTTTTATTGGAAGAAACCGGGTTTGAGCAAAATAGCCCCTCAAGTGTCTGAATTTGGTTTTTTTCCGGATAAAGCGCCATCAAACTGGCTTTTAATCACAGCTACTTAGGTTGTGCGTCCAGTGAGGCTCCGGTGACACCAGCGGAATCGGGCCCCATGAGGTAATTGTACAATCCCATGATTTCGTCAGGGCGGCAAAGAGTTGCCGGGTCTTCTGCCGGGTAGGCATTTGCGCGCATGGCGGTTTGAGTGGCACCGGGATTAATGCAATTGACTTTAATGTTGGTGGTGTCTTTAAGCTCATCCGCCAGGGTTTGCATCATGCCTTCTGTGGCAAACTTGGAGATGCTGTAAGCACCCCAGTTGGCTCGACCTTTACGGCCCACTGAGGAGGTGGTGAGAATAATGGAGCCTTGGGGGGATAACTTTACCAGTGGTAGCAAACAGCGGATCAGTGCGAATTGCGCATTTACATTTACTTGCATAACTTTTTGGAACAGGTCAATGGGATAAAATTCCAACGGACGCATATCGCCTAAAATGGATGCGTTCAGTAATAATCCATCAAGCTGGCCAAATTCTTGAGACAGAGTTTGCCCCAGTTGTTCGTATTCTGCTGCTGTGGCCGATTCAAGATTCAGCGGCACCATGGCCGGTTGGTTACCGCCTGCCGCTTCGATTTGATCGTAGACGTTCGCCAGCTTGTCTTCCGTTCGCCCCAGTAAAATAACCGTGGCACCCAGCCGAGCGTAGCTCAATGCCGCTGCTTTGCCGATGCCGCTGCCAGCTCCGGTCACTAGGATAACCCGGTCTTTCAGTAACTGTTGTGGGGCTTGGTAGTTGTGTGGTTCTGGTATCATACTGGGACCGTATCGTAGTTCGTAAAGTTGTTGGTAGATTAGCTGAGTAAATTGCTCGGTAACGTGTTAAGCGATTAAATCGTTCAGCCAACGGCTAAAACCAAGCGGAGTGTCCAGTGTAACATCTGCTTGCCATGACAAGGGGTCTTCGTCCGCGTTTAAATAGCCCCATGCCGCCGCCACTGTGCGAGTGTTGGCGTTTTTGCCTGCTTCAATGTCCCGTATATGGTCGCCCACGTAGAGCGTGTTTTCCGGCTTTACTTCTATGATTTCGCAGGCTTTCAGTATGGGCTCGGGGTGCGGTTTGCTGTGGGTTACCTGGTCCGGGCAGATCGCCACTGCACAACGTTGGGCGAGCTCTAATTTCTGTATCAGCGGATTGGTAAAGCGGCTGGGTTTATTGGTCACGATACCCCACGGAATCTGTTTGTCTTCCAAGTTCTTTAAGGTGCCATCTAAATGGTCAAACAAGCGGGACTCCACTGCCAGGTGTTGCAGGTAGTCATCTAGCAATTGCTGCAAAAGCTGTTCAAAGTTTGGGTTTTGTTCTTCATCACCGAAACTCAATCGGATAAGTGCCTTGGCTCCATTGGATACCTGTTGGCGAATTTGTTGGTCTGGCAACGGATCTAGATTACATTGCAGCCGCATTTTGTTGAGCACTACAACAAAGTCCGGGGCGGTGTCGATCAGTGTGCCATCCAGGTCGAATAAAACCGCTTCAACTGGGGAGTTCATATCCAATTGAGTATCCTTATTTTTTTACCCATGTGATGCTTTATTTTAAACAAAATTTTCCACTAGCGTGGGGTTTGATGTTCACAAAGTGAGTTTCAGGCCTTAATCTGCCAAAGTCATTGCTTAGCTGTCGGCTTTGACGTTCACCGGAATGGCAGAAAATCGAGGCATATAGTTGATGGGTTGTAAATGCTGTTCCAGGGAAGTAAGCGCCCCAGTAAATGCCCTACCGGTTTTGGCGACTTCCTGGGCAGGCAGTAGCGTGCCAAATAAATGCGCCATGGACACCACGCCATGTCGTAATTCCTTCTCTGCTTTAACCACAGCGTGGATGCTGCCGTGGTCCGAGCTTAGAGTGATCTTATCGCCATCTTTCAAACCCAATTCCGCCATATCCAAGGGATTCATATGGGCCCAATTGGCGGGATGACGTTTGCGGCTAACTGCAGAGTCTACGTATGCGCTGTTCATGGTTTCCAAGAGCCGCCTGCAGATTAAGTTGAAGCGATAAGATTTATCGGGTTGTTGTTGGAAAACCTCTTGCAGTTCCGCAGCCACGTCCTGTGGGCAGAGTTCCAGTCTGCCGCCATTGTCTTTTGCCGCCTTTAAAACCCGCTGCTCAGGCAGAGTGGGCCTAACACCGGCGGGTTGCGCTTTTAACTCCTCAAACGAGACGCGGCTGTTTTTGCAGAGAAAGCGCAGCATGTGTTCCGGGTCGGGGGGCTCTTGGGTGGACAGCTCCAAACCCTCTTTGATGTTTTCAAAGTCGAGTCCATAACTCCAATATTTCAGTGTCAGGGGTAACCCCATATTGGCGGCCAGCTGCCAAAAAAATTCCCAATCGTGCAGGGTGCCAGGTGGTTTCTCTACCACCGGTGCCGCGTACTGTGCAAAGGCTTGGGGATACAAGGCATCGCCGGGGATCGATATATCATGGCGCTCAAAAGGCTGAGAGCAGGCAATCACATAATGGGCATAGCGAGCGGTTTCATTAAAACGGGGGTCCAGCACCACCAACAAGTCCAAATCTTCAAACGCCGGTATGGCCTGTTGGGGATCCCCCAGCCCCATCAACGGGTTGCCGCCAAACACAATCAGTGCTCGAACTTTGTCCGGGCCGGGGGTGAGGATTTCTTGGGGTAACAACGCCGTGGGAAATTCACCAAACAATTTGCCAATATTCTCGCTGGCCAGTTTGTCTCCGTGCTCCCAGCTGCGTGTAGGGGAGACAGCCAACTCCACCGGCGTTCTGGGGTTAAGGGTGCCAGGGTTGCGTACCAAATCGCCTGCTCTACGATAGCCACCCACCAGCGCATTCACAACTTCAATCATATGATCATTGAGGTTGGAATGGGTGGACATGGATGGACCTGAGCCGCTGCCTACGGACGGGCGTTCAGCTTGCGCCAACCAGTGTGCCGCCAGTTCAATATCTTCTGCGGCCACGCCTGCGCGTTTGGCGGCAAACTCGGGAGTGAATTCCGCCACGGCCTGTTTTAACGCCTCGAGCTGAATGGTGAAGCGGTCACAAAAATCTTTGTTGTAGTTGTTGTCTCGCAACAGAATGTGGGCGATTGATGCGAAAATAGTGGCGTCGTGGCCCGGAAGAGGTTGTATAAAAAGATCGGCAAAGCGTGCGGTTTCCGTGCGGCGTGGATCAATCACAATGATTTTTGTGCCGCGTTTTTTTGCATCGCTGTAACTGCGTGCCGGTGCGCCGCAGTGTCCAGCCACAAAGGGAACTGTTTGGTGGCTGACTACCGGGTTGTTGCCCACTATCACAACCAGATCCACATCTTCCAGCGCAGGCTTGCCCGAGGCCATCACACCCATGCGTCCCATGGTGACCCATTTGGCGGACTGGTCAATGGTCATGGTGGAAAACAGGTTGGGTGTACCCAATGCAGACAGAAAGGACTTTTCCAGCTGCCCACCCAGTACGCTGCGATAGGCTCCGGTGCCGTGGTACAGCGCGATGGAGCGAGGGCCATATTGATTGAGTAGTTCGCTGAGTTTCGACCCAATTTCAACCAGAGCCTGATGATTGTTGATGGTGTCAAAATCGCCTTCGTCATTGCGCTTTAAGCTATTAACCAGTCGTTGCTCGGCTCCTTGATGAAACTCCAGGCTGGAACGGCCTTTCACGCACATGTATGGTCCGTAGGGAGATTCGCTGCCATCGGCAACAACCGATTCCAGTTTCCCATCCCTCACGGTCACTTCCATTGAGCAAAGGGCACTGCAGTTGCGACAAAAGGTTTTGTGCTTGGTTGTGGAATTGGCTATGGATTTGGTTATGGGCATGGCTTTTGACACGACTTTTAACGTGACCAAGCTTACTTAGTGCAATGCAAAAAGTAATTTACGTCCACGTCCTTGCTCACCTTGTAGGTCATGGTGATGGGGTTGACGCTCATGCCGCTGACGTCTTCCACCTGCAACCCGGCTCCTCTGGCCCAGCGGCACAGCTCTGAGGGCTTAATGAATTTCATATAATCATGGGTGCCTTTGGGTACCAGATTCATTATGTATTCCGCGCCCACGATGGCCAGGGCGTAGGATTTTGGATTGCGATTGATGGTGGAAAAAAACAAGTGGCCGCCGGGCTTCACCAGTCGCGCGCAGGCGGCTACGATGGAGTCGGGCGCGGGCACATGTTCCAGCATTTCCAAACAGGTAACCACATCAAATGAACCTTCATGCTGCTGGGCAAATTCTTCCACTGCCATCATTTGGTAATCAATGTCTAAGCCTTCTTGGGCGGCGTGTTGCGCTGCTACCTTCAGATTGGCTTCGCCCATGTCTATTCCGGTAACCATGGCGCCACGTCGTGCCAGCCCTTCACTTAAAATGCCGCCACCACAGCCCACATCTAAGACCTGTTTTTTTGCCAAATCAACACGCTCATTAATGTAATTCAAACGAAGTGGGTTAATGTCATGGAGTGGTTTGAATTCCCCTTCCAGGTTCCACCACTGGCTGGCAACAGACTCGAACTTTGCGATTTCTGCCTGATCTACATTGCTCATTTTTAAGCCTCGTCTGCTTGTTGAATTTTTTGTTTCCACGCCACGGCTTTGGCCAGAATATCATTCATGTCCAGGGTGGTGAGAGTGCGATTCTCCAATACCCGTTTGCCTTCTATCCAAGAATCGGTTACTTGGCTGGCGGGGGTGGCGTACACCAATTGGGATTCCAAATGGTAATGGGGTTGGCAGCTGATGTGGTCTAAATCAACGGCAATCAGGTCCGCCGCTTTTCCCACTTCGATACTGCCGGTGGTTTGATCGATGCCCAATGCCTTGGCACCGTTGATGGTGGCCATGGCCAGAGCCTGGTGTGCTGGGATAGCAGAGGGGTTTTCTGCAACCCCTTTGCCCAGCAGGGCGGCGGTGCGCATTTCGCCGAACATATCCAAATCGTTATTACTGGCGGCACCGTCTGTGCCCAGTGCCACGTTGACGCCAGCTTCAATTAATTTGTGGGTGGGGCAGAATCCGCTGGCCAATTTGAGATTGGATTCCGGGCAGTGAATCACATGGGTTCCTGTTTGCGCCAACAACGCTATTTCTTCATCGCTGAGCTGGGTCATGTGTACTGCTTGGGTTTGCGGTGTCAGTAATCCCAGTTCGTTCAGACGTTGGATAGGGCGTTTGCCCGTATTTTTCACCGCTTCTTCCACTTCATGGGCTGTTTCATGGAGGTGGATCTGAATGGGCATGTTGGTTTCCACCGCCATGGTGGACACCTTTTTCATTGGGCCGTCAGAAACGGTGTAAGGCGCGTGGGGACCAAAGCCAATATTGATCAGTTCGTGGTTACGATAGTCGTCATGGAGCTGTAAACCCTTGCGCAGGTATTCGTCCGCTGAAGAAGCCCAATTACTGGGGAAATCCAAAATAGGAAAGGTGATCTGACAGCGCATATGGGCATTGGCTGCGGCCCGTGCCACCACGTTGGGAAAAAAGTACATGTCACTAAAGCAGGTGGTGCCACTGCGAATCATTTCCGCCATGGCCAGTTGCACACCCTCCAACACAAAAGCCTCGTCCACCCAACGGCCTTCTGCGGGCCAGATATGTTCGTTCAACCACTCCATAAGAGGCAGGTCATCTGCTAGCCCACGAAACAGGGTCATGGCCGTGTGTCCATGGGCGTTGATCAAGCCAGGCATTACCACATGTTGATCCAGTTTAACGGTGTTATCGCTCTGGTAGCGGGTGTTGGCCATGGGTTCAATGGCCACTATTTTGCCTTTGTGAATGGCGATGGCCTGGTGTTCGAGGGTGGATTGGTTGCTGTCTACAGTCAGTACCCAACGGCAAAGCAGGAGGCTATCGACGGAGTGAGTTTCAGGCATAAAAAGTTTTCCGCTGGAATGGGGTGTCGGGCAATTTTACTCTGTAACGGTTAATTTTTGAAAACCCCTTTGCTAAAGAAGCGCGTATAATCCTTCCTTTTTTAGCTCAATGAGGCTCCATTATGCGGTCAGACCAATCAGTGAATGCCATCCAGTGGCAAGACAACAGGCTGCGATTGTTGGATCAGCGCAAGTTGCCCTTGCAGGAGCAGTGGCTGGATATCTCTGAAGTGGACAGCGTAGTGGCGGCCATTCGTGACATGGTGGTGCGGGGTGCTCCGGCCATTGGTATCACCGCTGCTTACGGCGTGGTGATCGCGGCCAAACAGCGTCGTCAACAGGATGCCTATCATTGGCAGCAGAGTTTGCAGCAGGATTTTGATGCTTTGGCGGCGTCCAGGCCCACCGCGGTGAATTTGTTTTGGGCTTTACAGCAGATGAAGACCGCGTTAGTGAATTTGAGTGACGAAGCGGATCCCATCGATCAGTTGCTGGCTGTGGCCAAGGATATTCATCAGCAGGATCGTGATGGCAATCGTGCCATGGGGGATTACGGTGCCAAGCTGATAGCTGCGAGCTCAGAATCCGTTAATTTGGGCTCAGTCAGGTCAGAGTCCGCCAAGAGTGTCATAACCCACTGCAATACGGGTTCTCTGGCCACCGGTGGTTATGGCACCGCCTTGGGTGTGATTCGCAGTGCTTGGCGAGAGGGCATTATCGATCGGGTCTACGCCGATGAAACCCGCCCCTGGTGGCAGGGGGCCAGGCTCACCGCCTGGGAACTGCAAAAGGATCAAATTGATGTAACCCTGATTGCGGATTCTGTGGCTGCCACCCTGATGGCTCAGGGCAAGATTGCCTGGGTGATCGTGGGGGCAGATCGAATTGCAGCCAATGGTGATGCGGCCAATAAGATTGGCACATACAGTTTGGCTGTGCTGGCGCGACATCATGGTGTGAAGTTTATGGTGGCGGCACCCACCACCACCTTTGATCTGTCCGTTTCCAGTGGTGCCGAGATTCCCATTGAGCAGCGGGGCGAGGAGGAAGTGGTATCCGTGAATGGGCAGCGCATGGCACCGGAAAATGTGGCTGTTTACAATCCGGTTTTTGATGTGACGCCGGCGGATTTGATCGATGCCATTGTCACGGAAAAGGGCGTAGTGGAAAAGCCCACTTCCCGAGGAATCGCTCAGCTTATGGGTGCCACAGCCTAATGGTTCTGATTAGACGATAAAATACCCAAGAATACCCCAAAAAACCGGATTTTAGCTTCGCCCCGCAGGGCTGAAATGTGCTATTATTCGTCGCTCAAATTCGGCCATTTTTTGTAGTTGGTGGTCAGCTAAATTCAGGTAGTGATACCTGTCAGGGGCAATGACAAAAACGACGCAAGATCCAACCCCGATCAAATATAGCCGTCATTAGCAAATCAGGAACCCGATGTCAGAACTAGCCAAAGAAATCCTCCCGGTTAACATCGAAGACGAACTCAAACAATCCTACCTCGACTACGCCATGAGCGTCATAGTAGGGCGGGCTTTGCCCGATGTTCGTGATGGACTTAAGCCGGTACACCGACGTGTGCTGTACGCCATGCATGAATTGGGCAACGTGTACAACAAGCCCTACAAAAAATCCGCCCGTGTGGTGGGTGACGTAATCGGTAAATATCACCCCCACGGTGATTCTGCGGTATACGACACCATCGTCCGTATGGCTCAGCCATTTTCACTGCGTTATCTGCTGGTGGATGGTCAGGGCAACTTCGGTTCCATCGATGGCGACAACGCGGCTGCCATGCGATACACCGAAGTGCGTATGGCCAAGATCGCCCATGACCTATTGGCGGATCTGGAAAAAGAAACCGTCGACTTTGTGCCCAACTACGACGGTAACGAACAGATGCCTTCTGTGTTGCCTACGCGGGTGCCCAATCTGTTGGTGAATGGTTCATCCGGTATTGCGGTGGGCATGGCCACCAATATCCCTCCCCATAATTTGCGCGAGGTTATTAACGGGTGTTTGGCCTGTATCGACAACCCGGATATCGACATCGAAGGTTTGATGGAGCATATCCAGGGGCCTGATCTGCCCACTGCGGGTATTATCAACGGTCGCAGCGGTATTATTGAAGCCTACCGCACTGGGCGTGGGCGCATGTACATGCGGGCCAAAGCCCACATTGAAACCGAGAAAAACGGCAAAGAAACCATCATCATCACCGAAATTCCCTATCAGGTGAATAAGGCCCGGCTGATTGAAAAAATCGCTGAGCTGGTGAAAGAAAAACGCATTGAAGGCATCAGTGAAATTCGCGATGAGTCTGACAAAGACGGAATTCGCGTGGTGATCGAAGTGCGTCGAGGCGATAACGGCGAAGTATTGCTGAATAATCTGTATTCCCAGACCCAGTTGGAAACCGTGTTCGGTATCAACATGGTGGCCCTGGTGGATGGGCAGCCAAGACTGCTGAACTTGAAAGGCATTGTGGAGTGCTTTATCCGCCATCGCCGCGAAGTGGTTACCCGGCGTACGGTGTACGATCTTCGCAAAGCCCGTGAGCGCGGTCATGTGTTGGAAGGCCTTGCTGTTGCCTTGGCCAATATTGATCCGGTGATCGAGTTAATTCGTAATTCCCCCAATCGGGCGGAAGCAGAAGCCGGTTTAATTAGCCGGGGTTGGAAGCCGGGCAATGTGTTGGACATGCTGGAACGAGCCGGTGGTGCCGATGCCTGCCGGCCGGATGATATTGATCCTGCCTTTGGCATGCGTGATGACGGCCTGTATTACCTGTCAGAAGTGCAAGCCAAAGAAATTCTGGATATGCGTTTGCATCGCCTGACCGGTTTGGAAACCGACAAGCTGCTGCAGGAATACCAGGAAAAGCTGGACCTGATCCGTGAGCTAATGGCGATTCTGGCGGATCCAGAATTACTGTTGAATGTTATTCGGGAAGAATTGGAGCAAGTGCGTGATCAGTACGGTGATGACCGTCGCACTGAAATCGTGGCATCCCGTATGGATCTCACCAATGAAGATCTGATTCCCGAAGAAAACGTGGTGGTCACCCTGTCTCACGGTGGCTATGCCAAAACCCAGCCCATTGACACCTACCAGGCTCAACGCCGTGGTGGTCGAGGCAAGGCCGCCACTTCGGTGAAAGACGAGGATTACGTAGAGCATCTGCTGGTCACCAGCACCCACGACACTATTCTGTGTTTCAGTAATCAGGGCAAAGTGTATTGGCTTAAGGTCTATCAGATTCCCCAGGCGGGCCGGCAATCCCGTGGCCGCCCCATCGTTAATTTGCTGCCCCTGGGTGATGACGAAAAGATCACGGCTATTTTGCCTTTACGCGAATATGAATCCGGAAAATTCGTTTTTATGGCCACCAGCAATGGCACCGTTAAAAAGGTGGAATTGGAAGCCTTCTCCCGTCCCCGCAGCTCCGGTTTGATCGCCATTGAGTTGGACGAGGGTAATCGCCTGGTGGGCGTGGATATTACCGATGGCCAGCAGGACATCATGCTGTTTACGTCGGAAGGCAAAGCCGTGCGCTTTAGCGAAGAAAATGTACGAGGAATGGGGCGAACTGCCCGTGGTGTGCGGGGTGTGAATCTGCCAGAAGGGGCCGAATTGATCTCCCTTATTATTCCTCAACCAGATCATCAGGTACTTACCACCAGTGAAAACGGTTTTGGTAAACGAACCTCGGTGGCGGATTTCCCCACTAAAGGTCGCGGCGGTAAAGGGCTCATTGCCATGCGCTGCAGCGAGCGTAACGGTGCCCTAATCGGGGCGGTTCAGGTGAGCGAAACCGATGAAATCATGTTGATTTCAGATCAGGGCACCCTGGTTCGCACCCGGGTTGCGGAGGTCTCCATTCAAGGCCGCGATACCCAGGGTGTGATGTTGATTCGTCTCGCCAATGACGAACATTTGGTGGGTGTAGAGCGCATTGCAGAGTTGGAAGACGCTGACGCTGAACTGATGGAAGAGGGGGAAGAGGCCACTCAATCGGCTTCCGATCAGCAAGCTGGCACGGAATCTGCTGGCTCTGATGATAGTGATAACAGTGAAGAAACAGACTCAGAGGACTAGTGGAATGTCGGAATCTAAGCCTACTCTTGATGTCTTGCGCGATGAAATCGATCAGTTGGATAAGCAAATTCAACAGTTGATTAACGATCGAGCCGCCTGTGCTCAACAGGTGGCACTGGTAAAGCAAGAGGAAGTGGGCGAAACAGCCAAACCGTTGTTTTATCGGCCGGAAAGAGAGGCCCAGGTTCTGAGAAAGGTGATGGATCGCAATCAAGGGCCCCTTGATAATGAGTCCATGGCACGCCTATTCAGGGAGATCATGTCCGCCTGTTTGGCCCTGGAAGAGCCCATGAACATTGCCTATCTGGGTCCTGAGGGTACCTTCACCCAGGCTGCGGCACAAAAACACTTCGGTCATGCGGTGAAAACCAACTCCATGTCCACCATTGATGAAGTGTTTCGCGAGGTTGAGTCCGGCAGTGCCCACTACGGTGTGGTGCCGGTGGAAAACTCCACCGAAGGCATGGTGAACACCACCCTGGATTCCTTCATTCATTCCGACCTGAAAATCTGTGGCGAAGTAGAGCTGCGTATCCATCATCATTTGATGGTGGGCAAAAACACCAAAGCGGATTCAGTGACTCGAATCTACTCTCACCAACAGTCTTTGGCTCAATGTCGACAATGGTTGGACGCTCACTATCCCAGCGCCGACCGTATTGCCGTGAGCAGTAACTCTGAAGCGGCCCGCCGTTTGCAAAGCGAATGGAATGCCGCCGCCATCGGTGGGGAAGTGGCTGCAGAGCTTTATGGCTTGGAGAAGCTAGCCAGTAATATTGAAGACAATCCCCACAATACCACCCGCTTTCTGATTGTTGGCAATGAATCAGTGCCGCCATCCGGGCAGGATAAAACCTCTATCATTGTGTCCATGAAAAATAAATCCGGTGCACTTTATGAATTATTAGCGCCGTTTCATAAAGCCGGGATTATGCTCACCCGAGTAGAAACTCGCCCTTCCCGGGATGGTACATGGGCCTATTTATTTTTTATCGATTTTGAGGGCCACTCAGAAGACGATGCCGTCAAAGGCGTGATGAACGAAGTGGAAGTGCTGGCGGTCAACCTCAAAAAGCTGGGCTCTTATCCCAAAGCGGTACTTTAATCATGTCAGTTATTGCTTGCGATTATGCTGAACTTGCCAACGGCGGGGTACAGGGGTTATCTCCCTATCAGCCCGGCAAACCCATTGAAGAGCTTCAGCGTGAATTGGGCTTAGACAACATCATTAAGCTTGCCAGTAATGAAAACCCCCTTGGTCCCAGCCCCGCTGTACTCAAGGCCCTGAATGGGGCTACCCATGATTTATGCCGTTACCCCGATGGTAATGGTTTTGCGCTTAAGGCAGCATTGAGCCATGAGCTGGGGGTGGAACGTGACCAGATTACTCTGGGCAACGGATCCAATGATGTTTTGGACCTGATCGCCAGAGCCTATCTAGGACCCGAAACCGAAGCTATATTTTCTCAGTATGCGTTTGCGGTTTACCCCATCTCTACCCAGGCGGCAGGGGCCAAGGCGGTGGTGACAGCCGCCAAAGATTATGGCCATGACCTGGATGCCATGGCAGATGCGGTGAGCGATAAAACCCGTGTTATTTTTATTGCCAATCCCAACAACCCCACCGGTACCTGGTTTGGCAAAGACCAGTGGGAGCGCTTTATCTGCCGAATACCACCCCAGGTGTTGGTGGTGTTGGATGAAGCCTATATTGAGTATGTGGAAGGCGATGGTGCCCTTAACGGTATTGATTATCTTCACCGCTATCCCAATCTCATTGTTACCCGAACATTCTCCAAGGCCTATGGTTTGGCTTCTTTGCGGGTAGGTTATAGTCTCTCCAACAGCCAGGTTGCCAACGTACTCAATAGGGTAAGGCATCCGTTCAATGTGAACAGCTTTGCTTTGGTGGCTGCGGAGGCGGCGTTGCAGGACAAAGATTACCTGCTGCGCAGCCGGCAAGTGAACTCCCAGGGAATGGAGCAGCTGCAGCAGGGCTTCACCCAGTTAGGGCTCAACTACATTCCATCCGCTGGTAATTTCCTAACCCTGGAGCTTGAACAAGACGCAATGGGGATTTACCAAAATCTATTGCGTTTGGGGGTTATCGTTAGGCCTGTAGCGGCTTACAACATGCCCAATTGCTTGAGAGTATCCGTGGGCCTGGAACTGGAAAACCAGCGCTGCCTGGACGCCCTGAAAAGCGTGCTTGAGTCATGAGCAAGGGCGGTGGAACGGCCCCGGTTCTTGATCGCGTGGTCATTGTTGGCCTGGGCCTGATTGGTGGCTCATTTGCTCTGGGCTTGAAAGCCCATGGCCTGTGTCGGGAAGTGGTGGGTTGCAGCCGCAGTAGCGCCACTCTTGAGCGAGGTCTTGAGTTGGGGGTCATTGATCGCGCCGAGCAGGATCTTGCCAATGCCGTGGCAGGTGCCGATCTGGTGATGCTGGCGGCTCCCATAGGTTTAACGGAAACCCTGTTAAGAAAAATGCAGCCCGGCTTAGACGGCAAAACCGTGGTCACCGATGCCGGTAGCGTGAAAGGCAACGTGGTCGCTGCAGCCCAAGCGGTGTTCGGAGAAGTTCCACCCTGGTTTGTGCCCGGGCATCCCATCGCCGGCTCGGAACGCAGCGGTGTTGAAGCGGCCAAGGTTGACCTTTACAAAAACCACAATATCATTCTCACGCCATTACCCCATACTGCGGATTACGCTTTGCAGCGGGTACGTCATCTTTGGTCGGGCTTGGGTGCTCAAGTATTGACCATGGACGTGGAGCAACACGATGCGGTGCTGGCGGCCACAAGCCATTTGCCCCATATGTTGGCTTTTTCTTTGGTGGATACCTTGGCCAAAGAGAATCAAAATCAGGATATTTTCCGCTATGCGGCCGGTGGGTTTAGAGATTTTACCCGCATCGCTTCCAGCGACCCCACCATGTGGCACGACATATTTGTGGCCAATAAGGGAGCCTTGCTCACGGTAATCGAGCATTTCAGTAGTGGTTTGGATCAATTCAAGCAAGCAGTTGAGCAGCAGGATTCTGTGGCTATCCTGGGCATCATGACTCGGGCAAAAGCGGCTCGGGATCACTTTACCAATATTTTATCAAAGCGTGCGTACAGTAAGACCATGACAGAGAAGAACATCGTTTTCACCGCCCACCCGGGGGGTGAAGTGAAAGGCCAAATCCGCGTACCCGGAGACAAATCCATCTCCCACCGATCCATAATGCTGGGCTCGTTGGCAGAAGGGGTCACTGAGGTTTATGGGTTTTTGGAAGGGGAGGACAGCCTCGCCACCTTGCAAGCATTTCGCGATATGGGAGTGACCATTGAAGGCCCCAATCACGGTCATGTGAAAATATTCGGGGTGGGGATGAGTGGTTTGCTTGCCCCTCCCGGCGCACTTTACGTGGGCAATAGTGGCACGTCCATGCGGTTGCTGTCGGGATTGCTGGCAGCTCAACCCTTTGATGTGGAGCTAAGTGGAGATGAGTCCCTTTCCCGGCGACCCATGGGGCGAGTGTCTAAACCATTGCAACTGATGGGGGCTAAGGTGGTAACCAATGAAGACGGTACACCACCCATGAAAATCACTGGTGGACAGCCTTTGAGCGCCATCGAATACATCATGCCCATGGCCAGTGCCCAGGTGAAGTCGTGTGTGTTGTTGGCGGGGATGTTTGCCCAGGGTGAAACCACAGTAGAAGAACCGGCACCCACCCGGGATCACACCGAGCGTATGTTGAAGGGTTTTGGCTATTCAGTGAGCGTTGATGGTAATAGAGTCAGCTTATCTGGCGGCGGTAAGTTAACGGCCACCACCATCGATGTGCCAGCGGATATATCTTCTGCGGCCTTCTTTATGGTGGCCGCCAGCATTACCCCCGATAGCGACCTGACTTTGGAGCATGTGGGGGTGAACCCTACTCGAATAGGTGTGATCAATATCCTGCGAGCCATGGGTGCAGATATTCAGGTGAGTAATGAGCGAACCGTGGGTGGAGAGCCGGTTGCGGACCTTCGAATTCGTTACGCGCCACTAAAAGGCATCGCCATTCCTGAAGATCAGGTACCCCTGGCCATCGACGAGTTTCCTGCGTTATTTGTAGCTGCTTCCTGTGCGGAGGGTCCAACCACTCTTACCGGTGCCGAAGAGTTGAGAGTGAAAGAAAGCGATCGAATTCAAGTGATGGCCGATGGCTTAAATGCCCTGGGTATCAAGGCGGATCCTACCCCGGATGGTATTGTAATAGAAGGTGGAATCATTCAGTCTGGTAGCGTAGAAAGCCACGGTGACCACCGTATAGCCATGGCTTTCGCTGTGGCTGCGTTGCGATCGGTTGGTGATATTGAAATTAATAATTGCGCCAATGTAGCCACTTCTTTTCCTAATTTCGTTGAACTGTCACGGAAAGTGGGTATGAAGCTGGATGTGGCAGAAGTAGGAGGCTCCCATGGCTAAAGTAACCAAAGCGCCAGTGATCACATTGGATGGACCCGGCGGGTCTGGGAAGGGCACTCTTGCACAAAAAATAGCTCAAGAACTGGGCTGGCATCTATTGGATAGCGGTGCTTTATATCGTTTGGTGGCACTGGCCGCCAACAATCACGGAGTGGCCCTGGATAATGAAGAAAGCGTGCGAATTCTGGCGGAAAACATGGATGTGCAGTTTCTAGTGAAAAACCCCAATGAACCGCCCAAAGTGGTGCTTGAGGGAGAAACCGTCACCAACGATATCCGCACGGAACAGGCGGGGATCGGCGCCTCCAAGGTGGCGGTGTTACCGGGTGTGCGCCAAGGCTTGCTGCAACGACAGCACGATTTCCGGGAGAGTCCGGGCCTGGTGGCAGATGGCAGAGACATGGGTACCGTGGTGTTCCCTGATGCCGAGCTTAAAATTTACCTTACGGCCAGTACAGAAGAACGGGCTAACCGTCGCCTTAAACAGTTGCATGACAAAGGCATGAGTGCTAAGTTAGCCGACCTTCAAGAGTCGATCCAGGCTCGTGATGATCAGGACATGAATCGGGCCATCGCCCCATTAGTGCCTGCAGATGATGCTATTGTAATTGATAGTACCCATATGAGCATCGATGAGGTGTTTGCCGAAATGATGCGCCATGTGGAGCAAAGAGGTTTGCAAAAGCAAAAGTAAAGGCGAAAGAAGGTTACGTAAGTAACCGATTTGGCTGAATAATTAAACAGCGTATGGGGACTGCCTCAGGGTGGCTTTCATTCGCTTTTTGGCGTTTTTGTGGCTTTTATGTGCCAGCTTAGCCGCAAAAACACAGTAAAAATAACCCGTACTCAGCTGGTGGTGTATGGCGTAAGCGCTGAAAATTTCAGCGAAACTAAACAGGTTAACCAAATATGAGCGAAAGCTTTGCCGAACTATTCGAAGAAAGTTTAAAAGAACTGGACATGACCCCCGGTGCCATTGTTAAGGGCACTATTGTTTCCATCGACGACGATTGGGTTACTGTCTACGCGGGATTGAAATCCGAAGGTGTGATTCCCCGTGAGCAATTCCTGAGCGATGGTGGCCAACTGGAAATCAACGTTGGCGATGAAATCGATGTGGCTCTGGAAACCCTTGAAGATGGATGGGGTGAAACCCGCTTGTCCCGTGAAAAGGCGAAGCGAGCTGAATCCTGGAAAAGTCTGGAAGCGGCATTTGAAGCTGAAGAAGTGGTTAAAGGTGTTATCAACGGCAAGGTTAAAGGTGGATTCACCGTTGATATCGAATCTGTTCGTGCCTTCTTGCCAGGCTCTCTGGTAGACGTGCGCCCTGTGCGGGACACCCTGCATCTGGAAGGCAAGGAACTGGAATTCAAAGTCATCAAGTTGGATGCCAAGCGCAACAACGTGGTGGTTTCCCGTCGTGCGGTTCTGGAAGCAGAGAACAGTGCAGAGCGCGAAGCGCTGCTTGAGAAGCTGCAAGAGGGAATGGAAGTTAAAGGTATCGTTAAAAACCTTACAGACTACGGTGCATTCGTGGATCTGGGTGGTATCGACGGCCTGTTGCACATTACCGATATGGCGTGGAAGCGCATCAAGCACCCCAGCGAAATCGTGGAAGTGGGCGACGAAATTCTGGTGAAAGTATTGAAGTTCGACCGCGAGCGCAATCGTGTTTCCTTGGGCCTCAAGCAATTGGGATCGGATCCATGGGTGGAAATCACCAACCGTTACCCCGAAGGCAGCCGCGTGAAAGCCACTGTTACTAACCTGACAGACTACGGCTGTTTCGCAGAGTTGCAGGAAGGGGTTGAAGGTTTGGTTCACGTTTCCGAAATGGATTGGACCAACAAGAACGTGCATCCCTCTAAGGTGGTATCCATCGGTGAAGAAGTGGATGTTATCGTTTTGGACATCGACGAAGAGCGTCGTCGTATTTCCTTGGGTATCAAGCAGTGCAAGCCTAACCCCTGGGAAGAGTTTGCTACCAAGTTCGACAAGAACGACAAGATCTCCGGTAAGATCAAGTCCATCACTGACTTCGGTATCTTCATCGGCTTGGACGGTGGCATCGACGGTCTGGTTCACCTGTCTGATATCTCCTGGGATCTACCAGGCGAAGAAGCCGTACGTGAATACAAGAAAGGCGACGAAATCGACACCGTTATCCTGTCTGTTGACCCAGAGCGTGAGCGTATCTCCCTGGGTATCAAGCAGCTTGAGCAGGATCCATTCGCCATGTTCGTTCAAGAGAACGACAAGGGTGTAATCGTCACTGGTACGGTTAAGTCTGTGGATGCTAAAGGTGCAGTGGTCGAGTTGATGGAAGGCGTTGAAGCCAGCTTGAAGGCCTCTGAACTGAGCCGTGATCGCGTTGAAGATGCTCGCACACACTTGAACGAAGGTGATCAAGTGGAAGCTCGTATCATTAATGTGGATCGTAAGAACCGCGCTATTAGCTTGTCTGTGAAAGCGAAAGACATGGCTGATGAGAAAGAAGCCATGAAGAACCTGAACCAGGCGCAAACCCAAGAAGCTGCTCCGAAGACCATCGGTGATCTGATCAAGCAGCAATTGGAGAACGCGGATAAGTAACACGATTTTGCAATCGTAATTACTTTAAAAGGGTGGAACGCCATTGGCGCTTCACCCTTTTTCTTATGTGGCAAAAAATTGTGGCAAACAATAAATCTAAAAAACAATGTACACATTGAGATGGGGTGTAGTAATGAAAAATCTAGAAGGTAAAGTTGCGGCCATTACCGGTGCAGGCTCCGGTATTGGTCAGGCATTGGCGGTTGAATTGGCCAAATTGGGTTGTCATGTTGCGCTTTCGGATATCGATGAAAGTGGCCTTGCAGATACGCAAAATCAGCTGGGTGGCTTAGGGGTAAAAGTGACCACTTGTGTTCTCGATGTGGCGCAGCGTGAGGCGGTATTTCAATGGGCGGATCAGGTAGTGGCAGACTTTGGCCAGGTGAACATGATCTTCAACAACGCCGGCGTTTCATTGAGCGAAACCATTGAGACCATGAGCTATGAAAACTTTGAATGGCTGATGAACATCAACTTCTGGGGTGTGGTGCACGGCACCAAGGCCTTTCTTCCTTTTCTGAAGGCATCGGGCGATGGTCATGTGGTGAATGTATCCAGCGTATTCGGCATTATTGCGGTTCCTTCCCAAGGTGCCTATAACGCGGCAAAGTTCGCAGTGAAAGGCTTTACAGAGTGTCTACGGGAAGAGTTGGCCTTGGAAGGGAGTCAGGTACAGGTAACCTGCATTCACCCAGGTGGAATAAAAACCAATATTGTGCGTAATAGCCGCATTGGTGAGGTGGGTCTTGCCGGTGCCCGAACTAAAGACAAAGCCACCAAGATGTTTGATAAAGCCGCCCGCACATCGCCGCCGGTAGCTGCTCAGACTATTTTAAATGGCGTTCGCAAGAATAAACCAAGGGTGTTGATTGGTCCGGACGCCCGTGTCATTGACACGCTTCAGCGTTTGCTTCCCACCCGTTATCAAAACATTTTGGTGTGGGGCGCCCGGCGCAATCACGAAAAATACAATGCGTAGAGGGCTTTAAACTACTCCGCCATATATTGTTGTAGAGACAGTATTTCCTCTTCCGTAAGGGCGCCCGCAACCTGCTTTAAGCGCAGCGCATTGAGCACATAATCAAAGCGCGCATTGGTGTAGTCGCGTTGATTTTGAAACAGGTTGCGCTGTACATTGAGTACATCTACGATGGTTCTGGTGCCCGCCTCATAGCCCGCTTGGGTGGCCTCCAAGGCGACCTTGGCGGACAATTTGCTCTGCTTACGTGCATTAACCTGGGCCACGCTGGCCAACATCAGCTGGTAATAATTTGTGGTATCCTGAATCACTTCGCGGCGTTTAAAATGCTCTGTGTCTTTCTGGGCCATCGCTAAATAGTGGCTTTGGCGGCGATTGGCACTGGTGGCGCCGCCACTATATAGAGGCAAATTAAACTGCACCCCCACGCTTCCCCGTGTGAGATCAGGGTTTGAAGTCAACGATGAGTTATTGCTACTGTCGGTATAACTGGAAACTAGATCTAAAGTGGGTGCATGTTCAGCCCGCTTGCTCTTGTAGTCCTCATCCGCAGCGTTAGCGGCGTGAATGGCCGCTTGTAGCCCAGGGTTTGAGGCCAGTGCCCGGTCAATCCACTGTTGCAGATCTACCGGTTCCGGGGGAACAATAGGTATATCCTCTTTGAGGTTGACCACGCCTTCCACGTTTACCGCTGTGGTGGTTTCCAGTAATCGCTGAGCGACAAACTGATCGTTCTCTGCTGCAATACGTTCACTTACTGCTGTATCGTAGGCCGCTTGTGCTTCATGTACATCAGTGATGGCCACCAATCCAACTTCAAACCGTTGCTTGCTTTGCTCCAGCTGGCGCGCAATGGCTTCTTGCTCAGCCTGGCGGAAGCTGAGATTCGCATCTGCCCTGAGAACGTTAAAATACTGGGTAACGACCCGCAAATAAAAATCGTCTTCGCTTTGTTGATATTCCGCAGAAAACTGGCTGTCAAGTTGCTTACCCTTAAGGAATGTGTGCCAGCTGTTCAATCGAAACAGGGGTTGTACCAGGGAAGTGGAGATACTTTCACTGGTGTAGCTGTCACCTCCAAGGTTGTCATAGTCATCATCGTTATGGATGTAGTTGGCCTCTACGTTGACCTTGGGTAGAAGTTGCGAACGGCTTTGCTCCAATACCTGTTGATTGGACCGATACTGGTTTTTGATGGCAGCCCATTGGGGGTCGTTTTGTTTGGCGAGTTCGTAAGTTTGTTTTATGCTGAGAATCTCGGCGGAAACTAGAATGGGGCAACTCGATATCAGTACCATTGCGCCGGTTCTTAGTATGCGAAGGTTAATCATAGAAATCCCCGATCGGAAATTAAATGTAGCTCGTTGTGTGGTGTTTATGATCACTCATCAAATGGGTGAGGTAAAGGAGTTTGTTAGATGGCTTGGCTTATTTCTGACATGGCCTGGTAGATTTTATTTTTTAGGGCTTCGAGCTTCACTGGTTTGGTGATGTATTCATCCATGCCTGCCTGCAGGCATAGCTCTCTTGATTCTCCCACCGCGTGGGCCGTTACGGCTATAATAGGTTTGCGGGGCAGCTTGTGTTCGAATTCAAATTCTCTAATTTGCCTGGTGGCCTGGTATCCATCGAGTTCTGGCATTTCGCAATCCATTAGAACTAGATCGATTTTTTCGTGATTTTCCTTAAAATAGGTCACTGCCTCAATACCATCAACCACGAATTCAGCTGTGCTACCCAGCTTGTTCACTATGCCTTTTAGCACTACCCGATTGACTTCATTATCCTCGGCCACCAGTAGTCGCAAAGAAAGTGATTCTAATGCACTCAGATCTTCTTTGATCGGTGATTTCTTTTCCATTGGCAGATCCGATTCTTTGCCAATTTCAAATCGACAACTGAACCAAAAAGTTGAGCCTTGGGATTGATCGCTGTCTACCCCGATCTCACCCTGCATTATGTGAACAAGCTCTTTGCAGATAGATAGACCAAGTCCGGTGCCACCATAACGGCGGGTGGTGGAGCTGTCAGCCTGGGTGAAGGGAGAAAATAAATTCTGTTGAATTTCCTTGGGGATTCCTATGCCGGTATCTTTCACCTGGAAAATCACCCGCGCTCGAGAATCTTCGCGGGATTCTATATCCGCTATGATGCCGATGCTGCCGTGGGTAGTGAACTTCACTGCGTTACTCATTAGATTCAGTAATACTTGTCTTAATCGAGTGGGGTCACCAATTAATACGGTTGGAATACTCTCAGAAACTCGGGTGTAAAAAACCAAATTGCTGGATAACTCTTTGCCCTGAAATACAGCCAGACATTCGGCGATCAGATCGTGTGGGTTAAATGGAATGCGTTCCAGATCCATTCGCTTTGCTTCAATTTTTGATAGATCCAGGATGTCATTGATCAAATGGAGTAGAGCATGACCGGAGTTATAAATGGTATCCACATAGCGGGTTTGCTCGCTATCCAGGCGAGTTTCTTTTAGCAGTTCCGCGATACCGATGACTCCGTTCATGGGAGTGCGAATCTCGTGACTCATTTTGGCCAAAAACTCACTTTTGGCTGTACTTGCGGCTTGAGCTTTGTAAGCCTCGCGCATCTTTTCCATGAGTTGAGACTGGGCCAGGTATTTTTCTTTGCGCTCTTTCGTAAAAAAACTACCAAAGGCCATAGATAATAATACAACCTCTATGGCTGACCCTACTTGAGCGGCGTGTTCGGTGATCATGTTGCTGGGGATCACTCCAGTGTAATTTAGTGCGAATAAACTAAAACCCGCGATTACTGAGATCCAGGCCATGGTGTAGAAAGGTGCTACCAGGGAACCTTTTCGCCAAACCATAATTCCAGCGAGTAAATTGACGGTCATGGCCAGCAACAGAGAGTACATGGCAAGGCGAATGAGTAGGGCGTAGGGTGCCACAAAGCTGCCCAAGCTGATGACCAGGCCGAAACCAGCCACGGCTAACATGACATAAAAGTAGTGGGGCATGTAGCGTTTTATGTCCAAGAAATAAATGGAAAATAGAATGGCGAAAGTGGTGGTTCCGCCGAGAAAAAAGACCGCAGAGATCTGGTTCCATAAAGGCCAGTTTGGCCACAGGTATTGAAAGCCAAAGCCTCTGGCAATCACAAATGCAAATGCTTGAAAGAAAATATAGGCAATATAAAGCAGGTAGGCTTTGTTGCGTACGATGAAATACAAAAACAAATTGTAGAAAAACATGATGAACATGGCACCAATGTAAAAACCTTGTCCAAGCATAAAGCGCTGATCGGCTTTGATGAACTCGGACTCCTGCCAAAGATACAGGGGCAATTTTATGGTGCCTTCTGATTCCACATGGATGTAGATTTCGGTTATTTTGTTGGTGGACAATTCAATGGGAAATACAAAATTTCGATGGTCAACTGGTCGGTGGGAGTGAGGTAGCCGGTCGCCAACGTGATAGTCCTGAACAATCGCCCCATCTTCTACATAGTAAATGTCTATAAAATCGTGGAGGGGATAATCAATATTCAGCAGCCACTCGTTCTTACTGCTGTGGCGGTTTTCCAAGGCAATCTTGAACCAATAGCTACTGGATGTATAGCCAAAATTAGGCACGGTATCTTTAGACTTAAACCAAGAAAACTGATCTTTGTTTTTTAGGAAATCACTGATGCGCAGTTGACGTGAGGGGTCTTCAAGAATGCTGACGTGGGGTGAAAGGTTAAATAGGGGGCTACGTTCGTCCACCACCATTGGCGTGGAAGCTGAAGCCATCTGTACCCAGGCGAACAATAACAGCCCAAGCCATAAAGCGGTTAAGCTATTTCCCTGAGCTGAGTTTTTGACAGTAGCATTTCCCATTGCTTGGTCGGCTTTCCGTGACTGTTACCGATTTAACTCATCCATTAGAACACCTGGAGCCTAGGGCAGTTGCGGCCATGAAAGACGGTCAATAAGCATTTTCAGTTCCGCTTCATTATAGGGTGTGGCTTGCCCTGTACCCCAAACCGGTTTGGGCCAGGCTACATCGTCTTTGAAGCGTGCTATTACATGGATGTGGAGCTGGCTCACCACGTTCCCCAGGCTTGCAGTATTGATTTTGTGGGCGGAAAGGCACTGCTTTAGGGTATTGCCTAAACCTATGCTGAATTGGATGATTGCCGTTTGAAATGATTCGGGTAGATCGTGCAATTCCACGGCATCATGGAATTTGGGTACGATGATCAGCCAGGGGTATTGGCTGTTGTTCATAAGCAACAACAGGCACTGATCGGACTCGTCCAACTTGATGGTGTCGGCCGCCAAAGTTGGATCCAGGGTGAAACCCATCAGTGTGCCACCACGCGGGTCTGTGGTGCCAGTACGCTGATGTAGTCCGAAAGTATGTGGCCGGTTTCTTTTAATTCGTAGTCGATTTCAAATTTTTTATTGCTGGCCTGAGCGGCGGCCTGTGCTTCATCTTCTTTCTCTTGGGCGGATTGCAGTTCTTCGAAGCTGCGGTAGGGTTTTTCTCCCTTCGCTTTTCGCCGCTTATTTTCAATGGCTAAGCGCTTATTCTCCAGGGCGCGTTTCTCTTGTTGGCGAACTTTCCAGTTTAATGAGACATAGGTTTTTGCCCGAATGGAATCCAGGCTGGCCAGTTGATCAAGGATGTATTGAAATTCAGGGTTGTCATTGGCACGGGCCTGGTGAGCCGTTCTTAAAAAGGTGAGGGCGGATTGTAACTCGGGGTCACGATGGTAACGAGCCGGACGTATCTGGTCCGAAGGTAGAGCGTTGGGGAGGGAGCTTTCACCAATGTCCTCGTGGTTGATTAGACTCGGAAATTCGATATCGGGCACTATACCCTTGTGTTGATTACTTTCGCCGGACACTCGATAAAACTTGGCCATGGTGACTTTAAGTTGATCGCCCCGAACATGATCTAAACTGTGCAGGGATTGTACTGTACCCTTGCCAAAGGTGCGATCACCAACGATGATTCCCCTCTGGTAGTCTTGAATCGCGCCGGCAAAGATCTCCGAAGCAGAAGCACTAAGGCGGTTTACCATAACTGCCAGTGGACCCTGATACAGTATCTCCGGGTCGCGATCTTCAAGTACCTCGATGCTGCCATTGTAGGATTTAACCTGCACAGTAGGGCCTGTGGGTATAAACAGCCCCAGCATTTGGTTTACTTCGGTCAGGGAACCTCCACCATTGTTGCGAAGATCTATCACTAAACCATCGATATTTTGTTGCTTGAGTTTGTTGATGAGCTGCGCCACATCGTAGCTGGTAGATCGACAATGATCACCGGAGTTTTTCAGGCACTGAAGGTTGGCATAAAATGTTGGCACATTAATTATGCCAAACTTTTGAGTACCATTTTTGCCCTTTACCGTCATGATTTCCGATTGGGCAGCTCTGTCTTCCAGATTAACCGTGTCTCGGGTTATGCTAATGACTTTAGTCAGGTGATCGTTCTCTGAACCAGAAGGAATCACCTCCAAGTAAACCACCGTGCCTTTCTTGCCTCGGATTCGTTGCACCACTTCATCCAGGCGCCAGCCAACCACATCTACGATGTCATCTGGGTTTTGACCTACGCCAATTATTCTATCGGCTTCTCTCAGTTCCCGGCCTTTGTCAGCGGGGCCCCCGGTAACAAGACTGACCACCTTGGTGTATTCGTCGTCACTCTGTAAAACAGCGCCAATCCCCTCCAGCTGCAGGCTCATATTGATATTGAAGTTTTCTGAAACTTTGGGGGAAAAATATTGGGTGTGGGGGTCGTAATTTTGAGTGAAGGCGTTCATGTAGATTTCGAATGCGTCTTCGCTGTTGGCCTGGTTGACCCGATTTAGCTGGTTTCGGTAACGTCGCTCCAGAGTGGTTGCGATGTCCGAGTCTTCTTTGCCCATCAGTCGCATGCTGATTATGGTTTCTTTCAAGCGGCGCCGTGACAGATCATTTAGGGCAGTCATGTCTTTGGCCCAATTGCTTTTCTTGGGGTCTCTCTCAAAAAACTCGTCTGCGCCAAAATCGAACTGATCAATGCCTTTGGTGACCAAGTCAATGCTGTATTGAAGCCGCTCGGATATGCGACTTTGGTAGCGATTGAAAATCTCAAATGCCGGCTGCAAGTTGCTTCGTTGCAAGGCCTCATCCAGTTGGAACCGATATTTCTCAAATTCTTCGATGTCAGATTTCAGGAAATAAGCCTTGCCACTATCCAGGGATTCGATATAGCGGTCAAAAACCTTGGAAGACAAATCATCATCCAGTTTATGCTTGCGTAAATGCAGTTGATTTACACCGTGCAATACGTTGTTGGACGTGATGGCTTGGGCCCGGCTCGGTTTTAATTCGTGCAGTGTTGCATTGAGTTTTGCCTGGGCGGCTGAACTTACCAGCAGGAACAAAACCAATGGCAAGGAAAAACCCGAAGTTATTTTTAAATTCATTTTTGTACCAACTTATATCCCTTCGCCTAAATCAGGCTGCGGAATGAACAAATTGCTTTTGCCTATGACTCGTACCCACCTTATTACGTTGCCCAAGGGGTGCGCAAGCCCGATATGAAACTGCATAACATCTAGTGTAACGTATATGGGCTATAACACCTTTATTTTACTGTGATTTGTATCCATTTTATTGAAATTGATGGATTTATTCGGGCTTTATCCCGAGATTGGGTTTTGGCGTTTTACTATGACCCCGTAAAAACCAGCGGGTTCTTAATTTATTGATTTTTATCTAATACCTTCAATTGGGAGCCAGCCGGTGTCCGAAGCACACATATTGTACGTAGAAATTGAACTACATATGGGTTTCAGCCAGTCACTGAAGAGTAAGCGACAGGTTGTAAGCCGATTCAAAGACCGCGCTCAAAATCAGTTCAATGTGGCTGTAGCGGAGGTGAGTTACCTGGAGGACTGGCAGCGGGCCGGGCTTGCTTTGGTTTCCGTGGCCAATAGCCGCCCGGTACTGGAGGCGTTGGCAAACAGAATTCGTGATTTCGCCGCCCATAATGTGGATGCGGAAATTGCCCATTATCACTGGCAGTGGCTTTGACAAAGTCTAACCCCTTGACTGCCTGTTGGTTTCTACAACCTTTTAGTATGTTTATTCTAAAAATTATTGATATCTTGCAACCATCAACAGTTGAAGTGGTCATATAACCGCCGATGCTAACGAATTTAGTCGTGCCGACTAGAACTTTTTGTTGATATTTAGCTGACTTTACTCGCCCGGACCTCATCGGGCATTCCCTTAGCCCGCCTCCCAAGCGGGCCTTTTTTTGCCTGGAAATTAAGTCTAGTGGATTAAATATGATCTGCCAGTTATAAACTTAAATTACTTTTTAAATAGTCAATTCCTTTGCATAAAATCGCAATCCTCTCAAAAATCAGCAGCTTGTAGCCGTTTTTTTAGGTGATTTTTTTGCGCCTGATTGTATTTAACCTAGACTTCCTGTAAGAAGACCAGGACCTTGACTAACTTGTATTGGGCTGTAGTCGGTCTTTTCATGTGTGGTTTTAGAATTCAAAACAAAGGAAACAACGATGGTTAAGAAGAAAGCGCACTTAGCCTTGTTGCCTCTGACTCTTTGCTTATCCAGTGCGCCGGTGCTTGCTGCCACCACCGCTGATTTAGAAAGACGACTAGAGCAACAGGAAAAGAAAATCAAGAAATTAGAGAACAGGCTAAAAGGTACGCGATCTGCGGTGAAAGAAAACCGTTCTCGCATATCCAGCGCCGCTGACCGTTTGAAAATTAATGGATTCTTCTCGGCAGGGGCAGCCATGAATGATGGCGACGATATGTTATTACCGGAGCGAAGAATTCAGGACGACTATAGAACCGAGTCCGTGGCTAAGCTGGGTATCCAGATGACATTTGAGGTGGCAGAGAATATGGATCTGACCGCTCAATTGGTGACCCGTGGTGTGGATGACTATGAAATCAGCGCAGAGTGGGCCTATTTGAACTGGGAAGTGAACAACGAACTGGATCTGCGTATTGGTCGTCAGCGTATTCCCTACTATCTGCTGTCGGAATACCTGGATGTGGGTTACGCCTATCCTTGGGTGGCTCCCCCTATAGAATTGTACAACCTGCCAACCCAGCAAGTGGATGGCTTGGGCGCTAACTATGCCATCAACGTGGGTGACTGGAACCTGTCCGTACAGGCCTACGCGGGGCAAGCGAGAGCCTATACCACGCTGCTGGAGTCCGAGTTTGTGACTAACCAGGCCTGGGGTGGTGCTTTTTTTGCTGAGACTGGGCCATGGACTCTGCGTCTAGGTTATACCCAGTCCAATTTGGAAATTGCATCACTGGATATTGGTGGGGATGGCTATACCTTGGGATTGGCCATCGACGGGGTTAATGAGTTGGCTTTGGGGTTAGAGCAAGATAACGGGTTATTTTCCGGTCTTGGTATGGACGTGCCCCAGTTGGCTGAAACCCATAGAGGGACTAATGAGCGCACGGAATACACATCTGCGGCGGTGATGTATGACGATGGTAAGTTGCTGGTTATGGGTGAAATAGCCAATCTAACCCTGGACCAGTTGGCGGCTCCCGCCAGTGATGCCGGATATCTCACAGTGGGTTATCGCTTTGGTAAATGGATGCCACACATAACCTATGCCAAATACACCACTCATTCCGATTCTGATGAGTTGATGCAGGCACAAATCGAGGCGCTGACAGATATACAAGCCGCGGTATTTACTGGTACCTACGCTACAGCGTTTACCACCGCTTTTGGTGCTACAGGCAATCCGGTAACCTCCAGCGCTACAGCCCAGGCAGCAGCGGATGCTCAGCTTCAAGCATTTTACCAGGGAGCGGCTGCCCAGGGTCTGGATTATCTCGGGTTTCAGTCAGTTTGGCGTAACTTTATAAAGCAACAGCAATCCTACACCTTGGGTATTACCTACGACATTAACCCAAGGGTGAAAGCTAAATTTGATGTGACGCACACAGAAGATTTTGGTTCCTATGAGATTGTTGGGGCCTACTCCGGGGCCTTTACCGGAGTTGGTGCTTTACCCTTTGCAACAACACCTTTGGCAGTAGGTAAGCAAAGAGGTACCGGCCGTTGGGTAGTGGATCCAGGGGTTAACCCCGACAAGCACACTGCTGTCTATTCCTTCTCAATCGACGCTGTATTTTAAGGGGGAACTGACTGATGAATATGAAACTTAATTTAGTGAAATTTATGGGTGTTTCTGTTGTTGCTCTTGCTACTTCAATTGCCAGTGCCGAAGTGGTGGTAGTGGCCAATGCCAATTCCGATATCGGCCAGACCGATGGGGAATCAGTACAAAAGTTGTTTTTAGGAAAGAGTAATTACATCGGTGGAGTGGAAGCGGTTCCTGTGGATCAGTCCGAAGGAAACGATGCCCGTGATCAGTTCTACGAATTGGTGGTGAAGAAAACCGATGCTCAGCTGAACGCCTACTGGTCTAGATTGATCTTTACCGGGAAAGGTGCACCGCCAAAGCAATATTTCGATGATGCTGAAGTGGTGGAAGTGGTGTTGGAAGATGAGGAAGCAGTGGGTTACATTGATTCCGCTTTGATCACCGAAGGGCTCAAGGTCATCTACACGCCTCAGTAGTGGTAGTCTGTTCCCGATAAAAGCCACGCCTCTCGGCGTGGCTTTTTTTTGCGCATTTGTCCCAGAGAAGTTATTTTACGGGTTGTTTTTACCATGCGACTTTTAAGGGGGTTTTAATGTATATGGTATTCAAGCATGGGCATATGTTGTTCGCTGTTATAAGCGGTCTGCTTTTTCTTTTACGCGGCTTATGGATGTTATTAGAATCGAATATGCTGCAGCAAAAGTGGGTTAAGGTATTGCCCCACGTAAACGACAGTTTGCTGTTGCTGTTTGCCATTGCTCTATGTGCTATGTCGCACCAATATCCATTTGCTCAGGATTGGCTCACAGTCAAGATTGCGGCTTTAGTTGCTTATATTGGCCTGGGAATGGTGGCATTGAAGCGAGGCCGTACCAAGTCCATGAGGGTTGTGGCTTTTACTGCGGCGTTGGTGGTGTATATGTTCATCCTGTCCGTAGCACGCACCCACAACCCTATGGGATTTTTCAGCTTGCTGACTTAACGTCAGATATCATTATAATCCCAGGCCCCGGCCAATAATCTCTTTCATAATTTCATTGGTGCCCGCAAATATGGGCGAAATTCGGGCATCCACGTAGGCTCGCGCAATGGGGTATTCCATCATGTAGCCTGCGCCTCCATGGAATTGAACGCCTTGGTCCACCACTCGATTCAACATATCAGTGCACCACCATTTGGCCATGCTGGCCTCATCCGGTGAAAGTTTGCCTTCAATGAGCTTGTTTGAAAGTGAATCCACAAAGGTTTGACCAATGGTTATTTCGGTTTTCATTTCAGCCATTCCAAAACGGGTGTTTTGGAATTTACCGATGGGTTTGCCAAATGCCTGCCTTTCTTTCACGTATTCCAGGGTATGGTTGAATGCAAACCAGGCCCCTCCCACTGCGCCAATGGCACAAACCAGGCGTTCTTCCGCCAGTTTTTGCATTAGGTAAATAAAGCCTTGGCCGGGTTGGCCCAATACATCTTCTTTGGGCACCACCACATTTTCGAAAAACAATTCTGCTGTGTCCTGGGATTTCAAGCCCATCTTCTTCAGGTTTCGCCCTCGGCTGAATCCTTCCGCGCCCCGTGGCACACAAACCAGGGTCACGCCTTCGGGAGCTTTGGCCGCCACGATTACAAGGTCGGAAATAATGCCGTTACTAATATAGGTTTTGGCGCCGTTAAGTACGTAGTGATCGCCTTTGTCTTCCAGGCGGGTTTTGATATTCTGAAGATCGCTGCCTGTGTCAGGTTCAGTCATGGCAATGGCCAGAATAATTTCGCTACTGCATATGCCCGGCAACCAGCGTTGTTTTTGTTCGTCGTTGGCGTAGGCAATCAGGTAGGGAGCAATGACATCATTGTGCAAGCTCAGCGCGAATCCACTTTCACCCACTAATGCCAGTTCTTCAATCATGATCTGACGATAACGAAAGTCATCCAGACTAAGGCCACCATATTCCTCATCCACCTGGGGCGCCAAAAATCCGTTTTCACCCGCTTTTTCCCAAATTTCCCGGTCGACAATACCTTGCTCCAGCCACTTGTCCTGGTGAGGCAAAATTTCTTCTACGCAAAAACGTCTGAAATTATCGCGAAAGACCTTGTGTTCTTCATCAAATAGGGGGCGATTGTCTAAATCCATGATTTACTCCGGGTGTTGGACTTACGCAGTGATTATTTCACGTAAACCTTTGTATTTATTAGTGAAGCTAAGTGATCTGCCGATGGGCAACTAGCCTGCAATTATTGTGTGGGTGGTGCCTGGCCAACAATGACGTAATCTGCCATTTTTCTTGACCGAAATCGACAGCTTGCTGGAACTTCAGCCGCGAAGACAGTAGAGTTAAGGCCTTTGGCAGACCGTACTAACCTCAAGTATTGCCAATAGTAGATAACTGTCAACTGACTGTCGAGTTTAGCTAAGCAATTGAAAACCCATATAAAGGCTAATTCAGTGAGCGATAATTCCATTGCCGTAAAACAGGTCCTGTTGCTTCTGGAAGGAGCAAAAAGGGGAGGGCTCAGCACTGAGGTGTTGTTGCAGGATTGTGGGATTGATTTGGCATTGCTACAAAACCCTGACGCCCGGGTGGACAAGAAGGCTTTTATTCAATTGATGTTGGAAGTCATGCGCCATACAGAAGATGAATTCATGGGGTTGGGCTCAGGGCGGGTGTCGAAACCGGGGACCTTCAGTATGATGGCCCATGCGGTTATTAATTGCGCTTCCCTCGACAAGGCCATCCAGCGCGGCATGAAATTTTATGAGTTGTTCGATTACGCCATTGTATCCCGGCTTCAGGTGACGGATGACGAAGCAAATCTGGTCTACCTGGCCAGCGAGAAGATGCAGTTCCGACCCCACATACTGGAAGCCGTTGTGTTTCTCACCCTGCGATTTTTAAGTTGGTTAATTGGCCAACAAATCGTACCGAAAAGGATTAATCTTGATTTTGACTGTCTTGATGATGGTGAATATGCCGCGCAATTTCCCTGTCAGGTCCATTATGGCCAGGCTCGCTCGGAAATCATTATGGACAACCGTTACATGTCCATGCCTTTGGTGCAGAATCCGCTTTCTTTGAGTAAGTTTTTGAAGTCGTCCCTGGAAGAACTCATGGATGGCGATATTGAAAATGCCAGTCTGAATGCTCAGATTCGCAGTATCATTAGCAAGGAGTTTGGCAATAACTTCCCCGATTTTTCAGTGGTCTGTGATAAATTGGCCATGACGCCACAAACCCTGAGACGCCGTCTTAAAGACGAAAACACCAGTTATCAGGAAATCAAGGACACCATTCGAAAGGACGCATCGATTTTTTACTTATCAAAACCTGAACTCACCATTGATGAAATTGCCATGTTAATGGGGTTTTCCGAAGCCAGCTCCTTTCATCGTGCGTTCAAGAAGTGGACCAATAAAACACCGTCTGCTTACCGGCAGGAGTTGCTGGGTTAGCGTGTAGCTCAGTTATGGGAGTGTTCGGCCCAGAACCCGGGTATTTCATTAATCAGGAGTGACGGTGTATTCCACTTCGACCCGCGTTCCGTTATTGCTGTAAGTCACTTTATCGCAGAGGGTTTCCAGTAAATCAATACCGCGACCGAATGAGTCTTCGTCACTGGATTTTTGCCGATTGTTAGTATCAAAGCCTTTGCCGCTGTCACTGATTTGTATGCTCAGTAGGCCTTGATTCTGCTTCGCCGAGAATTGCACTTGAATATCCACCTGGCCACCCTCCAGCTCTTGCAAACGGGTTTCTCTTTGTTGGTAGTATTCCATATAACCGTCTTCGGTGTTTTTCAAATCGGAGTTGAGTTGGAGTACGCCGTGTTCTAGGGCGTTGGAATACAGCTCCGCCATTATGGTGTGAAGATAATCTTTATGGGATTCAATTCCGGGGGCGCTACCGATCATGTCAATGAGCTGTCCCACCGGAGAGGCGCCCATGCGCAGCTCTTGCTCGCTGAGGCTCATATTGAAGCGCCATGGAGGACTGTTTTCGAACTTGGCCGCTGTGCATGTTTTAGGTGCCAGACTTTGAACGGGTTTGCAGGTGAGCTCCAGCAAAGTGATGTCATCCATCTGTTCTTTGCCGCCGGCAAATCGGGTGACATCGTCAATAAGGTCACGGACCAGGTCAGCGCCACCACCCTCGAAGTGCCCTAAAAGTCTTTCCTCGCCATACATCTCACCTTCGGGATTAGGGGATTCCGGAATCCCATCGGTATAAAAATAAAGCCTGTCATCGGGGTCCACTTCCAACAGAATGGGTTCTCGCTCAAACTGGCCATCATCTAGAATCCCCAGGGGCATATGGACTGAGGTGATTTTTTGCTTCAGTTTGCCATGGCTGTCAGTATGCAAAACATCCGGTAAACCCCCAATCCAGAGGGTAAGCCGGGTACCGTCTGCGTTGAGCTCGGCTATGGCCGCTGCCGCAAACATGTCATCTGGTAGGAACTTTTCCAGGCTCAGATTAAGTTCCCGTGCCATGGTACTCACGGAAACCCCTTTTTCAGCTGCGCTAAAAAAAGTTTGCGAAACCGGAAGTGCGCCAATGGCGGCAGGTAATCCGTGGCCGGTAAAGTCCGCCATTAGGGCATACAAGCCGCCTGACGGGCTGAGGGAAACCAGCAGTATGTCACCGTTAAAACTGGCGGCAGGCGAGATGTAGTGGCGGGTATTGTGACTGTCCAGAATACTCTCCGCCAGAGCGCTCTCAAACACCGCTTTAGCAATCTCGTGTTCCCGCATGGTGAGTTGATGCAGTTTGGTGAGTTCAGCATTTTGACTATTCAACTGTTCGTTGAGATCTTTGATGCGGCTGTGGGCGTTGATCTTGGCCGACAAAACCTGTTCGTTTATGGGCTTACTTAAAAAATCGTCGCCGCCAATGGACAAACACTTTGTCAGTGATGCGTCATCGGATAAGGCGGTTAAAAATATGATGGGAACATGGGTGCCGCCCAGGTATTGCTTGATGGCCTCGGTTGCCTGGTAGCCGTCCATCACTGGCATCATCACGTCCATCAATACCAGATCAGGTCGTTCCTGTTTGAACAGGTCTACGGCTTGTTGTCCGTCCACCGCTTCTATCACTTCATGGCCTTGATCCTCCAGGATCCAGGCTAACAATTTGCGATTGGCTTGAGTGTCATCGACGACCAGTATTTTCAAACAGGTGCACTCGTTTGGTTTTTGGGGCTACTCAATCTCAAACTTTTTGTCAAAGCGGGAAATTGTGAGTATTTTCTTAATTTGAGGGCGACAGTTAATGATGGATATTTTTGCCGTGTCACCCAGTGATTTACGCATATTGAGTAACATTCCCAACGCCGAGCTGTCCATATGCTCTGTGGATCGCATATCGATCACGTAGTCTACGTCCGAATGCTCGGTGTAGGCACTCCTGAATTCCTGCACCACTTCAAAATCAAAGCGGCCACTGATATTGATTGTAAGATTTTTTCCGTCACTGGAAAGCGTGCTGTCCACAGTCATAGTGGGATCTCCAAACCGTTTAAAATAAGTCTATGTCAGAATCTGAATCGTTGGCGTTAGCTTGATCATTACTTTGCTTACTTTCTTCTACCATGACCTGTAGCTCATGAATAAGCGATTCAGCCTCACCATTAAGTTTAGCTGCCTGGCATATTCTACCCAAAAGTACATTGGTGCTGTCCAGCTGTTCAAGCTGTTTGCTGATGCTGGTGATAGATTGAGTGGCAATGTCTTCAAACTGCAGTGCTCTGATTGCTTCATTCACATGCAAGTTAATCTGATCGCTAAAACCATTGAGCTGATCCATGGTACCTGAAATGGTTTTATTCATCTCTTCCAAACCCGTGAGCATATTATCCACATGCCCTTTGGCGTTAATAGCTTCATTCAAATCCATGGAGGCGATGGCTGCCACAATCTCTCTTACCTCGGTTACCGTGGATTTGGTTTTTTCTGCTCGCAGTCGAATTTGGTTGCTCAAACTATCGGTATCTTTTGAGAGTTTGCGTACTTCGTCCGCCACCACAGCAAAACCCCTTCCAGCCTCACCGGCCCGGGCGGCTTCAATGGCGGCATTTAACGCCAGAAGGTTGGTCTGTTCGGAAATCGTGCGAATATCCACTAGCAAGGCAAACATTTGGTCCAACTCTTTTACCATATCGCCAATAAAGTGGACTGCTTTGATACTTTTTTCGCTCACACTGATGAGAAGTGAAACATACTCCATCAGCACTTTGCCCACTTCTGCAGCAAACTTTTCCACTGAAACCGTTTCACTCTCGCCTGCGCTGTCACCGGATTGGGCGTGGGATTGGGCCAGCATCGCCATCACTTGATTAATAAGATTGTTGGCCTGGTTGGAGGTCTGTGCCAGACCGGAGAAACTGGAAGACAACGTGCCCGTGCTCTGGCGAATGGCGGTGTCCAGAGACAATACATCGTTATTTATTTTTTCGTGGCCAGCTTCGTTGTTGGCGATGGCCTGGGTGATGGGCTCTTGCTCTGAAAGGTCTATATACACCGAATCTTCTGCTTTTTGACTCGATTCTTGTCCGTTCCGAGTCCACAGCCATCCCGCACTGATAAACGCAAGTAAAAGGCTTGTCGCTTCAATATAAATGTTATCCGTTGTCAGAATCGCAGCGGAAAGGGCCAAGCCGATAAAGCCAAAGATCAACGTGGGTTTTGTCAAAGTATTCCCTACTTGCCTGATACGATAAATTAAGCTAACTGACTGTTTTACAATCAGTTTAGTCTAGTTGGGCTGTTTTTCCAGTTGGCGACTCTATTGTGGTGAATTTTTTAGCGCTTCCAGCTCTTCCCAGCGGGCGAAACTTTGCTCCAATTCACATTCTTGCTGCTCCATTTGCTTTTTTAGATCAGCCACCTTTTCCGGGGAATCCTGATACAGCTTTGGGTCAGCTAGTTGAGCTTGTAGTTGTTCGAGTTCATTTTCAATCTTTTCAATAAGTTGTGGCAAGGACTCCAGCTCTCTTTGTTGCTTGAAACCCAGCTTTACTTTCTGTTTAGCTTTGCTTGGTTTGTCTTTTATGGGTTTGACTGTGTCCGCCTGGGAAGAATCCCTATTACTGGTGGCCGTCATGGGGCTCTGTTTCTGGCGCAACCAATCGTCAAACCCACCCACGTATTCTCTAAGTTTTCCGTCGCCCTCGAATACGATGGTGCTGGTGACAATGTTGTTCAAAAATTGACGATCATGGCTTACCAGCAAGATGGTACCGCTGTACTGGGTTACCAGTTCTTCCAACAATTCAAGGGTTTCGATATCCAGGTCGTTAGTGGGTTCGTCCAGCACCAGCAGGTTTGACGGTTGGGTGAAAAGCTTCGCTAGCAGTAGTCGGTTGCGTTCACCGCCGGACAGGGCTTTGACTGGCGTTCGTGCCCGTTCCGGGCTGAACAGGAAATCCTGCAAGTAGCCCATCACGTGTTTGCTTTGACCGTTGATGGTGACGTTGTCACTACCCTGGCCCACGTTTTCACGGACACTCAGGTTTTCGTCTAGTTGTGCCCGTAGTTGATCAAAGTAAGCCACTTCTACCCCGGTGCCCAGGGTTACAATGCCGGAATCAGGCTTGAGTTTACCGAGCAATACTTGAATGAGGGTGGACTTGCCCACCCCGTTAGGTCCAATGATACCAATGCGATCATTGCGCAATATCAGGGTGGAGAAATTATCGATGACGGCATTGCCGTTGAATGAAACACAAATATCTTTGGCTTCAATCACCTGTTTACCGCTGATTTCCGCCTGTTGAATCTGGGCTTTCATGGTGCCCTGACGTTCCCTGCGTTGGGCTCGTTCTTGACGCATGGACTGCAGCGCCCGAACTCGACCCTCATTGCGGGTGCGCCGTGCTTTTATTCCTTGTCGAATCCAAACCTCTTCTTGGGCCAGCCTTTTGTCAAATCGCGCCCACTCCGCAGCCTCTGCTTCCATGGCTTCGGCTTTGCGTTGCAAATAGGTGTCGTAGTTGCCGGGCCAACTGGTGAGTTGGCCCCGATCCAAATCCACTATTCGGGTGGCCAGTTTGCTGAGAAAGGCGCGGTCGTGGGTAATAAACAGCACACAATTACGGTATTGCAGCAGGAATTCTTCAAGCCAGGCAATGGAGTCAATATCCAAGTGGTTGGTGGGTTCGTCCAGCAATAGAATATCCGGTTCTTGTACCAGAGCCCGCGCCAGCAAAACCCGTCTTTTTACCCCGCCTGACTGGGTTTCGAAGCTAGCACTGCCATCTAGATCCAGGCGTGATAGAACCGTCTCCACTTTCTGTTGCAGCGCCCAACCATCCTGGTTTTCCAGGGATTTCTGTACCGATTCAAGCTGTTCAAAGGCATCTGAATGACCTTGGGCTACTGACTCGGTGAGCTGATGGTAGCGTTGAATAAGTTCGCCCACTTGCCCCAGCCCAGAAGCCACCACCTGGAAAAGATCACCCCTGGCGTCTTGGGGAACCTCCTGCTCAAGCCAGGCAATTCGGGTGGCCGGGGAGGTCTCAATTTCACCACTGTCGGGTTTGATTTGACCATTGATGATCTTTAACAGGGTGGACTTTCCCGTGCCGTTGCGCCCCACTAAACACACTCGCTCACCTTTTTCCAAATTGAGATTTGCACCAGTGAGCAGTTCCGGGCCGCCAAAGGCCAGGTGTAAGTTGCGGAGTCGAAGTATGGACATAATGTTTGCCTAATCTCTCAAAATATCCATGGGGCTGCGCCTTAGGATGCGTTGACTACTGACTTTTCCTGCCAGGCCAATTAACGCGCCGAGCAAAGGGGGCACTATTATCCATATCCATGGGGAGGGCGCATAGGGTAGCTGTATAATTTTGTAGTAAATGGCAAAGCGCGCTAACTCAGTGCCAGCACAGGCCACAAGGCCCGCCAGAAACCCAATGGCGAAAAACTCGCTGAGTTGCTGCCAAACCAATTGGCGTCGCGAGGCCCCAAGGGTTCGCATTAAAGCGCCTTCTTGATAACGTTGTGGCATGGTTGTGGTGAGCGTCGCCAGCGTGATGGTTAAACCTGCGGCCAATACAAACAGTAGTATAAACTCAACTGCAGCACTCACTTGGGCCAGAATGATACGCACCTGCCGCAGAATGCTGTCCACTTCCAATAACGTAATGGCAGGAAATGCTTTCACCAGAGGCTTCAGTATCGGTTTACTATCACGGTCCAAATAAAAACTGGTGAGGTAGGTTCTGGGCAGATCATTTAAATCACCAGGCTCAAACAGCATATAGAAATTAGGTTGAAACGATTCCCAGCGGACGCTGCGAAGGCTCGTCACCTGGGCGTCGAAAGTGGAGCCCGCCACAAAAAAAGTAAGCTGATCCCCCACTTTTATGTTCAGCTTGGTTGCCAGCTTTTCTTCGAGGGATACCTGTCTGCCTTCAATGGGGGCTGTGCTCCACCACTGGCCAGCAGTCACCTTATTGTCGCTTGGTAGGGCGCTAGACCAACTCAGGTTCAGTTCGCGGTTGATGGCACCAGGTACATCTCCGTCGGGGTTTTCTTTGCTCACCACTTCCACTACAGGTTGTTGGTTTATGTGGGTGAGCCGGCCTCGAATAACGGGGTAGAGGGGTTGTGTGTCAACATTATTCTTTTGCAGAAAATCGTTGAAGTTGGCAACTTTATCCGGGAGAACATTTAAAACGAAGTGATTAGGGGCCTTTTCTGGTAATGTGGCTTGCCAGCTGTTGAGCAACTCGCCGCGCACTAAAAACACCAATAGCATGGCCATGGTTGTGAGCCCAAAACCTAATAACTGAATACGTGTGCTTGCCTGCCGCCGACTTAAATTGCGCAGACCCGCTCGCACCCAAAGTGAGCTAAATCCGCTGAGCCATTGTAAAAAGTGGGAAAATAGCTTGGATAGAGCCAGTGTCGCCAACCAGGCCAGCAGGCCTGCGATCAGTAGCGCAACGATGAGAGTGGTGTCCCGCAGGTACCAGATCATCAGAGCCATCACCAGAACCAAGGGTACTGCGTAAATCAAGGTTGCGGATAACGGCGCTGGTACCAGGTCTCTCCTCAGCACCCTAAGAGCAGAGGTTCGTTGCAATCTCAGCAGAGAGGGTAGACTAAAGCCCAACATAATTACGATGGCCAACAGGCAGCCGGATATAAAGGGCATAACCGATGGCATTGGTACCTCTTCTGGTAGCAGGTCTGCCAATATTTCCATGATGGCTAAATGAAAACCCCAACCCAAAACGCCTCCCACGATGCCGCCCAAAACAGCTAGGGCAAGCAGTTGGAATAGGAAGAGTAATAAAATCTGTTTTGAGCGTAATCCAAAACAGCGTAACAGGGCACTTGCGTCATAACGCAATTCACTGAAAAACTGAGCCCCCATGGCCAGGGCGACGCTGGCCAATAAAATGGCCATGAGGCTAGCTAACTTCAGGTAGCCCTTGGCTCTGTTTAAAGCGGAGCTGATGGTGCGTTGCTGAGAGTCCACGGAGAGAATCTTTTGCCCTGGTTGCAGCTTATCAGATAGCGATTGTTGTAAGTTTTCCATAAGCGCTTTTGAACCGGAAAACTGGTAGTAGTAGTCCACCCGGCTGCCCAGTTGAATCAAATTGGCGGCGGCTAGATCTTCATTGTTCATCATCAAGCGGGGTACAAAACTGTAGAAGCTACCACCGCGGTCTGGCTCAAAAGTGAGCACCTTTTCCAATTGCAGTTGAGTGTCTCCCACTTCAACCATGTCACCGATATTAATCTCCAAGAGGGCAATGAGGCGGGCTTCCATCCAGGCTTTTCCAGGATTAGGGCCGCGCTCTATGGCTTGATCCTCCTGATAGGGCGCGTCGGCCACTCGTAATGGGGCTTTTAACGGGTAGCCGTTGGACACGCTTTTAATGGATGCTAACTGCATGGCATCACCGGCGCTGACAATGCTGGAAAACTCTGCGGTAGTAGCCGTCGTCATGCCATTATTCGGGTTCAAGGCTAATTGTTCTAACTCCATTGCCGGGGTAGGGCTGCGGATCACCAGATCGCCCCCCAGCAATTGGCTGGCTTGGGTCTCCATTGCATTGTTTATGCGCTCGGTTAAAAACCCGATGGTGTTGTGGCTGGTGACCGCCACCAGCAACGCCACCAGCAGCAGATTCAGATACCCTGATCGCCAATCCCTCGCCAACAAACGCAGTGAAATTCGTAGCAGGCTCATTGAGTGCGCTCTTGAAGTTGACCGGCACTCATAACCAGTACCCTGTCGCAGCGATCTGCCAGGGCTAGATCGTGGGTGACCAGGATTAGGGTGGTGTTCCTGGACTGGTTCATTTCGAACAACTGATCTGCTATATCTTTACCCGTTCGTGTGTCCAGGTTGCCCGTGGGCTCGTCGGCGAACAATATCTCAGGCTGTGATACAAAGGCGCGAGCCAGAGCTACCCTTTGTTGTTCACCGCCAGATAATTGATTGGGGTAGTGGCTAAGGCGGTGTTCAAGTCCCACCTGGGAAAGTATTGCTTTAGCTTTTTCCGGCACTGACGTCTGGTTGCTGATTTCCAGCGGTAACATCACGTTTTCCATGGCCGTCAGATTGGGCATTAATTGAAATGATTGGAACACAAAACCCACCTGTCGGGCTCTGACGCTGGCGCGGTCATCTTCCGATAGAGCATGTAAATTCTGTCCCGCGAGAGTAATTTGCCCAGAAGAGGGAACATCAAGCCCCGCCAGCAATCCAAGTAAAGTGGATTTGCCTGAGCCAGATTCACCTACTATGGCAATGGATTGACCTTGGCGTACTTCAATATCAATCTGGTGCAGAATGGTGAGGGTTTGGTTCGCCATGGTCACGGTCTTCGTAACCTTTTCAGCACTCAGTACTGTAGGGGCCCGTTGCTCCATTGTTTAGACTACTCCATACTCCGCAATAAAATGGAAAGGGTAAGCGTTGTTATGACTTTTTTGAAGTCCACTAGTTCAGATAAACCCCTAAAACTCCCCGCCCAAAACCGCATGATTGGCTTCTGGATGGCCTTTGTTTGGGTTTTATTGACACCATTCGCTGGGTGGGCGTCCCAAGCTCCAAGCCAACAAAAAATTCTAGTGGTGGGCGACAGTTTAAGTGCCGGATATGGTGTGGCCCAGGGTGAAGAGTGGGTACAGTTATTGGCAAATCGTCTAGCTGAAAGTGGTGCTAACATCGGCGTGGTCAATGCCAGTATCAGTGGCGACACCAGCGCTGGAGGGGTATCAAGGCTGGCTTCGTTGTTACAATCCCACAATCCAACATGGGTTGTAATTGAGCTGGGTGCCAATGACGGGCTGAGAGGTCTGTCTCTGAAATCCATGGAGCAAAACCTGCAAACCATGATTGATATGGTGAGAAATAGTGGCGCTGAAGCTATCTTAATTGGCATACTAATTCCGCCTAACTACGGCAAAAAATACACGGATCGCTTCGCATTGGTGTATCAAAATCTGGCTCAGAAAAATACGGTTCCATTACTGCCTTTCCTGTTGGAGGGGGTGGCCGGTAATGATGCGTACATGCAGGCGGACCGGCTCCATCCCAACGCCGACGCACAGCCCCTCATAGAGGCCCATGTTTGGCGGTTCTTAGGCCCCATGCTTGAGAATTCAGACTAGTTGGTCCGCCCTAAGTTGATGGGTCGGGGGAATTCAAAGAGGCCATCAGGCTTTCTGCCAATTCCTTGTATTGTGTCCCCATATTTTCATTGCCCTCACGCTTAATGCCTTCGGCTAAAAGTTGCAAAACTTTTATCAGCATAGGGTGGCGTATCTGTCTTTCTTGAGCTTGCTTAATCATGCCTTGCAAGGTTTCCCATTGTTCTATTTGGCAGAACCCGAGCATCAGCCGTACCAGTGCTTGTTCTTCCATTTCCTGTTGTCCCTGGAAGCGGCTATAGTCGCGATAGATTTCGTGCAGCAGGTGCAGATGGGGCTGATCTGTAGTGGGTTGGCTGAGGATTTTATGGGTGACACGGTGAAAGTGGGGGCTGTTTGAATCCAGCTTTTCCAGGTTGTAGCGAATCTCAATTAACGCTAAGCGATCACCATACTGGGCTTCCATCTCCTCCAGCTTACGTTTAGCGGCGGCGAATTGAAATTGTGAGATGAGTTTGTAGAGGCTGTCGAGGGCTTTACGGAAATTTTGGTCTGCGCTGGGGGCTGAATCCAAATAACTTTCTTCTACTTGTACGAGCTTGGATCTCATCAACAGCATACCCGCACCACCGGCGAGAAGGCCGCCCGCATGGGCCCAGTATGCTGTGGTGGAGGCCTGTCCCCAGATCGCACTTATGATTTCCCACGCCAGCCATATGGGCAATATCAGTAAAGCGGGCGCAGTAAAATAGCCAAAATAAAAAACCAAAGAATAAAAAAAACGAATTTTCCGCATACCGTAAATTGCAGCATACATACCCATCACGCCAGAAATCGCGCCAGAAGCACCTACTAACGGTACGAAGCTATTCCAGTTAAAGAGAGTGAATACCCCTCCCGCAACCACGCCGCAAAATAAGTAGCATAGAAGGAAATTAAAAGAACCAATTGCGGCCTCAACCGCTAGCCCCACCAACACCAGTACCACCAGATTCCCCACAATGTGCAGCATGTCACCGTGCATAAATTGATAGGTCAGGTAGGTAATAGGGCGACTCTCCGCTGGAATTAAGCCCAGTTTAAATGCGCTCACTTGTTCTATAGTTTGATTGATTTCTGTGCGGGACTGGCGCCAGCGATGGTATACATCTTCGCCCCAGAAGGTTTCGTCGGTCTTACGCAGCTCCACCGCGAAAGATCTGTCAAAAAGAATTCGCTGAATAACTAGATGGTAGGCTTTATCTTCAAAAAGTGCTTCCACCACCGCGGCTTCTTGGGGGCGTTGGGTTTGATGGAGGTGACTCACAAAATTGGGGTATTCCAACTCAAGCAGCTTGCTTTCTTGATACTGCTGGATGGCCGCTTCTATTCGGGTTTGGTCTCCCCATTGCCAAACAAAAAACACCAAACAACACAGTATGGCGATGGAAGCGGTCACCACGGGGGCTCGGCGCCAGTCTAGGGCTTTCTCAGCGGGTACGATAAACATGCAATATAGAGTGTCCGTTTTGTCGCTGGCTTAATTAAAGCAAACTTTGCCAGGTTGCGATTTAAAAAATGTAAGGAAAACAGATTTTTATATAGATTAGTTCTAAAAATGCTCAGAATTCTGCTTTATTAGGCTGGGGATAAACATTTAGGTAATAATTTGTCTAATAAATGGGCTTGCATAGCAGCATAATTTGCTATATTTAATTCATGAGTTATCTTAATAACTACTGCTTTCTCAACAAGTTAAGCAGTGACACCATGCATTATCATGCGCTCTCAGGGATTGAGTACTGCGGGAGGTACTAAAAAGATGGAAGGCAACGGCGCTAACGAAGAAGATAGAAGCTCGGTATTAACTAAGTCAGAACTGATCGAGCGTGTGGCGCAACGTCAAAGCCAACTCTCACAGAAAGACGTTGAACTGGCGGTGAAGACCATGCTTGAGGAAATGTCCCAGGCGTTAGCAACCGGCGGCAGAATCGAAATTCGAGGATTTGGTAGCTTCTCACTCCACTATCGGGCCCCTCGACTGGGCAGAAACCCCAAGACCGGCGAATCTGTGGATCTCACTGGTAAGTATGTTCCCCACTTCAAACCCGGTAAGGAGTTGAGGGACAGGGTCAATAGTGATGGACAAAGTGGGCCAGAGTCTCAGGCCATGTAGCGTTTTTCCTTGAATTCCCTGACAAAAACGGCATGATTAGCGCCATGCCGTTTTTTATGTCGAGGCAAAAATGGGAAAAATCAAAGCGTTAATAATAATTGTCATAGTTCTTGTCGTTTCACTTGTTTTCGGTTTATTTCTAATACAAAACCAGCACGATATTGTGGTGGATCTTCTTTACCGCGTGCAACCGGTAGAAACCAGCGTCGGTCGCTTTGCTCTTGGGTTTTTTGGGGGAGGCTTGTTAGTGGGAATCCTTCTGTGTGTGGCTATTATCGTCATGCAAGGCCTGGAGTTAAGTGCCTCCCGCAGAGAACAGCGAAAGCTGTCTAATCAATTGGAAAAGCTACAAGAGCGATCCTCCACCTGACATGGGGGATCTGCTGGTTGGTATTCTGCTCTTTATCGCCATAGTCGTTGGCTGGCTGTTGGGGAAAATGGAGCGCAAGAAAACCCCCGCTTCTGAAACCGGTGGCTCTGTAAACAAAGGGTATTTTGATGGCTTAAATCTGCTTCTTAACGAAAAGCAAGACGAAGCGGTGGATTTGTTGTTAAAAACCCTGGACGTGAGTGGTGACACGTTTGAAACCTACATGGTGATGGGGAGTCTGTTCCGACGCAGGGGCGAGGTAGACCGTGCCATTCGTATCCATCAAGATTTATTAGCTCGTACGGACTTAACTAAAATCCAGCAAGGCGCAGTGCGATTGGAGCTGGCACGGGATTACCTCAACGCAGGAGTATTGGATCGTGCTGAACGAATACTGAAAGAGCTGGCGGAAGAAGCCTCTCCCAATCAAGTTGTTGCCCTTGAGCATCTACTCACCATCTTTGAGCAAGAGAAAGAGTGGAATATGGCAGCGGGTGTTGCTACTAAATTGATTTCTGCGGGTAAGCCTTATCAGCAGTCCATGGCCCACTACCAATGTGAGCTGGCGCAACAGCACTTGGTGGACGGTGATTCAATGAATGCGCGCAGGGAAACCAAAAAAGCGCTGCAGGTGGACAAGAACTGCGTGCGTGCGAGCCTGCTTTTGGCGGAAATTGAAACCCAGTCTGGCAATGCGAAAGAAGCAGTCAAGGTCCTTCGCAAAGTGGCCGACCAGGACCCCCGGTTTGTGCCGGATACTCTGCCCAACCTAATTAAGAATTACAGGCAGCTGAATCAGATTGATGAGCTGTCCAAATACTTGTTTGAGTGTCTTAAGAAAACCCCCTCAATTTCTATAGTGATTGAGTTGTCTCAGTTGGTGGAAGAGTTGGAAAACGAGCAGGCCGGTGCTCAGGTATTATCGGAGTACTTAAAAGAGCGTCCTTCTGTTAAGGGGTTGGATCGGCTTATTGATCTGCAAATGGCCCATGCCAGCGAGCCTGAGAAAGATAATCTGAGTTTATTACAGGCGTTTACCCGTCGCTTAATTAAAGACAAGCCTATCTATCGCTGCGGGGCTTGTGGCTTTGACGGTAAAACCCTCCATTGGCAGTGTCCTTCCTGTAAAACCTGGGGTGCTACCGCCCCCATTCAAGGCCTTGAAGGAGAGTGAGTTTTGGCTGGAGCGCTCCTATGACATGCACATCACCCGTAATCGTAGCGTTGGACTACCCCACGCAGGCCCAAGCGCTTTCCCTGGTTGACCAGTTGGATCCCAGGCAATGCCGACTTAAAGTGGGTAAAGAGTTGTACACGCGAGAAGGCGCACCGGTATTGGCGGCTCTTCATCAGCGGGGGTTTGAGGTTTTTCTGGATCTCAAATTTCACGATATTCCCAATACCGTGGCTAAAGCCTGTGCGGTGGCCGCAGATCTGGGGGTTTGGATGGTGAATGTCCACGCCAGTGGTGGCGAGAAAATGATGCAGGCGGCACGAGAAGCACTGGACAAGATGGGAGCGAGCACTCTGTTGATCGCTGTGACTGTCCTCACCAGCATGTCGCAATCGGATTTGCAGCAGATTGGAGTGGATGTGGATCCGATGGACCAGGTTATGAGGTTGGCGGGTCTGGCAAATAACTCAGGTTTGGATGGGGTTGTTTGCTCTGCCCAAGAAGCAAGCCGGTTGAAGCATCAGTTTGGCACGGAATTTAAGCTGGTAACACCCGGTATCCGTCCGGTGGGAGCAGCAGCAAATGATCAACAGCGCATTATGACACCACCTCAAGCATTGCAAGCGGGTGTTGATTATATGGTGATTGGTCGTCCCATTACCCAGGCGGATCAGCCAGCAGTGGCGTTGAAACACATCATAAATTCCATCTCTTAGGATTCTTTGCGGCAGTATTTGCCCGTTTGAGGTCTCTCTATTTGAAATCTATGTAGAGACCTCATATGTCTTATATAAGAACGATACTGCTTTTCTGGGTAATGATCACGGTGCCGGCAATTGCCACCCCAGACGAGTTTTATATCCTTCTTCCCATTAACATAAATACGGCCAATGAGTTAACCTTATCTAGGGTGTTGGTGGGCGTGGGTCCCGCGAAAGCGGCTGCCATTGTGGCCCACCGAAACTTGCACGGGGAGTTCAAATCAGTAAATGACCTTAAATTAGTTAAGGGCATCGGTTCTGGAACACTTCAAAAGAATCGTGGTCGAATGACTGTTGATCAGGATTTGTTCTAGTGTTACGTTCTGAATTGTTTTGGCTCTGCGGCATTGCACGGGCATGAAATGGGAGATTGTGGTGAAACCGAATAACTTAATCACACAAATGGGAGCATGGTTGTTCATTGTGTCCCTGTTTTGGACGGCCAATGTCCAGGCAGAGGAGCCTCAGGCGCCCGATAAACTGGTCCAGTCCTTGTTTGAAGACGTCAACCAAAGATTGCAGAAAGATGCTGAGTTGATTGCCAAAGACAAAGATCACCTGATTGAAATTGGCAATGAGATGTTGGGGCCTTACGTCAGTTTTGAAACTATGGCCAAACAGATACTAAACAAAAATTGGCGTAAAATTACCCCAGAACAGAGGACTCGTTACACTGATGCGTTCCGGCAGCGCGTGTCAGTGACCATGGTTTCTCAGTACGATGCTGATAAGAAATACGATCTGGATGTAACCGGTTCACGATTTAACACCAAGGGGGATCGTGCCGCAGTGAGTAGCGTTGTCACCGATGTTAGTGCCGCTAAGAAACACAATATTAGCTACAAGTTGTTTCTGAATCGTCGTTCGAACAAATGGCAAGTCTACGATGTGGTGGTTGAAGGGGTGAGCGTTTTGCAAAGCTTTAAGTCTGCCAGTGCTGAAGACTTCAAGCGCAATGGTATTGAATATATGATCGCCCAGCTAGAGGGAACCACCCCGCCACAGGCTCAAGCCAAGTAACAGGGTGCTCAGTAACCACGTAGGTTTTTTAGATTCTCCCGGGTTTTCAGGCGATCATCACGCCTGACCTGGGCTTCCGCATAGCGCCGTTTCTCATCATCAGAAATGGGTATAATCTCTACCACATCGCAGGGTTTGTTGTTTTCATCGAGGGCAACGAAGGTAAAGTAAGCTGACACGATGTGTGTTTGGTGTCCGGTAAAACTATTTTCAGCATCCACCCTCACGCCTATTTCCATAGAGCTACCCCAAGCGCGATTAAGTGAAGCGCTGATCAATAAAGTGTCCCCGTCTTTGGCAGGCGCAACAAAATGAAAGGAATCCACAGAAGCGGTAACGCAAACCTTGCCGCTATGGCGCTCCGAGACCACCAGAGCAACCCGGTCGCATAATGACATTACCAGGCCACCAAATACGGTGTAATGGGCGTTCAAATCATTGGGAAACACTTTGTAAACGTGATTTTGTACAGCTGAAGCGGAAACCGGTTTAGCAGCATTAGGCATGGATCTAAAACCTTTCTTTATCTGGATTGTCTTTGTGGCCAATATGAGTGCAAATCACACAAAAAGCGTAAAAACTCCTTGAGTTAAAGTACGCAAAGTACAATACTCTAAACCTCATCGACAAATTTTAAAACTGCTTAATTATCAAAGGGTAAACTTTACTACTTGCGGTTGTTGTCTATATTTATAAGCATTAGAAATAAGCGTTTGAAGTTAAGACAAAAATTTGTACAAGCGGTTGATAATGAATGGGTAGTAAAGTTAGATAAGGGTGGCCACGTAGCCTGCCCGTGGGGAATTAAGGATGTCCTGGTACGTTTTAAAAACCAAGGTTCGCCAGGAGCAGCGTGCTGAAGCACATCTGCAAAACCAAGATCTTACCACTTACTGTCCGCGACTGGTTCGCAGGAGTGGATCCGTAGAAGCACTTTTTCCTGGTTATATTTTCATCAATCTCGATTGCATTGCCACCCACTACACTTCAGTGCGAAGTACCCGAGGTGTGCAGACTGTGCTGAAGTTCGGTGATTGGTGGGCCACAGTTGACGATGGGTTTATAGATTACTTAAAGTTCAAGGAAAGTGGTTACACTGACGTGCCAGAGTTTCAGTCTAATCAAAATGTGATCTTCAAGGATGGACCTTTTAAGGATCTCGAAGCGGTTTACTTGTGCTCCAATGGCACAGATCGAGCAATGGTGCTGCTGAAGCTGTTGGGCCGTAAGCAAACAATAGAAGTAGAAGAAAAACTGCTCAGAGCAGTTTGAGCATAGATATTCATTGCGCGAGTGGTCTTGGTGGTATTCATCAGGGCGGTAGCGTGCTTTTCGACCTGTAATGGTGTATGGGTAAAAAAATAAGACTCTATAGCTTCTTGTTCCTGTGTTTGCTGGTTCTCTCAGTGGCTAAAAATGCCCACAGCGGGCCGTGGATAGATCCTGGGGATGAGCGGATTCGGCATCACCTAACTGTGCTCAGTGACGCTGGTCTTCTCCAGGCTCCCATAACCACGTGGCCCGTCATGTGGGGAGCTGTGGCTTCAGATCTGGCCGAAGCACACCGAGCTGAGCTCACTGGTTCTGTTCGGTGGTCTCTGGATTACGTTCGTTTTTCTTATAAGCAAGCCAAGCGACCAGCACATTTTGGAGTAAGACTAGGCGCTCGATCCGATATAGACCCATTTCAACAGTTTTCCAGTGATCAACGCGATGAAACAGAGCTGCAGGCCGAGTTGGATTGGATAGGTAAACGTTTTGCGGCTCGCATGGTTGGTACTTGGGTGAAAGAGCCGTTTGACGGTGAGGAGTTTCTATACGACGGAAGTTATTTTGCGGCATTGATAGGAAACTGGTCCGCTAGCGTGGGGGCCGTGGACAGGTGGTGGGGGCCTGGGTGGCAGAACAGCTTGATCTTGTCCTCGAGTGCTCGCCCGATTGATGCCCTGATGTTACAGCGTAATTTCTCAGAAGTATTTGACTTTCCCGTGTTAGAGTGGCTCGGGCCCTGGACGTTAACCGCATTTGCGGGTGAGTTAGAGAGCGACCGCACCATTGCTAACGCGAAGCTACTGGGTTTACGCCTCGGGATTAAGCCGTTGCCTGCGTTGGAGATAGGCTTTTCAAGAACAGCTCAATGGGGTGGGGAAGGTAGACCCGACAGTTTATCCAGTCTGTGGAATTTGATGCTGGGTAGAGACAATGTGGGCGATGATGGCATCAGCGAAACAAACGAGCCTGGTAATCAGTTGGGTGCCATTGATTGGCGACTTGGTGGTTCGCTATTTGGCACCCATTCTGCGCTATATATGCAGTATGTGGGAGAAGATGAAAGTGGAGGTTTCCCTTCAAGGGGGTTCTATCTCTATGGTATGGAAGTTGCGTTTGCTACGTCCGCTAGCCATAACCGCATCCATTTAGAGTACACCGAAACTACCGTCAACGGAGATCGGTATAACTTGGCCTATGAGCATACGGTTTACCAGGATGGGTACAGGTACGAGCAAAGACCCATAGGCGCATCGTACGACAATGATTCACAGGTTATTGCTATTGCTGGGGCCCATTATCTGGCAAATGGCGACGAAATAACCTGGAGGATCGCAGACATGAAGCTCAACCAGGATGGCACCAACCGTGTGAACCCCAGTGGATCAGTTTACGGTGACAGTTCCACTAACAGCAAGCTAGTAGAAATCTCCTACGGTAGTGTTTTTGAAAAGTTTAAAGTATCGGCTACGGTGAGCCACCTGAGTGACGATGTTGTTTGGAATAATCAGAATATTAAGGGAAGCGGAGTTGCGATTGGCTTTGAATACAAAATTTAAAAGTATCTATCTAATTATGGCTATGAGTGTGATTGGTTTGTGTCTTAACTCAAACATAGCCCATTCTTTTACGCCGACGGAAGCTCAGATCGAGCAATTTAAGCGATTGTCACCAGATGAGCAAAAAAGAATCGCTGAACAGTTTGGTGTAGATGTAGGGCAATTGCAATCAGGTCAGAACAATATCCAGCCGGCTCTAGAACAACCGTTGTCTCAACCTCGTGCTGCTATTCCTGAATATCAACCAGCAGACGGAATTGAAAATGAATCCAGTGAATTTGAGAAAGAAAACATATTCGATACGGAGATGTTTTCAGATGATGAGCTTCGTATGTATGGATATGATCTTTTTGATAATAACGCAGAAGCGTTTACGCCCAGTGAAGATATACCAGTACCATCAGATTATGTGATAGGTCCGGGTGATACCTTTGTGGTTCAGCTTTATGGCAAGGAAAATGCGAGCTATGATTTTGTTGTCAGCAGAGAAGGTAGGATACACTTCCCCGAAATTGGGCCCATTTCTCTGACGGGGCTTAGTTTTACTCAAGTTCAACAGCTAATCAGTAAGACAATATCAGAACAAATGATTGGTGTAAAAAGCTCCGTCACCATGGGTGCCATTCGGTCCATCCGCGTGTTTGTGCTCGGGGAAGCACTTCGACCAGGGTCATTAGTGGTTAGTTCGCTATCAACCATAACAAATGCCTTGTTTGCTAGCGGGGGTATCACAAAAATTGGCTCTTTACGAAATGTGCAATTGAAACGTAAGGGGAAAATTGTTGCTACTTTGGATCTTTATGACATGTTGCTCGGTGGAGATACCAGCAACGATGTCCGTCTTTTTTCTGGTGATGTGATTTTTATTCCACCAATAGGAAGAACTGTTAGTGTGGATGGCGAGGTTCGAAGGCCGGCTATTTACGAGCTAAAGGACGAAACCACAGCGCAAGAGCTTGTTAATCTTGCGGGGGGGTTATTGCCCACTGCTTTTCCTTCCGAAAGTAAAATTCGACGTATTGACCGAAACGGAGATCGGACCGTATTTGGAGTGAACCTGGCTACTAATTCAGGTTTGGGTACGATTTTAAAAGCAGCAGATGAGCTTGTAGTTCATTCAGTGTTGGATACGTTTGAGAATGTGATCACATTAGAAGGGCATGTAAAGCGACCTGGGCTCACGGCTTGGAAGCCGGGGATGAGGGTCAATGATGTTATCGAGAGTATTGAGAGTCTACTCCCCAGCGCGGACTTAAAAACAGCGTTAATAAAGCGTGAAATCATGCCTTCGCGCAACATTACGTTGCTGACATTTGAGTTGAGCCGGGCAATATCTGAGCCATATGGCGAAAATAATATAGAGTTACATCCACAAGACACGATAATAGTTTTTGATTTAAAGAAAGAAAGGGCCACCTCTGAGCAAATGAGCGAGATAATCTCGACGTTGAGACTTCAATCCAGCCGCGAAAACCCAGTTAAAACTGTGACTATCAATGGTAGTGTGCGCTTTCCTGGTGTTTATCCTCTAACTGAAGGCATGACAGCACGAAAGTTGATCCAGTTGGCGGGTGGGCTTTCCCAAAATGCTTTTGACTTGTCTGCTGAAGTTACCCGCAAAGTGATTGACGATAAGCAAATACTGCAGACAGAGTATAAAAATATTGAACTAGACTTCGCAAATTCCTTTAAGTTAATTGAACAGGACACGATAAACATCCGTCAGCTTCCAGAATGGTCCCCAAAAGAAGAAATTAACATTAGCGGAGAGGTAGTGTTCCCTGGCACATACACCATCCGTCGAGGAGAAACTCTGGCGCAAGTCGTGGAAAGAGCAGGTGGGTTCACCAAGCAGGCGTATCCCATTGGAGCTGTTTTTACGAGGGTAGAACTAAAAGAGCTGGAGAAGGAAAGATTGTTGGAGCTCAGGCAAAAGCTACAAAGCGAGATAGCGGCTTTAAATATAGAGCAACAAAATTCTTCAGAGAAAGTCGATACTGAAGATGCGGAGCAGCTCCTGGAAAGTATAGAGTCAACAGAACCTTTAGGGCGAATGGTAATTGATTTGCCGAAACAGTTAAGTGGTGGTGCAGCAAGCAGTGTGCGAGTCGTCGGGGGGGATGAGTTGTTTGTCCCGAGGCACAAGCAGTCGGTTACGGTGTTAGGAGAGGTGCAATTTCCGACTTCCCATCTTTACGATGATGATCTTGATGTTTATGAATATATAGATCGATCTGGTGGGACAAGCGTGAAAGCAGATAAAAATCGAATATACGTTGTTAAAGCAAATGGTCGAGTTGTATTACCTTCATCATCCGCTTGGTTTAGGCGGAGCTCGGCAACGATAGAACCTGGTGATACTGTTGTCGTTCCTTTGGATACCGATAGAATTAAATCCTTAACATTATGGGGTAGCGTGTCAGAAATTTTCTATCAAATCGCTTTAGGTGCTGCGGCGGTGGCTAGTTTTTAAAATGGTGAATGTTGCGCTCTCTCATTGGTATAAAATTAATTTTCACTGTATGAAGGCTTACCACACAAATGGCCGATTTTAATTCGGAAATTAGTATAAGAGACCTGATATCTGAAATTTTTAAAGCTAAATTGATAATTGGGATATTCGTAGCCTCATTGTCAATATGTGCTTTCATGTATGCTAGATTCATTCCTGATACATACGAAGCTGAGGCGCTGCTCGTTCCAGTAGATCAGCAATCCAGTGGCTTATCCGCATTGCTGGGTGGGTTTGATGGGGTTTCAACTTTGGTTGGTTTAGGTAATCTGAACTCCGGACCTAAGGATAAAGATATTGCACTGCAATTGCTGCAATCTTGGGATTTTGTTGAAGCATTTATTGTAAAACACGGGCTGGCGGTTGACATATATGCAGTTTCACATTGGGATAAAGAGTCTAGAACGCTTGCTATTGACCCTAAAATATATGACACGAAACGTTCAGCCTGGGTAAGGGATGTGCCAATAGGTAAATCCCCAGAGCCGACGAGTTGGCAGTTGTACAAGCGTTTTATGGAATATCTGTCTGTTAGTGAGAATAAAAAGACGGGCTTTATAACACTGGCAATAGAGTATTATTCACCAGATAAAGCAGCTGAATGGTTAGGTATGATTATTAGTGATCTCAATGAACACCTGCGCCTAAGAAAAATCAAGGAAGCGAGAGATAATATTGAGTTTCTCACTGAGAATGTAGAGAAAACTAAGGTCGCAGAGATGAAAGCCGTTTTTTTCGAATTGATGGAAGAGCAAACTAAAGTTCTAATGTTAGCTGGAGCGGGTAACGAGTATGCTTTAAAAACTGTAAGTGCTGCAAAAGTTCCTGAGGTCAAATCCGGCCCCCGTAGAGTTGTGATGACAGCTTTAGGTGCAGTTGGCGGATTGTTTTTGGGTGTTGGGTATACGCTTTTTAGAGTTGTTATTGGACGCAATCGAGAACTTAGGTGATCTAACAGAAAGATGATAATACTAAAGAACTTAAGGAGTTTCGTAGTAACCGACTCTGATTCTATTCGCACATCTCTAAGAAAAATTGAATCAAACAAAAAAAAGATGGTTTATGTGGTTGATGCATCTAATCGTTTGTTAGGTGCATTTGCAGATGGCGATTTCAGACGATGGATTATTACTCAATCTAAGGTGGACCTTGATAAACCGGTAGTTGACGTCTACAACCGTGACTGTTTCTCCATGCCTTACGAGTCAACACCCGCTGATATCACTGCTGCCCTGAATAAAAGTAATCTCTCAATTCCCTTGGTTAATGAAAGAGGAAATCTGGTTGCCTTAGCTGATCGAGGAGCGCGCTTTTATGAAATAAATAATAGGCGTATTTCTGATGAAGACCCAGCCTATCTTATCGCTGAAATTGGTAACAATCACCAAGGTGATATTGTATTAGCCAAGCGTCTAATCTCTTTGGCGGCGAAAGCTGGGGTTGATTCAGTAAAGTTTCAGATGAGAGATATGGAATCCCTTTATGGAAACTCGAATCTAGATTCTCATGATCTAGGCTCGCAGTACACAATGGATTTATTGTCTAGATTCCAGTTGAAAGATGAAGACCTTTATGAGGCATTTGACTATTGCTATGAAGTAGGAGTCACACCTCTTTGTACGCCATGGGATGTAGTATCCTTGCAAAAGCTGGAGGCGTATGGAATTCCTGGATATAAGGTCGCATCGGCCGATTTCACCAATTTTGAATTGCTTGAAGAAATATCTAAAACAGGAAAGGTGATGATTTGCTCCACCGGTATGTCAACGGAAGATGAAATTCGGAGTACAATTGAGTTTTTGGAAAGGCGTAAAGCTCAATTTATCTTATTGCATTGTAATTCAACGTATCCAACACCTTTTAAAGATATTAACTTAAAATATATAGAACGGATCAAGAAACTTTCCCAAACGTTAGTCGGATATTCCGGCCATGAAAGAGGCTGGGCTGTTGCTACAGCATCAGTATGTCTTGGCGCGAAAGTTATTGAAAAACACTTTACGGTAGATAAAACGCTAGAAGGTAACGATCATAAAGTGAGCTTGTTACCAGAAGAGCTCTCGTTAATGGTGCGTGATATACGTGCATTGGAGCAAGCTCTAGGTACAGACAAGCCACGCTCGTTAACTCAGGGAGAAATGTTAAACAGGGAGGTTTTAGCTAAAAGTCTTTATGCCTCAGTGGATATCAAGTTGGGAGAACCAATAAACGCAGAAATGATTGAGATCCGTAGCCCTGGTAACGGTTTGCAGCCAAACAAGCTTAGTGAGTTGATTGGCAAAAAAGCTCGGAGGAATATTCGCCTTGGAGATGCATTTTTTGAGTCTGATATTAAAGGCGGCGTGATTAAAAAGGCCAGATATAATTTTGATAGGCCTTATGGAATTCCGGTTAGATATCATGATTATAGAGAGCTTATTAATGGCGTTAATTTAGATTTTGTTGAGATACACCTTTCATACTCGGATATGAAATTAGATATTAGCCAATATTTAGATAAGGAATCTAAAATAGGGTTTGCCGTTCACGCTCCCGAATTGTTTGAGAATGACCATTTATTAGACTTGAGCTCTTATGACGATGCTTATCGGGAGCAATCGATCACACATTTAGAGAGCGTAATAAAGCACACGCTAGAATTGTCTACATATTTTCCTTTAACTGAGAAGCCTGTCATAGTTGTGAATGCAGGAGGTTGGAATGCTGAGGGGTTCTGGCCGAAAAGTGAAGTGAGAGAAAAATACTCTATCGTGGAAAGATCACTTGCAAGAGTTAATGCGGAGGGAGTAAGGCTGGCAATTCAAACTATGCCTCCTTTCCCATGGCATTTTGGTGGGCAGAGTTACCATAGTTTATTTGTTGAAGCTGATGAAATTGTGGAATTCTGCGAAAAAACAGGTGTAGGAATTTGTCTTGATGTTTCTCATTCTATGATGGCCTGTAATTATGCTGAAGTATCAATCTATGATTTTGTCGAAAAAGTTGCCCCTTATGTGATTCATCTTCATATTGTTGATGCGAAAGGTGTTGACGGTGAAGGTGTTCAGATTGGCAAAGGCGATGTGGATTTTGGGCGCATCGGAGAAATATTAAAGAGAAAAGCGCCTGGGGTTCAATTTATACCTGAGATCTGGCAAGGGCACAAAAACCGAGGGGAAGGGTTTTGGTACGCTCTCAGTTTCTTGGAAAATAAACTATAGCGGAGTTATTGTCGTGTTTAGAGATCTTAAAAATAAGTTAGATGGTCCGTTTTATACAATATTCACTCCGTTTGATGATCAGTATGAAGTTGATTACGACGTCTTGGAGCGTTATTTGTCAAGGATGTATGAGCAGGGTGCACGAAAGTTTTACGCAATGGCGTACAACTCTAGATATTCCCAATTGAGTCACACCGAAATAATGGAGTTAAACGCTTTTTGTGCGAAGACTGTAAAAGGTTTCAAAGATGACACCATTGTTATTGTCGGTGATCCCATCCATTGTTCAACTAAAGAAAGTATAGAGTTTGCAATTCATGCTAAGGAGTGTGGCGCAGATCTGATTTCTCTCATCATGCGAGAAAAGTACTTTACTGATGAACAAGTACTCTCTCATTACAATCAAATTGGAATAGAATCAAATTTTCCTTTGCTAGTGCATGAAATGCCTTTTTTATCTGGTTCCGATGGTACTCAGATGCATTGGCCGCAAAGCCTAATCTCTTCCTTGCCTAAAGTTTCGCACATTGTGGCGTTAAAGGAAGATGCCAAGGACTTCGAGGTGGCCCGACAAGCATTCGAGTTAGAGCCCAATATCAAGGTCATTCTAGCTGGAGGTGGTAAGGCACGATTCAGGGAGTTTTATAAAATGGGGGCCCGTTGTTGGTTAAACGGGATATCTATATTTGACGCTTCAATAGCAGAATTGTTTTGGGAAGCCATGAATAATGATGATGAAGACACCCAAAACTTTATAATCGAAGAGCTAGAGAAGCCATTCTTCGGAGGAGTTGTTAAAAAATATGGTTGGCATAGAACTAATAAGGCGCTTCTAGAAGCTGCTGGATTAATGAGCAGGAGAGATCGTATGCCATTGCCTCATTTATCGGATAAAGAGTTTGTCGATGTGTGCACTGTATATTCGGAAATTCAAAACACGTGGCAATCATTCTTGGAGAAAAAGGCATGACACTGACTGCTTTTGTTCCTGCACGGTCAGGTTCTAAACGGTTACCCCAAAAGAACATTAAATCACTTGCGGGAAAACCGCTTGTTCTTTGGACGCTCGAAGCTTGTATGCATTCCGCTAGCGTAGATGAGGTGATATTTTCTACTGACTCCGAGGAGTATTGGAGTTTAGCTAAGAATCATTTTAAGTCGGATAAGCTGGTCTTGGACGATCGTACAGCGGAAGAAGCCGGGGATAAAGTCAAAATATTTGATTATCTGAAGAGCTCTGTTGACAAAATATTCTCTGATAGAGAAGGCGATTTTTTGATGGCGTTACCGACGATGCCGCTCAGGTCCTCTAAACATGTCGATGAGGCAGTAAAATTATATAAAAGTACAAACAAAGCGGTATTCTCAGCGGTTGAGTATGACTTTGCCATATCATTTGCCTTTACTACAAAACACGATAATGATTGGTCACCCGTTTTTCCTAACTCGCCTATGATAACAGGGAACACCCGTAGTCAAGATCAGGTTAAGGCATATCATCCAAACGGTGCTATTTACATCAGAAAAATCGATGATTTAAGAGATAAGAACTTGGCTACAATTTATCAATCAGGTATTCCCTATTTAATGGATAAAACTAGATCTGTTGATATCGATACGATTGATGATTTTGTTGTTGCAGAAGCGATTGTAAACTCAAATTTAACTTAGTTGAGTTTGTGCTAGCGGTATTAGGCTTTGCTCTCACTAAAACTTAAACTCATCCAGATTTCTAAATCAAAATTTGGTAAGTACTTCGCAATTGGAGGTGCTAGCAAAGCTATTAGTTTTGTTGTAACAATTATATTAGTTAGCTTAATGCAGCCCAGTGACTTTGGTCTGATTGCATACATAGTTGCTTTGTCAACGATATTATCATCGTTATATAACTATGGCTTTGGCATAACTGTAGCCAGAGAAACGCAACTCATGAAAAGTGATGAGTTCTCAATCTTACTGTCATCGAGTTGGTTGGTTTGCATTTTTTTATTTGTTTTTTCAGCATTTTTGATTCTTGCGTACGAAGAAGTTCAGATATTTTCTACAAATCTCGATTATATCAGTTTATGGTTTGCCTCCACTCTAGGTTTTTTGCTGGGCCGGTTTGATATACATACTAAGATCTTAATTGCAAAAGGTTTAACAAGTGATTATTCGATCAGCGAATTAGTAAGAATTACAATAGCCTCGGTAGTGTCAATTGTTTTGGTGCTTTTGTTAGTCGATGATGTATTAGCAAGATTGGTCGGCATATTGATCGGTGTGATAGTGGGTGTAGTAATATCTATTTTTTATACCCGTAAAAATTTTGCCATGAAGCTACCTACGTTCAATTCAGTTTGGTATGTGCTGATAACGGGCACTAAAGTTATGCCACAGGCGATTGGTAATTGGGTTAAAATGGGCGCAGACAAGATACTGATAGCAAGTTTAGTTGGTCTTGAACAGCTCGGTATCTATACTTTTGCTTTTAGTATGGCTGCATGTGGGTTGTTGTTTTGTAATGCACTAAATCAGGCCTATTTGGGTAGGGTTTTTGACTTGTACAAAAATGGGAAGATACAGGAGCTGGCCAAATTAAGATCGCGCTATATACTGCTTTCCATCGTTTTAAATATCACATTATTTATAAGTTTGATTTTTTATTTGAGTTATCTATGGCCTGAAGAATACCGGGTAAGTTGGATTACTATAGCTCTTCTCGTTGCCTCTATGCAGATGCATCTTGTTTATTTGTTGTATTCAAAGTACTTGATATATGCAGCGATGTTAAGCGAATTAAGTTTAGTAAACTTTGTTATGTCTCTAATGTATGTGGCAATGATATGGTTCCCTTCTAGCGTCCCAATAGAATACGTTGCTTTTGCTTATTTTTTCTATAATCTCACTATGGCATTTTACGTTGTAGTTAGATCATTTGGGCTTGAAAAACGTGAGTTTGTTATAGCGTGAAAATTTCTTGGCAAGAATGCCTCAAGAATATGGTTGAATTAAGGGCTCGATTTAAGACCATAGAAAGTGGAAATACGTCATTGTTTCATTTTAGCGAGTTTGAATAGGTGTGCTTTGAATGAGTGAAATATTTGGATACGATCTCGATAAATCGTGGGATTATGAGAACGGCTTTTACCTGACCAGTAACGTAAAACGATTGTCAAAGGCAATAGCACACTATGAATTATACAAATCTATTGTTGATTTACCGGGACATGTTTTAGAGTTTGGCGTATTTAAGGGAACGTCTTTAATACGTTTTTTAACTTACAGAGATATGCTGGAAAGCTCTAACTCTAGAAAAGTGATTGGCTTTGATGTTTTTGGGAAATTCCCAAAATCGAACGATAAGGATGACTCAGATTTTATAAAAAGGTTTGAAAGTCAAGGTGGTGATGGGATACCTGTGGATCAGCTTGAGGTTGCACTTCAGAATAAGTTATTTAACAACTACGAGCTAGTGAAAGGCAATATCTTTGATACCATTCCTGAGTATATTGCAGAACATCCAGAGCTTAGGATTGCATTGTTACATATTGATGTGGATGTATACGAACCAAGTAAATTCATTCTAGATAAACTATTTGATAGGGTTGTTAAGGGTGGTTTGGTTGTATTCGACGATTACGCTACAGTTGCGGGGGAAACCAGGGCTGTAGACGAATTTCTCAATGGCCTGGACTATCAGGTCCAAAAGCTTCCTATGTCTCACATACCATGTTTTATCAAAAAATAACCCCATTTTTTGGGCTTGAATCTAGTGCTCGATAATTCGATACCCTGATCGTTTTACTTTATGAATAATAAAGAGATACTACAAGTCATTGATGGTGTTGAAAGAGCGTTAGTTGAAAACACATCTAATTTCTCTTTCCTTGTTGTATGTAGAGCCTTTTTATATATTTCCTTGAGAAATAACTCGACTGATATAAAAAAAAATACATTTGGGAAAAAGATAGTTAGGTTTTTGTTGCTGCCAATAAGCTTTTTTCGGCTTTTGATTTTTCTTGTCGAAAGATGTGATGTTTTGGTTGTCGCTCCAGCTCAACATAGAAATCTCAGGGTTGGCAGAGTTAAAGTCAGTAAACATCAAGATTCATTAGCCAGTCATTACTCAAACACGGGTAAAAGAGTGTCAAAATTAGAGGTTGGTTACGACGAGCTTTCCTTCGCTGATTTTAATAGCGTTAATTTCGACTTTTTATTGGACTTGATGGCTCGTTCAGTGCACCTCTCAGGTGAAGATATTGAGGAGATTGAAAAAGTATCCAATCTTGTGGCGCATTATTTACAAGAAAAAGGTATTTCCACTGAAAATAATCTTAGAAACAACTTATCAATTTGGTTAAAAGTGTATCTTAGAAAGAAAAAGATATACAGTTGGATCGCTAAGCTTAAGAGTGTAAGTAAAGTCGCAGTGGTAGTCTACTACCATCCTTCCACGCTTGCTTTAATCTCGGCATTCAGAGAAAAACAGACTGCAGTCGTTGAGTACCAGCATGGTATTCAAAACGACCAACATCCTATGTATAACCATTTACAAACACTCAGCGTTGTTTCTCCAGATTCACTTCCCAATAGATATTTGCTATGGGATTTGGTCTCATATAACCGATTACAAAAAGCGCTACCCAACTCGGATCTGTTTTCAAAAAATATCGTTGGCATGTTATGGTTCGACTACTATAAGAACAAATTATGTCAGTATAAAAAGTTCAATAACGAACTTGTAAAATTAGATGAAAAAAATGTAGTGCTACTAGCCTTGCAAGGCTTTCCCAGGTACTTCAATTTTGATTTGATTTCAGTTTTAAAAAGGTGCCATTCAAACTGTGTGATTTTAGTAAGGGAGCATCCTCTTCACCCTCTATCAAACGACGAAAAAGCGCTATATTTTAGTGATGAAGACTATATTGCAAAGATTGACTTTCAAATGAGTCAAGAGAACCTAGAAGATCTCCTTCCCAAGGTTCAATTGTGTATTTCTGGTTTTTCTACCGTTTGTTATGAAGCATCTCTTGTAGGCGCCAAGTCTCTGTTTACTCATCCTATCGCAAAAGAAGGGTTAAGTGAGTACATCGATAATAAGAATATTGTTTATGCAGATAATGAATTGGATATAGCAAGGGTGCTGGAGAAGTTTCATTTTATCGATGTGTTAGCCTAGTAAATTGATTTCTAGTTCGCACCTATTTTGGAGATTTCTTTTCCTCTATGAGAGTACTTCATTTGACATCTGGCTCCCTTGATAGTGGTGCTGGAAAGGGAGCATTGCGTCTTCATTTGGGGTTGAGGGATATCGGAGTTAAATCGTTTATTTCTGCGCCAACTTCAGATGCAGGTAATGTTGCCGGGCTGATTGAAATAGAATCTACCGCTACCAGAATCAAGAAGGGGCTAAATCACAGATTCAATAATGCTCTATTAGGAAAAAAGTGGAATGATGAAGTTCTGTATAGCGTTGGGCTAGACCCGTTTAATGTGTTTAAAGATATTGATTTCGATTCTTTTGATGTGATCAATCTTCATTGGATAAACTATGGCATTAGTGTCTCCCAAATTAGTCAATTAATTCCAAAAGCTAAGGTATTATGGACTATGAGAGATATGTGGCCTTTTACAAAGGGGTGCCACTATAGCTTGGATTGCAATGGTTATGAGCAGAAATGTACGGCCTGTCCTTTAGTAAATAAGCGTTTATCAAATTATATCTCTAACTTGGCATTTGAGAGGAGAAAATGGCTTTACAGTAAGGTGCATTTTGTGGCGATTAGTGAGTGGCTACGAGGAGAAGCACTAAAAACGGGTCTATTTTCAAATTCTCAAATTTCAACAATCTATAATTCGGTTGAAAAAGAAGTTTTTAAAGCTAAGCATCGCAATGTCAATTATAAAAGGAGCCTGGGGCTTGATGCCGAAATGCCTGTCGTGTTGGTAGGCGCTCAGAATCTATTGGATCCGCACAAAGGTGGACGGTTGTTGTTAAGTGTTATTGACCACTTAAAAAATGAGTGCCAATTTATTTTCTTTGGAAAAGGTGCTAACGAATTCGTCGGTGATGTTGGTGGGCTCAAATCCGTTAATATTGGTTTTGTTGACGAGCTTGTTTTATCAAAGGCTTTTGCAAATTCAGATCTGTTTCTGATGTTGTCTTCACAGGAGGCATTTGGTAAAACCATAATTGAATCTATATTTTGTGGCACCCCTGTTGTATGTCTCGATAGTTCCGCTCCTGGTGAGCTCATTAGTCATTTAGGTAGTGGAGCAGGTTTTGCGTCGTCTAATGTTGATGATATCGTCAGTGCTGTGAGACGCATATCGCTTGGCAAGTATCGAGTCCCTGGCTCAGTGATTGAAATGGCTGAAAACCAATTTTCTATTCAAAAAATTGCACAACAATATCTGAATTTATATTCTGAGATGCTATGAATCATAGTATTTCACCCGTTAACCAATTGAAGGCCATCATATTCGCTGGGTATTTGTCGCTCGGATGGTCTTGGCCCTTATCGGTTCATTCTGGTATCCCGTTTATCGCAATATTCGGTGGGCTTGTTTCCTTCGCATTTGTGATTGCATTGCTAGAAAATTATAGAACGGATATAAAATTGATTGGCGTGGTGTCTATCATTCTTGGTGTCATCGCCATAATGTCGGTATTAACTCAAGGTTCGCTATTGTTTAATAGAACTTCAATTCTTCCCTTGTCTCTTCTGGCCTTTGTTTTTTTAGTAAATAAAAGGAATATTCACTACATTTGTAGTGCATTAACGATATTCACGGTCGTTGCGTTAGTATGCTCTTGGATATCATTTTTTTACACATTACTTGGTGGAGAGCATTTTGGAGTAATAAAGAATCCAGACGGACGCGGTAATGCTCTATATCTACTTTCTTATTCAAATTCAGTATTTGGTAAAATCATAAGGCCTTCCTTTGTTTATGATGAGCCTGGCGCTTTTTCGTTTTTTATTTGTTTTGTCGTGATTCTTCGAGAGTTGCTTTCTAGGGATAATAAAACCTCTCTAGTTATCATGTTTTTTGGTGTCATTACTTTTAGCCTAACCCATGTTTTGTTGTTCTTTTTGTATTCTTTCTATTTAAATAGAACCTATAGTCTCCTTATGTTGTGTCTTGTGCTTGTGTTGATTTCATTATTCGTACAATACCTTGGTTTGTTTGATTTTTTTCTGGAAAGGTTTGTTGTTGAAGACGGCAAGTTATCTGGAGATAATCGATCTAGAGAAATAGATTATTATTTGAATTCAATCACCCCAAGGATATTTATATTTGGAAACGTAGAGTGCTATAAGGGAGGGGTTGATCTATGTGCGGATGGACCTATAACCGCCACACCGCTTGCGCCAAATTATAGACAAGGTCTGATAGGAGTATTTTATCAGACTATTATTTTAGTATTACCTTTTTTCTCTGTTCTACTAAAAAAACGATTTCATCTTATTTGGTTGATGTTTTTTTTGTTATTAATTCAGAGGCCATATTATTCCGGGTTTGGATATTCTTTAATGGTTATTACGATGGTCTACTGTTTTTTAGTCACGTTTAAAGAACGCGACCTTGTTTCTTTTAGTGATGTTAAGTTAAGGAGATTTTGACTTAAGATGCTTGTAAGGAGTAGTGCTTGAGAGTTCTCATTTCTATAGTTACGGTCACTTACAACAACTCAGCGGGCCTGAGAAAAACCATTGAGTCGGTAAGACAACAAAGTTACCCCTGGTTAGAATTTATAGTAATCGATGGCGGCTCACACGACGACTCGGTTAATGTTATCGCCTCGAATAGTGATGTCATATCCACCTGGAGATCGGAGTCAGATGAGGGAATATACGATGCAATGAACAAAGGCATTTCGTTGGCTTGTGGTGAATGGATTATATTTATGAATGCAGGTGATACATTTTATAACCCACAGTCCTTATCTCGTTTGTTTGATTTGAACACTAATGTAGATGCTGATGTCTTGTACGGTGATCATTATGTGGTCGACGCTAAAAGGCGAAATGGCCATAGAGTTGCGCTCTTACCTGAACACTATCACACGGGCATGATATGTTGTCATCAAAGTATGTTGTTTAATAGAACATGTTTTGATGAGAGGTCATTTTCTTGCGATTTTGACGAGTCGGGCGACTATGAATTCCTATTATACTTGTTGAGATCAAAAAAGAGACTGTACAAAATTGATGAGATTGTTTCAGTCTTTACCGGCGGGGGAGTGTCTGATACGAATAGAGTATCTACAGTCAAAAATGGAATCAAGGCTCTAAGGGCTAATGACATGCTAGGTTTTAGGTCAGCGTTGGGGTTCTCATGGCTGTATTTCAGGGCAATTCTGTTCCAGCTGTATTCTAAGTTTGAATCATCTTTTCTCAAGGGTGGAAGCATCAATTAAGCCAATCTATTTGGTTAAAATCAACAACGAATAACCGCCAAATATTCTTGCCGCCAATTTCGTGCTAAAGAGACTTACTAATACTCGCGGGATGTTAGCTATTGCTCTTTTTAATGTGGGATGTTGTAGAAATAAACCGGTTCCAACTGGCGTATAAGTGGAAGCAATTATGGAATGGCCAGTGTCTTCTAATGTTGCTATTGCTGATTCAGCGCTGAAATAATGAATGTGCCCAATTTCTGCTCTACTCTTGACAAACTCACTTCGTAGCACCGATGATAAATGGATATCCAAAGGAATATGATATAGTTTGTAGTTGGCTTTGTTTTTACACTCTTCTAGAAAGCCTAGGTAGTCCGGTACATGCTCGAATACGTCTATAGCCATCAGCAGATCGTATTCGTTTGGTATTTTTTCTACCGGCAGGAGCTTGTATTCTGCTTTTCTTCCCACTTGATTTTCCGCAATGTCTATGGCTTGTGGGGATATATCGTAGCCAAAAAATTTGGTATTTTTGAAATCAGGTCTGAGTGCTAGGTTTTCGATTATAGCACCGCTGCCACAACCCACCTCACATATTGAAGAAAGCTCACTTGGTAAGTTTTTGCTTAAAAATGTCGTGATTTGCTCTGCTTTCCACTGAGAGTCTTCTGAATGCCATGTTTTTGTATTTTCCAGATATTTTCCAGAACTGTAAATGTTTTCCATTCAAGTGCTCGTTTCTTTGGTAGAGGTAGGTAAAGGGGTTTAACACAGTTGCATGTGAGAGAATAGCCAAATTCGCGATCTAAAACCACTATTCAATCCCTATTGGATCATCTAAATTACTTGCAAGCTGCTTGCTAATAATTTTTAAATCCTTAAAAATGTCGTTGTTATCGTTTAGTAATAGTTATTCCCAATGAAGATTCTGGCTGTTGGTCCCGCCGCTTTTCCCATTACAGGTCAATCCGTAGCTTTTCATGTTGCCGCCAAGGTTGAGGGTGTATCTACCATTCTTATTAATAGCAGTGAGCGCGAGGGGCTAACAGCGTTACTCTCTTATGCAGAATATTGGATAAGGTTGATTTTAATATTTCTTTTCAGGCGATTTGACATCTGTTATTTCACTTGTTCTAGAACGTTGTTTGGTTTTTTTGTCCGAGATCTGCCTCTTGTACTATTAATGAGTATCAAAGGCGTAAAAATAGTTAATCACCTGCATGGCGCCGATTTTATTCGTTTTAGAATGAACCTGAACTTTTGGATGCGATGGTTGTTAGATAGTATTTATGCAAAAGTGGATACTTCAATTGTTTTATTGCCTGCCATGAAAGAACAGTTCGCTACTTATCCAAACATGAGAATTGAAGTGATTTCTAATTTTTATGATCAGGATGATTTGTATGTTGAGCTGGTTAGAAAAAAGGTCACCACCGGACTAACTCATCGACCACTTAATATTCTGTTTCTATCGTCATTAGTGCCAGAGAAAGGTTTGTTAACCTTGCTTGAAGCTTTTGAATACTGCGTTCAAAGGAGGCTTGATATTCACCTGGATGTGGCAGGCTCAGGCTCAGAGTCTATTGTTGCTAAGATAAATTGGTATTCGGAAAGAACCCAAGGCCGAGTTCAGTATCATGGTGTGGTTGAAGGTATTGCTAAGCAAAATTTGCTATTAAACGCAGATGTGGTGAGTTTGCCAACGTATTATGAAACTGAAGCTCAGCCAATAGTATTGATTGAAGGTATGGCATTTGGTTGTGCGCTCCATACTTCCCGGCATAATTATATTCCTAACTTTATAAGCTCTAAAAATGGTGTACTTGTTGACCCCTTATCTGTAGAAAGCGTATCCCAAGGATTATATGAATTGTGCCGAGATAAGGCTTCTCTCAGATTTATAGGAGCGGAGAATTTGACGTCGTCCCAGTCCAAATACAGCATCAATAATTATAAAGAGTCGTTATTGTCCTGCTTTCGAGGTGTGTTGAGTACTCAATGAACCAAATTCCACAGGTTAAAGTATCCGTAATAACCGTTTCTTTTAATGCAGAAAGTACCCTAACCGATTGCATTAGGTCTGTTTTAAATCAATGCTATGAGAATATTGAGTATATCGTTGTAGATGGGGGGTCTAATGATGGAACGGTTGATATACTGAAGCAGTTTTCAAACGATATTGATGTGGTCGTATCTGAAAAAGACCATGGTATCTACGATGCCATGAACAAAGGAGTGAAAATCGCGTCTGGGGATGTAATTACATTCCTTAATTCCGACGACATTTTTTCCCATGCTGGAGTAGTAAAGGAAGCAATTGAATTAATGTGTAGCAAGGCAGGTACGGAACTTGTTTTTGGCGATGTTCAGTTTTTTAACGATGTTAAACTAGTAAGGCATTATTCTTCTGCGAGATTTAAACCATGGAAGCTTCGTTTTGGGTGGATGCCTCCACATCCAGGCTCTTTTGCAAAAGCAAGTTTGTATGAACGATACGGGTATTTTAACTTGTCCTATAAAATCTCGGCAGATTATGACTTGTTTGTTCGTTGGTTGTACGTGAATAAGGTATCTTATCTTAGGTTAGATGACGTTTTAGTGTATATGTCTATGGGCGGCGTGAGTACAAGCTCCTTAAAGTCGCGTCTTTTATTAAATTCTGAAATTATTCGTTCCTGTAGATCAAATGGCTTGTATACAAATTTTCTTATGTTGGCCCTCAAAATACCTTTTAAAGTTAAGGAGTTGTTATTTTTATCCAGCAGGGGTAACGGAGCGGCTAAATGAAAGTTCTTATAACTGGGGCTAATGGATTTGTAGGTTCGCATTTAACTAAACGGCTCGCTGAAGATATCAGTTTTAGGGCGCTTGTTCGAACTGAAGCCAGTGCCAATCAGTATAATGACGCAGTTGTTGTTGATCTTTGTACGTGTACGGATTGGGACTCTGTATTTAGAGGCATTGACGTTGTTGTGCATTGCGCAGCAAGGGTTCATGTTATGAACGAGAGCTCTCAAAATCCACTGAAAGAGTTCAGAGAAGTCAATGTAAATTCGACTAACCGCCTTATTGATGCAGCGATTAAAAGCGGTGTATCTCGTTTTATTTTGATAAGTACCGTTAAGGTTAATGGAGAATGTACAGGCGATACGCCTTTCTTGCAGTCGGATTCTCCAAACCCTTCTGATCCATATGCCATATCTAAGTATGAGTCTGAGACTAGTTTGATTGAAAAGTGCCGCAACTCGGCAATGGATTATGTCATAATAAGACCGCCCTTAATCTACGGTAGTGGTGTTAAGGCTAACTTTGCCAGCATGGTCCGTTTGGCTGGCACCAGGGTACCATTACCTATTGGCGGGATAAAAGAAAATAGACGCAGTTTGGTCTATGTTGAAAATTTGGTTGATCTTATTTCTGTTTGCATGAGGCACTCCTCAGCATTGAATCAGATTTTTATGGTGTCTGATGGAGAGGTTGTATCAACTCGCGAGCTACATATTCGTATTGCAAAGGCTTTAGGCTCAAAGCCAAGACTGTTCAGTGTGCCTCCAAAGTTACTGGTTTTAATTGGTAAACTCACCGGCAAGAGCGAAGTGGTTCGAAGGCTTTGTGGGTCTTTGGAGGTAGATATGGCTTATACTTCCCACGTGCTTAAATGGAATCCCCCTTTCACCATGGAGCAGGGGCTGAAAGCTACAGTGCAGTCTAGTAGTTAAAAGTTAAGAGGACAGTGAGATTAAGTTTGAGTGAGCGAGTTTAGAATGCGTGTTTTAGATCTGGTAATAGCACTATTGGGTGGCTTGTGCGTACTACCCGTGGTTGTCCTGCTCATTGTTTTTGGCTACTTCGATACTGGCTCACCCATTTTTATACAGGAACGTGTGGGTCGAAATAAAAAACCTTTCAAGTTAATCAAGTTCCGAACAATGGCTTTGTCCACTGAGTCTGTCGCAACGCACCTTGTTTCATCTAGCTCTATTACTCGATTCGGTAGATTTCTTCGTCGGACCAAGTTAGATGAATTGCCCCAGATTTTAAACGTGATCAAAGGGGATATGAGCTTTGTTGGCCCACGGCCCTGTTTATTTAATCAGAAAGAGTTAATCGAGGCCCGTGACAAGCGTGGCGTTTTTTGCGTTAGGCCTGGGGTCACTGGGCTGGCGCAAGTAAATGAGATTGACATGTCAACGCCAGAGATACTAGCCCAATGGGACGCTCGAATGATTTCGGAGTTCTCTTTCTCTTTGTACTTTAAATTGTTACTGCGCACGCTCACTGGCGCTGGTTCTGGCGATCGAGTAAAGGGGTGATCGCCCCTTTATCGCTCGAACATCTCTTTTATTTATCCATTCGTTACGCCTTTCACATTTTCCTTGCTATGATTTGTAAATAGACGTAAAAGTCTGTAACTTGTTTTCATCTGGCTCCATTTTTCAAGCGCGTATTAGGGATTTTCATGCTGGCTAAACTGGTCAATCTGCCCAGAGCTCAAAAAAATGCCGTTTTTTTGCTTGTCGATTTTTTGAGCATCTCCATGATGATCTGGCTGTCGTACAACTTGCGGTTGGATTTCAATTACGGTGTTCCACCCAAGCCCACATTGGTCGCCATCGCTTTAACAATGGTATGCACCACCATGGTTTTCGCGTCTCTTGGTATGTATCGGGCAATGCTGCGGCATCTTGGCCTGGAGCTGGCCTGGGTATTAGCAAAAGCCGCTCTGGCATCCGCAGTTTTTCTCACTTTATTTTCTTATTTGCTTGATAGCTTCCTACCCAGGTCGGTGCCGTTTATCTATTTTTTCATGTTGCTGGTGGTTACTGGGGGTATTCGTCTTACCTTTCGCCATTTGATATATCGAATGTTGAACAGTAACCGCCGAAACGTGGCCATATACGGCGCGGGTGCGGCGGGGGCCCAGGTGTTTTCGGCGCTTTCTGGGTCCAAAGACTACAAGCCAATGCTGTTTGTGGATGATGATCCATTCAAGCAAGGTAGAACCATCAGTGGGTTGCCTTTGGTGTCTAGAAATGAATTGCCTGCGCTTATTAGAAAACGAGATATTCACGAACTGCTGTTGGCCATGCCCAGTGCAAGCCATGCACAGCGTAAGGATGTCCTGGACTTTATTGCACCCATGCCAGTGCACGTGCGTACAATACCCAGTATTGATGAGCTGGTTTCAGGCAAGGCCAAAATAGGTGAATTTCAAGAGGTTGCAGTAGAGGATCTGCTGGGCCGAGATCCCGTGCCCCCTGATGAATCCCTGTTGCATGCCAACATCACCGGCAAAGTGGTTATGGTGACTGGTTCAGGCGGTTCTATTGGTTCTGAGTTGTGTCGCCAGATTCTAGAACTCAAACCCGATACTTTGGTGCTGTTTGAGCAGTGTGAATTTGCCCTCTATTCCATTGAGCAGGAACTCTCGCTGCGGCTCAACACGCTGACGGCTCAAAAGAGGGTTACAACCAAGCTGTACCCGGTTTTGGGAACGGTGCTGAATGAGTCTAAACTTGAGTCGGTAGTGACTTCCATGGGTGTCCAAACCATATACCATGCCGCCGCCTACAAGCACGTACCTCTGGTGGAATACAACGTGGTTGAAGGCATTCGGAATAACGTGTTTGGTACGCTCAATGTGGCGAAAGTGGCAGATCGCTGTGCGGTGGAGAGTTGCGTATTGATCTCCACCGATAAGGCGGTGCGGCCCACCAATGTTATGGGGGCCAGTAAGCGGCTTGCCGAATTGGTGCTGCAAGGATTGCAGGCACAGAGTAAGACTCGTTTCAGCATGGTACGGTTTGGCAATGTCTTGGGATCCTCTGGCTCTGTGATTCCACTGTTCCGTGAGCAAATAGCCAAAGGTGGCCCGGTGACGGTCACGCACCCTGAGATTATCCGTTATTTTATGACTATCCCCGAGGCTGCGCAGTTGGTGATTCAAGCTGGCGCCATGGGAGAGGGCGGAGATGTGTTTGTTCTGGAAATGGGTGAGCCTGTTAGAATTGCTGACCTGGCCCGGAAGATGATTCATCTCATGGGTTTGACTGCGAAGGTGGCTGACCGAGAAGGAGACATCGAGGTGTTGTTCACTGGTCTTCGCCCAGGCGAGAAATTGTTCGAAGAGTTGCTTATTGGGGATAATGTGACGGGTACCCGCCATCCCCGAATTATGCGAGCTTTGGAGCGTAAATTGCCTTGGAATCAATTACTGGAGTTGTTGGATCGTATTGAGGAAATGTGTGAACAGGGCCGCAGCCAGGATATCGTGGAGTTTCTGCGTTATCAGTGCCCCCTGGACTTCCAGCCTTCCGGCGCCACGGAAGATATCTTGTGGAATGCTTCTAAGGAGACATCAAAGGATCAAGCGCTTGGCGGCGATGTGATTCAATTGCAAGAGCGTAAGGAACGTAAAGAGTTGGCTAATTAAATATCGATGGGCCAGTGAACACATATCGAAGCAGAAATAAAAAAGGAAGCCCTAAGGCTTCCTTTTTTGGTGTTGGCTCCACAGGCAGGGCTCGAACCTGCGACCCAGCGGTTAACAGCCGCTTGCTCTACCAACTGAGCTACTGTGGATCAGCTGAGGTCGCGTATATTATAGTCGGGACTCTGTTCGGTCAACCACTTTTTTTCATCAATGTTTCAACAGGTTAGCATTTTGCCAAATGCCAGTAAGCAGTAAAGATGGTTGTTCAGTTGCTTTGGTACCAGTCAAAATAGTTCTCAACCCTGTTAATCTCTATTGCATTAGTAAGGCAAGCCTCTATAGTGGGCGGGATGAACTGTCTAATCTTCAATATTTTAGGGGGTATACCTTGTTTTTAGATCAAGTGTCTTCTCAGGAGCTGGAAGCGACCCTAACTCAGCTTGAATCCCAATACGCTGCTTTCAAAACTGCGAATCTGAATTTGGATCTCACCCGGGGTAAGCCCGGATCAGGTCAACTGGATCTATCTAACGGTTTGGATGGTGTCCTTGCGGGCAATTACCGGTCAGAATCCGGTGTGGATTGCCGAAACTACGGGGGATTGGACGGTATTCCGGAGGCCAAGACATTGTTCTGCCGAGTGCTTGATGTTGAGCCAGATGAGGTTTTGATTGGTGGCAATGCCAGTTTAACTCTGATGTTTCAGGCCATGGCCCATGCTCATTTATTTGGTGTGAGGGGCCCTGACTCCGCTTGGCATAAGCAAGGATTGGTGAAGTTTCTCTGCCCAGTACCCGGCTACGATCGGCATTTCAGTGTTTGTGAGGAATTAGGCATTGAGATGATTCCGGTTGCCATGACTGAAGATGGCCCTGATATGGACCAGGTGGAGGAGTTAGTTAAGGCCGATCCCAGAATTAAAGGTATATGGTGTGTACCCCGTTTTTCCAACCCGACAGGGATCGTTTATAGCGACCAAGTGGTGGATCGTATTGCCAAGTTAGGTGCTATAGCGGGTGAGCATTTCCGGGTCATGTGGGATAACGCCTACAGTATTCACGCTTTGGACCCGTCAGCACCTGCGTTGGCCAGCTTAATGTCGGCTGCGAAAAAGCATGGCACGGAAGACTCCGTATTGTTGTTTGGTTCCACTTCAAAAGTGACTTTTGCTGGATCTGGTTTGGCGTTCATGGCAGCTTCCCAAGAGAACTTGAAATACTTCAAGAAGCATCTGGGCATGATCACCATTGGCCCGGATAAGGTAAATCAGTTGCGCCATGTGGCCTTCTTTAAGGACTATGATGGCTTGTTAGCCCACATGGCCAAGCATGCGGATCTACTTAAGCCTCGGTTCGATGCTGTTTTGAGCCATTTGGATCGTGGTTTTGCTCAATCGGATATGGGTAGTTGGACCGTTCCCAAGGGGGGCTATTTCGTGTCTTTTGATACCCGGCCCGGTCTAGCCAAACAGGTGGTGGCTTTAGCTGCAGATGCCGGGGTTAAATTGACCCCAGCGGGCGCCACTTTCCCTTATGGTAAAGATCCAGAGGATAGTAATATTCGTTTGGCTCCCAGTTTTCCTAGCCTTGAAGATATCAATAAGACCATGGAAGTGTTTGTTGTTTGTGTCAAACTGGCGTCTATACGGCAAAAGTTAGCGGCATAAATAGTTCGTCACAATGACAGTTGCGCTTGGAGGTGCAGTTTTATGATTCCTGTAATCTTGTCTGGGGGGAGTGGATCACGTTTATGGCCATTGTCCCGATCCGCCTACCCAAAACAGTTTTTGCCCTTGTGTTCAGACGACTCTATGGTGCAGGAGACCGTTTCCCGAGTAGCCCAATCCGTGGCAAATGAAGTTCCCATTTTTGTCACTGCTGATGACCAGCGTTTTCTGATGGCGGAACAAGTTCGCCATTTAGGGCTCGATGACGCAGATATTATTCTTGAACCGGCTCGTAAAAACACAGCACCGGCCATTGCTCTAGCCTGTTTTGCCGCGTTGCAGCGATCCCCGGATTCGGTGTTACTGGTGTTGCCTTCAGATCACCACATTGAAAATGTGGATGCTTTTCAAACAGCATTGAAGGAGGCTCAGCTTCAGGCCCAAAACCGTAAATTGGTGACCTTTGGCATCGTTCCCACTAAGCCAGAAACCGGATACGGTTACATCCAGGCAGAGGTAAACCAGGAAGATCCCTGTTTTCCCATTGCGGCATTTGAGGAAAAACCCACCCTGGAAGTGGCACAAAAGTACCTGGATGCAGGTTGTTACTTTTGGAATAGCGGCATGTTCGCGTTTCGTGCTGATGTTTATTTGCAGGAATTGAAGCAACACAAGCCGGATATGGTGGCGGCCTGTGAGGCTGCGTGGAATCAGCGTGCGACCGATCTGGATTTCATCCGGGTGGGCAAAGAATCCTTCTGTGAGGCGCCAGAAGACTCCATCGATTATGCGGTTATGGAAAAAACCGATAATGGGGTGGTGATCCCGTTAAATTGCGGTTGGTCGGATGTGGGGTCTTGGCAGTCTTTGTGGGAACTCAAAGCCAAGGATGAGCAAGGTAATGTTTTCAGTGGTGACGTGATGTCTCAGGACACCCGTAACTCCATGGTCATTGCGGAAAATCGCTTGGTGGCTTGCCTGGGCGTGGAAAACATTGCTGTAGTGGAAACCGCCGACGCTGTGTTGGTGGCAGACATCAACCAAGTGCAGAATGTGAAGAATATCGTAAAAGCCATTGAGACTTCTGGGCGCGGTGAACACGAATTTCATCGCGAGGTGCATCGGCCTTGGGGCCGGTTTGACTCCGTGGACGAGGGCGGCCGATATAAAGTTAAGAGAATCACTGTAAACCCGGGGCAGCGTTTATCTATTCAATGGCACCACCATCGGGCGGAACACTGGGTGGTGGTTTCTGGGACCGCCAAGGTTCACAGAGGTGATGAAACCATGTTGCTCAGTGAAAATCAGTCTGTCTACATTCCCATTGGCCAGGTCCATGCGCTGGAAAACCCCGGTAAGATTCCGTTGGAAATCATTGAAATCCAGACCGGTTCCTACCTGGGCGAAGACGATATAGTGCGACAAAGTGATAACTATGGTCGTAGCAGTGACGATTGATCTGTGACCTCCAGCGTGCGTCCATTTAAAGTTCATTCCAAATACAAGCCCGCTGGAGATCAGCCCGCTGCCATTGCACAGTTGGTGGAGGGGCTGCAAGACGGGCTCTCCCACCAAACTTTGCTGGGGGTCACAGGGTCGGGTAAGACGTTCACCATTGCTAATGTGGTGGAGCAGGTGCAGCGCCCAACTCTGGTGATGGCCCACAATAAAACCCTGGCGGCTCAGCTCTATGGAGAATTCAAAGAGTTTTTTCCTGATAACGCCGTGGAGTATTTCGTTTCCTACTACGATTATTACCAGCCGGAAGCCTATGTGCCCGCATCGGATACCTTCATCGACAAAGATTCTTCGGTCAATGAGCATATCGAGCAAATGCGTTTATCGGCCACCAAGGCGTTACTTGAACGTAAGGATGTATTGATTGTAGCCACCGTATCGGCCATATACGGTTTGGGGGACCCTGGAAGCTACCTCAAAATGGTGTTGCACCTGGACCGAGGAGATCAAATTAATCAGCGAACCATTCTGAGGCGCTTAGCTGAGTTACAGTACACCCGTAATGATCTTGAATTTGCCCGGGCCACCTACCGGGTTCGGGGCGAAGTGATCGATGTGTTTCCGGCTGAATCGGAACGTGAAGCCTTGAGGATCGAGTTGTTCGATGACGAGATCGAAAACCTCTCTTTATTCGATCCCCTCACCGGGGAGGTGCTGCAACGTTTGCCCCGTTACACCATTTACCCCAAATCCCACTATGTTACCCCTAGGGAAACGGTGCTGGAGGCCATTGAAAATATAAAAGTGGAGCTGCGTGATCGTTTGGCTTACTTCGATGAAGAAGGCAAGTTGTTGGAGAGGCAACGCTTAAGCGAGCGAACTCGCTATGATATCGAGATGATGCAGGAGTTGGGTTACTGTACGGGTATTGAGAATTACTCCCGTCATCTATCCGGCAAGGCAGAAGGCGAGCCACCACCCACCTTGTTTGAGTATTTGCCCGATGATGCACTGGTGGTGATTGATGAATCCCATGTAACCGTGCCCCAGGTAGGTGGCATGTATCGGGGTGATCGTTCCCGCAAAGAAACGTTGGTGCAATACGGTTTTCGTTTACCTTCCGCCCTGGATAATCGTCCTTTGATGTTCGAGGAATGGGAAGCCATGTGCCCTCAGACCGTATTTGTATCTGCCACACCTGGGCCCTATGAAGCAGAGCATCAGCAGGCTATTGTAGAGCAGATAGTGCGGCCCACGGGATTGGTCGACCCGGAAATTGAGGTATTGCCTGCCACCACCCAGGTGGAAGACTTACTGTCCCAGATATCCGCCACCGTAGCTAAAGAAGAGCGGGTGTTGGTGACCACTCTTACCAAACGTATGGCGGAAGATCTCACCGACTACCTGTTGGAGCATGGGGTGCGAGTACGGTATCTGCATTCAGATATTGATACGGTGGAGCGGGTGGAGATTATTCGGGATCTTCGCCTGGGGGAGTTTGATGTTCTGGTGGGAATCAACCTGTTGCGGGAAGGGCTGGATATGCCGGAGGTGTCTTTGGTGGCCATTCTGGACGCAGACAAGGAAGGTTTTTTGCGATCTGAGCGTTCCTTAATTCAAACAATTGGCCGAGCTGCACGTAACTTAAATGGCCGGGCTATTCTGTACGCAGATCAAATTACCAACTCAATGCAAAAAGCCATGGATGAAACGGAACGTCGTCGCCAAAAACAGATGGCATTTAACAAAGCGAATGGTATTACGCCAAAAGGCATTAAAAAGTCAGTGGAAGATATCATGGAAGGTGCTCGCGCACCTGGCGGTAAGGTTAAGGGAGTGCGTAAGGTTGCCGAGAAGGGCAAATCCTATGACGTAGACGTAGCAAAAATGGAACCCAAGCAGGTAGCCAGTTTGCTTAAAGAACTTGAGCAGAAAATGTTTGAAAGTGCTAAGAATTTAGAGTTTGAAGAAGCAGCCCGTTTGCGGGATGAAATGCAACGGCTAAAGGATCACGCTTTTATCCAGTGAGGCAGGCTGGATTGCCTACTCTGTGTTATTATTTAAGCAACTTTTTTCAAGGGAACGCTGGACATGAGAATTTTGGTAACCGGGGCGGCTGGATTCATCGGCTCCACTTTATCTCACAAATTACTGGATCGCGGTGATGAAGTCGTGGGCTTAGATAATTTGAATGATTACTACGATGTGTCGCTCAAAGAGGCCCGTCTGGCTCGGTTACAAGACCGTGATGGTTTCAAGTTCATAAAAGCGTCACTCGAAGATAACGACGCCATGGAAAAACTGTTCAAAGAAGAACAGATTCAACGGGTGGTGAATCTGGCCGCCCAGGCGGGTGTGAGATATTCCATAGTCAATCCTCGAGCTTACGTTGACGCTAATATTCTCGGATTCATGAATATATTGGAAGGCTGCCGTCACAATGGGGTGGATCACCTCGTATTTGCTTCCACCAGCTCTGTTTATGGCGCCAACACCAAAATGCCGTTTTCGGTCCATGACAATGTGGACCACCCTGTGTCATTTTACGCAGCGACCAAGAAAGCCAATGAGCTTATGGCCCATACCTACAGTCACCTGTTTCAGCTTCCCACTACTGGGTTGCGTTTTTTCACCGTATACGGTCCCTGGGGGCGCCCCGATATGGCCCTGTTCCTGTTTACTAAGGCTATCCTGGAAGGTAAACCGATTGATGTTTTCAACTATGGCAATCATCGGCGGGATTTCACCTACATCGACGATATCGTTGAGGGTGTCATACGCACGTTAGACAAAGTTGCCCAACCTAACCCTCAGTGGAGTGGCGATAGCCCGGATTCCGCCACCAGTAAGGCCCCTTACCGCCTATATAATATAGGTAGCAATAGCCCGGTGGAGCTGTTGCGGTATATTGAGGTGCTGGAGGATTGCCTGGGTAAGAAAGCTGAGAAGAATTTGTTGCCGATGCAGCCTGGTGATGTGCCCGACACCTATGCTGATGTGGATGCCCTGGTGGAAGATGTAGATTATCGCCCTGGCACTCCCATTGAGGTGGGAATTAAGAATTTTGTAGATTGGTACCGGGAGTTCTACAAAGTTTAATGGGGTTCAGGGCTTGCGCTCCGGTGCTGTCAGTGTTATTTTTCGGCGCCTGTTAGCAAGCCTGCTTTCTCAATACGACCGTAGCTCAGTTGGTTAGAGCGTCGCCTTGACATGGCGAAGGTCGGTGGTTCGAATCCACTCGGTCGTACCAAGCCTTTCGCAAGGGCTAGCTTTCACAAGCGTATAGAGACAACTTCGCCAAAACTGGTCCATTCCTTGACTGGTTCGAACTCATCGGCCCATTGCACGAACTCATTTGCGGGTATAGGTTTACTGATACAGTAACCCTGGGCCAGCTCACAACCCATGCGGATCAGTAGCGAACCCTGTTCAATGGTTTCTACGCCTTCTGCAATCACATCAATCTTAAAGGCCTTGGAAAGACCAATAATGGCGTGAACAATAGCGTTGTTGTTTTCATCCTTCTGCATGTTCATAACAAACTCCCGATCGATTTTGACTTTATTAGCCGGAAGGTCTTTCAGATGGGTTAGGGAGGAATAGCCTGTGCCAAAATCGTCCAAAGATGCATTGATGCCGTATTGTTGTTTGCACTTGCTAAGAATTTCCTTAACGTATACAGAATCTGATAGGGAAGTGCTTTCAAGAACCTCAAACTGCAACTGGGCTGTGTCTACGCTGCTGTGTTTTTGCGCCAGCCTGCGTAGCTCTTCCATAAACTTGGGCGACTGTAAGTGATTGGGTGAAACATTCACACTGACGTTGGTGTTGAACCCCATTGCCTGCCACCGGCCCAGTTGCCCAAGAGCCGTGTCGATGACCCATTTGCCCAGAAGCAGTTCGATTTGAGTACCGTATACAGAATCCAGAAATTCTCCGGGGGCTAATAACCCCTTCTCAGGGTGTCGCCAACGAATTAAGGCCTCAGCTCCCACAAGGGTGCCCCGTACCATGTTCACCTGGGGTTGATAGAACAACTCCAGTTCGCCGTTGAATAGGGCCGATTTTAACTGGTTTATTAAAGCGTATTGCTGGGCGTAACGTTTGTCATCAAGTGGACTGTAAACCTGGATTTGATTGCCACCAGCAAGTTTCGCCCGATACATGGTCTGGTCTGCTTGCCTTATTAGGGTATCCAGATCGCAGGGTTGTTTCGGATGAATGGCTGCACCGATTGTGCATTTCAAAGAAAACGTTTTACTGTCAATCTCATAGGGTTGAGCCAGGGTAATTTGAAGCTGCTTCAAGGTCAGTTCGCATTGTTCGATATTTTCCAGAGATCCGAGCAGTAACACAAATTCATCGCCCCCCAGGCGAGCAACAGTATCTTTAGGATGCAGACTGTTTTGCAATCGGTCTGCGGCTTGCACCAGTAGTCTGTCTCCTGTTTCGTGGCCATGCTGGTCGTTAATGCCTTTGAAGTTGTCCAAGTCTAAAAACGCCACTGCCAGTAAGCTGTTATTTTTGATACTCAGTTGCGTTGCTTTCACAAAGCGAATCTTGAGTAGCTCGCGGTTGGGTAGATTGGTGAGAGAATCATGTAGTGCCAGGTGCTCAAGCCGGTTTTGTTGAAGCTTTGACTGAGTGATATCGGTGAAGGTCACTATAAAGTACATTTTCTGGCTATCGTTTTTTTCAACTGACTTTATGGTAACCGCCTGTATCATCTGTTGGCCGTCGTTGCGATTAGTGGTTATATCTCCGCTCCAAAGACCTTGTGTTTTGACTTGATCCCAAATCTCAATCTTTTCTTGCTGGTTTCCATACAAGGACCTAATTGGAGTGCCAATCACATTTTCACGTTCAAGTTTCATGACTTTTTCAAATGCCGCATTAACATAATCTATGCGCTCATCTGCGCCGGTTATTATGATGCAGGCGGGGCTTTGCTCTGTGGCGTTTGACAGGGTTTGCAGGGATTCCTCTCGTTGCTTAACCATGTGGGCCATATAGCTAAACTGTAACGCCAGCTTCTGTAACTCATATTCTTTGATTTCACTTATGGGGGAGTCGTATTGGCCAAGCGCTATGTGGTCTGCCCAGTTTCCCATGGCGTCTAATGGACGCTTTAATTCGCGATACACGCTGTAGCGTAATGCCACCGCTAAAATGATGGACAGTACGAGTACCAGTATCAGGGTGAGGGTAATTTCGTTTTGTACAGTATCCCAAGCTGAATCCTGTTTCAGTCGCAAGCGAATATTGCCAATATGTTCACCCCGATAGTGAAGCGGCTGATTCACCAATGTGGTGGCCACCTGCTTTTTGTACCGATCCAACCTATACAGTGGCGTATCGCCCTCCGGATAGCTGATGATAAGCTCCAGCAGGTTGGTATCCAGCGCAAATTGATCTCCCAAAACTTGAATGGCCTGTTGATCCAAAGACCACATGGGCTCGGTCAGACTTTTTATTATGATGTCAATTTGGGTTTGCGATTTAGCTTGAATCTGGATCAGACTTTTACTGTAAAGGAACGAAATGGTTATAACTAAGGTGACCAATAGGCCGGCCAGCACGATAACAATACTGAATAAGGTGATTCTCTGGGCAATGCTTGGGGATGTCATTTTGTTATTTTCGTGTACACAGTGAGGGGTGGTCTCATTTCGTGGGCAGAGCTGGTCCCCTTTTTAATTGATTCACTCATGACGTGAGCCGCTTGCCTGCCCATAGTATAAAAGTCTATAGATACAAAGCCATCGAAGATGCCTTCGTTGAGCAGGGCAATTTGGTCTGGGCTGGGTGTGCCTGTGGCTGCCAGCAAAATCGTACGCCGATTACTGGCCGCGTTCAATACTTTCTTCAGGCTGGATTTTAATAGTTGAGTGTCCAGTACTGGCCAGTGGCCCACTGAAATAAATAAATCGGGGCGTATATGGGTGAGCGTAGTTTCCAGCTGTCTAATGGAGCGTTTAACCGAATCGCCGCTATCCCATGGGCAGCGCGTCGATTCGGTCCAGCCACTATTATCTGTCAGACGTTTATTTTCTGGCCAGTGGGCTGCTCCTGAGAGTTGTGCTCTTATTCCCTGGACCCGCAAGGACAAATTGGGATCATTCTCCGCCGACATGATGCACAGACTACCTCCGTTGGGGCGAAGCTGCTGAGCTAGCATGCCTAGCTTTTTACCGAACTGATGGTTATCTACGCCAATGTAAGCCTGGGCCGCTGAAGCGTAGCGTTTACTAAAAGGCGAGTCGAAACTGAAGATGGGGATATTCAGTTGCTTGGTGAAATTAGCCAGTAGGGCAGAGTGAGTTACGGATACGGCAAGTGCATCAATGGAATGTTGCTCTAACCCTGACTTCAATGCTTGCAATTGTTCTCTCGGGTTGGCCGAGCCAGAAGGCCCAATAAGAATACAGTCATTGCCATTGAGTGCGGCTGATTCCCGGCAGCCGCGCCATGCTTCTTGAAAATTATTGTCGTTAATACTTTTTGCTAACAGTGCGAAGGTGTATGAACTGGCTTGACTCCCATAGCAATGAAAAACTGCGCATATAAAAATTGCTACTTTCCATCGCCACATCCACTGTGCCCTCAGGTACCTTTGTCTTAAGCCCTAACAGCATTACTGCTGAGACTATTAGACAAATAGGTTCTATCTATTCATTCATACACCTTACCATTCTAGAACACTGCTACCTTTTAAAAAAGTGATTTAACTTTGGGACACTATTTGGGAATGGATCGCCACATACTCGTCGTGGATGATGAGGTTAATATTCTGAATGCCCTTGAGCGCTTGCTGGAAGAAGAAGAGGGGTTCATTGTTCATCGAGCCCATTGCGGGCTTGAGGGTATGGCAATTATGGATGCCAATCCGCAGATTGGCGTCGTATTGTCCGACCAGCGTATGCCGAATATGACTGGTACGGAGTTTTTAAAGCAGGTAAAAGCGAAGCACCACAAAGTGGTTCGTATGATTCTCAGTGGTTATTCAGAATTGGCGTCCATCACCCAAGCCATTAATGAGGGTTCCATTTTCAAGTTTCTTACCAAGCCTTGGGACGAAGATTTGTTGCTAGCAGCAATAAGAGAGAGCTTTGACTACTACGAACTCTCGGAACAGAATCGAAGGCTCACAGCACAGCTAACCCAAACCAACGAGAAGTTGGCAGAATTGAATGCAACCTTAGTGCAAAAAGTAGAAGACAAGACCCACCGGTTGCAACTGCATGTGGCTTCCTTAAAAGTGTATCAGGATACCATTGAGCATTTTCCATTTGCCGTATTGGGCCTGGATGATTCTAGTGTTGTGCTGGAGAATCAGGCCGCTAGAGCCCTTTATTCTGCCAATCAAATTAGTTTGTTAGGCCTGCCCAGTTCAGAAGCCTTTAAGGGGGAATGGTCCCCATTGTTGGATGAATTGGATCGCTTCGAGAAAATGGTCGATTTAACACAATCCCAGTTTGAAATTAATGATCACATAGTGACTGCGGTCAAGATGAACAGTGAATCGCAATCTCCGGGCCGAATGTTAGTCGCTCGACCCATTTAATCAAGGCTGTCTTATGATGTTGGATTATCAGGAACAGATAGAGAAAATAAATCGAATACAGCCTTTGAACCCGGCTTTAATGGAGCTGTTGACTGTAATTCAGGATTCCCATAGCCAGGCCCAAGATCTGGAACTGATCATTAATTCGGATGCCAGTACTTCCGCAACCATTTTAAAACTGGCTAACTCACCTTTCTATGGAATGTCCGGTAGGATTAAGAAAGTTCGAGATGCCTGTGTTTTGTTGGGAGTGGATCAGTTAAGAAATATCATTTATGCCACAGCGTTGGACCAGGCGTCAGGCAAAGGGCCCCATCAAAGCTGGCGTGACCAATTGAGAATGCATACCTTAGCCACCGCATTGATATGCAGTGAATTGGCCAGGTTTCAGCAGCCGAAACTGGATCGAGGCCAGGCCTATTCCCTGGGTTTGCTTCATGAGCTGGGCAAGCAAGTCTTGCTGTCGGAAATGCCGTACTTGTTTGATGAATTGTTGGGGCCAGAGACATCTGAAAGCCTCGAATTTCTGCCTAAACTGTTTGTGGAAGCGGGTGTAATGATCTCCAGAAAATGGCGGTTACCTCCGGAGTTTGAATGGAGTGTAAAGCATGATGAAGCTGCTCCAGATGAATTCAAGCCGATAGTGAATTTGGTTCATTGTGGGCACTGTCTGGCTCAAGGCCTCGGTTTCCCCACGCTAGGTGAAATAAAGGAAGTGGATGTGATGGCAACGCTACAGGTTCACTACCCGGATATCGATCCAGGTCCTATATCGGAAGAGCTTAGTAACATATTAACGGATCACGGCGAACTCACCATGGAGTTCAGTGTGGAGTAAGGGAAGGCTCATTTATGATCATAAGCAAAATTCTTGTTGTGGATGATGAGGTCAGCAACCGAAATGCCATCAAGCGGCTTTTTGAAGATTTCGATTTAGATTTTGTGGAGGCTGGCAACGGTGAGGAAGCGCTGCAGGTGCTTCGGCAGCATACTGTGGATCTCGTGCTATTGGACATAAGAATGCCGGTAATGGACGGTTTCGGTTTTTTAGAGCGCTATGAAGATTTGAGGTTAAAACCAAGGCCACCGGTTTGTATTATGACGGCTTTCAACGATTCTCAAACCCGACGCAAGGCTATTTATCTGGGTGCCGATGATTTTATTAATAAACCCATTGATACGGTGGAGTTGGAAACCCGTGTCGCATCATTGCTGCGAATCAACAGCTATCAGCGTGATTTAAATCTGTTTAATCAAAATTTGGAAAAGTTGGTTAAAGAACGAACGGCAGAACTACAGCAAACCCATGAGCGATTAAGAAAAACGGAACGGGCCAATGCTCGCGCCTATCGGGAGATGATTGAACGTATTTCTCGGCTGACACAGTTCAATCAAAATATTAGCAATATAGAACCGCAAAAACTGGGATTATGTGCAGCGGCTATCGGGTGGATGCATGGGTTGCCGAAAGAAGACACTGAAAACATGACGCTTGCGGCCCAGTTGTACAATATTGGTATGCTGGCATTACCTGAAAAGCTTAGAGAAACCCCCATGGAGAATCTAAATTCCGATGAGCTGGTGGTGCTGGCATCCCATTCCATTATGGGTAGCGATTTATTTTCGCAATCTGATATTCCATTGCTTAAGCAAGCTTATAACATATGCCGTCATTGCGAAGAACATTTTGACGGGACTGGTTTACCTCATCGCATTAAGGGTAAGGACCTGCCGGTTGAATCCCGGGTTTTTTCCGTGGCGAGGCTGATTGTTGAAACATTGCAACAATACACATCGGATCAAGTTAACCGCGTGCGCAGCGCCATGCTGGAACACAGCGACAGTTTGCTTGATCCCGAAATTGTTAACAGTATATTGGCAAAGGAAGAAGCTTTAGAAAGCTTGATTGAGGAGATCGCATAGAAAAATGAGCGATAAATCTACGGATCAGATGTTGCTGATGGCACAAATGATGGCCGACGTGGATGGAACGGATTTACGCGCGCGGTTCGACAGTTATATCCCCTTTCTTATTATTATATTAACCGGATTTGTGGTGAGTACCGTGGCCATTTATTCTGCCTGGCAATGGCAGGGGTTGGTGGAATCTACCGTGGTGGAAACCAACCAAAGGGCATTTCACAATGAAGCCACGCTGAATCTGGTGACCCTAAAGCAGAATACCAATTCACTTCAGGGTTTTTTTGAATCTTCGAACTACGTTAGTGCAGAAGAGTTTAATAGCTTTGCGAATCGACTTTTGCGCTCTCAGCCCGCTGAAACCGTTATCGCAGTAGTAAATTATCGTAACCAGAATTACTTGGAATCTCAGGTTTCGTCTGGGGATGGCTATGGCTTCTTGTTGACGTCTTCCTGGAGCAAGGATTTATTATCCTTGAAGCAAGGGGCTTATTTAAATGTGACCGGCCCCCATGGGCAGCGATTAATCGTGCACGTTGCCAGTGTGAAGGATCCCAAGTCAAATTCTAACCCCAAAATTTTGTCTGCTATTCCCATTGAAAAGATCATCAGCAGTGCCGCCCACTCAAATCACTTTCGGATGGAGATTACCGACAGTCTTGGCGTCACTGCCACTGCGGGCGTGATTACTGAAGCAGAGTGGTCGCCTTTAAGGATGGGACATTTTCAAGTGGATGACTTACAAATTGCCCTGGCAATGGATTCAGTGGAGCATGATCTGGAAAGCTCAAGCTATCTGAAGTGGATCCTCGGGGTGTTCAGTCTGGTGTTTACCGTCACTCTGTGTTTGCAGTTTTTCTTTGCGCGGCGTTCAATCCGAAAGCTGGCGGCTTTGGCGGTGGAACGAGCCAACGAGCTGAGTGCGATCAACAGTGATCTGGCGGACGAGATCGTCCACCGAGTGGAATTCCAAGCTGAATTGCTGCAAAAGAATCAAGAGATTCAGACCATCAATGAACAATTAGAAGAAGCGCAAAACCAGTTAATACAACAGGAAAAACTGGCGTCTCTAGGGCAGTTGGCAGCGGGTGTAGCCCATGAAATAAATAATCCGGTGGGATTTATAAACTCCAATTTAACAATGTTGAAAAAATACGTGGATCGTGCTTTAGAGCTGATTCGGGTTCTGGAAACGACGCTCTTGGGAATAGGGGATGAAAGCGTTCAGGCAGCAATTGAAGAAAAAAAGAAGCAGCTAAAATATAAGTCATTACAGCGCAATATGGTGGCGGTTATTGAAGAATCCATGGATGGTGTGATTCGGGTGAAGAAAATAGTCCAAGATCTTAAGGATTTTTCCCGCATCGATGAGGCAGAGTGGCAGTGGGCCAATATTCATGAAGGTATCGACAGCACGCTGAATATTGTTTGGAATGAAGTTAAGTATAAGGCGGAAGTACACAAAGATTATGGGAGTCTGCCCGATATAGAGTGCGTGCCTTCACAGCTGAATCAAGTGATCATGAATCTGCTGGTGAATGCAGCTCACGCCATGGATTCCAATGGCAACATTTATATTCGCACCAGCGCGCAAGCAGATACCATCACCATAGTGATTGAAGATGATGGCCGAGGGATCCCTGAAGATATAATGGGTAAAATTTTTGATCCCTTTTTTACCACAAAAGAAGTGGGCAAAGGTACCGGGTTGGGGCTTTCTCTATCCTACGGCATTGTTAAAAAACACAAAGGTGATCTCTCGGTGAAGTCGACTTTTGGTAAAGGCACCACTTTTACCATTGTGTTGCCCATTAGCCGAAATCATTCCGGTGACAAGGCGGCCTGATATGGTAGAACATCACACTGATACCCAGGATGACGCCTTAATCCTAGTGGTTGATGATGAACCAAAAATACTCTCCAGTTTGGAGCGGTTGCTGGATGATATTGATGAGTTTTCTGTGATTACTTGCCCTAGCGCCAGTGAAGCTCTCGATATATTAGACAAACAATCGGTGGATCTCATTATCTCGGACATGCGCATGCCCGGTATGGACGGAGCCACTTTTCTGGCTCTGGCGGCCCAGCGCTGTCCAGAAAGTCCGCGAATATTGCTTACCGGTTATGCTGACATGGAATCCACCATTCGAGCCATTAACGAAGGCCGCATTTCCCAGTATGTTTCTAAACCCTGGAATGATGAAAAATTGGTGCAGATCATCAATGATGCGCTGGAATTAAAGCGTTTGCGCCAACAGAATAAGCGCCTGCTTCAAATTAAAGAACAGCAGCGCTTGGAGCTGCAACAGCTCACTGAAAACCAAGAATCCATTATTCAGCGTCGAACCGCAGAACTCGAGCAAACGGCCCAGCAGCTGGATTTAGCTTACCAAGAGCTGCAAGAGAGTTATTACCAGTCTATACCCTTGATTTCACACTTGATCGAAATGAATGAACGCTTCAAGCGCAAACACTCTACTCGGGTGGCTACCATCGCTAAGCTGATAGGTGAAAAAATGGGCTTGGAAGACAACAAACTACGTCAGTTGTTTGTGGGTGCTTTGCTTCATGATATTGGGAAATTGGGTCTGGAACAGTCAATCAGAGGAAAGGCGCCAACTGAGTTCACCCAGTTGGAAACCAAGCGCTATCGGCAGCATGCGCTATTGGGAGAAAGTGCTCTGTTGTCATTTGACCCATTACGTGAAGCCGCGGCCATTGTGCGCTGCCATCATGAGCGTTTTGATGGAAAGGGTTTTCCGGGAAAACTGGTGGGTGCAGCCATTCCTCTTGGCGCCAGAATCGTTGCCATTGCCAATGACTATGACAATCTTCTGTTGCCCGCCAATTTTCTGGGCAAGCCTCTAAATGAGCTCCAGGCCCACGAGTTTATCATTCAGGAATCCGGCAAACGTTACGATCCCAGCGTAGTGGCGGTATTTGACAGTGTGGTTGACGAAGTGCGGTTGTTGTTGGCAAACGATAAAGAGGTGGCGTTGCCATTGGATAAGGTAGAGCCGGGTATGGTGCTCAGCCAGGATTTAGTGAATCAGCATGGCATGGTAATGTTAGTAGCTGGGTGTTCATTAAGTGAGGCGCATATCAACAAGCTTAAAAAGTTTGAGGTAGCCTTTAATAGCAAGTTGACGATTTCCATAAAACAAAACCCAACGGCTTGATCCAAAAGCAAAAAAATTTGCAATGTCGGTACTGCTGTGTACAATACCGGCCAGCCGTGACATTGGGTATTTCTGGTCAAAACGTGTGTACGGCACTGAATCGGCCACAGGCAATGCGCTGCATGGCGGCCTAATCCAAGAAAATGTCTTTTAAATTAATTGGTTATGTAGTGCGCAATGGCTTGGGTCAAGATTTGTCCCGGGGTAACCTTTGATTTTGGCATTTGATGTTCAGTTTACTTGAGAATCTCCTTAACCAGTCTTAGAATTTCCTGATTGGCTACTGGCAGTGAGCTGACCGCCGAAGAAGAATTTCGTGAAATCACCCGGTCATAGGTGTGACAGGGTGGTTTTTTATAGTAACGGGCTTGGAGGAAGAGCCATTAAGCAACGCAGCAAACGCACCATATCCGCAGCAAAAAAGAACCGTATCAATGACGATATAACCTGTACAGAAGTTCGTCTGGTTGGCATTGATGGGGAGCAAATTGGCATTGTGGGCATTGAAGAAGCCCTGCAGAAATCCAGCGAATTGCAGTTGGATCTGGTGGAGATCGCACCGGATGCAGAGCCACCAGTATGCCGCATCATGGACTATGGTAAGCACATCTTCGAAGAGAAGAAGCGTCAAGCTGAAGCCCGTAAGAAGCAAAAACAGACCCAGGTGAAGGAAATTAAAATTCGCCCAGGGACTGAAGAGGGGGACTACCAGGTCAAACTTCGCAACCTGAAGCGGTTCCTCGAAGACGGTGATAAAGCCAAAGTGACTCTGCGCTTCCGCGGCCGCGAAATGGCCCATCAAGAGCTGGGTATGGAGATGATGAAACGCATCGCCACTGACCTGGACGAGTATGGGGCCGTTGAGCAAGAGGCTAAGATGGAAGGTCGTCAGATGGCAATGGTAATAGCGCCGAAAAAGAAAAAGTAAGTTCGCAAGATCTTACTCCTTTAAACCTATTGACGTGAAAGTAGAAAACCAGACTTTTGTCTGAAAGCAGGGCGGTATCGCACTCAATACTTTAGCGTCTGTAATCATTGTGAAAACAATGCGGAGCAGTAAAATGCCTAAGATGAAAACAAACCGTGGGGCTTTCAAGCGTTTTAAAAAAACCGCCAACGGTTTCAAGAGAAAACAAGCCTTCAAGCGTCACATTCTGACCAAGAAGAATTCCAAGCGAATTCGTCAGTTGCGACCCATGTCCATGGTACATAAGTCCGACGTGGCTTTAGTTGCCCGTATGATGCCTTACGTATAGGCCCGGATTCGGAATTGGAGGTTTAAACAATGCCAAGAGTTAAGCGCGGTGTAACCGCACACAAACGTCATAAGAAAATCCTGAAGCAGGCCAAGGGCTACTATGGTGCCCGCAGTCGAGTACTGCGCGTTGCCAAGCAAGCTGTAACCAAGGCGGGTCAATATGCTTACCGCGACCGCCGTCAGCGTAAGCGCCAGTTTCGTCAGCTTTGGATAACCCGTATCAACGCCGCTGCGCGCATGAACGGCTTGTCCTATAGCCGTTTCATTAACGGTTTGAAGAAAGCATCTGTGGAAGTGGATCGTAAGATCCTGGCGGACATCGCCGTCCACGATCAAGCTACTTTTGCCGCTTTAGCAGAGAAGGCCAAGGCCAGTCTTTCCAGCTAAACGTAGCAGGTGAGTCACCGTCATAATTGGGTGACGCGTCAGGCATAGAATAGGGGAAGGGCTCGCGCTCTTCCCCTTTTTGTTTTTAAAAGCACAGTGAAATTACCACTGTACTTGACGGGTGGGTCAGGGTGTTCGGTTTGAAACTCTCAGCGACATGGATGTCGCTGTGAAGCCCCCAGGGATGGGTTTACGGCGTGTTTCAAACCGAATACCCTGGCCCAACCTCGCTGAAACTACAGGAATCACAATGGAAAACCTGCAAAGTATTCTAGAAAATGCTCTGTCTGCGGTTGAGCAGGCGGATTCGGTGCAAAGCTTGGATCAGGTTCGTGTCCAGTATCTCGGTAAGAAAGGTGAGATAACCGGCCAACTGAAAACATTGGGAAAACTGGAGCCCGATCAGCGTAAAGCTGCCGGTGCAGAGATAAACAAAGTAAAGATGCAAGTGCAGGATGCCATCAAGTCCAAGCAGAGCCAACTGGAGCAAGCGGCTTTGGAAGCTCAGCTGGCCAGCGAGAGCATCGATGTGACACTGCCTGGCAGAAGTGCCGGTCAAGGTGGCCTGCATCCGGTTACCCGTACCCTGGAGCGGGTGGAGTCTTTCTTTGCCAATATGGGCTTTGAAGTTATTGAAGGCCCGGAAATTGAAGACGATTTTCATAACTTCGAAGCCTTGAATATTCCGAGCCATCACCCGGCTCGCGCCATGCATGACACCTTTTATTTTGATGCCGGTACTCTGTTGCGTACCCATACCTCTCCGGTTCAGGTGCGAACCATGGAAACCCAGGATGCACCCTATCGCATCATTTGTCCTGGCAGGGTGTATCGGTGCGATTCCGATTTAACCCATACGCCTATGTTCCATCAAGTGGAAGGGCTGTTGGTGGACACAAACATCACCTTTGCGGACTTGAAAGGGGTGCTTGCGGAGTTCCTGCGGGATTTCTTTGAGAAAGATCTGGATGTGCGGTTTAGGCCTTCCTATTTCCCATTCACTGAGCCTTCAGCTGAGATGGATATTCAGTGCGTGATGTGTGGAGGGGAGGGCTGTCGTGTCTGTAGCCACACCGGTTGGATTGAGATTCTGGGCTGTGGAATGGTGCACCCAAAAGTATTTGAGCATGTGAATGTGGACTCTGAAAAATACACGGGCTTTGCCTTCGGAATTGGAGTGGAGCGGCTCACCATGTTGCGTTATGGCGTAAACGATTTGAGATTGTTTTTCGAAAATGATCTGAAATTTCTGTCGCAATTTCGATAACCATCACCCTAATTTAACGCCAGCAACGCTAATCAGAATTTAGAGGAAAACAGAACATGCGCTTCAGTGAAAAATGGCTACGAGACTGGGTTAATCCAAACTTAACCACGGACCAGCTGGTTGCACAAATCACCATGGCCGGATTGGAAGTGGACAGTGTTGAGCCTGCAGCCGGTGAGTTCAGTGGTGTGGTGGTAGCGGAAATTGTGGCCGCAGAACCTCATCCGGACGCAAGTAAATTACAATTGTGCACCGTCAATGTGGGTGAAACAGAAGCATTGCAGATTGTCTGCGGTGCCGCAAATGCGCGAGTGGGCATTAAAGTTCCCTGCGCTAAAATAGGGGCAGTACTGCCCGGTAATTTTAAGATTAAGCGCGCCAAACTCAGGGGTGTAGAGTCCTTTGGTATGCTTTGCGCCATGGCAGAATTAGGCTTGGAGGAAAACTCTGATGGCCTGATGGAATTGCCACTGGATGCTCCTGTGGGCACTGATGTGCGTGATTATCTGGCTTTGAACGACACCTTGATCGAAGTGGATCTTACACCTAACCGTGGTGATTGTTTGAGTATCGCTGGCTTAGCTAGAGAAACCGGTGTATTGAATCGCTGTAATGTGAATCCAGTGTCCTGCGCGGAGGTGAACCAGACCATTGCTGACACTTTCCCCGTAGAAGTGCAAGCAAAAGCCCAGTGCCCTCGTTACTTGGGCCGAGTGGTGAAGGGAGTCGATCTATCCAAGCCCACACCCCTTTGGATGGTGGAGTGTTTACGCCGCAGCGGCATAAGAAGTATTGACCCCGTGGTGGATGTGACCAATTACGTATTGTTGGAATTAGGCCAGCCCATGCATGCATTTGATCTAAACCGTCTTGCGGGCGGCATCTGTGTGCGAATGGCCCAGCAGGGGGAGAAGCTCACCTTGCTGGATGGTCAGGAAATTACGTTAAACCAAGACAGTTTGCTGATTGCTGATAAAGAAAAGCCCCTGGCCCTGGCTGGAGTGATGGGCGGTGAGCAATCGGGTGTCAATGGCGAAACCGTTGACCTGTTCCTGGAAAGCGCTTTCTTTGATCCCATTGCTATTGCTGGAAAGGCCCGTAGCTATGGTTTGCATACGGACTCTTCTCACCGTTTCGAGCGTGGAGTGGATTTTGAATTACAGCGTAATGCCATGGAGCGAGCCACTGCACTGCTACTGCAAATAGTCGGTGGCGAAGCCGGGCCGGTGATTGAGAAACTAAGCACAGAAGATTTGCCTCATTTGCCATCAATCAATCTGCGCAGTGAGCGTATAAATCGTATTTTGGGTTGCGATATTCCCGCCGCTGATGTGGAAGATATCCTCGGCCGATTAGGTATGGATTTGGTGAGCACTGATAGCGGCTGGCATATCGTTCCCCCCAGCTATCGATTCGATATCCGCATTGAAGTGGATTTGATAGAAGAGCTGGGTAGAGTTTGGGGATATAACAATCTACCCACCAGTTTGCCTACTTTGGAAGCATTCGCACCCAAACGCAATGAGAGCCACATTCCGCTCTCCAGGCTCAAACAGGTGCTGGTGGAGCGAGGCTATCAAGAAGCGGTTACCTACAGCTTCGTGGATAAAAAACTGCTGGAGCTACTTACCCCCCAACAGTCGTCTGTTTCCCTGGCCAATCCCATTTCCTCCGATATGTCGGAAATGCGCACCACCCTTTGGGCCGGTTTGCTAAAGACCTTGAGTCACAATGTCAATCGTCAGCAGCAGCGATTGCGTTTGTTCGAATCCGGTTTGGTGTTCCTGCCGGGTGATCAGGAGCTACAGCAACAAAACCGAATCGCTGGGTTAATCTACGGTGGTGTCAGTGAAGAGAGTTGGTTTGGCAAGGCTCGCCCCGTTGATTTCTATGATATCAAGGGTGATGTGGAAGCGTTGCTGGCATTAAGTGGTGGAGAAACTGACTACGAGTTTGAAAAAGGCCAGCACAGCGCCCTGCATCCAGGCCAAACCGCCGTTATCAAAAAGGGTGATCAGACAGTGGGTTACCTGGGTGCTTTGCACCCCAGTGCTCAAAAAGTGTTGGATCTGCCCCAAAAAACCTTCCTATTCGAATTGGTTTTGGCCGATATTCAGCTAAGAAGCTTGCCCCAGTTCAAAGAATTGTCGAAATATCCGGAAGTTAGGCGCGATTTTGCAGTAATTGTTGATGACAAGATTTCATCACAGGCTATACTGAAAAATGTGCGGGAGACGGTTGGGTCACTATTGACGGATCTCGTGCTGTTTGACGTTTACCAAGGGGACAATCTGGAAGCAGGTAAAAAGAGCATTGCTTTTGGAGTGACCTTTCAAGACGCGAACAGAACCTTGCAGGATGAAGACATCAATCCGTTGGTGGATAAATTGGTTTCGTCCTTAAAAGAAACGTTCAATGTCATATTGAGGGAATAGGGATGGGTGCGTTAACCAAGGCTGATTTAGCTGAAAAGCTATTTGAAGAACTTGGGTTGAACAAGCGAGAAGCCAAAGAAATGGTGGAGCTCTTTTTTGAAGAAATCCGAGCGTCGCTTGAATCAAACGAACACGTTAAGCTTTCAGGGTTTGGCAACTTTGATCTGCGCAACAAGCGGGAGCGCCCAGGGCGTAACCCCAAAACCGGGGAAGAAATCCCGATTTCCGCACGGCGAGTGGTAACCTTTCGTCCAGGTCAAAAGTTGAAGCAACGAGTGGAAGCCTATGCTGGAAGCAAGCAACAATAACGAACTGCCCGCCATACCCGGAAAACGCTATTTCACCATTGGTGAGGTTAGTGAGCTGTGTGACGTAAAACCCCATGTTTTGCGTTACTGGGAGCAGGAGTTCAATCAATTAAAGCCCGTGAAGCGCCGTGGCAACAGGCGTTACTATCAGCGTCAAGACGTCATTATGATTCGTCAGATCCGCAGTCTTCTTTATGATCAGGGCTATACCATAGGCGGCGCCAGGCAGAAATTAACTGGAGATGACGCCAAAGAGGATATTACCAAGTCCTCTCAGCTGATTCGTCAGATGATCACTGAGCTTGAAGACGTTTTGTTCGTGCTCAAAGAACACTAATAGAACAGCTGTCAAAAAAGCATTTGATAATTCGGCCGAATGCGGTATTATTTGCCACCTCTTTTAGGGGGGGGCTGATCCAGTAACCTCTTGAAAAGCAACACAATCGGGGCGTAGCGCAGTCTGGTAGCGCACCACACTGGGGGTGTGGTGGTCGTAGGTTCAAATCCTGCCGTCCCGACCAAATCTTGCAGACCCTTTCTGTATTTCCTTCTTATGCACTTCTGTTACCTGGCTTATCTGGCTGGTAACGAGTAATTACCTTTCCCTCCTCCTTAGCACGACTTTTCATTTCTGCCAGGCCATAGCTTGGGTTTTTTGTATATTTGTTAACCTGTCGTAAAACATCATCACCAATCTCGCACTGTTGGCAACTTTTTAATAGGTTAAAAAGTAAACATATTCATTAAAAAAAGCGATGTCTCGCCAAGAATGTGTGAGTGCAGAAATGCCTATTAAAGAACAAATACTTCATCGTTTAGGTAATCCTTTGGAGTGGAGCTCCGCCCGTAAGGCGTCGGTACTTCTTTGGAGTTACTTTATTGATCAATTGTTGTATCAGCTGTTCCTATGGATGAGTAAGACATGGGAGTATTTGATACCTTGGGCCAACCAGGCCCAGGCTGCCTACCACCAACCTTATTTCAATTCGTTGATCGTGACGTCCATTTGTCTGATTGGCTTTTCCCATGTGGGGCAGCGTCGGGGACACACTTCGGTTGTCTATGAGTACGTGGCTTGTCTGTACTTTGGTTTGACTCATGTTTACTACGGTTACTGTATCGGTCTTATGTCCTTTCCTGTAGGTGTAGTATTAGTAGGGGCTCCGGTGGTCGGATTTATCCTTTCCGATCGTGGCGCCGTTGCGACTGCTTTCTTGTCCAGTGTGCTGTTAGTGGCTGTGCTGACGGTGGTCACCATGCACGATGTGATTCCTTATGCGCCGCTGGCAGTGGGTTTGCACAATGATGCTGGACAAATGACACCTATCTGGGTGGTAGCGTACGTGATATTCGCTTTGCCTCATTTGGCTTTTATTTTCGGATTATCTTACTTCGTGTTGGAACGCTGGAAGATGAGAGAGCAAGAGGCCACCCATCTCAGCCGCACAGACTCGCTCACCGGCCTATTAAATCGCAGGCACATTATGAGCCTGTTGGGTAAAGAGAAACTGCAATGTGAAACCCGTAAATCCGACTTGGCTGTGGTGATGATTGATCTTGATCACTTCAAGTCAATAAACGACAAATGGGGACATGACGTGGGAGACTCGGTGCTTATCAAGGTTGCCCATACGCTGCGAAATTCTTTGCGGGAACTGGATCATGTGGGGCGCTATGGGGGTGAAGAGTTTCTTGTGGTGCTGCCTGGGCTTGACGCTGGACAAGCAGAAAAATTAGCACAGCGCGTGCGATCGAACATTTCCGCCACAGAAGTTGTTTTGCCCAATGGAGAGCGTTTACCCATTTCAGCCAGTTTAGGCATGTGTTGCTACTGCGGAGATGCTGGTACCTCCATAGAGGATCTGGTAAAAAGGGCAGATGTTGCCCTCTATATGGCAAAAGACGGTGGGCGCGACCAGCTGGTGGTGGCGCTGCCCTGATAGCACCGCCCCCATACCATTAGCCAATGATCGCTAAGGAAGTAAAAGTTGGAATCAATCTGGTTTGCCCGTACAAAAAGACTGTTGGCTTTAGCTGAAACCGGTCTGCAGTTTACCCATGATCCATTTGATGCTGAGCGCTATGAGGAAATGGCTAACATCGCCATTGCCATGTTGGCGGAGATGAGTCAGACCCCAGTGGAATTATTGCAAACAGTTTTGCGCACTGGGGAAAGCGGTTATGTGACACCAAAAGTGGAGGTGCGAGGGGCGGTTTTTAAAGATAACAAGATTCTACTTATCCAAGAAAAAGAAGACGACCTATGGGCTCTGCCGGGCGGTTATGCCGATGTGGGTTTGTCTGCGGCAGAAAATGTAGAAAAAGAAATATTGGAAGAGGCGAATATCCAGGTTAAGGCAAAATATTTGTATGCTTTAAGGCACAAAGCTAAAGGCGCTTATCCCGCGGATCCCAGAGATTTTTATAAGCTGCATTTTATTTGTGAGGGTTTGGGTGATCAGTTGCCTGCGGCGGGGATGGAAACCCAGAATGCGGCCTTTTTTGAACGCAATAAGTTGCCTCCCTTATCTTCTGGAAAAGTGCTGGTTGAAGATCTGCACGCCGCATGGGATTTTTTAAAGTGTCCGCAAAAATTACCGCGTTTTGATTAAATTTCAATGGGTACAAACATAGATAGGGCCAGGACCGAGCCGGTTATTAAAAGACGTAATGGATGCTGGCGCCTAACTCTTGATCTGGATACCCAGCGTGGTCTAGGTAGTCAGTGTAGAAAATTCGGCCGCCCAGGCGCTTTTGATTACTAAAGCTTAGATAACCAATGCAATAATCCAGATCATCATAGGCATCTGATATGCTTTGCTGGAAATGATATTCCAGCCCGGGCTTTAACCAGGTAAACAACGGGAATTCCGTACCTAGCCAAGTATAACCGTAATCTGACAACCCGTAGTTGGTGTTATTTTTTACCACAAAGTTGTAACCCAAGTTGGCATTGAGGCTGACGTAAGCGGCCCTGTATAACCAGCTTGCTTCGACAAAAATATCCTGGGTTCCACTGCCGAATCCTTTTTGATCATCTCCGTTGTCAAACTTGAACCCCATGCCGTAACTGCTTTCCAGGTTTCCGCCAGTGATGGTTGGGTAGTAGGAGACAAACAGTTCCACGTCGTTTAAGCCTGATGCATCTTCATCGCCACTGTTGGTCTGGTTCGCCAACCCATTGCATTGTTGTATCTGTTCTAAATTAATGGTCCCCCGATTGACCAGGATCAATTTCTGAACATTGTTGAGATTTGATATAAGGTTGCAAGTGGCACTTAGCACTGGGTAGGTGGGGTTGATAAAGTATTCACCTTGCACCTGTTGCCAAGGTAAGCTTATTACCATTGACCAGTTTTGCCAGTGAAGCGCGGGTGCCAAGGTGACGGTATCTATCTGGGCATCTGTTTCCATGAGGTTTTCACTAAGGTTTGCCTCAAATGTTTGGCGGCTGTGTTCCAAGCCCAGAGCCAAATTAAAATTGGGGTTGGCATAGGCTTTGTAGCTACATAGCATGATGGCTAACAGAAGAATTATTTTTTTTTGATACACTTTTTCAATACCTTTATTGGCGGCGCAAAAGACGTCTTTGGATTAAGTTTTCTCTAAGTTTCTGCCTTTCTTCTCTTCCCGCGCTGCGAAATCGTTTTCGTAATGCGTTTTTTTCAGCGCTTGTGAGAGACTGCCAGCTTGCGCGTAGTTGATCGCGCTGGTCTTGTGGCAATGATTTAAACCAGCGGAATCGTTGTTTTATTTGCTGTTGTTGTTCTGGGGTAAGTTGTTTGAAACGCTGATACTTTTGTCTCAGCTCTACTCGCTCCTCTACCGATAACGCCTGCCATCGCTGAAAACGATTCTGAAGCTGTTGCTGTTTCTCCTTTGGTAGTGAGTCAAATTGATTGGCTAATTGCACGTACTGATTACGCTCTGAATCACTGAGTTGATCCCAACTTTTTTCCATGGAGCCCAGTAACTGTTGGGTTGATTTGGGTAGGCTTTGCCAATGGTTGTTAGATTCTGCCATGGCAAAACATCCTATAAAAATTAAAACGATAGGTATCCACTTAGTCATGATCCTGTTCCTCAGAAGCGGCCTGTTGCTCCACTGGAGTGGTTGGCTTAATCATTTTTCCATCTTTGTTCACTAGTCTACTGGCAGTTTCTAGATCCACTGGATCAAAAACCTCTCCACTTTGGTCGGTGTATTCCGCCATGTAGCGCCAAAATTCTGCGCTGGGGTTTATTGAATCACCACTAGTGGATAGGGAAATACACATGGAGCAAAACAGCACTGCGCTGTGTTTGACTGCATTTGGTCTCACGGCACTTTGCCTGGATAGCTTATGCATCAGGAATTTCACCAATGGCTTCCAGCATTTCCCAATCAGCTAACAAATCCGGCTCCATACTTAAGTACCAGCCCGGGTTCATATCATCTGATGCCTCTGAATTCTCTGCCACGGTAGAGGATTCAGTATTGTCATAACTTAAATGCCAAAGCGGCAGTATCAGCAAAGCCAACACCGCCGCCGCCGCAACAACACGCCAAGGGTTTTTTACGGTCTCTTGTGCTTGAATACGGGCATTGTCCAACTGCTCGTTAACTTCCGGGTCCAGATGCGACAGGCTTTGTTCCAAACTATTAGCGAGGTTTTGGCTAAAAAGATTCTTTTCATGGGAATCATGTGGCCGCTTCTTCATTGGCAGTGCTCCAACAGTGTTTGGCGTAAGTTATTTACTGCACGGTGATAATGGGTTTTTACCGAGCCCTCGCTGCAACCCATGGCTGCAGCTGTATTGGCCACATCGAATCCCTCCCAGGCCCGTAGCAAAAATGCTTGCTGCTGGCGTATGGGCAATGCCTCTACTGCTTTTAACGCCACCTCCATATCGTTGGCCAGATCCAATAACTTGGCTGGATCCTGTAGGGGTTGTTCGGTCATTTCTTCGAACAGGCCATCCAGATTGTCCTCGTTATCTAATTCTGAATCTCGATTCAAAAATGGCAGCCAGCGATGGCGGCGGCTACGCTGCCGATGCCAATCCATAATACGGTTTTGCAGGATACGCTGGAATAATGCGGGCCATTCCTGTGCCGGTCGCCCCTGATAATTGTGTGCCAGCTTCATCATGGCGTCCTGAACAATATCAAGAGCATCCGCATTTTCATGGGTAGCCAAAAGCGCCATGCGATAAGCACGGCGCTGGACGCTGGCCAAGAAACTATCCAGGCTTAGCGGAACAACGTTGATATTATGGCTGGCAGCATTTGTGCTCATGGAGCGCTGATTATTCCTGCCCACCACCTTGGTAGCTTCTAACTACCACCGCGCTATGGGTTTCGCCCTGATAGTCAGTTGCTGTGATGGTCTTGGTTAAGGTTTTTGCCTCTTTGTCCACAATAACATCTACCTGTTTGCTGGCTTCTGCACCTTGGCCATTGGTATGTGTAACCTGCTTAGTGTAGCCCTCTTGGGTTTTCTGTGCACTGCGTTGAGTTGTATAGGTGGCTCCGTTTAAGCGTTCACCTTCAGCGCTGCGAGTAAGGGTCCGTGTATCCTGGTCATACTCAAGATTCACCTGCCGATTCGCGGTCTGGCCGGACCCGGTTTCCAGGGTGTGCTTGCGAACAAATCCATTAGCAGTGGGGGTTTGTACCGTGTGACGGTGCATAAACCTACCTGCGCCAGTGCTGCGGGTGATATCAGAGGTGAATCCCGTGCGTTTCGTGGCTCTGGTTGAATCGGCCAGCGCGACGTTTACTCCCAAGCTGGCCATAAGGGCAAGGGCAATGATTCCAGTCTTGTTCTTCATTCTAGTTCTCCAAATCCTGATATGGGTGAGGGTAAGATCATCTTTAGACTTACTCTGGCTTTAACGGGAAAACACCCATATGGTTGACAAGAAAACTGAAAAAATACGGAAATAATTCAGGTGGGATATGTGGATCTAATTAACTATTTGAAAAGTATAGGAAAACCGGCTTTCCGTAGGGAGAAGCCGGTTATTAAGAATGTGTGAAGGCCAATCAATCGATGGGTTTGGCCTAGAAGTGAAGAGGTTGTTCAGTTAACAGGAGTTTATCGGTATTGATCCCTTGCTCCTCCAGCTGAGCCAGGATCAGATCGTAGGTGTCTTGATCTATCTGCGGCGTTCTACTGAGTACAAATAGTGTGAATCTGAATGGATCAGTAACCACAGCGTAGCTGTAATTTTCCGCGTCCAACAGCACAATAAGGTAGTTGGCATAGGGAAAACTCGGCACACCAGGGAAAGTCACTTTCAGGCGAGAGTTTGTTTCGGTATCCACCACCACGGCCTTACCCAGGATTTCGTCTATGGGCCCGTCCAGGCTGTCTTTAAAGCCTTTGTTGTAGACCTGGACAGTGCCGTCGGCCAGCAGGGTGTAGTCTGCTGTGACCCCAACCAGACCCTCGTTGAAAGAAGTTTCATAAGCGGAAAGCTGATACCAAGTGCCCATGTATCTTTCGATATCCACATAGGGAACGGTTTGGGTCTGTTTGCATCCCGCCATCAGCAACAAACACAGGCTTAGGGCGGTTAATTTTGAGAGTACGTGGGTTGGGAAGGTCATGCTTTCATGCTCCGTTTAGTTTTCTGCAAAGGTATAACGGACCATGTGAACGGGGTGTGAATGTGCTGAAATGGATTCTCGGCCAGCATTACTTGCACTGGCCGAGGTGGGTTGCTAAGCAGCCTGCTGCTTAGGCAGCCGCGTTGGCGAAGTTTACATTCAGCATCTGTAGCCGTTTACGCTGCATCTTCAGCATGAACTCCATTTCCTTAAACCGTGAACGAACAGTGGCCTGCTCCCACTTTTGCTGGAGTTCTTGCTTTTTCTCTTCAAATTCCTGCCGTTTCTGCTGTACCCATTCTCCCCTGAGCTGCTTCCACTCGGTGAGGGTTTTCAGAAACTGCTGGTACTCAGTTTCCAAGGTCTTACGCAGAGCTTCTACGTTGGGAGAGGGTAAACGGCTTAGATCCAGCTGTGAGTGGGCTTTTTCGAATTGCATTTTCACTAACGCTTCTTGAATCTTGAAACTGGGAACGCGTTTGAGGTTTGACGCCAATCCAACCCATGACATGCAGTTAATTAACCACTTGGTTGGATCGAATTGCCACAAACGAACGCCATTCCGATAGTCAGTTTGGAAGTAATGATGATAATTGTGGTAACCCTCTCCGTAGGTAAACAGGGCCAACATGAAGTTATCTTTCGCGGTGTTGGTGTTGGTGTAGGGTTGTTTGCCCCACATATGGCAAAGGCTGTTGATGAAGAATGTCACATGGTGGCTGATAACCAAGCGCAGAACGCCGGCCAGCAACAGCATGCCAAGAATATTGCCATTCAAGTAACCCAGCAGGAGCGGTATTCCAATGTTGGTGAGCACCACCAGGGCAGCATAATGCCGGTGCTGGAACATGACGATTTTATCCCGCTCCAGGTCTTGTACATTACCAAAGTCCACTTCGCCGCTTTTATAGTCCCTCAGCATCCAGCCAATATGAGCAAACCAAAAACCCCGGTTGATGGAGTAGGGGTCTTTTTCATTATCATCCACATGGCGGTGGTGTCGGCGATGACCAGAGCACCATATTAGCGCACTGTTCTGGATAGCGCAGGCTCCGCCCAAGGCGAATAAGACCCTTACAAAGGGCTTGGCGTCGTAGGCTCGATGTGACCAAAGGCGATGATAGCCAGCGGTGATTGAGAATCCGCAGAAGGCCAGCAGTAGGAAGAACGAGATCCACTCCACCATGTCGTAGCCCACAAGAAAGCCGTATATGGGGACTGCGGTAACTGCGATCAGGAAAGTGGTGCTGAAAAGCAGGGTGGTCACCCACAGCAGTGGGGGCTGTTCCGAAGAATCCTGGCTAGGCTTCATCATAACTACTTTACTCATTCATTCAGACTAATGGATATCTAATTATTGTAGACCTTATCGGTGCCGCAAAGGTGCGATGTAATCCGAAGGTTGCTAAATATTATCCTAATTTTTGCAGGAGGTATATTACAGAAAAAAAGCGGCACTAGGCCGCTTTCTTAAGAATTTGGTTCAATTTCTTATCTTAGCTTACTGTAGCAGCGACTTTTTCTTCCACTTCTTCGACGCTGTCTTTAACTATTTCGAGCTTTTTCTTGGCTTTGGTCTCTTCCAGCTTGCTGTTGCCTAATGTGACTAACTCGTCAAAAAACTGCTCGCCACTGTTAACTGCTTTGACTATCAAGCCTACGTAAGCGGTTTTGACCTGATCCAAGGACGACTTAACGTCTTCAAAGGGGGCCATAACGTCCTTCTTAAGCTGTTCCATAAAGGACTCTTCCGCATCCGCCTGTTCTTTCCCGGTTTTGACAAGTTCGTCGAATTGCTTGTTGCTCTCTTCCTTGAGCTTTACGTACAAGCCTCGCGAAGCAGTAATCACTTGGTCTACAGAGCTATTGATTTGTTCCACTTGGTCTTTAACTCGTTCAGAAAATTCACTCATTTAATAATCCCTCATTGCTAAATGCGTTTATAAAAATGTGAATGTTACGCTGGAGTGCTACTACTATCTGCTTCTCGTTCAGCCTCTAAAGAGTAAACAAACAAATTAGAATGATAACCCTAATTTTCGGATTACTAGACTGGTTGGTCTAAAAGTGGGAGGGTTACGTCTCCGGTGCCATTGGGAAAATGGCGAAAATTTGTTTTAATCTCGTCCCAACATTGTTTGGAGGGTAGTCACATGAGCGAAACCCGCTGGTATTTGGGTTTTGGAGCATCGCAAACGCTGTTTCAGTTAAACGAAGACTATAAAGCGTCGTTGATTGGCAGCAGTGATAAGGAGCAAGCCAAGCGGCTTCAGGAGTTGCTGACGTGCTTTGCTGACGAGTGTTTAAACCAGTATTTCATAGTTCCCGTTGAGAAAGTTAAGGTAAATCCGGTAGGGCGAAAGATTGTATTTGGTGGCGTCTCAGCCATTAAAAAAACAATTCACCTGACATTAAAACAGGTGACTAAAAAAATGTCTGCCCAAGACAGGGCGCAAATGGCCGAGTACATTGATAATTTACTGTTACCTCTGCGTGAGAGTTCCCGTTATCCAACCTATGTGGCTCTGGAAATAAGTGACAATCTTCGCAATCGATTGGGACAAGCGGTGACCGAAGGCCGAAATCAGAGCCCCGCGGCAGTATCCAGTGATTACTCTGATGCGTTGTGCGAACTGATTGAAGTGGCCCTGGATGGCTATATGAATCGTCCCTTAGGCATGATGAAATTAGGCCGGGTGATGAACAAGATCACCTCGGTTGCCAGTGATACTATTCGGGGTGCAGCTCAAACCATCGTTAAGAAAGTAATCGGTTCCATGAGCGACAGAGAAATGATGGGGTTTTTTGACTTCTCTGAGTCCATTCTTTATCCCCAACCCGCTCACAGCTAAGCTCTTGGTCTTCTAGCATGGGCGTACCCCAGCTGGAAGGCCAGACCTACAAAAGCTGATTCAGATTTTGCTGTACCCAATAAACATCGATCACGTTTCCCTGCAGCATCTTATCCAACGGTGAGCAATTCATCTTCTCTGATTGTATGTCTCGTAACCATTGAATGATCGCCGTATCCGTTGGGAACGAGTGCTTTAAGGTTTCTTCAATACTGAGGAGATAAGAAATCCGCTCCAGGGTGTCCCTTGGAATAGTTCCGGTTTTACCATTTTTCCAATTGGCGTATGTGGAAGTGGCTGTTAACCCCAAAAGCGTCATGGCTTCTGGGCGAGTTAACTGCCATCGATAGGCCATGCCAAAAAATCCCTTTAGCGCAAGTTGCGCAATGCCTCTACGGGCAGATACGTCCTGATTGTACATGTTCATCCATTCTTACCTGATTGACAGATATGTTTATAGCAAACACTAGAGAAAAGGCCAGCGTCCTAGCTCGGCCTTTGCCTATTCACGGCCATCATAAGTAAATAATTTTCAGCTCAATAACGGTATTTACCCTCGCAAATTTCATTGTAAGTATCCGCCTCCACTGGAACATATTCATTGCCATTAGGCAAAAGAGCGTACACCAGCTCTCCGTTGGTCTGTGCTGGATCAAACCCCTGTTCCTTTAAACTAGACTTCTGGTACTTAAAAGTTCCGGTGGTTTCCATTTGGTGCTTTATTCTCAGGAAAAGCGGCACAGCATAGGGGGGAAGGGAATCGTTGAGAAAGTCACAAAGATTTTTGAAGTCCAACTCTTCCAAGGGAACAGCGGGGGTGATTGAAGCCATTCCAGCTCGACCATTGGTATTGGGGATTTCTACCCCGTATACCACTGCTTCCGATATTTGTGGATAATTGCTGACAATGTTTTCCACTTCCGTGGTTGATACGTTCTCTCCTTTCCAGCGAAAGGTGTCCCCCAGTCGGTCCACAAATTGGGTATGGCCAAAACCGATATCCCGGAGCATATCCCCCGTGTTGAACCAACGATCTCCTTTCTTGAATACGTCCGTCAGAATGACTTTTTGCGTCTTTTCAGAGTCGGTATAGCCATCCAAGGGTGCTTTGTCGTTGATTTCTGCTATGAGTAAACCCTGGCCACCTTTTTTGACCTTTACCATAAGGCCGTTGAGTCCCCGAACTGGTGCTTCTAGTTCTTTGTCGTACTCAACCAATGCCCAACTCATGGGTGAAAAACCCACCGTGTTATCGAAATTCAGCAAATTGGTGAAACCAATGTTGCCATCAGATGCCGCGTACAGTTCACAAATTTCATCGATAGCAAAGCGTTTTTTAAAGGGCATCCAAACGTTGGGGCGTAGACCGTTGCCAATCATTTTGCGCACGGGGTTTTTGGCGTCATCGGATTTTTCAGGTTGATCCATAAGATAGCGGCACAGCTCGCCCACATAGCCGATGGCGGTGGCGTTATATTTTCTGACGTCCTTCCAGAAGTTTGATGCGCTAAACCGGCGCCGCATGGCAAATCCCGCACTCCCGGCAATAGCGGAACCCCAGCACACACATAACCCGGTGGCATGGTATAGAGGCAGTGTTGAGTACATCACATCTTTGGGCCCCAGGCGCATGGCCATAATGCCAAAGCCACCATAGGATTTCATCCAGCGGCCGTGTTTGAAAATGCCCGCTTTAGGCAGCCCGGTGGTGCCTGATGTGTATATATAAAAGCAGGGGTCATCCTGATAAATGTTATTGGTGGAATCTGGATTATGGGCTGGACTAGTGGCGGATTCGATGGCCAGGTTAATGTATCCCTTAGGGGCTGTGCCTGGATCCTTGGTGGTATCCTGGTCAGCCAGGTAAAAGACTTTGTCGTCTTCCACGGTGAGCTGATGCCTTACTTCATCAAATGGCTCGGCTAGTTCAGCACCGATGACGGCGGCTTTTGGTTTAACCAAATTGAAGCTATGGGTTAGCACATCGCCAGTTTGAGAAGTGTTGAGCATGGCACTCACGGCACCGGTCTTGGAGACTGCCAGCACAGTAGCCAGCAGTTCCGGGCGGTTTTCAATGAACACCCCCACAACATCGCCCTTTGTGATGCCCTGACTCATGAGGTAGTGGGCTATTCGATTACTCCATTGATTAAATTCGTCATAGCTGAAGCGAACATTTTCATAGAGTATTGCTGTACCCCTGGGGTTTTGCCGAACTGCTTGCTCGAATGTCCATCCAAGTCCACAGGATTGGGTGGGGTCTGACATGGTTCCAATGCGCATTCCTTTAACCATGCGGGGCAGGTGACGCACAATATATGGCGTTTTTCTGAGCATCTTACCCCATGTGATCACGTCAGTTGTGCTACTTGTCATATTGCCCCCGATCCAAATTCGTTTTTATTCTAATTCTATTTACAACCGCTCATTACGGCCAACATGTCGTCTGATCATGCCTGAAAATCACATCCCAGTACGATACCTTCATGGCCAGTCCTGTTCAAGTTATTGAAACAAAGTTGGTGCTTTTGTCCCATGGAAAAGTAGCGGATTATTTTGCCCATTGGGGATGACGTTTTTGTAGAAAAGCCGATGTGCCTTCCATTGCTTCAGGGCCGACAACAGCTTGGGCGAAGTCGTTAGCCGCTTGGTCCAGTAATGTGTTCATATTGTCAGAGTTCACCCGATGCAATAGAGCTTTGGTGGTGGCGTTAGCTTGTGGTGCGCATTTTTTTAAATCCATGAGAGCATGCTTAAGCTGTTGCTCCATTTCCGCTGGCGTTTCGCACAGCATGTGAGCAATACCTAAATTTACGGCTTCTTCACCAGAAATACGTTGCCCTAACAGGGCCAATCGCCGGGCTTGTGTCAGGCCTATTCTTTGTACCACGAACGGCGCAATTTGTGCGGGAATTACGCCTAATGTGGTCTCCGGTAAACCCATCTGGCATTGGCGCGAAGCGATGGCAAGATCGCTGATACAGGCCAGACCAAAGCCACCGCCCATAACGGCACCCTCTAACAGACATATTACAACTTGAGGTAGATGATTTGCTTGTTCAATCATGGTGCCGAAGGCACGGTTCAATTCGTAAAATGGGTTGCTAGAGGGCGAGCTTTGGCTGTCCATTTCGCTACCGGCTTGGGCCATATCTTTGATATCGCCCCCAGCACAAAAATGATGTTCTGCACCGCGTAGTATCAGTGCCCGAAACTTCAGGTTGTTTTCCAACTGCGAGAATACCTGGCGAAGCTCTTGCACCATTTGCAGGTTCATGGCATTGCGATATTGAGGCCGGTTCAGTGTCACTTGCAGAGCGAATTCTAACTCGGTCACTTGAATGGTTTGATAGTTCATGGCTGACCTATTTTTTTGAAGGGAGTATATCCATGGTTTTGCATATGATGCCTAACATGACCTCGTCGGCACCACCACCAATGGAGGCCAGTCTACTGTCGCGATAGGAGCGGGAAACCAGGTTGTCCCACATAAAGCCCATCCCACCCCAATACTGCAGGCAGCTGTCGGTCACCTCCCGGGCGAGCCTGCCGGCTTTCAGTTTACACATGGAAGCCAACTGCAGGGAACGTTGCGGACTGTCGCCATTGATGTAGCCTTCGCAGGTGCTGTACAGCAGAGCCCGTAGAGATTCAATCTCCGTTTGTAGTTCTGCAAGTCTGAAATGGATGGTTTGGTTATCTATGAGTTTCTGTCCAAATGCTTCCCTTTCTTTGGTGTAATCAATGGTGGCTTGAACCAGACCACTTAGCCCACCCACGGCATTGGCTGCGCCCCACATTCTTTCTTCTTGAAACTGCATCATCTGAATAGTAAAACCCTGACCTTCCATGCCGATGAGATTGCGTTGTGGAACTCTTACGTTGTCGAAAAAAACCTGTGCCGTATCGGAAGACCTCATGCCTAATTTGTCCAGCGGCTTAGACAGGCTGATGCCGTTGGCATCACGAGGCACCACAATGAGTGATTTGTTTTTATGCTTGGGGTCATCGCTGGTGTTTGCCAGCAGGCAGAACCAGTCGGCTTGTGTGGAGCTGGTGATCCACATTTTGCTGCCATTAATGACATAGTCATCGCCTTGCTTACGGGCCTGGGTTTTTATGGCGGCCACATCGGACCCTGCGCCCACCTCACTCACCGCAATGGAGGCCACCATGGCCCCTTGAATAGAGGGCACTAAATAATCGTTGCAGAGTTGTTCGCTACCAAATCGGGCAAGAGCGGGCGTTGCCATGTCGGTTTGCACTCCGATGGCCAAGGGTACGCCACCGCATTTCGCGCTGCCAAAAGCTTCTGCAGCAGCCAGGTTATAGGAATAGTCCAAACCCATACCGCCATATTGTTCTGGTTTGTTGATACCAAGCAAACCGAGATTGCCAAGCTTTTTAAACAGTTCATGGGCGGGAAATGGAGGTTGAGATTCCCACAAGTCTACGTGGGGATCTATTTCTTTTTCCACAAAATTGCGCACTGTGCGGCACAGCTCATGGTGTTCTTGAGTGAATAACATGATTAGCTCCTGGTTTGCCTAGAATCGGGCTATTCCGAATGCGTTACTTTGCAATGGCCTTGCTTTAGCCTCGTTGTGGGTGTTTAAAACAAACCCTAAAATTTTTCTTGTATCCCTAGGGTCGATTAGTCCGTCATCCCATAAATGGGCGGTGCCGTAAAGGGCAGTGGATTGTTTATCTAAATTTGTGGCTGTGGTTTGTTCCAATAAATTCAGTACGTTTTCATCTGGTTCCATGCCCAAGGATTTTTGTTTTTGTTCCGCTACAATTCTTAAAACCTTGCCTGCCTGAGCCCCACCCATTACGGCCGTCTTGTTGTTTGGCCAAGCGAAGATAAAGTGAGGGTCCAGTCCGCGACCGCACATGGCATAGTTTCCGGCACCATAGGAACCGCCCACCACCACCGAAAATTTTGCCACTCGGGCGTTGGCTACGGCCTGAATCATCTTTGAGCCGTGTTTGATAATGCCGTTGCGTTCCGATTCTGTGCCCACCATAAAACCGGTTGTGTTGTGCAGGAATAGCAGAGGTGTTTGTTTTTGGTCACAAAGTTGAATAAATTGCGCCGCCTTAGCGGCGCCCCTTGTGGTAATAGGGCCGTTATTACCAACAATACCAATGGTATGGCCGTAAATTTTGCTCCAACCGCAGACAGTCTGTGAGTCATAGGTATTTTTAAAATCCAAAAAGTCCGAGTCATCCACAATACGAGTGATGATTTCCCGGCAGTCATAGGGCATTTTTACGTCGCTGGGCACAACACCCAGTAATTCCTCTGGCGAGTATCTGGGCTCTGCAAAAGTGGGTTGGGGTAAATGGGGGAGTTGTTCATTCCAGGGAATCTTAGCCATCACGTCTCGGGCAAGCTGAATGCCATGGGCGTCATTTTCCGCAAGGTATTCTGCGGTGCCTGCTTCTGAACAATGGAGTTCCGCTCCACCCAATGATTCATCATCGGCTACTTCCCCTGTGGCCGCTTTCAGTAAGGGGGGGCCCGCCAGGAACATTTTGGTTTGGTTGCGAACGACGATAATGTAGTCCGACAGCCCCGGCTGATAAGCACCGCCGGCTGTGGCATTACCGTGTACCACGGTAATCTGAGGGATGCCTGCCGCCGACAGACGCGCCTGGTTGGCGAAAGTGCGGGCACCCTCCACAAAAATTTCACTGGCAAAGTTGAGGTTGGCGCCTCCACTTTCCGATAGGGTGATGGTAGGCAGCTTATTTTGGGCTGCGATTTCCTGCAGTCGTAATGATTTGTATAAACCGGACGGGGATATGGTGCCACCTTTTATGGCGCTGTTATTGGCTATGATCATGGAGCGTATACCAGAAACAAATCCGATACCCGCGATAATACCGCCACCCGCGCTGCTACCATCTTTGTCGTCATGCATCTGGTATCCTGCTAACGACATCAGCTCTAGAAAAGGAGATCCGTGATCCAGTAGGGATTCTATTCGTTGCCGGGGTAGCAGTTTGTTTTTTGCCTTAAATTTTTCCTTCGCTTTTTCTGCGTTTGCAACCACCTTGAGTTCGATGTTTTTGTACGCCTTAACATGGCTTTCCATGGTTTCTACATTGGTTTTGAAATGATCGCTGTTACAGCTTAATTCGCTTTCCAATAGGGGCATGTTATTTGGTCTCTTTAGGGTTGGGCTCGGTCACCAGAAAATCTGGAATCACTTCGCGATGGAAGCCGTCAAAGGCGGGGCAGTTGTTGTGGGCCTGAAGCGGGTAGATGGCCGTGTTGCCCTGGGAAGCAGCGCCATCCACTCTCACCGTGGTGCCACTAACGAAGGTGGCGGCCTCGCTGAGCAGAAAACAGATAACGGCACTGACCTCTGCTTCATTTCCCATTCTTCCCAAAGGGACCGCATTGGCTAAATTTTTTAATACTGATTTAAACCCTTCTGGGTAAGTGCTCATACCACTGGACGTGATCCAGCCTGGGGCCACGGCATTGACCCTCACACCCGCGCCACCCCACTCATAGGCGGCGGTTTGGGTGAAATTAACCATGCCTGCTCGGGCGGCACCGGAGTGTCCCATGCCGGGCATTCCTGCCCACATATCTGCCACAATGTTGACGATTGCGCCACCCTGTTTGCTCATGGATTGAGTAAACACCTCGCGGGCCATTAGGAAACCACCCGTAAGGTTCGTGGCTATAACGGCGTCCCAACCCTTTTTATTAATGGCTAACAGCGGTGAGGGAAACTGGCCTCCGGCGTTGTTGACCAGGCCATGTAAATCTCCGTGGTTTTGAATCACTTCATTCACTATTTGTTTTACTCTGTCTTCATCCCGTATGTCTCCGGTCTGGTAATGACAGATGCCGCCATCCTGCACAATTTCAGCTTGCACCGTTTTAAGCTTTTCTTCATTGCGCCCAATAATCACCACACAGGCTCCTAATGAAGCCAGCTCGTGGGCGGTGCAGCGTCCAATTCCACTGCCGCCGCCGGTAACCAGTATGGTTTTATCTTGAAAACAATTGGCTGCCAATATAGATCGATAGGTCAAGAGACGTTCTCCATGACGGATTGATAGATTTCGGTGCTCACCGGTACAGGAAAATCCAGTAGCTGTTGGGCGTAGGCTTTACCTTGTGGATCGATTCTAAGGCTGGTAATACCACCGCCACCTAAGCTGTTATGCAAAAGAAAATTCAGGGCTAGGATTCCTGGTAATTCCCAGACCTCGATATTGGGCGCATCGTCAAAACAATGTTGCATATATGTACCCACACTGGCGGCCGTTAAAGCTGCTTTAATCCAGGGGTAAAATTGTGGCGTGCGGGCGATCACTCCTATATTGGCTTTATCTCCTTTATCACCACTGCGAGCCCAGGCAAGTTTCACCAGGGGTAAAGTGTGACTTGATTCTGCATTAATATTTAATGCAAACGGGGCTTGTGCTGGTGACTTCTCATCAATGAAGTGATTGGTACAATCCACGGCTACGGGGTTTACTAAACCCTTGTGCTGCACCTCTATGGAGACGTCCTTTTTCGGCAGTAGAAATGAGAACAACCGAATTACCGGCGACACCTTTGGTCTGCCACCTACAATTCCGGTGATGCCCGGTGCCATGCCGGTGGCGGCCTGGGCAATTTCTTTGGCGAAGAGTTGCAGCGCTTCTTTATGGCTATGGCGCGCAGCGATTTTTACCACCACCTCACGGCAGGACTGAATCCGGCTTTGCCCACCATAGGTGGCTTCTGTTCCCAAAATTTCTATATTTGTTTCGCTAAAATCAGGAAGTTGTCTTTCTGCATAGAGGTGGCTGGTTTTTTTTAACAATGCCTGGGCTACCCGTTGGGCTTTGCGGTTGGCATCAATGCCTGCCAGTAGAAAGCTGGCCGTGACTCGAAAACCATCGGGATAGGTGGCGCATACTTTGTATTGGTCACTTGGCCCCTGTCCCTTGGCGCCCCAGACTTTCACCTGGTTTTCATCCAATTGAGTCATTTGAACTTGAGTGAAGTCACACACCACATCGGGAAGAACGTAGGCGTTTGGGTTGCCTATTTCATAAACCAGCTGTTCTGCCACTGTGGCGCAACTGACTAACCCCCCGGTCTGTTCCGGTTTGCTCACCACAAAATTGCCATCGGCCCAGCAGGTTAATACAGGAAATCCCATATTGTGGTAATCGGGCACGGTTTCCCAGTCGGTAAAATTGCCGCCGGTACACTGGGCTCCGCATTCAACGATATGACCCGCCAAGCTACCCTGTGCCAATTTGTCGTAGTCTTCCCAGCACCAGTGGAATTCGTGAACCAAGGGCCCCAAAACCAATGCGCTGTCCACAATGCGTCCTGTGATTACGATATCCGCATGGGAATCCAGAGCGGCGACTATGCCGCGAGCCCCCAGGTAGGCGTTCATGCTCACCATGAAAGGGGGTAGGGGAGCACCGGAGTACATATCCTCTATGGGGCGTTGTTTAATTTCATTGGCCATGGGTAGCAGGTCGTCGCCCGTCACCACGGCAACGGTCAGATTGAGTCCAGCGTCGGCAATCAGCTTTTCCAATAAAGCGCCGCAAGCTGTGGGGTTCACACCACCGGCGTTGCTGATCACTTTGATGTTCTTTTGCTCTATTTCTGAAAGCAGGGGAGCCATAACGTTGCTAACAAAATCGGGAGCAAACCCTGCATCCGGGTTTTTCATTCGTGCCCCCGCCATGATGGACATGGTTATTTCCGCCAGGTAATCAAACACCAGATAATCCAATTCGGCCTGCCGAACCAGTTGAAATGCGGCGGTTTCCGTATCGCCCCAGAATGCGGAAGCGCAGCCTATGGTGATCTGTTTTTTGGGGGAGTTATCGGAATGTTCACTCACAAATAAGCCGCCTTGTTTGCAATGGGGGTTGGATCTGAATTACATTACCAAGCAAGCGCTAGGTTTGTAAAGTGGCGTGCAAGGGGCTGGGGCGATAACTGGATCCATCTTCGGTATCATCGCACCAGTATTTACGCCACCAAAGTAGGTCAGTAGTAACGATGAGTAAGCAGAAAGCGCGTTTGGCAAACGGTATGGAAGATTCACCCAGAGGACGCTTATTGGCCGCTGCGGCGCACCTTTTTCGAATTCGAGGATTTGAACGCATTACCGTGAGAGATCTGGCCCAGGAAGTGGGTATCCAGTCCGGCAGTATTTTTCACCACTTTAAAACTAAAGAAGAAATATTACGCTGTGTAATGGAAGAGGTGATTCACTTTAATACCCAAAGGCTTCAGCGCAGCATCGAACAGGTGGAGGGCTGTGAGCAGAGGCTGTTCCAGTTAATTAAATCAGAACTTATTTCCATAAGTGGTGACACTGGTGAGGCAATGGCGGTACTCATATTCGAATGGCGCTGTTTGAAACCGGAAAGTCAAAAAGCCATTTTGGAGCTAAGGGCTCAGTATGAACAAATCTGGCTGGTGGAATTGGAGCAGGCCCAGCAAAAAGGCTTGATTTCAAAGCAGCGAGATTTGTCCATACTTAGGCGTTTGTTGAGTGGTGCAACAGCCTGGTCCAACTACTGGTATAAATCCGGTGGTGAGATGGATGTGGATGCGCTTGCACTGCAGACTTTGTATATGATTGTTAACCCAAAACAGTAAATAAATGGCTGGTGGGTCACAAAGTGAGACGGTTTGTATTGTTGTCTAAGTTGAATCTAAAGGGTTGAATCAATCTAATTCCTTAATAAACAACTAGATAAAGTGAAAATCTGTAATGTATCTTAGCTTCACAAACTGATTAATAAAATTACAAATATCTATTCGAGTATCAATTTGCAAAATTGATAGTATTGAAAAAGGCAGTCCGTTTGGACCTTTGTCTTTCAGCGGGTTTCCGGATGTGTTTTTTATCCACGATACATCCTGGGGCAGGGAAACCCTAACAAGCATGATTACAAAAAAAATAACAGGTGGTTGTTATGAACACACCGGATATGGGGTCGGCTGGAGCTGATTTTACTATCTCAAGGGGCCCGGATGCTCGGGAACGAATATTGTCTGCGGCAGAGTCACTGTTCGCGATACGTGGGTTTGAAGGGGTATCCACTACCCAGATAGCCAAGGTTGCGGGTATCACTCAGCCTCTAATCCACTATCATTTCAAGAACAAAGAAGCGCTGTGGAAAGCCACTGTAGCGCGGCTTTTTGGCAAAATATCAGATGAATTCTCAACCCAGGTTGGGGCATTACCGAAAAACGATTCCAGACGTTACCTGATAGAGATGATTCGTTGTTACGTGTCACTTATGGCGGCTTATCCGCAATTTGGTCAGTTTATTTTGCGGGAAGGGGTTCAGGAATCCCCCCGCTTAGACTGGATGGTTGATGAGTGGGTGAAGCCGTTGTTGGGTCAATTCCATGGCTGCTATGTGCAGGGAGTTTCAGAAGGCTGGATCAAAGAAATTCCATTCCCTCAACTGATCATGGTGATTACTGCGTCAGCAAGCCAATTTTTCTCTCTTGCACCCTTGGTGAAGTCTCTATACGAGATTGAAACCAATGATCCGGAACAGGTGCTGTTTCATGGTGATGCGGTGGCGGAATTGGCTGTTAACGCCATATTAACTGATCCGGTGGCGAGTCAACCAAGAGCGACGGTGGCCTAGAAAATTTTTTTCTAGGGACCTAATGAAAATACACCTTTAGAAAGGCTGCGCTTGCGCGGCCTTTTTCGATTAGACCGAAGGCTGAATTATGATTGGTAATGGTTTTCCGTTTGGATCCCGGGGCTATGTTATTTTGGAGGAGGGCGATATAAACCCCAAAACCTTGCAATTGGATGTGCGCCATTATCTGGTTGTGAAACCCAATGGTGAACAGGTGTCAGGTAGCTTTTCTTTTCAGCAGGCGCAAGACTACATTCGCAACCAAGAATTAAAACCCAAATAAAAATAATGGGTTAGGGCAGAGTCATGTATAAATCTCTTGCCTGGTCGAAGTGAACACTAACATGATAAATAAGTTTCAGTTTTTTTAATTTATCGTTTGACAGCGATGCCAAAACTCGTAGAATAGCGCCCACTTCTTCGGGTGGTTAGCTCAGCTGGGAGAGCATCGCCCTTACAAGGCGAGGGTCACAGGTTCGATCCCTGTACCACCCACCAAGTCTCGGAGCGGTAGTTCAGTTGGTTAGAATACCGGCCTGTCACGCCGGGGGTCGCGGGT
>CAXHEX010000008.1:0-225387 GCA_964016105.1 uncultured Ketobacter sp.
AGTGTCCTGTCGGGTTAATTCGCATCATATCAGAGACTACCTGAGGTGATACTGCTAGGCGCACTGCGCAGGGAATAGTGGTTCTATTTCCAAGCAGCGCAACGCCGCAGTAGCGCCTCAGGTAGTCTCCCGTAGGGCGCGGCCTATAAGGCTTCTAGCTGCGTTGCGCCTCTTGATAAGGGCTACGGCCATTAACTGCGAGCCGCGCCTTGCTATAAGCCTTATAGGACACGCTGATATTATGCGAATTAACCCGACAGAACACTAGGTAACCATTTCAATAGCACCCTATTATTACGCGCCTGGGCAACGCTTGCCACGCAAATATCAGAAAGCGTAGGTTAGGTTAAGATAGAGATATCGGCCCGGTTCATTGAGCAACATGACGTCCCCGGCTCCACCACTAAGTAATGTCAGGTCTTTATAGGTGTTGGTAATCCTATAGGTTTTGTCAAAAAGATTGTCCGCCCCCATTGCAAATATAATGTGGGAACTCAGTGCTTGCTCCATTTTCACATTAACGATTCCCCAACCGGGCAGCTCTTGCTCGCCATTGTCTGCATCAAAATCGTCCCAACCGGCTGCAGCCACCCACTCAGCACTAATAGTGCTACGGGGCCCATATTGATAATAGATGGCGGCGCTCATTTTTAATGGGGGAATCTCCGCCAAGTCTTTGTCCACTTGACCCTGCAGAGGTTGATCCTTGCGCCCTCTCTGCCCAGCCACACCAAAATCCATTTTAGCAACATCGTTAATCTGATAACGCCCGGTGATATCTACGCCGTATAGTGTGGCATCGATATTCTCAAAGCGTTGGTTCATTTTGCTGGCGTTGTAGTAAATAAAGTCATCTAGCTGGCTGTAGAACAGCTTAGTTTTGAGGGCCAGGCCGTTATTATCAAATTCCCAGCCTACATCCAGTTCCGTATTGGTGGTTTCGGTTAAATCCGGGGTGCCCAACAATGCGCCTGCCCCCATAAAGGATTGGAAATACAACTCGCGGGCATCCGGCACTCTTGCGCCACGCCCCACGCCAAAAAACAAACGCTGCTGTAGATTGACCCGGTATTGTCCGAACACAAAACCTGTCACGGTTTGATACTCATTTTGCTGCAAGCTGCCTTTCGCTGGGGTAATCTCCGTATCGTCGTATCGTAATCCCAGTTTTATATCCAGTTGATCCAACAATGTTTGTTGATACTCAAAAAACAACGCCCGATTTTCGGTATCCACATCGGGAATACTCACTAAGCCAGTAATACCCGCACTGGTACCGTATCCAACGTAGTGGCCATCCCAATTCCGAACGCTGCTATCTAATCCGTATTTGATCTCACCGACATTGCCCAGCTGACTGTGATTAATAATTTTTATCCCCCGCCCTTCCGTATCAAGGGTGTTGATGCGTTCATTTGCTGAATCCTCGCCGGAGGAGCGACGAAAAAAATTGGACATGGGATGTTCCACCTTGGAGATATAGGTTTTTATCTCTAGTTCTTCACTAAACTTGCCCAGTTGCTTGAAGCGATAGTTGAGGTTAACAATGTCAGAATCGTCATAGAGTGCATCCATGGGGCTGGAGGGATACAACACATCGTCACTTCTATTGGCGGTATAGCTTAACTCCATCTCCTGATTGTCGGTGCTTAACCAATAAAGCTTGCCCATCAGTGAACGCTTTTTATAGGCATCAAGCTGATCGTACTCGGGCTTGTAGTTCGCCATGGGCATCACCCCAATAGCCTCAATTTGTTGAGAAAAGTTGTTGCCCTCGCCATCTTCATATTGACCACCGGTCTCATGGGAGACACTGAATAGCCCCCTCACCTTCTCACTGCCCCCACTTAGGCTAGCTGCCAGTTTTTTGTAATCCCAACTGCCCCGATTTACACTCACTTCAGCTTTAAGATTGGGGTCCGGCATGCGCGTCTTTATCTTCACTGCGCCACTAAGAGTGCCAAAATTTTCAACATCGTAGGGCCCCTCGGATATTTCAATGGCGTCAATGTTGTTGGTGAGCACGTGGGAGGTGGGCGGATCCATGCGGTTGGGACAGGCACCATAGACTTTGGCGTCGTCCAGAAGGATGTTGATGTTGTCTTTTTTCTGACCCCGAAGAATGATGTCGTTAGCGATTCCGCTGCGCCGCACCAGTGATGCAGCGGGAATCTTTTTCGCCAAGGCTTCAGCCAGGTCGGCGGATTTCACCTCCGTAGCACTGACATCGGTGATTCTCTTTTCTTCCACGATCATCAGGGGCAGGTCTTGTTGGCTGGCTGAATCTGCCCCTTGTTCTGCCTGTGCGGAACCGACCACTGAAATAACCATGGCCCACATTGCTATATTGCTAAACTTTTTCACCTGTACCTGCACCTCCACCCCCGATAATGAATTCAATCCAGGGGCGCTAGTATAGAGCGGTGCGATAACGCGGGTAATGCGACAAATTGTCGCGGCAGTTAATCAGCGGGCCTCAGTTAAGCTCAATAACGCCATTTGTTGTTTCGCATACCCACACACAGGAACCAGTAGTGGCGTCAACTCTTCTGCTGTTAGCACATATTGAATATCTTCAATGGCACCCTTATCTACCTTTATGACAGAAATCGAACCCTCCTTCACCGGCAAAGCTGCCGTGGCCTCGCCTTCATAGTCCAACCAGATCGGAAAGCCATAACCTCGCATTTTAGGTACGGCTATCATTTTTGTTATTAACTTAGGCATTCCACTGACATCGGCTACAAACACCAAGGTTCCATCTTGATAGCAATGGGGGTCCAGCTGTGACATAACATCACGTACCGCTCTACCGGGCTTCATAGAATTGGTAAAGAGCAAGTACTTCATAGCAGTTTCGTGCACAAACGGCTGAGCATATTGGTCTTGAAGCAAGGCAAAATCCACTTGCTGACCCACCTTAAGCGGGGCTACCGGTGGCGTACTGGCGCAGGCACAGAGAAAGTACATACTGAGCAAGCTGAAAATCCTGATGCTGTTCATAAACATTGCCTCGCTTCAAATCACAAAAATACGTACTAATGAATAGTTAAATAGTAATGATGATTCCGTTGCAGTCGCAATCATCACCCACCTAAAGTTTGATCTGCAGCAGTTGTTTAGGTGACAATCAACGCTTCCGCCACCAACTACCATAACTGCGCGCCTGCACAAGGCTTAGAAATAATGCCCAAACTCAATGTAACACCCTTAATAAGCGGCTTCCTACTGACCCTCACGGGGTTAGTGGTGGCACTGTGGATTAGCTGGCTTGGCTTGGCTCAAATGGATTTCGGCTACCAATACGCCTACAAGATCTTGGATATTAACGGCCACATCGAGCGCTACGCTCCGCAAAATCGCTACAAAAAAGGGTTCGCCCTCACCCACCAGAGTGAGCATGAGCGGCTGTTCGCGGAAATCGCTGAAGCGGTTCAAAACAGGGGAGAAAACCTGGCCAAAATTGAATATGAACTGCCCTCAAAAAACAGCATCACCCTGCTCACAGAAGCCGAGGTTATTCACCTGCAGGATGTTGCCAATTTAATCACTTTTTTTAACCAGGTTGCCGCTGTCTGTCTTATCCTGTTTTTAGGGGTGTTGGTGTTATTCTTTTATTTGAAATTGCCTCCCCCGGGGTGGTTCCAGCCGTTAATCACGTTAGCACTAGTGGCCGCTATTGCCTGTGCTGCTATTCTGATTTTTGGAGCAGAAAAGAGCTTTTACTGGTTACATACCAAAATTTTTCCGGATGATCATCAGTGGTTTTTTTACTATCAGGAATCGTTAATGACCACGCTGATGAAAGCGCCTGATTTGTTTGGCTTCATCGCTGCAATCTGGAGTATCGTGGCTGTTTTGATCTATATCGCACTACAGGTGGCTATTCGAACTGCCTTGAAAAAAAGAACTTAAGCATGCATATAAGCCCATCAAAAAGGCTTCCGTCACTCCTGACACTCCACCTCATTTTGTCCAACGTCGCAATGGCGGACAGCGGCGACTCCAGCATGACACAAAAGCTTTTCCAGGTTGACAGCCAAACCCTGGCCAACGGCCTCCATATAATTCGTCATCACCGAGATGACAGTGACACCTTCAGCGCGCAAGTTGTAGTGGAATTGGGCCTATCGGACTTCGATTGTAAAAACAAACAGATTCCCCATCTGCTTGAGCACATGCTGTTCGAGGGTACAGAACGCTTTGATAGTAAAACTCTACGCCAAAGAGTGCTTGACCACGGAGGCAAAAGCCAGGCATTTACCGTGGACGAATATACTCATTTCACGGTTCACGTTCATTCAGACTACCCACAAATTGCTTTCGAGAACTTGTATTCCATGATTACAGAATCTCGTTTTAGCAAAGTCTCATTTGAAAAATCCAAACAAATTATTCACACGGAGCAAGGCACCAGCAGCGGCGCTGTGAATCCTTTGTGGTCAAGCGCTGGCATACTCACCGATCAAGCCAAGGCGCAATTGTTTTCTGGCACGCAACGTTATTGCAGCCAGCTAAGCAATCCGGACCCTATAAATTACCAAACCATGATGAACTACTTCCGCAGTCACTACGTGGCCAGCAATATGACGTTGATTTTAATAGGGCATTTTAATGACCAGGAGGTGAATCATCTTATCGAGCAAACCTTTGCCAAGCTGCCAGAATCCCCAAAACCCGCTGCGACGAAATTAGCCCAGACAAATCCCCGCTATGGACCCATTCGGGCAAAACGTCCCATGCTAAATCCACAGGCGGATCTACTGCTTTACGTTCCGGCGGTGGGCAAACGCCACCCCGATTATCCGGCTTTTGAAATAATCGCTGAATACTTCAGTGAACAACTATTCTATGAGGTACGAGGGGAAAAAGCCCTGGGATACACGCCAAGGGCCAGGATCGACGCCAATGGTGAGCTGGGAGTGTTGGAGGCCAGTACAGGAACCTCTGACGCACTGTTGAAAAAAGCCGAGACGGCATTTCTGGAAATGTATAACCAGCTACGAACACAGGGAATTTCAAACCATAATATTGAGAGAATAAAACGCAAATTAATCTTACGCTTTGAATCCAAGCAAAGGGACCATAACCACCTTGCCCAACTGTATCGCCATCATCGAGAGGCCATAAAAACTACAGGAAATATGCCCAACCTGGTGCAGAGTCTAGAACAGGTTCAGCCTGATCATATTGCTTCCATGTTGGCTCAGTTTCCTTCCCAACCCTTGGTGGCCACGCTTGTGCGTCCACCAATAAGTCGTGCCATTGTCTATATCATTCTAATTTCGATTGTTTTCACTGGCCTGGCCTGGCCCCTATTGCGTTGGATTAGAAAGTCCAGCGGTTAAGCACCGGCCTAGGCCTCTGCTTTATCCACCCCTTCATCCGCTGGGGACACGGCAAACCCGGGATGCAATAAATCAAACAACGCCATATATTCTGTGGTCAACTTATGCTTGGGAGCAAAATGAACCAGGGGAACACCAGCATCGTGGGACTCACGCATCTTAATTGATGAAGAAATAAAGGAATCAAGAATCGGCAGACCTTCTTCTTTCAATTCATCAACAATTCTTGTGGGCAAGCTGGCCCTGGGCTGGAACTGATTGACAATTATCCCTTCAACTTCCAGTTCATCATTGTGATCCTGTCGGGTTTCTTCCACATTCTCAATCAAGTTGTAAAGCGCTTGACGGGAGAACTCATCACAGTCAAAAGGAATCAAACAACTATCGGCCGCTATCAATGCTGACAAAGTATAAAAGTTGAAGGCGGGTGGTGTGTCGATATAAACAGCGTCAAAACTACGCAATTTACTCAAGGCATCACGTAGCTTAAATATTTTATGTTTGGATTCCAGCTGCGACATGATTTCGCCCAATTCAGGGTTGGCTGCAATGACGCTCAGGTTTTTGTATGCCGATGGTGTCACAAACTCATCGAGGTTCTTTTTATGGCGATGGCGAAAAGACAGCGCCTGTGCGAAAAAAACGCCAATGTCCGACTCGCCCGTTTGAAAATCCCGCCCCAATAAATACTGAGTGGAATTACATTGGGGATCCAGATCAATCAACAGGGTCTTTAGACCTCTGCTTGCACTGATGGCTGCTAAATTAGATGCAATGCTGGACTTACCCACTCCGCCCTTCTGATTGAAAACCACTCGGCGCATAGCTTTAACTCCACTTTTTAAGTTTCGATAACAACCAACATTTTATAGAAGCATTAGCACCCTGTCTGCATTAACTGCTGGTTTGATGGTCGATACGGGATTTTCAGTCCGACTTTCCAGTCGGGGGAATTTCACTGACCGCTTTTTCTGCACTGCGCTCACCAAACCATTGATCTAACTTTTGACGCACCTGGGCACGTATCTCTGGACTTAGGTGAGCGGACAACCCCGCCAAGGCCGAACTGAGTACCACCAGGTCGTCGGCAAAACCCATTACCGGCACCAAATCAGGTACCGCATCGGGAGTCAGCACAAAATAACCCAATGCGGCAAAAACCGAAGCCTTAGCCCACGCAGGTAACTCAGGAGACTTTGCTAAATAGTACAACTGCAACACTCTGGAAACCACATCAAGACCGGCCTTAGAGAACGCCCGGTTGAGTACCAACATCACCATTTGTGGCGAGTAGTAAGAACTATAATCCTTTGTATTTATTGACATATTAGTTTCTCCACCTAATGTAAATACAACACCAGCGTAATCGCCGACACTATTGACCTGAACCGGGTTTAGCAATAGGTTATAGCCAGCGTTGCACCACTGTATTGGGAATTTAGCGGCATTTCAAATCAGGTGTTACCATTATTACTGCCTGACAACCCATCCATAAGGGAGCCAAGGATCATTCCATGAGTAAATCCGATGACATCAAGCGCAACTCCAACAAAATCTGGCTCGCAGGTTTGGGTGCCTATGCCATGATAGAGGAAAGCGGCCAGGACCATTTCGAAGCCCTGGTTAGCAAAGGACAAGAATTCGAAAAGGCAAACCAGAGCAAGCAGGAAGATCCCCAAGCAGACTCCGCTTTGGATGAGCTAAAAGTCAAAGCCAATCAAACCATGGATCGAATTGAGAGGGCCTTTGATATGCGGGTATCGTCGGCATTAGGCCGCTTGGGTATCAGCCGAAAATCTGACTTGGACAACCTCAACCAAAAAATTGACCAATTAACTGCCGCCCTGGAAAAAGTTAATGCTGAATTAGATACATCAAAAGACCCATCATGATAGACATCATTATTACCGTTGTTGCAACCGCAGTACTCAGTAGTCTACTAACCCTGACCATCGCCCATCTTGTGATTAAGAAAAGAGTAAAACAACAATACGAGGCGGGACTGGCCAACGCCATAGAACAGTTCAAGCAAGAAGTGGGACCCGATATAGAAGCACGTGTCAAAAAAGGAGTTATGGAAGGCGTCAAATCATTACCCTCGAAGGAAATCTTAAGGGATACAACCCGAACCATTGCCAAGACCGGCCTGGACATTATGGGTGATAGCTTAAAAATGGCCACCCGCCCCCGCAGCTCAAACCGCAGAACGGGACCGGGTTCTAAACCTTACGATGACGATCAGGATTATTAAACAACCCAGCCCCAAAGTACTGGGATGACTCAGCGGCCACTAATCATTCTGGGAATTAAAATCACCATCGACAGAACCAACAGCACCACAGCATCAAAAGATATCAGCTCCAACTGGGGCACCTTCAGGTAACCATTGTGGGCTAAAAATGCCACCACAATAAGGCAAAACCCAATGCTGGTACTGATTCTGTTAGCGCGCCGATCGGCCCTAAGCTGATACTTTATGGCTTCGATCTCTTTAAGCTGCTGCTGCTGAACCTCAGCTTGGGCTCGCACCGCGAGCAATGTCTCGTTGGCCAGCTGGGGTAAATGCTCCAAACGCACAATCCAGGCAGGATCATTATTCTTTAACGCCTCGATCAGGCCAGCAAAACCTTCAAACTCCGGCAACCAGTTGTTCAATACCTTTTTAACCAAACTCCATAGATTGAACTCCAGAGTAATCTGCAATAAATCTCGCAGAAACTCCTGATCTCCGCTCATTCGCACACCATCCAGTTGGTCCAGGGAGGTAGCGCCGGCACCCAGGAGGAACTGGCCCAGGGCAGAACTTGATAGAGAAATGCGGGCATCGGATGTTTCGTCGTATTCCAGATACAACTGAATGCCCTGATCCCGCACCGCAAGGAAAAACATCAGATTAGGATCACGGGTTTTAACCCTCAAAACACGCCCTTCGTGATCCTTTAATCGTTCCCGAGCCATTGGCTCATAGGACAAAGCCATATTAATGGCTGATTCCAGGATCTCCGTCACCAGGTAGCGAATCATGGATTCTTCGTTATTGTTTTCTTTACTCAAAATGGCGCCCTATATTGCTGTGCCTGGACCGGCCCAAAGGATTTGAATTTAACATTCTACGGACAAAAAATCTCAAGATTTCTGCTGTCATCCTGTTATAATGTGACGGTTTTTTTGGCCATTTAGGCGGTAACTTGGCAACATTTTGTGGCATTTTGTTTTCGGCGACACTGCATTGGCTGAGACCTGCCCTAGATTGCCTCCACCGTTACCAATCCTTATTTTCTTTCGGCCACTGGGGCTCAATAGCTCAATTTCTACAACCAAAATAGTAATGGAACAGCACTCAATGCTTGAGCTTTTCAACGAGTTTGTAAATCATCCAGATGTTTGGAAGTACGTCAGCATACCCTTTGTGGCGGCCATAGTGGGTTGGACCACCAACTGGCTGGCTATCAAGCTGACCTTCTATCCTCTGGATTTTGTGGGCATTCCTCCGTGGCTGGGTTGGCAAGGAATTATTCCTCGCAAAGGCAAGAAAATGGCGAGCATCACGGTGGAGAACACCCTTGACAAAATAAGCACCATGCAGGAAATCTTTGACGAGTTCGAACCGGACAAAATTGCCAACCACGTGATTAGAGTGGCGGATTCGCGGATTGAAGAACTTACCGATGACATCATGCACGAACAGAACGCCGTGCTCTGGGAAAATCTGCCTAACGTATTGAAAAACCAAGCCTATACCCGGGTACGAAAACGGCTTCCAGACATGATGGACAGCCTGATCGAAGATATGCACGCCCATATCGAAGAATTAGTGGATCCCAAGCAACTGATCATCGATAAATTGTCCGAAGACAAAGAGCTTCTCAATCGAGTGTTTTGGGAATGCGGAGAAACGGAATTCAAATTTGTTATCAATTCCGGTGCTATTTTCGGGTTTATTTTTGGTCTGGTACAAATGATAATCTGGTGGAACTATCCCCACTGGGCTATTTTGCCCGCCTTCGGATTGTTAGTGGGTCTGGCCACAAACTGGCTGGCTCTCAATCTGATATTTCGGCCACTGAACCCAGTAAAACTGACCCCATTTGGCCCCAGAGTACAAGGATTATTCCTAAGCCGACAAAATGCGGTATCAGAAGTGTTTTGCCGTATAGTTACCACGGAAATCCTCACCATTGGCCACATAATGGGTGAGATTTACCGAGGGCCGAAGGCAGAGCGAGCAAAATCCATGCTGAAGAAGCACATGCGTCCCCTGATGGATGGTGGCGTTGTAAAAACTGTGGCCCAGCTAACGGTGGGACCGGAGGGTTTTGTAGACCTGAAGAGGACCATTGAAGAAAAGACCATTGAAATGTCGCTTACTTCTCTGGATGATCCGCTATTCTCCAAGCAAAGGGGCAAGGTGGTGGAAGCCATGTTTCGCCAGCGCATGCAAGCCATGTCACCGGAGGAATTTCAGGCTCTACTCCGCCCCGCCTTTGAAGAAGACGAATGGATACTCATTACCATGGGTGGCGTACTGGGAGTGATTGCTGGATTTATGCAACTTACATTCATGTTTGCCGGAACCATAGGATAAAGTTCTACATCGGTAATTGTTCATACTGACGCGGTGGTAGGTACTCCAAAGCCAAACACCTTGGCTTAAATTTAACCTAGAATAGGGACCACTAGAAAAGCAGAACAAAAACAAAATGACATTGGGGCCAGGAAAAATAAAAAATAGTTTCGTTCCCCACTTATACTTAGCGCTGATCAGCGAGTTGACAACCATAGGAGAAAACACAATGGCACGAAAAGGTTTCGCGCTGCCGTGCTAGATTCCCTTTCCTCAGAAAAACTAATCAGTTTTATTCCTGTACTGCTACCCCTTACACTAGCACTAGCGGGCTGGTGCGTGGTGAAGCTGGTACAAATCATGGCTGTGCGCCCCAAAAAGTTTGTTGGCTTCTTTAACTTATTAGGCTGGCAGGGGTACCTGTATAGAAACCAGGAGTGGCAAAGACAAACCTGGTCAAGAGAGTTTCTTGAGCCACTAGCGGGTATTCCCCAAATTTACGAATACCTTAGCCCCGAGAAAATCGTCAGTCATCAGCTTAGCCATCTACGCCCCCAAGTTGATGCTATCATCGATCAAATTATGGGTGCCAACAACGCGGTACTGTGGGAAAACCTGCCTGTATTAATAAAAAATCGTTTCTATGCCAAAACCCATAAATTGTTGCCCAGAATAATTGATGACATTGTTGAAGACTGGGTCGACAACCTGGGCCGAACACTCGGTCACAGAAAATTATTGCATTTCAGCGAGCAAAGAAAGCCCGGCATCACGGAAAAGTTGTACCACAAGCTCTATCACAAAAGTTATGAGCGACTGGCAAATTTTGCCGCCTGTTTGGGGTTTTCATTGGGCATGATACAAATATTCATCGCCAGCTTTTTCGATACAAATCAAATCATGTTTTGGAGCTTAAGCGCAGGCTTCAGCTGTTTTTTCTTTTTTTGGTTAGGAAAGCTTTGGCTGCTTTACCCGTTAAAACCTCTCCAGTGGGGCCCTTGGACGATAGCCAGCCCTTTCAGCAAGTCTCGACCAGAGCTGGATGCTGAATTGGCACGCTTCCTTGCTTATGGTTTGCTGACCGTTTCCAACATTACCCATAGCATGATCGATGGAGAAAGAAATTCCCATGCTCGCAGCATAATCAGAAAAAGAGTATCCACTTTGGTGGAGGACGTGAATATTCGAACATTTGTGCAACTTGCAGTGGGACCAAAGGGTTACCTTGAGCTTAAGAACACCCTCACTGAAAGACTTATTGTTGCGATGTTGGAACCGCTACAGGACGAGACCTTCAACCGAGCCAGGGCAAAACAGGTGGAAGGGTTTCTTTTACAACGCCTGAAACAAACCGGCGATCCCATCTTTCACCGGCAACTGAAGCTGAGTCTTGACCCCCTGTCATCAATCGGCGGTATCGGCGGGTTTTTGATTGGTGCTCTCGCGGGTGCAATACAATATTGCCTACTGATTATGTAGATCAGAACTCGAGGCATTCATAAACCGCATTAATTAATGCAACAGGTCTGGGGTCCATTAATACGTAGGGCCCCATCTGGTTCATTACATAGGCAAATCCCAAGCGTCTGTCAGGATCAGCAAAGGCCAGGGAACCGCCAGACCCCGGATGCCCGAACGCTTTTTCCCCAGGGCCAAACCGGCCCTCCACGTTGTCCCCTTGTTGCAACATAAAACCAGGACCAAACCGGGTGGTAACCTGCAAAACCGGATCAGCACCTTTTCTGAGCTGCTGCTGGCAGCGTTGCAATGCTGCCGCGCTGATTACCCTTTCTCCACATACCGCTTCACCATACAGCCGGGCTAAGGATGCAGCATCAGAATGCAAATTTGCGGCGGCCAATTCAGCTTGGCGCCAAGCGTGACTATTGGCCCCATGCAGAATCGAACTGGGATTGGTAAGTGCTCGGGCGGTGACACTGCTGGGATCAGATATCACTTTATCAAATAAGTTCATACGATCTGGTTCGGGGTTTTGCCGATTGCCAACCACATCTGTGACTCGGCTAATCTGCTCCTCAGTTAAACCAAACCCCATATCAAGCCCCAATGGCTGCGCAAATTCCTGTTGCAAGAACTGATTCAGGGTAATGCCACAGGCGCGCCTAAAAACCTCACCAATCAACCATCCAAAAGTCATCATATGATAACCGTGCTGACTTCCTGGTCGCCACCAGGGAGATTCTTTTGCCAGAGTGCTAACCATATAGTCCCAGTCGTATAGCGCCTGATCTGGCAGGTCAGTCCTATAGGCGGGTTGACCAGCGCTGTGATCTAGAAAGGCTCGCACCGGGGTATCTTTCTTGCCTTCACATCCGTATTCCGGCCAGTAATAGGAAACCTTCTGATCCAGATCCAGCAGGCCCATATCCAAAGCTCTTTGCACACAAAACCCCACTACGCCTTTACCCGTGGAAAAAACATAAACCAGGGTGTCTTGCTGCCAGGGCAAGCCCTGCTCCTTCTGAGTGGAACCTGCCCACAGGTTCACCACCAACTCACCATCATGAAAGATAGTGCAGGCAGATCCCAATTCAGGGTGAGCCCGATACAAGCCAGCAAACGCCATCTTTACCGGTTCAAATTCAGGCTGGCAGGTACCTTCCACTATTAAGGACATGATTGCTCTCTTCTTACCGTAAATACTCAGTGATACACTGCCTAAATTCAGCAGTGAGGACAATTTTCAATCATGACAGATGTTCTAACAGGTGACGAGAAAACAATCACACCCACCGGTATTTATTCCGTTTCCAATATTAAGCGTATCGCCTATCTTCTGGACGACAGATTCAGAATCCCTTTCACCCGATACAGAGTGGGTTGGGACTTCATTATTGGCCTGATCCCTTTTGCGGGCGACTTGATCACAAGCTGTTTATCGTTATTTCTTTTGTTTGCGGCTCGAAAATACCGTGTTCCCAGAAAAGTGCTGTGGAAAATGTTAGGCAATATTGCCATAGACTTTTTATTGGGCTTACTGCCTGTGGTGGGGGATTTCATCGATGCAGCCTGGAAAGCCAATGCCCGTAACGCAAGGCTGCTTCTCGAATCCATCGAACACAGTAAATCCACGGCCCATAAAGACTTTTAATTTCCGATCAGCGGCATGTAAATCCACTTGTAGAATTCCCATTTAGACTCATACTAAGTCAGTTGTCTTTGCTAACACAACCGACAGATGGTTGATCAAATAAAAAGAAATAGCCATGGCCATACAAGAAAATGCCGTCAAAGAACCACTTGACCAGGAAATAAGCAGCCTCCACGACGAGCTTAATGATAATCTGACCAAGCAACTTGCTTACATGCAAAAACAGCTTAATCAGGATATAGAAACCGCTCTCAATCAAACCTTCCCTAGACACCGATCTCCGTGGGAGCATCACACCAACCTACTCATCCACAGCATAACGGATAACAAAATTCATCGACTCAATTTGGAGCTGAGACAGCACATTGGCTACAAAGTGGACGGACTTATGGCAAATATCGAGTCCCAACACAAAAAGAATCAACAAGAGTTGTTGCAAAAACTGGATCAAAGACTCAATTCGCACCAACATAATGCAAACAGTCGCCCGTGGACATTTTGCCTGGGGCTAGACGAAAAACTGCTGTTGATTATTGTGGCCTGCATCGGTCTGGGCATGATGGTTTATTGGCCAATTTAGTCCTAACCTGTAGATTAAGTGTTAATTTATGCCCAATTACTGGCTTTAATGCTGGCAATGTTTACGTTATTTAACAATAATTTAGTGTATTAACAGGTGAACATTTATAGTTAATTCACCTTTATAGGCTAAAATCTCTATATATACTGAACTACAGACAATGGCATCCAGAAGTGGCGAAAGTGCCGTCATTTTGCCGTTTAAACCTTTGCATCTAAGAAGAAGTGCCCATGCCAATTAAACACGCATTAGTGGTAGATGACTCAAAGTCAGCTCGATTCTCTTTAAAGAAACTCTTGCAGCAACAGGACATTAAGACGGATTTCGCCGAGTCCGCCGGCGATGCCTTGAATTATCTGTCGAGTAACTCTCCTGACATTATTTTCATGGACCATCTGATGCCGGGTATGGACGGGTTTGAGGCCACCAAAGCCATCAAATCCAATCCAGATACTCAAGATATTCCCATTATAATGTGCACATCCAAAGAAGGCAGCGACTACGCCCAACAGGCGTTGGCAATTGGTGCTGATGCGATACTACCAAAACCTGCGCCCGCAGCTACCCTTGCCGCAATACTGAATAAGCTTGACCCCAATACCGCGGCGCAGGCGGAAGCCAGCAAACCAGAAACCCAGACCTCCGGGTCCCAGAGTGTCGGCGTCAGCTCTAGAGTAGTGGAAAATGTTGTGCGCAAAGTGCTGGAAGATAAGTTCGAGGCTTATCAGAAAAACCTGGCTGACTCTATTCGCGAAACCCTATTGGGTGAGATGAAGCAGGAACTACAGCAATCCATCGATGACCTGCGCAGCGAATTAAACAATCGTATGGATAGCCAGATTAAAGAGCAAGGTACCACCATCAGCCAAAATGTGGTGACGGATATACTGAACTCTCGAGTAGAAGAAATCACCCAACAACTGAATGATCAAATTGCCGATAAAGTAAGCGCGATCGATAAAGCCGTAGAAACCACCAAGCGGCCTTCCACTGAACTAATCGAGGAAGTTAAAAAGATTTCCCAGTTTACAGCTGCGGCCACGGCGGGAGAAGCGGCAAAAGAGGCATCCGCAGATGTGAGCCGCTCTGTTGCCCAAGACGTGGCACAGGAAGAATTGAGCAATCTTAAGCTAAGCGTTACGGAACAAGTAAATCAGGACTTGGGTGCAAAGATTGGAAAAAGCAGCATCATGGGTATTCTTGGTCTTGTGTGTGGTATCGCCGCTCTAGTGGTATCACTAACTTAATCCTGCTTATCCAATGACGCAAAAAAAAGGCTGCAGTGTGGGCTGCAGCCTAAACAAGCAGTAAAATTGATGGGTGTCGTTTTTACTGCGCGAGAAATCGGTTATGGCAACACACTAATGCATAGTTTGCCCACCACGGATCACACCCACAAACAATCCTTCAATCGTTAAATCATCGGGCGCCACCAGAATGGGAGCGTAATTCTTGTTCTCAGGCATCAGCGCCACATGATCACCGCTGAACTTTAATCGTTTAACAGTTACTTCATTATCCACTCGGGCTACAACGATTTTGCCCTCTCCAGCGGTATCGGTTTTGCGAACGGCAATCAAGTCACCATTTAATATACCCACCTCTTTCATGCTATCGCCGCGAACGCGCAGCAAATAAGTGGGTTTTTCTCTAAACAAACTTAAGGGCATGGACAATTGCCCTTGCTGGTTTTCAATGGCTTCTATGGGAATCCCTGCCGCCACCGATCCCAACACGGGCAAACTCACCCATTCATCCATGGCCACCAACTGCTGGGCTTCATTCCAGGCAACCAGGTTCCAAGTCTGTAAATCCTTTAACAGAGCAAGATTAAATACCTCACTTGCTTGTATTTGCTCCCCACCGGGCCAACAGCCGGAGCATTCTTTGTACTCGATAATCCAATGCATCAACTGAGCATGGGCTAAAGAAATATCTGAAAGTTGAACCGCTTTAACGGGGGATGTGCGCTTTCCTGAACCAATTACCTGAGCCATTACCAATCACCTCTTTGCGCCGTTGATTTGCATAACGGGTATCTGCCAACAAATACTGTATATAATTACAGTACATCATATTAGCTAACTGGGCAAAGAGTTTTTTCATATTTCTACAGGGCCCCGGAATTAAGCCCCCACCATTGGCTCAAAGCGTCATAGGTTCGTTGATCCTGAAGCAAGCGGATATGGCCCATATCTTCCACCAATACGCGGGTGACCTTTGGGTGCTCCGAGGGAAAATGAGGGCCACCCAAAGCGCTGGCCTGGGGCACTAAGCCATCCCCCACCCAAGCTGAAGTTGGATCCGAATACAGCTTGGCAGCCAGCAATAGATGCTCACTATCTTGATGGAACGGGAAAATGGATTGGTGTTGCTGGCGGTCTTGGGGCTGATGAATCCAGCCGTAGCGCAGACTGCGAATCCCCCGGCTGCGAATGTTACCCAGTGCCATAAGTGGTTTGGAATAGGGCGTTATACCCAACAGTCGATTCGCCAGCTCCCCCGCTTTCTCAAGTGGGGCGCCATCATGGGGGGTAGCCAGATAAGCAGAATGGGTTAAATCATCGCACCAGCGATGTTGCAACATATGCTGACTTTGAAAAACCGCGCTGCGGATAATCAGGCCCCCCATACTATGACCAACTAGGCGCAGCTGCTTCCCTAGGGGGTTCCCAGCCCATTGCTGGTGAATCAAATTTGCCAGTTGCTCGCCGTTTTCCCACACCGGCAACCCCGTATTGTATCGCAACCAAGCGACACCAAAGCCCTCCGCCCTAACCTGCTCAACAAACCGCCCATGGGCAGGAGACTGCCAATCAAACTCACTGAGACAAAGGCCATGTACAAACAGCACCACACCTCGAGGACTTTTTTGCTGCAGGGAAGCCAAACAAAGCTTGTGGCCAAATTCATCAACGAATTCCATGGGCTGCGTCAGCGGGTGGTGCCAATCATGCAATTTGTCTCCAACTACCCCGTTCAGTGCGCTACGAACACGAACCAGGTTATGGGGAACGCCGTTGGTGGGCAGTTGCCCCACACCACCATGAATGGTGGTAGCCAGTTGCTCCAGCAGAATCTTTATAAATAGGTAGGGCTTGGGTGCTCTAGCAATGTCAGGCCTGTGCTGCCTATCCCAAGGCAGTGGCCTATCTGTAGCGGTATGATGTATTTCACCCACCAATTTAGTTAATTCGCTGCCGGATCGGAGAGCCAAAGTAATCAGCCCCAATACCCAAAGCATGGGAGAATGGCGCGGTTCTGACAGATCTGGGTTTGGGCTAACAGGCATAATGATCTCTATGTTTAGTGAACATGTGTACACTATAATATCATTCACCTTAAATCAGCAAGCAATTCCACCGCTTTTAATCCATAGAACTGCCCGCCAGCGATGTGAACGACCGTAAACTGATCAAAGCACAGACGGTACCTTACGGACACGAGACAACCCCAGTAACTGCTCGAGCTCCTCCAATGCATCATCTAAATAGTCCAGAAATCGCTGCAACCGCGGCAAGGTGCGGCGACACCCCACGATGCCAAATTCGAAACGGCCGTCGTAACCCACGATGGTGATATTCAAAGCCATATGATTGACGATAACAGAGACAGGGTAATGCCGTTCCAACTTTGCACCGTTCCAATACAGTGGTTTAGGTGAGCCTGGCACGTTAGAAATAACCACATTAAAAGCGAGCAACTGCGGCAATCTGCCGGTAAACAGGGCGATGCCTGAAGGAGCCAAAGTCAGGGCGGTGTAGTTGGTGGCCTGCTCACGAGTCATACGGTGGAATTTATCCTTGGCCTCCTCCACCGATGACTTGGTAATGGCCAGTCGCTCCATGGGATCGGACTCGTGGGTAGCCAAATTGGCCAAAATCACACCCACTTGGTTGCCCCCGATACTGTCGTCTCTGCGCAGGGAAATGGGAACCATAGAGATGAGTGGTTTTTCCGGCAAGCAATTTTGAGACATCAAGTAGCGTCGGATGGCGGTACCACAAAGGGCCAATATGATGTCATTGGTAGTGGAATGAGTCTTCTCTGCAATCGCCTTGAGGCGACTACGCTGATAGGATTGCGCCACAAAACGCCGGGAGCCCGTTATGGGCTGATTAAGAATGGAGGTGGGTGCTCTAAACACGTTGGCATATTCAGGGTTGGACCTGGCTGCTTTAATTGTCTCATATAACATGGACACCACTGGGCCAATGGTACCCAACTGAGTCCCCGCCACCGAGAAAGCCCCACGCAGAGATGGCCACAACCCAGCGGCCTCAGTGGAAGGTTTTTTTGGGGACTTCAACAAAGCCGTCTGCCAGGTGGGCGGCATACCAATTTGGTGGGGATCTGGGCTGAGACAGCCCATGGATAATTTCATGGCTGAGACGCCATCCATTAGGGAATGATGAATTTTGCTGTACAACGCAAAATGACGCCCATGAACACCCTCAATTAAATAGGTTTCCCAAAGCGGGCGACTTCGATCCAATAAATTGCTGTGTTCACAGGAAACAAAGCGCAGTAACTCCTTGATACCTCCGGGTTTAGGTAAAGCAACGTGACGAAAATGGTGGTTAAGATCAAACCCCTCATCGTGATGCCAATAGTTCCCTAATCGCCTTTCCACTATATGCTGATCAAAGGGCGCACTGGGGTTCTGAAACTGTCGGAGCTCTTCCGCAAACTCATGCACCTGACTCATCTTGGTGCCGGGAGACAGGGTAAAGATTTGCAGACCGGCCACATGCATGGGCTGCTGCCTGCGTTCAAGCATCAGAAACATACCGTCCGTAACGGAAATTCGCTTCATTATTCTGCCTCAATTGTTGGCCTGGTCTTTACTTTACTCGAACGTTCGCTCCTCTTTGCCGACATGCATCAATATACTGAACACCACGCCCACCCCAGAAAGCACGATGGTACCAACATCTAATAAATTAATTGAACTAAGTCACATCGTCTACCAAAACTCACATTGCATGACCAGTTGAAACATTTTTGTAGTTAACCTGGCTTTAGTATTGGCTCTATACTGTACAGACCAGTACAAACTCGTACACAAAAATAATAAATATGGATAAAGACACCCCGATCGTTTTATCAGATTATGTGCAGGCTTACCTGGAATTCCCTGAGCAGCTGGGAATTAGCCAGGACAAGCTTTCTCGCCTCACTGGAATTGACCTCGCTAGCCTCTCTAATGGTAACCAGCCCTACACCCTTAATCAGATATTTACTTTGATTAAGGCCTGCATGAAAGAGTTAAAAATGCCCTACGCTGGATTGGCTGTTGGTCAACAAATGCGCTTAACCTGCCATGGCATGGCAGGCGTATCCGCAATGGCTCAACCGACCCTGGCGGAATGTTTGCAAGCGGCCTGCAGATTGAGTGAACAAGCGTTCCCACCTTATTTGATGGAATATTTTGAAACAGAATCCAACGTGGGTATTCGGGTGATAGAGTGCATTTCGCTGGCACCCCTATCGCATTTCTTCGCCGAATCCATCATGGTGAATTTCAAAAATATTCTGCAGTTCCTATTGGGCAAAGAGTACAATCCCAAGTACATCGCGTTTGGTTTTCCTGCTCCCAGCTATGAGAACATCTACGGCCGCTATTTCGATTGCAAAGTTCGCTTTGATTCACCCCACACCGAATTTGTGGTGTCAAAAAGCCTGGCACGAAAGGAATTGCTCCTGGCCAACAAAGGTATCGCGCCAATGGCGGAGCAGGATTTCTTGAAATCCGTGCCCGCAGTGAATCTAAATTACCTGCCGAAAAAACTGCGCATTGTTCTGATTCAAAGCATCGGTGCATTTCCGTCCCTGGAAACCGCCGCGCGCAAATTAGGCATGAGCGGACGCACCCTACGTCGCCAACTCAGCAGCCTGGGCACCAACTATCAGACTGAGCTGGATTTGTTGCGACAAGAATTCGCCATCAACTATCTAACCAAAACCGATAAATGCATTACGGACATTGCCCTGATGCTGGGTTTTTGTGATTCGTCTGCATTCAGCAAGGCGTTTAAGAAGTGGATGGGTGAATCACCACGGGAATTCAAGAAGAAACAACGAAGAAATCTATATCAGGATATGTACTCCAGAGACCCTGGGGCCCCCGGATACTTAGACTAATAGAATCTTAAGATTAATAGAAACTTAAGATTAGTAGAAACAATACGCCAAAAGAAACTTCCGATTAACGGAAGTTTCTCATTGCCAGTTCAGTAAACTCAGATGCCTTCAAACCACTGTTAATGGTGGTTTTGATGGACTGCATTTCAGTACTCGTGCCTTCCTGATTATTCTTCATTAAGATTTGCTTAGGGTTCCAAAACTTATCCTGGTATAAGGTGTAACCCGACGTTTCCATGGTCTTTAACAGCGCTCCGTCTTTATCGTAAAACATCGCTTTCATAGGTCTATAGTGGGTTGAATCTATCCATAGCTCTGTTTTCGAATAGCTGCTCTCTAGGCCCTCTTTTGGAAACCGATCCACCACATAGCACTCCAGTTCACCACAAGGTGCTTTTTTCACCATTTCAAAGCGATAATCTTCAGTTCGCTGCTCAGACAAGTCTTCGAAAGTGAAGTCACTGCCTCGAAAAGAAGAGCTACTGTTCGAAGAGGTAATGCGCTTAACCCGGCGAGATGAAGGCAAGTAGAGATATTGTTTGCTATCAGAATCCGCTTCATTCACAGTTAGCAACGCAATGCCTTTTTCACGCTTGGGCGCAGTGAAAATGGACATACTGTAAGACTTACCATTAGAGTCGGTCATGGCTTTCAAAAGCATATCTCGTTCTGTGGTATCGCCCTTCTTATCCATAAGAATCATCTTCACTTCCTGAGTCAGATCTTCAAAGCCGGCACCGTTCTGCTTTGCTTTTTCCACCACCTGTAGCCCAGTCATTGCTTCTGCCCACAGACTGTTACTGGCCAACCACAAACAAGAAACCATTAATACTCGTAACATAAATCAACCTCGGTCAAAAATAGTAGTACAAATCTACCTGTATAAAAGCATCCCTTTCCAGCAGATTCATCTTCTGGGTGTTATCGGATGTTCTTAACAAATCAAATAACGTCTGCGCTGCATCGTTGTTGTCTACCCCTTCAAAAAATGTCGGATCGTTTTGTATAACTTGTAACTGCGCAGTCAGCAAATCATACTGTTTTTTACTAATCGTTGTACCGTCAAACACGGCCAAGACGTCCTCTATTATTTCCTGAGGCAAGGGATAGTCGGCGGGGGTAGCATTTAGTAGTTCATAAAATGCCGTTCCGGGTGCAACGTAATTCCGCACATCCAATCTTGGTTCATTGGCATAAAAATACTGTCCGATTACGTTTAGCTTCCAGCTTTCACCAAAGCTATTGCTCCAAAACAAAGACCCAAAGGCCTCGTCGTACTCGTAATCCACCACCAAACCCAATATCAGGTTAGAATCTCTAGCATCGTTAAACGCAATACGAGCCGCAATGCCAATATCATGATCAAACAAGGTACCATCTATTTGATCACGACTATCCCAAATAGTTTCCACAAACCAGGTAAGGTCCACATCACTATCAAACAGCCCCCCCATGGTGTATTCAAAGCCGCCCGCCACTGACTCAAACTGTTCTATGCCCCCCATCTGATAAGTCAATTCAGCCTTCAACAACACGTCGTTCCATGCATAAATCATATCCACAGAAGTCTGATTCACTTTCTCGTACACAGGAACCAAATAAGGGTTTTCAAAATCAAAATTAAAGGCAAAGTATGGGTCACGGGTAACACCGTAGAAATGCGATACATTTATATCGATGTCTTTAAATCGGGTTTGCCAGCGGGCAGCAAAATCCCAGCGTCCGGTTTTGCCTCGGTCATAAAGCTGATTATCGTTATCCACCAAAATCGGAGGACGCAAGCGGCCATCCTGGCCAGGGAACCAGGCTGGCCTGACATCGTATAAAGCATATAGTTCAACGAGATCATCACCCCAGTAAAACGACACTGATGCGATAGGTTGGCCAAGTTTTCTGGGAACCGGCAGCTCCGCACGGTCTTTCTGATTGATTTGGTCGGTGATCTTAAAAAGCTCGTTCACTCCCCAAGTCACCTGACCAACGCCAAGCTGAAACTGGTAGGCATCCGCTTGATGTAACCACAGGAATTCTCTCACATCGAAAAGGTTGCGTTCATCATCCACTGCATCGCCGCGAGCAAACACTGTGGCCACCAACTGATCGGAATCACTCAAATCACGACTGTATTCCAACTGAACCGCTGCGGATGGATAGGATTTTTCTGAAACTTGCTCTGATGTGTCAGGGTAGTATCTCTGTTGCAGATCCAACCAACCTGAAAACGACTGCTCTGCGAAACCGTTTTGAATGGGAATTAAAGCGCAAATAACTGCTAACAAGTACGTTCTACTACACTGCCACTTTTTTATCATATTTATATTTTTTAAAGTTGATCAAACCAAAAACGGCCGTTGTGAAAGCCCAATAGCGAGGTAATGTGGCACTGGCCAAAGGATATGAAAACGAACGGTTAGACTCGGGAATCAAGGTGAATCGCAGGCGTTAATCCTGTTCCGTTAGATGCCTTGCACGAGCTGGCTAGCTCTGGGTGAAATAGGACAGGGATTATGCCCCTGCCCTACCCAAATCTAACTCTGAAGCTTTCTTCTCATGGCCCAAACAAGAGCTAACATAAGCAGCATCCAAAGGGAAAAGCTACCTGAGCTACCCTCTGTAACCTGGATATTGCTCAAACCCTCATTCACCACATCGCCTAAATTATCCAGGGAATTATCTATCTGGTTACCACCAGAATCCTGGTTCGCTTGCTCTTCAATATCTTTACTGGCCTTTTGTTTTGCGGACTGACAGACCGAATCCGCCAGAGCAAGCACACTGCAGCGCCACTCGATGGATCTGTGAACCGACGCTTCGGAACGACGGTTAAAGTGGGTCAGAAAATCCTCAAGATCTCCCGTATAGATAGTCTCAACAGTATCACTGAGTTGTTGGCCTTCCTGAATACCAAAAAGGCGCTGTAGGTAGTCGGTAAAACCGTTGCCAGATGTTAGGGAGTTTGGATCAATTCCCAGCAACGAAGTTAGGCTGTTGCTGTCACCCAAATTCAACCGGTCTTCAATATCCAACTCGTCCAGTGAATCCAGGGTTTGATCCGCCAGCTCCAGGCCAAAATCACTCTGCACCAACCCATAGCCATCTTCAAATCCATCCAATCCCACATCGCCATAGCGCAGGAGGGGTTCTGGCTCCCTTACCTCTTTAAGCAGGGGCAAATCCACTAGCTGTGCAGTGGCGATGGATGCGTCATTGGTGACACTACCGTCGCCCAATGAGTAATGCATTCCCAAAGCCCGTGGACTGTTACCATTGATGGGGTTTCGATACAGTTCCGCGAAATTGTTGCCATCGGCAATGTCCAGGTAATGCTGCATCATAGCCAGTACAAAGGTCAGCTCCGCGCCGCTCATGTTTTGCGGTACTACGTTGCTGGCCAGGCTATCCCAAAAAGTGGATTCCGACAGCACCTGAATAAAGCTGCCCGCACCGTTGGTGATATAGGCACCGCTGAGTTCCGGCGCCACAGCCCCAATGCCCACTCCCAAAATGGCACCCAATGACAAACCGTCGAAGATCATACGACTGCCATCGATGGCGGGCACGTTGGGATAATCAGGGTGACTCCAGTTGGCTAAGACGTTTGGCAAGCGGTACTTGGCATTGAAGATCGCCACGTTTTGATCCACCGTGCCCTGCACAAACATGCCCAGTAGTTGCATCATGCTGAGGGGTGAGCTGATGGCCATGCTCACGTGGGGTTCTTTATTTATGTCGTAGGGCGTCACCCGGGTTCCGTGATTGGGGTGATCAATGGCGAAGGTGGCCATGCCCAAACGGTCGCTCATCACATACCCGGTATCGGTAAATTCTTTTTCACTGCCTAAGCCGTGCCCCCAAATGGACACCGGCACAGAGGTTCCCTGATCCACCTTTGGCAAGGTCAGGGTGAACTCGGTTCGACGCCGGGAATTGTCTTCGATTGGCTCGTAGGGTGAGTGCACACCACCGTCTGGGGAGCGGAAGTTGGTTATGGACATCAACCCATGCAATGTCACCAAACCGTCGTCCGGATCACCCACGGGGACATCGGCCACTTCTAAATCTCTTACGTAGTTAATGCCATCCAGGGCGGCAGCCACCATTTTCTGCATGGGCTCCACCACTTCACTCTTTCTACGCACGGTAAACCAGGTAAAAGACAGGATGTCATCGTTATCAATGCCCAATGCCTGTAGATCTGCCACCACCGGCTCATACACGTAATTCAGTACCCAACCGGCATCCAACGCCAGGGCTTCTGTGACCCCCTCAGTGGGCTGAAATATTTCTTGGCCATTGGCTTCTGGAACATCATTGAAAGGTTCCTTAAACAGTACAGCGATGTACTTTTCCCCGAACTCTAATCGGGTTTCTGGCCAGGCAATAATAACGGGGTTGTCATCCCTAAGATCTCTCTTGGGCTGAGCTGCTTTGCTCAGGGAAACAATCATGGGCACTCGTTCGCCGGTGCTGCGCTTGTAGACATGCAAGTGGCCTTCACCATCCCGGGGGATCTCATGGAATGGGAACTCGTTTAGCTCAAACAGGATCGGACCCAGCGCCGAAAACCCGGTGCTGTTATTGAAAATTTCCGACGGTTGAAACGAGTTGGGGAACTGAGCTCGAGCCGGCAACAAAACCCGCACGGGACCCGAAGCGCGCCTATCAAGAATTCGATCACTAAAGCCGTAACGGCCTAAGGTAGTTCGGAAAACATCACTGGGAAAGGGCAATCCACAGGTCTCTTCCGCCATGGGATTACAGGTGCTGGCCGCAGAAAAGCCAAAACCCCAGCTGGAAACGGAACACAAGCAAAACGCCAACCCAATCAGCGCTTTACCCGGAAATCGTTTAAAACTGGAGGCAACTAACGAAACAATGTCTCTTCCCATTGGTCTCTCACTTGGGTACTAACCCACGAATGCAATCGAAGGCTTCCGCACTTTTCACCACACCCTGGTGGTCAGCGTCCGCCCTATGCCATGAGATGATATTTTTTTGGTCCCGCCAACCTAGGTCATCTCTCCCGTGGGTTTGGTGGGCAGCCTCAATTTGGCTGATGTTGGCTTGCGTCAAAGGCGCCTGCACCTTATAGGTCAGTAAACTCTGCAGACGTCCAGCGTAAGTTTCCCACCACTCTAGCAATATCGCCACTGTAACTTCAATACCAATAGTGGCTAGATATTGTTGCATCCATTGTAACTTTTTGTTGAGCTGAAGTTGTTGATTAAACTCAGCTATTTGACCCGCTGCCAAACCCAGTTCCGTCGCGAACATAAGGTGTTGGAATGCCTCGTCAAAAGTAAGCGGATTGAGGCCATCATTAATCCCGGAATCCAACATGATTAGCTGGGGCAAGGGCGTACCCTTCTGATCCAGCTGCCGCAAGACCTCATAACCCAACACGCCACCGATCGACCAACCGATCAACACCAGCTTATGGTTGAGCAGTTTCTCCTCCTCCAGCAAGCCAATCACCTTGGTAGCAGTGGTTGCTAAGGAAGTGTCATTGACTTCATTGGTTGGCGCGCTAACCACGTAACAGGCGGCATTCTGCTGGAACTCAGAGATCATCTGACCGTATACGTTGCTAACCCCCAGTGCTGTGGGTAAGAAGACGAAGCCGATGTCAGATTCTGTACTTGGATTTACTCGATCAATACGCACGCTGTCTGCCCGCTGCAGACAGTCTTGCAAAGTCAAAGACAATTGATCAGATGTTGCTTGATCGGCACAGGCCGAAGCCAATTCCCCAATGGTGGGGTATTGGAACAATTGCGCCACGGTAACCGGCATACCGAGCTTGTTGTTCATGGCCTCCACCACTTGGGTGGCGTTGATGGAATGACCGCCGTATTCAAAGAACGATCGGCTGGTGTCGTTAACTGGGCGCCCTAAGATCTGGGTCCAAATTTCGGCAATGTCCTGTTCCACCTGGTTTTGAGGTGCCACGCCGGAATCACCCTGCTCCGCAGCACCCACCACCAAACTCTCGATAATGATCTGATCATCATCATTGCGCTGGAATGGCTGCGAAGACAGATGGAATTCAATAGTGGGATCATTCACCAAAGGTTGCTTGCAACTGACCATTTGGGCCAGTTGCGGGGTGGAGGGCTGAGCCTTACCCTCACTGCCATCCACATGCACCTGGATGATATGACCAGAGCGATTGAACCAATCCAATTGCGACTGCAAATTGGGATTACTGCTATCCAATCCCGCAAAATAATTGCTCGGTGGTAATTGCAGCAAACCGGCAATCAAATGGGAATCCCGTTGCACTTGCAGCGGAATAAAGCCCTTGTTGCGTGCCATTTGAATATCCGCAACGGAAAACTGAGCTGCCATACCTGCTTCCTGCCAAACACTCCAATTCAAACACCAACTCTTGATAGAGGAAGTCTGATTGAGGTAAGACGTGAGCTTGGATTGCAAGGCATTGACTAAACTGTACCCCGCCGCTGCCTGACCGCCAAAATAGCCGTTAAGGGAGCCATACTGAATCAATTTTCCGCGGGGGCTGTGCTGCTGCAGATAGTCTGCCAAGGCATAGCTGCCGTTAACTTTGGCATCCACCAGACGATTCCAATGGTCACCATCAAAATCAGAAAGGCTCTGCATTTCCATGGTACCTGCCAGATGGAAAATACCATCCAGTTGCTTGTTACCAATGGTAGTGACAGCCCCATTAATGCTGGAAACCAATGTTTCCTGGTTCCAATCTGTTAGGCACAAATAAGAGATTCTGTCTTTGCCAAAACGGGATTGCAGCTGATTGAATCGGGACTGGCGCTTGGCATCGGTGCTCAGTTCAGACCGACCGCTAAGTATGACCTTGGCGTTATTGCCCACCAGGTATTCGCACACGGGTTCGGCCAAGCCACCCAGTCCACCGGTAATAAGATACAGGCCATTACTTGCAACCAACCTATTGGGCAAACCATTGGCGGCCACAGCGGATATAGCCAGCCGCTGCTGCAAACCCTTTTGCTGCCACACAATGGCCGGGCCAGTGAGTGCCCCATCGGCTTCTAAGGCCGGTAGAGAAAGTTGAGCCAGCTGGGGCTTCTCTTGCTTAGGAGAAACCACGCAAACAATTTGCTGATTGCCGGTTTCCTGGCGCAAGGTTTCAACCAGAGGCTTTAGCTCCATTAGGGCATGCTTTTGCTCTGCTTGAATCCACAGCACCACGGGCAAATTGGATTGACCTTGGGCCTGTGCCAACAACGCAAACTTTTGCGTCAAACCAAAGCCCTGTTGAGCCAACGATGATGGAGTTGCATCGCTTCCACTGTGCCAATAGCCCATATTAATCAACGGCAGGGTGGCATCCTGTTGGCAGGTCAAAAAGAACTGGGCCAATTCCTCTGTCAATTGCGGCTGGCTTTCAATACCACCCTTTTCATTGCTAGGCAGTTGGCTTAAATCAAACTCCGCTGAAGCGGGCTCTTCTGTTTGCTGAGACCTATGGGAGGTGGTTAACCACTGGTAGGCAAATGCCGTGTCGGGCAATGCCTCTTTCTCATTATGGCGTGCTTTAAAATCCTGAACCTGCTGACTGAATTCACCACTTTCAAACAACTTTTTAAATTGCCCGCGCTGGATTTTGCCGCTGGTGGTTTTGAAAAAACCTTCCTGCTCCACCGCCAACGCATACAGAGCCACCACGCCAAACGCCTCTGATACCCGGGCAATAATCTGGCGCTCCAATGCAGTCTGGTCAGACTCCTCCATCTCTCCGTCAACAACGTAGAACAACACAAGCTGCTCGGTGCCGTTGCCTGAGGCTTCAACCACACCGGTGGCGGCCACAAAGGTGGGCAGCACACCATCCAGATTCGCCACCACCTGTTCCAACTCAAAGCAGTAATAATTGGCGCCGTTGATGACGATCATCTCTTTTTCGCGACCGGTGATACTCAGGCGTTTATTCCAAATAAACCCTAGGTCCCCGGAATTGAACCAACCATCACCCACAAAGGCTTCGGCGTTGGCATCGGGATTGTTGAGGTAACCAGGAGTAATCACCGGTCCACGCAACTGCATGCGCCCAATGACCCCTTCTTTTACCAATTGGTTGTTGCTGTCGGTGATGCGCACTTCCACACCGGGCATGGTGGCACCCAGATCCACAAAGCTGTGTTCCGATTGCTGGGCTGGCACCACGTCCAGAATATTGGCGTCGTCCGTGGTGCGATAATGTACGGAGAGTAATTCGGACGATTCGTTGTTAAAGGTCATACAGGTACAGGCTTCCGCCATACCGAATGACGGTTGCACCGCATCGGCGTGAAGCCCATAGGGTTGCAGCGCCGCAGTGAAGGCTCGCACCACCGGCGCCAATACCTGTTCACCGGCGTTCAATAGGGTTTTCACACAGCTCAAATCAAATTGATCAAACTGGTTTTCCGTGTTGAGCGCATCGATAACCCGCTGGTAGGCAAAGTTAGGTGCCCAACTGTAGGTAACCCGATAATCGGACATCATCTTCAACCACAGCAAAGGTTGAGACAGTATGGCCGCCGTGGGGATTTGCACCTGTTGTATTCCCAGTACCACATCTTTTAAGTGGGTAGTGAGGATCGGCACCACGTGGTCGAAGGGCAGCCAATTAAGACTGATATCATCGCTACCATAGCCGTTAAATTCCGCAGATGCCGTCACCTGATGCAAAACACCGTGGTGGGTAATCTGAATGGCCTTGGGTGTACCGGTACTGCCGGAAGTAAGTTGAAGAAAGGCAACGCCATCTTCATTGCGGGCGTAGGCTTGCTCCACATCCACCGCAGCTCCGGATAATACCGTATCCAACAACCGCTGTGCGCTGATGACTTTTTTGCTCTCACCCAACCAGGATTGGGTCTGCTCAACTCGATTTTCGTCCGCAGCCACCATCAGGTGAGGGAAATTATGGGCAACGTTATACAGTTTTTGAGCTACCCCATTGCGTTCGCTGTACTGTTCTGGCGTGGCCACAACCAAGGGCCGAACACCTCGGTGCACCGCACCCCACCACACCGCAAAAAAGCGCCAATCGAATTGCATTTGCAACAGCAGTATATCCGTGGCAGCCAGGTCACACTGGGCCATGGCAGCAGACACTTTACGGGCATCGCTGACCAGCTGGCTGTAGCGATAAAGATGCTCACTGCCCTGGCCGTCCACAAATAGAAAGCCGCGGTCAGGAAAGCGTTCCGCCGTTCCCTCTAGAGCTTCAAATAAATGAGTTGCCGTATTTTCCGCAGATAACGCAGTGTCGTTCACCATCCAGGCATCAGGCCGTTGGGAAACCTCCACTGATTTTGGCCGCGAAGATTTAGACGCGCTGCCATTGGCATCCATATTATGCTGCGTAAAAGTGGGCTTCAGGTACGACTGGTGCAACACCACGGTGTCTTGATCTGATACCCCTTCAGACGCCAGCTTGTCCGTCAGTTGTTTCTGATCCAGCTGGGGTAATTTCTTGAGCTGGTTTACATCCAATTGGCCGTTGGCGTGCTTAGGCAAATAAGGAACGCAAACCACATCGTTAAACTGGGCCTTAAGGTTGGCCATAAAAGGTTGCAGCTGTTGTTGAGCCGCGGCAACCATAAGGCTGGAGCGACCGGCAACGGGCTCCACCACAACGAATTCTAAATTATGTAAACAAGGGGCGCATTCAATGGCCTGGCTTCGCACCGCTTCATCACTAACTAAAAAGGTATCTGCGGTAAGAGGTAGCTGATCCATTGGCGTATCAGCGGTCACGGTATTCACCAATTCCGTAACGGCACGCTGCTGATCTCCGTTTAAAAACGCCGCCATGTAGCGCTGAACGATCAAACCAAACTGCTCCACAGTCTGGCGTTTGTACATGCTGGTTTGATAGGTCCAGTTAAATTCGAAATGATCTCCGGTATCGCTTACCGCCAACATCACATCGTAAGGCGCACCGCGAGGACCCGACATGGGCAAGACATCTTTGATGAAGCCATCTTTCGGCATCATTTCCGGGCTGCCCTGATGCCATACAAAAATCAATTGGAAAAGAGGAGTACGGCTGCTATCACGGGGAGGGTTGCTGTCTTGAACCACCACAGGGAATGGGCATTCCTGGTGCTCCATGGCTTCCAACAGGGTTTGCTTTACCCCAGAAAACAAGGTTTTTATGCCGCTGTCGGGCTCCAGGCCCGCGCGCAGTACCACCGGGTTGGCAAAGTCCCCCACCACCTGGTCCATACCTTTTCGGGCTCGCCCCATGGTGGGTGTGCCCACCAGAAAATCATCGGCACCGGTCATCTGGTACACCATCAATTGATAGGCGGACTGAACAAAAACGAATGGAGTGATGCTGTTGTTCTTACAAAAGGTTTTAATGTCGGTATAGGTTTGTTGGGCAATGTGCTGCTGCACCACTTCCGTTTGCAGCTGCAAAACCGGAGGGCGCTCAAAATCACTGGGTAAGCTCAAAGCCAGTGGCGCACTCTGCAGCTGGTGACGCCAGTAGTCTCGCTCAAGCTGGCCACGGTCGCTTTCCATAAACTCTTGCTGTAGACGTACATGATCGCGATACAGTACGGCCACGGGGTCCACCGCCAGGGCTTCGCCGCTGCTGGCGGTTTGATAAAAATTCTTAATATCCTGGGCGATAATTAATAACGCCCATAGGTCAGCACCCACATGGTGAATGGTGGCCATTAAGATGTCACCTTTCACACTATTTTGAAACAGTTTAACCCGCAGGCAGGCCTGCTGTTGCAGATCGAACGGGGCGTCTGCTTCCTGATCCAACTGCTGCTGCAACTGTTGCTCGTTCCAGCCACTGGCATCCACCAACTGCAAGGGCATGGACATATGACTCCATACCCGTTGCACCGGTCCGCTGTCGGTATCGGCATAGGTACTGCGCAGCACCGGATGCCGCACCAACAGGGCGTGAAATGCTTGCCTTACCGCAGATTCCTCTACCCGCTGACTCAGGGTGCAGGCAAAGGTGGTGTTGTATGCGGGGCTCGCAGGGGCAAACTTGTACAGCATCCAAATGGCCCCCTGGGTATAAGCCAGGGGGTATTCATCAACCATAGTCGCTTGCGCAGGTTCTTCGCTGGCATTTTCAGATTGGAGCCAATCGATAATGCCTTGTTTGTTGGCTTTGAGCACGCCCATCAAATCTTTGGTGAGCATTTCTTTGGGCGCTTTAAAGCGCAGGGCGTCGCCTTCCATCCACAGCTCTAACCCCTTTTCCAAATGGGGCTGAAGTAATGCTTTCACATCAGGCTGTGTGGTCATAGAACACCCTCAACCACGTCCTCTTCATCCTCATCGGCCGTAGTGTCTTGATTAAGTTGCTCGCTATAGCCTTCCGCCATCCAGCGAGCCACATCACTTAAGTTGGCCCCACCCAGCATGCGTACCACAGGGAGTTCAACCTCGGTTACTTTGGTAACCCGGTTCTTGAATTCCACCGCCAGCAAGGAGTCAATTCCCATATCAATCAAAGGCTGGGTATCGTCCACCGCTTCCGGGGTCATTTGCAGTGCTTTTGCTAATTGTTGCTTAAGGTAAATCAGCAGGCGTTCTTCTCGCTCTGCTTCAGGGCAATTGGCGAATTCTTCCTTGAAGGCAAGATCATCCGCATTCAATTCCACTTCACCGCTGGCCATGTCATCCATGGAAACCACATCGTCAACGGTTCGCAATAAGGCCCCTGCCGGAGTGATTTCCATTAACGGTTTGAAGCGTTTCCAAACCACATCAGCCACCACAACCTGGGTGCGATCGCTGTTGATCAAGCGTCCGAATACTTGGGTACCAATGGCTTTGTCCATCTGCAACAGGCCACGTTTCTCTGCTTGTTCTGCAGATTCTCCCGTCACCATACCCGACTCGGCCCAGGGCCCCCAGTTAAGAGCCAATGCAGTTTTACCTTGCTGACGTCGTCTCTGTATCACCGCATCCACCACTTGGTTGGCAGCAGAATAATGGAAGTTACCTGCGGAGCCCCAAACGGAAGCAATGGAAGAGTACGCCACGAAGAAGTCCAAATCGTCTTCATCGGTGAGTTGGTCAAGCCACTGTATGCCCAGCACCTTGTTGTTCATTAAATTAGTACAGCGATCAACAGTGAGTTCCTGCACAGGGCATAACTCAAACAAGCCCGCCGCATGTACCAAGCCTTTAATAGGGTTCTCGGCCCTCAGCAAAGATAAAGCACCTTTCAGTGCGCTACGGTCTGTTATGTCCACTTCCGGAACCACAATTTGGGCACCCTGTTCCTGCAACTCTTCAATGGCAGGTTTCACATCATCACGCAGACCCGATCGGCTCAGCAGGGCAATATGTCTCGCCCCCAGCTTCACCATCCACTGGGCAATGGCAATACCCAATGACCCGGTTCCACCGGCGATCACATAAAAACTGTCGTCGCGAAGTTTATGCTGCCGATTGGACAGGCTTTCTGGCAATACTCTGGTCAAGCTGGGGTTCATCACTTTGCCATCCCGCAAACACAACCAGGGATCATTGCCTTGCTGGCTGAACAGTTTGATACAGTGCTCAATGTTAGAAGAATCCCAGCTCTCCAGATCCAAAGCACAGCGCATTTTATCTGCCAGTTCCAACGCCAGGTTTTTAGCAAAGCCCAGAACCATGGACTGCTCCACCACCACCTCGGTGGATTGATTGTCCAAAGCGGTGGCAGACTGAGTAATCAAATACAATTCTACGTTTTGTGCCTGCTGCACGGTTTTCGCCACCGTCAGCATAAGCTGGGTTAAGCTGGCGATCATTCCCTGGTAATTGTCTGAGCCACTAAACCCATTCAATTGCGCCGTGGATAACACCAACTTGATAGGCGCGCCCTGACTTTCGGAACAGGAGCCAGAATTTAATGCCTGGCTCAACAGTTCGCTTATATCGCTAGATCCTTCTGTGGACCAGGTTTCCTGTTTCTGATCGAGATCTAACACCACGCCATCGGACTGCAATTGATAACAGCCCACGTTGACGCTGGCACCGCTTTGCTCCAATTGAGTTTGAAACGGTTGCGCAAGTGAATACGCTGGGAGTAACAGTAACCAAGACCCCTGTTCAACGGGCAGTTCGTCCAGAGGAGTGGTCGCTGCATCCCAGCGTAACTGGTAAAGCCAATCCTTAGCCTTATCTGGTAACTCCTGCCGTTGATAGTAATCGCGCAGGGTATCATTCCAAATGCTTTCTCTTTGATAACGATAGGTAGGCAAGTGCACCGGCATTACCTGCTTAACCGGAATGATTTGTTGCCAGTCCAAATCCAGACCCGCCACGTACAGCTGCGCCATACTGAGGGTCAGACTATCGAGGCCGCTCATGCTCTTTTGCATGTTAGCCACGCTTACCAAGGGGTTTAACGCTTTGTCTTCGCCTTGATTCTGCTTGCTAATTTCATCATAGGTATCACGTACCATGGATACCAGAGCAGCACCCGGGCCAATTTCTATGGCCACATCCACCTTGGCATCCAACAAGCCTTTGGCACAGGCCAGGAAGTTCAGTGGTTGACGCAATTGTTGTACCCAATAATCCACCGTCGCCATTCGCTTGCCCACGTGCTCACCAGTAAGATTGGACAGCACACGCAATCGTGGATTTTGGAATTTAATTTGCTGCAATTCCTGAGCAAACTCTTCCAGAATAGGCTCCATGGCGTCAGTGTGGAACGCATGACGTACAGGTAAGCGCATAAACTGGATATCTTGCTGTTTTAGCGAGCTTTCGAAAGCCTCCACCAGCTCTGGCTTACCACCTACTACGGTATTGAGGGGGCCATTCATGGCGCAGATCTGCAAACCAGGATGATCCGCAATCCATTCTTGAGTCTGCTGTTCAGAGGTGAATACCACGGTCATGGCACCCAGCTCCGTTTTCGCCATCAGTCGCGAACGGGCTGCCACCAAAATACAGGCATCCTTCAGACTGAACACGCCGGCGATGGTGGCCGCGGCAATTTCTCCCACGCTGTGGCCCGCCAGAACATCGGCCTTAATGCCCCACTGCATCCAGGTTTTTGCCAGGGCGTACTCTAAAGCAAACAACGCAGGCTGAGTGTAATTGGTGTGGTTGAGCTTATCGCTTTCTTCACCCCACATGATGGAATCAAGGGGAGCATCCAATAATGGATTCAGCAGGTCCGCCACCTGTTGAAAATGGTGTCGGAAGGCCGGGACATGCTCATACATGGCCTGACCCATGCCTTCGAACTGAGCACCCTGCCCGGAAAACAGGAAGGCCACTTTGTATGAAGGTTTGTCTTTAACACCACGCAATACCGATGGCGTTTGCCCTGTCTTAACCTGCATCAACTGCTGCAGGTCTTGTAGATCCTTTGGCAAAAACGCGGTTCGACATTTATAGTGATCGCGGCCCGCAGCACAAGTTCGCGTAATGGAGTCCAGGGACAACTCAGCTCGCTGCTCCAGAGTATGCTGCATGGCTTCTTGCCATTGACCAACGGAAATCCATTGCTTGGCTGAAGCCAATACCAGCTTGGGTACCCAGGGTTCCGGGGCCGGTTCTTCTTCAACTTTTTTCGCCTTGGGCACGTATTCTTCAAGAATCACATGCACGTTGGTTCCAGTAAAAGCAAAGCCGCTTAAGCCGGCACGTAACTTACCATCGGCGGGTTTGTATTGATCCCAATCCGTAAGTTGGTCGGTAATCTTAACCGCCATTTTATTCCAGGGAATATAAGGATTGGGTGTCTTGTAATTGATATGGGGGGGTATGGTGCGATGGCGCAGGGATTGAATGAGCTTAATCAGCCCGGCCGATCCCGCCGCCGCTTCACCGTGACCCACATTGGTTTTTACCGACCCAACCAAAAGAGGATGGCTTCGGGTTTGGCCCGCGCAGTAAACCGTATTAAGTGCTCCCAACTCTATGGGATCACCCAACGGTGTACCGGTACCGTGGGCTTCGATGTAACTCACATCTTGAGGTTCCAAATCCGCATTTTTTAATGCAGATCTGATTACGTCTTCCTGTGCAGATTCGTTAGGCGCCACAAAACCCTGAGACTTACCGTCCTGGTTGATAGCGGTGCCTTTTACGATGGCAAGAATATTATCGCCGTCACGCTCCGCATCGGATAAACGCTTGAGCATAACAATGCCGCAACCCTCTGAACGGGCATAACCGTCAGCGGAAGCATCAAAGGTTTTACAATGGCCATCCGCCGCCAACATACGCGCTTTAGAGAAAACGATGGAAATAGCGGGGTTCAAGACCAGGTTTACGCCACCGGTTAAAGCGGTGTCGCACTCCCCTGCCCGCAGAGACTGACAGGCATAATGAAATGCTGTCAGTGAAGACGAACAGGCCGTGTCCACTGCCAAAGCGGGGCCTTTAAAGTTATACAAATAGGACACCCTACCAGCTACGGCACTCATGGCGTTACCGATTCCCTGCCAAGGTGTCAGTTTCTCTGCGGAGCCAAGGATGCTCCCCAGATGAGCGTAATCCGCCGAAGCAATTCCAACAAATACGCCCGTTCGGGTTCCATTTAAACTGCCGGGCGCATAGCCCGCGGTTTCCATGGCCTCATGGCAAACTTCCAACAACAAGCGGTGCTGTGGATCGATATCTTTGGCTTCCCGTGGTGAGATACCAAAGAAATCAGCATCAAAACAATCGGGGTCATCTATCATCCCCAACGCTTTGGTGTACATCTTGCCCGGTGCATCCGGGTCAGGATCGTACAGATCATCCATGTTCCAGCGTTCATCGTTTTCCTGCTGGGTAATACAATCCACGCCGTTGTAGAGATTATCCCAAAACGCATCCGGGTTGATGCTGCCGCCGGGAAGGCGGCAACCCATGCCCACTATGGCGATGGTCTCGTGAGCGGCTTTTTTGTAGCCAGCCAGCTCACGTTTCAGGGTTTTAATCTCTTTTAATGCGTTGAGCATTAATTCTTGTGTTGATTTGCTCATTGAGGCCCCCGAGCCAGTTTAAGATTTTGGATCAATCGTCTTCTTCGTCATCCAACTCCGCTTCCAGCAGAGCGGCCAACTCATCATCGGAGAGTTCGTCCAATTGATCCTCTTCTTCTTGTTGCTCAGTTTGCGCAGCTTCGGCGTTGGCCTCTTCCGCGTCTTGCTCAGCTTCCGCCATCTCATCGGCAAACATATCCTGAATCAGGAAGGTACTTAAGCTGGATACCGTGGGGTACTTAAACATCAGCGTGGCGGGTAATTGCTTACCGATCAACGCACACAGTATGTTTCGTAGTTCCACCGCCATCAGAGAGTCCAGACCCAATTCCTGAAGAGGCTGGTTGGGGTTGATGTTCTCTGACTCATCCAGACCCATTACTCGAATAATCTGCTCACAGATCTTATCGATCAGCATGGGCGTTCGCTCGTCGATAGGCGCATCAGCCAGGTTAGCTCGGAACTCGTCAGCCATCTTCTGCAGATCCGCATCCACACCCACACTGGCTTTCACATCCAATTCAGACAGGAATGGAGGAATAGAGCCGGACATGTTGGCTAGAGCGGCCCAGTCGATCACCATCAAGCCGCGCTGAACAGGATTGCTTTCCAGCAATTGACCGAACCACTTGAGACCTTCTTCCGGATCGATCAGGTGCACACCAGAGGCCGCCGCGTTCGCTTCAACCTGGCTGTTGGCTGCCATACCCACTTCGCCCCATGGACCCCAGTTGATGGCCATACCGGGCATGCCCAGACCGCGACGGTAGTATGCCAATCCGTCGAGGAAGGCGTTGGCCGCAGCGTAGTTGGCCTGTCCTGGTGCTCCCAACAAGGAAGACAAGGAGGAGAACAACACGAACATATCCAGGTTCATGGACTTGGTGGCTTCATGCAGGTACCAGGCGCCAGCAAGCTTCGGTGCCATAACCTTCTCGAAGCTGGCCATATCCTGGTTCACCACAAAGGCGTCTGCCAGTACACCGGCCGCGTGAATCACACCCGCCAGCGGCATGCTATTTTCCGCCACAGTTTGCATCATGGCTTCCACGGCTTCGCGATCACCGGAGTCTGCTTTCACAGTAGTAACTCGAGTGCCCTTGGCTTCGATGGCTTTAACGCCATCGGGATCCACGTCACGCACATCCCGTCGTGCAGCCAATACCACTTCGCCGGCGCCGTGATCCGCCAACCAGTTGGCGAACAACATACCCAAGCCACCACTTGCACCGGTGATCAGGTAAGAGCGATCGTCTTTAACCGCGATCTCAGGATCGTCTGGGTTAATCAGGATCTTACCAACGTGCTTACCTTGGGCCATGTAGCGGAAGGCATCCATGGCTTCTTTGTGCTTGAACACAGTGTAAGGCAGAGGCTGGTAGTGTCCGGCTTCCACGTTCACTACGATTTCCTGCATCATTTCACGCAGTGCCATTGGGTTCTGCAGTGTCAGCACAACCAGGTCAAAGGCTTCATAGTAAATGTCTTCGCGGAAGGCCTTCACGCGATCGTCGCCCCAGATGTCCGCCTTACCGATTTCAATAAAGCGGCCATTTTCGTTAAGCAGGTTCATGCTGGTGGTAATGAATTCCCCGGCAAGGGAGTTCAACACCACATCCACACCTTCGCCGCCGGTTACGTTGCGAATCTGCTGGGCAAAATCCAAAGAGCGAGAGTCAAACACATGCTCAACACCGATCTTATGGAGATAATCCCGCTTCTTCTCACTTGCGGTAGCGAAGACTTCGGCTCCGATGTGCTTGGCAATGTAGATTGCCGCCAAACCAACACCACCGGCACCGGCGTGGATCAACACGCGCTCACCTTTCTTCAACTTGGCCAGATTCTTCAAGCCATGCAGAGCGGTACAGTACACAACCGGTATGGTGGACGCTTCGTTCACAGACAGGTTGGCAGGTACTTTGTTGGCCAACTTAGCGTCGGTAACGGTTTGGGTACTCATACAGGATGAAGTCAATGGCACCATCACCACATCGCCCACCTGGAAGTCAGTTACCTCACTACCCAGCTCAATAACTTCACCGATACATTCACCACCTAACGGTCCAGCTTCACCGGGATACACATCCAACACACCCATTACGTCACGGAAGTTCAAGCCAGCGCTCAACACTTTCACGCCGATTTCCTGGGCGCCCAACTTGGGAGGCTCGAAAGACACAAACTTGAGGTCTTCGAACGTTCCCTTCTTCTCGATAATCAAGCGATAGGGTGCTTCTGGGATTGGCATACCCGCTGCTTCAACACCGCTGCGAGCCAAGCGAGCCACGAAGCGAGAACCGCGACGGTAAGCCACCAGTTTCTCAGTGGGTTGCTGCAGCATTTCCTGAACAACCGCTTTCGCTGCTCGGCCATCGCTCTCTGCATCTACGTCCACCAATACGGCGGAGTATTCAGAGTGCTCCATATCCAACACTTTACCGAAGCCAATCACAGTGGACTGGGCTGGATTTACCTGAGTATCACTGCGCTGCACACTCACAGCGGACTCGGTAACACACCACAATCGAGGTGAGTTAGTACCGGACATGAGCTGCAATGCTTTCAGCATATTCAGGATGGGCGAGAAGGTACGCTGTTGCAGTGCCATCAAATCGTCGCCAGGCATATCTTGAGGCGCTACGTAAATCAAACCGGCCACTTTCTCGATACCGCCTACAGCACCAATGGCTTGCATCCACTGACCACCGTCACTTGGGTTGAGCTTGATGGTACTACCATCCTGCTCGAATCCAGTGGCGTCGGCGTCACATTGAACGTGCCAGCACTGGGCATCCGTTTGAGCAGCCACTTCGTTAGTGATCGCCAAGGACAAGCTATTGCTCTCGCCAACCACCAGGTAGTTACCCGCTAAAGGTTTAACTTCTTGATCAGAAGGAATGGCTTGGGTCTTCCAATGTACTTGGTAATGGCAATCGAAAGGATCTTTGCTGATGGCTCTCAGCAAGGCTTCTTTCGGAGCACGCTTACTGTGGAGGGTTTCCACATCGATCAGAATGTTGCCCTGATCGTCGTACACCTGGATGGTGTGGGAGTAACTTTCTGCCACTTCCTCTGGGTTTTCTGGTGGGTTCTTAATCTTAACGTGACACCACAGCTCCGTAGTGGGCTTGGTGAAGAACCGCAGATTTTCCAAAGCGAATGGGATGTAGATGGCATCCACCTTCGTAGTGTCAAAGTCTTCATGCATACTGGCCAGAGCCGAGCTTTGGAAACAAGAATCCATTAATCCGGGATGGATAATGTACTTGCCCTGCTCCATGGCTGACTCAGGAACACGCAACTTGGTGAGGGTTTCCCCTGGACGACGCCAGAACGCCTTGATCCAACGGAACTGGGATCCCAGCTGATAACCCACTTTCCACATTTCGCCGTAGAACATGTCGCCATCCAGTTGGTGAGTAGCACGGCCCTGGATTTGCTCAATGTCTTCTGGAGTTAGTACCTGAGTGGCATCGGGGCCTTCACAGGCGGTGACGTTCATGCTGGCGTGCATGGTCCAATCGTTTTCACCGCTGGACTTGATGTCACGGCTGAAGCCTTTCACTTCAAAGTCGGGGCTGTCTTTGCCGGACAGTTTCTTGAAGCCGTAATGCAAACGACGCTGCTGACCTTCTTCCAAGATAAAGGGCTCTGGGAATACCACGTCGTCCAGATTAACCGGTTTCTCTCCGTAAACATCGCGAGCACACAAGATGGTGTTGGCAACGTGGAATGCTCCGGGTGCAACCACCACTTCGTAGAGACGGTGATCATCCAGATTAAACGGATGCTCCGCTCCGAAGTTGTTCTCGAAGTAGAAATCATCGCTCATGGGTGAGCGCAGCATGTTCAATACGTTCTCTGTAACTTCACCCATAGCGCCGCCTCCTACAGCCATTCCGGTGTCGTTGTCACCCAGCCAGTAACGCTTACGATCGAACGCATAGCTAGGCACCGCCACTCGCTGGCGACTGAAAGGTTGATCGAACGCTTTCCAATCCAGATCCACTCCCAAGGAGTAAAGCTGACCAGCAGCCAGGTTGAATTGACGTCCAGAATCTTGCTTGGCACGTAGAGTGTGAACAAAACGGCACTTCTCTTGACCCAGAATCTGGGTAGCCAAACCGGTGAGGGTTGAGCCAGGGCCAATTTCCAGACACAGATTCACTTCTTTCTCTGGCAATTGGTTGATGGCTTTCACAAACATCACAGGGCGCTTAACGTGATCTACCCAGTAGGCCGCTGTAGACATCTCACCTTTGTTCAACTCGCCAGTAACCGTGGACACGATATCCATGTTGGCTTTGCCAAAGGTAATGCTTTCGGCAACGGCTTTGAACTCATCCAGCATGGGCTCCATCATATTGGAGTGGAATGCGTGGGACACTTTCAGTAAGCGGGCATCGATGTCTTTGGCTTTGGCCTTTTCGATCAGAGCGGCAATGCCAGAAGCAGTACCGGATACCACAGTGTTACCAGGCGCGTTATAGGCTGCAGCCTGAACTTCAGTTTCACCTTCTAACAGCGCTGCCACATCCTCTTCTGTGCTGAGGATGGCCGCCATGTCACCGGTTTCACATTTTTCTACCATCAAGCGACCGCGGGCAACGATCAAGCGCATGGCGTCTTCCAGACTCATAATGCCAGCCAATACCGCGGCGGCAAATTCACCCACGCTGTGTCCAACCATGACAGAAGGCTTGATGCCCAGGCTCTGCCAGTGACGGGCCAGTGCGTATTCCAAAGCAAAGATGGCGGGTTGAGTGTATTGAGTGTTATCGATCTCTTCAGAGCGATCACCCCACAACAATTCCAACAGGGAGCTTGCGGCTTCCTGCTCGAACAGTTTGTCGCACTCATCCAAATGCTGTTTGAACGCAGGGTTGGTTTCATACAGATCTTTTGCCATACCGGCATACTGAGAACCCTGACCTGTGAACAACCAGGCAGTACCGGTGGTGATCACATCACCCTCGCCTTTGAAGCTGCCGTTTACCGATACGCCTTCGGCGATCTGCTTCAACTTATCGGCAGCGCCGGCCGCATCGGGAGCCACTACGGAAACGCGGTGCTCAAAATGCTGTCGGGCAGTGTTGGCAGTGAAAGCGATGTCGGCAAAATTGACCGCCTGCTGGTTGAGGTTGTCATCCTGCAGGAACTCCGCGTAACGCTTAGCCAAACCAAGAACAGCACCTTCAGTCTTACCAGACAGAGTCAACAGATGGCTCTTACGCTCAGTGGCGTTGATCACCTCAGCGCGCTTGGGCGCTTCTTCCAGAATCATGTGCACATTGGTGCCGCTGAAACCGAAGGAGCTGATACCCACGCGACGGGTACGCTCACCGGCTTTCCACTCTCTTGATTCAGTGGGAATAGTGAACTTGGACGCGTCCACAGCAATGTGTGGATTGAACTTGGTGAAGTGCAGGTGCGGTGGAATCTCTTCGTGTTGCAGAGACAAAGCCGCTTTCATCACACTGGATACACCGGCAGCGGATTCCAAGTGACCGACGTTGGTTTTCACGGAGCTGATGATCAATGGGTTTTCACTGGTACGGTTAGTACAGTACACAGATTCCAGGGACTGAACTTCAATGGGATCACCCAATGGGGTTGCCGTACCGTGGGTTTCTACCCAATCAACGTCATCCACTGTCAAACCAGCATTGGCCAGTGCAGCTCGAATAACGGTTTCTTGAGACGGTCCGTTGGGTGCAGTCAAACTACTGGAGCGGCCATCCTGGTTAACCGCAGAGCCTTTGATTACAGCGATGATGTTGTCACCGTCACGCTCCGCATCCGATAGACGCTTAAGGGCCAGAACACCCACACCTTCACCACGTACATAACCGTCCGCAGTTTCGTCAAAGGTCTTACAACGGCCTTCTTTTGACAGCATGTGTGCTTTAGACAATGCCACAAAGGTTTCTGGCATGACCATGGCGTTTACACCGCCCGCCAATGCCATGTTGCACTCACCGTTGCGCAAACTTTGCGCCGCCAAGTGAATGGCTACCGCAGAAGAAGAACACGCAGTATCAATGGTCATGGTGGGGCCTTGCAGACCCAGGTTGAATGCCACACGACCGGCGATCACGTTCAGTGCGTTACCGGTGGGAATGAACATGATGTCTTCTTCCCGAGCGCCGGTGGCACAGGCACGTATGTATTCGTTGGCACCCACACCCACAAACACACCGGTTTTACTGCCGTTAACCGAGTTTGGCGCATAGCCGGAGTTTTCCAACGCACTCCAGGCGGCTTCCAGTACCAAACGTTGTTGCGGTTCCATGCTCTCGATTTCGCGAGGCGCGATACCGAACAGCTTGCCATCGAAGTATTCAATATCGTCGATCAAACCTGCAGACAAAGTGTAAGTCTTGCCAGGGGCATCTTCGTTCTTATCCAGATACTGGTTCACATCCCAACGATCACTTGGATCGTCGTTGATGCCACACTCGCCGTTCTTCAACAGCTTCCAGAAATCACCGGGGCCGTTAGGTGCCATGGGCATCTTGGAGCCGATACCGACGATGGCGATAGGCTCACCGCTGTACTGACCTGCACTAACGGTTTCTGCTTCGCTACCTTCGCCGTAGAGTGACTCAGAAAAGAACTCGGCGATCTTGTTAATGGTGGGGTAATCGAAGATCAGGGTCGCTTTCATGGCCTGGCCAGTGTCCGCTTCCAACTGTTTCTTGATTTCCAACGCCATGATGGAGTCGATTCCCAAGTCCATCAGCGGCATTTCAGGGTCAACGATCTCCCCTTCGGCTTTACCGGTTACCTTACCTAGTAGGGTTTGCAGGTAACCCACGATTTTCTCTGCCCGCTCTCCAGTTTCAAGCGCAGTGAGAGACTTGAAGAATGCGGATTTTTCACCGGTCACGCCAGCACCGGCAGACAGGTTACGACCCAAAGTACCAAACATGGGGTGAGGACGACGCATTTCCAGAATTTCACGGAAACGGCTCCAGTCCACATCCACCAGAGTTTGATGGGCATTGCCACCATTCCAGGCCTTGCTCATGAATTCAATGGCAGATTCAGGTTCGAACGGAGTCAAACCACGACGTTCTGCTTCTTCAGCAGCTTCGCCAGTGGCCATACCTGCGCCACCCCATGGCCCCCAGTTAAAGCCCACTGCAGGTAGACCTTTGGCAAGACGATAATCCACCAAGCCATCCAGGAAGTGGTTGGCAGCGGCGTAGTGCGCCATACCACCGGAACCCCATACAGAAGCGATAGAAGAGAATACCGCAAATACATCCAGCTCTACATTTTCACTGGCGTTATGCAGGTTGATGGCACCTTCCAGCTTGGAGCGGCTTACCTGTTCCCACTGCTCTACGGTCATTTCGTGGGTAAGGTTAATAGCGCTCACACCGGCGGCATGAACGATACCTTTAAGGGGGTTAGCTGATTTAGCCAGCTCGTTAACCAGTTGGTTTACGGCTTTAGCATCCGCCACATCCACATTGGCCACGGAAACAGTGGCACCATCGGATTTCAGTTTTTCAAGCAACTCGGCGCGATCCGCTTCCAGCGACTCCAGATCACCGCGACGGCTCATCAACACAAGATGACGAGCGCCACTGCGTACCAAGGCGTCGGCTACGTATAAGCCCAAGCCACCCAAGCCACCACTTACCAGGTAGCTGCCTTCGGAATCCAAAGATACGGTCTTGGCAGAAGGCAGTCGGTCTTGGCCTAATCTTAATACTTTTCGATCTGGACCTTGGTAGCTAACAGCGTCTTCCTGAGCCTGAGAGTTCAATTCAGCCAACAGGGAAGTGGCCATTTCCTCGGGACTTCCGGATACATCAACGATGCCGCCCCAAAGCTCGCCCACTTCCAGGGCAAAACCTTTGGCGAAGCCCAGCATGGGATAAGCAGCCAGGTTAATACCGGCGTTGTCATCTTGAGAATACGCGTTTTCACTGACACACCAGAATCGGATCGGGCTGCCCGCATCGGCACCGCTTACCAAAGCTTTAGCGGTTGCCAGAGCTGAATGGATTTGGCCGTGAACAACGCCGGGCAGATCTTCCAACTGGTTAGGCATAGCGGGCGCTACCAGCAATACGGGAAGAGTTTTACCATCCGCTATGGCCTTTTCCTGCAGCGGGGCCAGAACATCTTTGATGGCATCGGCGTCATCGCTTAAGGACAATTGCGTAATTTGAGTTTGACCCTGAAGTGATGCTAACCAGGATGCGTTATCGGCAATCACCACTAGCTCATCAAAGCTGCTTGCAGCGCCTTCTTTGGGAGCAGGCAATTCAGTGGCGAACCAGTCGGTGTTGTAAAGTAAGCGGCCGAAGGACATGCCTGCAGCTTTGCTGTAATTACCAATACGGATTTTATCCACCCAGAAACTTTGCTTCTGATAGGGATAAGTCGGCAGGTCAACGCGAGCACACTTACCACCCACAAACATCTTGGACCATTCAATATCCAAACCGGCACAATGAAGGGCTGCAACCACTTCTGTGAGGTGCTCTGATTCCGCTTTTTGGAAATCAACACTGTGCTGGTAAGTAATTGGTGTGGTTGTGTCGATGCACTGGGGCGCCAGTTTAACCAGGTTGGCACCAGGTCCGATTTCCAAACAGGTTTGAACTTTTTGCTCACCCAACTCCTGGGCCGCATTCAAGAACAATACCGCATCACGTACGTGCTCAACCCAGTACTCTGCTTTCTTCACATCTTGAGTGGCAGTTTTACCGGTTTTGCTGGAAATAAAGCGAATGCGAGGTGCCTTTAACTTCACCGCGGCAACCACTTTGCCAAACTCTTCCAGCATGGGCTGCATCATGGGTGAGTGGAAAGCGTGAGATACCGTGAGCATTTTCGCTTTGATGTTCTCGTCGCTCAGCAAAGCAACCGCCTGCTCTACTGCCGGTGTTTCACCGGAGATAACGCAGTTACGTGGACCGTTAACCGCTGCGATATCGATAACGCTATCCAGGGTTTCAATAGTGCTACGTACTTCTTCGGCGCTGGCGAATACCGCCGCCATGGAGCCGCGCTCACACTTGGTGGCCATCAAACGGCCGCGGGCGCAGATCATTTTAACTGCGTCGGGCAAGGACATTACACCCGCGTATACCGCAGCAGCGTACTCACCAATACTGTGGCCAGTAACACAAGCCGCCTGCACACCCAGCGAAGTCCAAAGCTGAGCCAACGCATATTGCAATGCAAAAATAGCAGGCTGGGTGTATTGGGTTTCATTCAGCAGTGCGCTGTTGTCTCCCCACATTACCGATAGAAGAGGCTGTTCCAACTCTTCGCTCATCAATTCCGCCACTTTATCCAACGCTTGCTGGAACACGGGGAAATTCTGATACAAATCCTGACCCATACCGGCGAACTGTGCGCCCTGGCCGGTGAACATAAAGGCCAGCTTGCTGGGTGCAGTGCCCACATCCGCAATACTGATACCGTCGCTTTCGCCAGACTTTAACAGTCCGTTCAATTTGGCTGCAGCCTGGTCAGCACTGTCGGCAATAATAGTGGCTCTGTGACGGAAGTGGTTTCGACCGGTGGCTGCGGTAAAGCAAACATCAGCCCACTCTTTACCTTGAACAGAAGGCATTTTCAGCGCGTCTGCATAGTTGCTGAGATACTCTTCCAACGCCGCCTTGGATTTTGCTGAGATGGTTAACAGGTTGGGCGCGAATTGGGTTTCTTCTGCGGTTTCTTCTTCCTGTTCGATAGGCGCTTGTTCAACCAGGATGTGACAGTTGGTGCCACTAAATCCGAAGGAACTTAAACCAGCAATTCGACTTTTTTGCTTCCACTCACGCTCTTCTGTGGGAACGTCAATAGCAATGTTAGACCAGTCAATGTAGGGGTTAGGTGTTTCAAAGTGCAGATGCTTGGGAATAGTCTCGTTATAAATAGACAGCACCAGCTTGATAAAACCAGCAACACCCGCCGCTGCTTCCAAGTGACCCATATTGGTCTTGATGGAACCTACGGTGAGTTTTTCAGTTCGGTCTTTACCGTATACCGTATTCAGAGCGGCCAATTCAATGGGGTCACCCAGTGGAGTACCGGTGCCGTGAGCTTCAACATAGGATACTTCGTTGGGCTTAACACGGGCATCTTCCAGCGCCGCGCGCAGCACTTTCTCTTGTGCCAGTTCGTTTGGCGCGGTGATACCCTGGCTCTTACCGTCTTGGTTCACAGCAGAACCACGCACAACAGCCAGTACGTTATCACCATCTCGCATTGCGTCAGACAGACGCTTCAATACAACAGTACCGCAACCTTCACCACGGACATAACCGTTTGCACCGCCATCAAAGGTCTTACAACGGCCGTCTGGCGATAACATGCCGGCACGGGCAAAGATCATGGAAGTGGTAGGTTCCAGGATCAGGTTAACACCCGCCGCCAGAGCCATGTCTGACTCACCTTTACGCAAGCTTTGCACTGCCAGGTGGATTGCAACCAAAGAAGATGAACAAGCGGTGTCAACCGACAAGCTTGGGCCCTGCAAGCCCAACAAATAACTCAAACGACCAGACGCTACCGAGTGGGAGTTACCCGTACCGTTGTAGGGGGACACGTCTTCTATGCTGCCGTACTGGGCTTGCATATGAGAGTAACCCATATGACAGATACCCACGAAAACACCGGTTTTAGAACCCATCAAAGAATCTGGAGCGATACCAGCATGCTCTAAGGAATCCCAAGTGGTTTCCAATAACAATCGCTGCTGTGGTTCCATCAGGGTTGCTTCAACCGGAGCAATACCGAAGAAATCCGCGTCGAACTGGTCAACGTCACTCACCAGACCATTGGCTTTGGTGTAAAGCTTGCCAATAGCTTCTGGATCGGGATCGTAGTACTCATCTGCAGTCCAACGTTGGTCTACCATTTCCTCAATGGCATCTTCACCGTTTTTCAACAGATCCCAGAGTTGCTCTGGGCTATTGGCACCACCAGGAAGTCGACAGCCAAGTCCGATAACCGCTATGGGCTCGTGCTTTTCTTTTTCCAGTCGGCTGACTGATTCCCTTGATTTTTTGAGCTCCTTGAGAGCCTGCTTGAGAAGTTTTGCGTTATTGTTAGCGCTATCAGTATTGTTATTATCGGACATGTTAACCCCGCGACGTTGGTAGTCGGCTTTCTATTGATCTGTAAATCGGATTCTTGTTTTGGTTATGGTACTTAAATTCTTAGGCCGTATTCTTGGCATCTTCGGCCTGATCTTCAGCATCTTGCCTCTCTATATCCTTAGTGTTTAATTCCGTAGCAAAATGATCGATCAGAGCCCTAACTGTTGGGTATCGCAGCAACTCTGTTGCCGGGATAGTGCGATTAATCTTATCTTGCAGCTGATCCACCAAGTCTATGGCCTCGATTGAATCCACTCCCAGTTCTGAGAAGGTGACATCAAGGTCGATATGATGGGGCTCCAGGTTCAACTTATCGCCCACCCAGTTTTGCATTTCGGCATACAGCTCCGTTTGCCAATCGGTAAACTCCTGCTTTTCGGCTTTTGGCGCTCTAGCCGTTTTCACTGGCACGTTGGCGGCAGACTCCCAGGCAAACAGTGGCGTAAAGCCACCATGCTGGTACATTTTCTTCGCCTCAGTACGCTGAATTTTACCGCTGGAGGTTTTGGGAAGATTACCTGGAGCGATAAATACGATGGACTTGGCAGCAATTCCGTGGCGACTGGCAATAGCCTTAGAACCAGAGATAGCCAATTGCTGGAAATCCGTTTGGCCCGGGGCCGAATTGGACACTTCCTGCATGATCACTAACTCTTCTTTGCCGTTTTCTGTAATAGAGAATGCCGCACCACAACCTTTTCGGTAGGTGGGATTAGACGATTGCAACGAAAACTCAATGTCTTGAGGATAGTGGTTACGGCCCGCCACAATGATTAACTCTTTAATACGACCCGTCACGTACAGCTCGTCTTCCCACATGAGACCTAAGTCGCCACTACGCATATAGGTCTTGCCGCTGGCGTCATCTTTGATAGTTGCACGGAACACGCTGTCTGAATAACTGGGCTTGTTCCAGTAACCACTTGCCACCGCAGGGCCGCTGATCCAGATCTCCCCCACTTCACCATCGGCGCAAGCTCGCTCAGATTTAGGATCCACTATTTTCACATCGGTTTCCAAAGCCAACACGCCAGAACTCACCAAAGGAGCCGAATCGGCTGCATCCTCGGGCTTGGCCACTTTTAACTTACCTTTAGCTAAGTGATCCAAATCGGCATCAAGTACTTTCGCACCGCGGGAAGCTGGAGAACCTGCCACATACAGGGTCGCTTCCGCGAGACCGTAGCAAGGCAAAAACGCCCCCTTGTCAAATCCGCACTGCCCGAACTTATCGGCGAAGCTGTTTAAACTGTCCACCTGGATAGGCTCAGCACCGTTGAAGGCCACCTGCCAAGTTGAAAGATCCAGCTCGGCCAGTTGTTCTTCTTTTACCTTGCGCACGCAGTATTGGTAAGAGAAATTGGGGCCACCACTGATGTTTGCGCCCATGTCGCTGATGGTTTTTAACCATATGAAAGGGTTTTTCAGGAAGGTCAATGGCGACATCAGGGTAACTTTGGCGGCGATGAACAGCGGCGTCAAAATACCGCCAATCAAGCCCATATCGTGGAAAGGAGGCAACCAGATAACGGCTTTCAGGTCTGACGACATTTCCTCAACACTTTTGCCTTCAGCAAACACAGACATGATTTGCTTGAAATTGGCCAACAGGTTTCCGTGGCTCACCATCACGCCTTTAGGGTGACCGGTGGAGCCAGAGGTATACTGCAAAAAGGCAATATCATCAGGGCTTGAGTCATATAGCGTGAAGCCAGAAGCATCCACATTGGCCATCATGGCGTCAGTGGCGATGCAGGGGATGTTGATACCGTTACTGGGATTAGCAACCCAAGCTTCGATCATGGGCAGCAGCATGCTGGAAGAAAGGATGGCTCCCGCGTCACAATCCTGCACCACGCGCTTCAAACGCTCGATGTCACGGGCACCCATGGGAGGGTAAGCTGGGACCGGGACGCAGCCAGCGTATAAACACCCGAAGAATGCTCGCACATAATCCAGACCTGGGGTGTAAAGAAGCATTAAATTGCGACCGGCTAAGCCTTTTTCAACCAAACCTGCCGCTATCTTAGTAGCGGACTCATCAAGGCCAGCAAAAGAAAGCGTGCCTTCCTCGTTGCCACTATCGCCGAGGAACGACATTACTGTTGCGTCACCTTTGTCAGTGGCTCGCGAACTTGCCATCTCAACTAGGTTTTTAAATTCTGGAAACCCTTTCATTTTTTTACCACCTGCGGTCTTTATTCATGATTACAAGACGGAGGCGTGCTCATAGGTATAAAGGGCAATCTCGATATCGACTTTCATCCAACCTGAAACAGGTTTGCTATCGGAATCCATCGATAAGGACATAGGTCTGCTTGTACTGCCTTTTATTGTTTTTATCAGCACCACCCATTGGCAAGCTCAGGGTACGTTTGTGCTCGTCGAAAAAACTTGTAAGATACGGCCATAAAAGTGACAGTCTGTAATCATCGCAATTTAGAAAACCACTTATACAACAACAACTTACAAGATTCTCAGAAGCAATTAAGATACACCTCGCTTATTAATCCAACAAAACGACACAGTTTTGCCTTAGCCCATTAACTTAAAAGGCTATCAAGTCTGCTTCATCTTCCTGGGATAAAATGGCCAATATACGATTTAAGTTTGCCAGGAACGGTTGCTGTTGATCCTGGATAAAAAAGTGGCCACCTTCAAAAACTTTATGGTCAAAGCGAGAAGAAGTAGCATGCCGCCAGGCATCTAACTCTTCCCTGGATGCCGCCTTATCGTCAGTGGCTGAAAACAGATAGATAGGACAATCCACCCGTGAACCACTGCTATGCAAGGTACTATCGTTAAGATGGAGATCTGCTTTAATTACAGGAAGATAAAAATCCATCATCTCTTGGCTGCTGCGAATGGCATCGGGCATGCCACCCAACTCATCCAGCTGCTTTAAAAATTCATCGTCACTCAGATCGGACAAAACCAGGGCAGGCTCCAAGTGAGGAGCCCTTCTCGCACTCACACATAAACCGCTTACGGTGAAACCGGCCTTTTGTAACTCCAACGCCACCAAGAAACCCACCAGAGAACCAAAACTGTGGCCATAAATGACGATTGGCTTATCTGCGACGGAAGAACTGCTGGCAAGCACCGGCTCAATAATATGCGCCACATTGGTGGCCATTGGCTCGCTATGCAACGATTCACGTCCGGGATAATTTACTGCCCACACTTCCGCAGTTGGGATGCTGTCAGCCCAGCGCCGGTACATGGAAGCCCCGCTTCCAGCGCAGGGAAAACACAGCAAACGGAAGCTGGCATTGGGGTTGGCCTTGAAACAGGCCAGAGACTTATTTTTACCAAAAATCATTGCAGACCTCAGCGCAAGATGATTAGATTCTTTAACCTTCAGACCCATGTTACCCGTCCTTAAGCAATAATAAAAACGATGAGCCTACTGAATTTCAATCTATTACGATTTTTAACAGTCGTTATCATTGGCGCGGCCGTACTGCTGACTCCGTCAATTGGAAAAATCCAATACCGCAGCGACATTATTGATTACTTTAAGTCAGACGATTTGCGAGTCCAGCAATTTATTCAGCTGCAAAACAGCTTGGGCCTGCAGCAAAGCTTATTAATTATGCTCTCCTCTGAGAGTGAAAGCTTTCTATCAGAAAACGCATTACAGACGCTATTCCACACCAGTCAACAAATAGAAAATGTCGATGGTGTAACTCAAGTCAGATCGCTACTCTCTAACGCCGTGAGCGACTCCTCGGGAGACACTCACTCGCTTTACCGGCACCTAAAACTGGGTAAACCTCTAGATCAATCGGTAATTGGACAAACTGCAGATAACATTACCAGTAATCCGCTTCTACTTTCCCAGGACCAGCAGGTGGCAACGGTTCAGGTAAAGTTTGATTCAGAAGAAATTGCTAGCGAAGCCTATCCTAATATTACCCGCATCCTTGATAGCGAATACGGTAAGGACTACCGCTTACTGGGGCCAGTGGAAATCAAGCACGCGTTACATCATGCACTATTACACGATGGTTTTTATCTTATGCCCGCTGTGGTAGTGCTGGGTTTGATCGTGATGTGGTACTTCTTGCGTTCGGTTTGGCTGGTAACCGCTGGGTCCGCTTCCATAGTGGTGGCACTATGGTTGAGCGCAGGCATTGTTGGATTTTTTCAGTTCACGGTAAATCAAACTTCTGCTCTGGCATTCTGCATTGCCTTTATTATCGCTCTCGCTGATATTATTCATCTACAAATGAGCTTCACCATGAAGCCAAACAACAAGTCTGCGCGAGAAGCCATGCTGGATTCTCTACGGGGAAATATTTTACCGCTATTCTTAACCAGCCTTACCACCGGCATTGGATTTTTGAGTTTAAATGCCAGCAGCTCACCGGTGTTCGCCACTTTCGGTAATATTGCTGCCATCGGCGTAGTCTGCGCATTTATTGCTGCGGTCACCATAACGCCGGTTCTCGCTGTGTTAATGCCTCGCACAGACAGCAAGAATGTACCGCAACTGTTTCAACATTTAATTAAAAAGACCAATACCTTCCGCCAAAACTTTGGGCCGATGCATTATGTGGCATTTTACGGGCTTAGCATTTTGTTATCGTTAGCCATACTATTGAATCAGTACAACAATGACCCCATTGATTACTTCGAATCGAAATCTGCCATCGCCCAAGCAAACCAACTATCGGAACAAGCGTTTTCCGTGCATCACCCTGTGAGTATTCAATTGGATTCGGGAGAAAAAGAAGGCGTATTCACGGAAAAATTCCTCAGGACTACTCGCAATTTCGAAACCTGGCTTGCTGCTCATCCCAGTATCTCAACCCAGAGTAGCTTTATGACCACTCTGACCGCACTGCAACGCCACGTTCACCAAAATAATCTGAAGTGGGCAAACACGCCTACAGACCCACAACAAATAGCGGATTTATGGAATCTCTACGAAATGGCCTCTCCCCATAACAACAGTGCCAGCCTGGGAATCGACTCGCAATTTCAAAGCATCACCATCACCGTGGGCATCCCACGCCTTAACAGTAATGAATTGATGTATTTAGAATCGGAAATTCAGCAATGGTTTAGACAGGAAAACACACCCATCAAGGTCTCAGTAACCGGTCACGCCATGCTGTTTGCTAGCGTTGGAAGAGAGCTGATCGTAAACATGTTTGTGGGGGGAATTGTATCGGCTTTAGTGATTTCTGTACTTATTGGTCTGTTTCTAGGAAACATAAGAGTGGGCATGCTTAGTTTGATTCCCAACTTGTTTCCAGCGGGCTTTGTTTATGGCGTTTGGGGCTGCACAGTGGGGGTAATCGATCTTGCTGCCGCCGGCACTCTCTGCATAAGTTTAGGCATTGTGGTTGACGACAGCATACATATACTGAAGCGCTACATCATCTTGCGCGAAGCGGGAACAGATCCAGCCACTGCCATCGATAGAGTTTTTGAAGAAGTGGGCCCAGCGTTGATATTAACCACGCTGGTTTTATCCATTGGGCTGGCGGTGCTAACCCTATCAATTTTCGGCCCCAATCAAACCACAGCAATTATAATGACCAGCATTATCGTGGTCGCACTGGCCTACGACTTGTTAATGTTACCTCAGCTACTGATCTGGTTGGATCGGTTTCTGTTTCCCGCCAGCCCGTTGCCCCATTCTAACGTGAGCGAAACTGAATCCCCCAGTTCCGCCTGAGCACGGTTCGTTGTAGCAGCACCAATAAAAATAAAATTTCCAACCCAAGCGCACCACCAAACTTGGCCAGCACCACATTGTTGCTGGCATCAGGGTCGGATTCCACACCATAGGCGCTTGCGCTAAAGTCCATTTTGTTTTTTTGCTGTGTACTAACCAACACATCCAACGTTATGGACTCATCAACATTCAGGCTTGCGATACTGCAACTCATCTGAGTTTCACTACAAACCAGATCGCTGACGGACTCTACCGATACCAGATCAACTTCAGCAGGCAAGAACAAACTTAACTCAATGGAATTGGCCAAAGCTGGCCCAAGATTAGTGAGAACCACCTGAAATCCAATGGTGCCCTGACCTGGGTTAGTAGAATCCTCTACATATTTTCCGTTGGTTCCCAATAGCTCTACCCGAAGATCAGCGTCGTTATCCACCACGGTAATTCCCAAAAGTCGCTTCACTGCCGCTTCGGCATCAACTATGCCCCCGCCACAACCCACGCAGGACTCTTGCAACGGCCGCAATGTTTGTTTGATTGCCTGGGAAATCTCTTCGACGCTGGCATCCGGCTTGGCACCTTTCAAAATAGCCATCACCCCACTTACCATTGGCGCAGCCATGCTGGTACCTTGCTTGGGATCATAGATGTCATTACCGGGGGAATAATCCCCATCGCTAATACTGGACCAGATGCCATTATTGTCACCTAAAAAACGAAGGGTTCCCCCGGGAGCGGATGCATCTACCACGGTGCCAGCATTGCTGTACACGGCTTTGTTACCACTGCTGTCGGTGGCAGCCACAGTATAGGCACCAGGGCAATTTCCCGGCGTATAATCATCTGCATCGCCGTAGCCATTACCTGCCGCCACCACCACAGAAACGCCCGCCTGTTGTACCGATGCAATTGCATCACTATAGGTACGATTGCAGCCGGAAGGGACACTGCTGGTTAAACTTAAATTAATTACATCAGCTGGAGTGCTGTTAAAGGGAACATCATCCACTGAGTAGCCCGCTGCCCACATCATGGCGTCCACGATATCTGAGGTATACCCCCCGCAGCGACCTAATACCCTTAGGGACTGAATTTTGGCTTGGTAGGCAATGCCATGTATACCCACCCCGTTATTGGCGCTGGCGGCCACGATTCCTGCCACATGGGTGCCATGCCAAGTGCTTTCCCTATCGGTTTCCGGGTTTCCTTCGCTGCACTCATCGGCTAACACCCCATCGCCCGGGTCCGTGGCATCGCTGTCTCGACCGTCCCCATCGTTGGCAACAAACACATTACTGACAAAATCGTAACCAGCAACGATGTTCTGCTGTAGATCCTCGTGGGGCAAAATGCCGGAATCCAAAATCGCCACCACCGCACCGGATCCCGCACTATACTGCCAGGCTGAGTCGGCATTGATACCGGCCACAGGGTCGTACAAATACCATTGATACTGATAATACTCGTCGTTGGCTGGCACCATAAGCAAGTCGGGCTCAGCGTATTCAACATCGGGATCGCTTTCGAGCTGTGCAATGATTGCGTCCATGGCCACCTCAGATTGAGGGGTTTCCACTTGCAGAACATGGGCACCGGAAGCCATTTTTCTCAACAGTCTGGGCTGTACCCCTTGGGTAGTGGCGACTCTGTGGAGTGCGCCGGATGACTCTGCAGGGGTAGCCGCAAGCGAGACATGGGCACTTCTAAACTTAACGATCAATCTTTGCGCTGAGGTATCTTGCAGCGAAGCTGCCCCTACAGCCGCACTGAATAACATCGACCATCCCAACCCCACGCCAGCCAGGCGTCTACCCCTATTCATATGCCGATCCTTTATTGTCATTGGGCATAAAGCCGTTATTTTCTTCCGCGCTCCAATTCTAAAGCAGCCGCTTTTACAGAACAATGATAAGCCTGCTGCACGCAACCCGAAATACCCTATTAGCCTGATTCAAATGACATTTTTTACTCCCGACTTAAAATCACGAATGCTGTCAACACAGGCATTGTTGACAACGCTCAATGCTGACTGAGCTACAATGTCAAAACAGCAAACGACTCATATGATTAAATGTTGGCACCCATAACAAGAATGAAAATGGAAGGTCAATCATGTCCAGCGTCGCCGAAGCAGCATCGAAACTACCGAAAAAGCCCAGCAAAATGGTGGGCCATATCCCTGGCGAAAGTGGCTGGCCCGTGATAGGTCTCACCCTTCAGTTTCTCAATGACTACCAGGGACTGGTGAATCGCATGGTGGCAAAGCATGGGCCCGTGTTCCGCTCAAGGGCCATCATGCAGGATACCATTACCCTAACGGGACCCGACGCCAATGAGTTTGTGTTAAAAGACTCTGACCACAACTTCTCCAGTAAAAAAGCCTGGGATGTGGTTTTGGAAGAGCTCTTCCCCAACGGCCTCATGTTGCGGGATTTTGAGAATCACAAGGTCCACCGCAAGATTCTGCAGGGTGCATTTAAAAAACCCGTCATGATTAATTACGTGGAGAAGATGAATCCACGTTTCGCCTCTACCCTGGACCAATGGCCCCGTAACCAGGAAATAAAATTCTTTGATAACGTTAAAGAACTGCTGTTAAACGCGGGAGCAGAACTGTTCCTGGGTATGAAAATGGGGAGTGAAGCAAGGAAAGTAAACAAGTCATTTATTGCCACGGTAGATGCATCCCTTGCCATTGTTCGCAAACCCATCCCTGGCACCACCTGGTGGAAAGGAATGCGTGGACGTCGCTACCTGGAAAAATTTATTGGATCTCTAGTGGCGCAAAAACGCAACAGCAACCAGCAGGATTTCTTTACTCAAATTTGTCATTCCCGTGGTGAAAATAACGAAACCCTAAGCGACCGAGAAGTAATAGATCATATGATCTTCCTGTTGTTTGCCGCCCATGACACCACCACCAGCACCTTAACCTCAATACTCTACTGCCTGGCAAAACACCCGGAGTGGCAAGAGGCCCTATACCAAGAAGTAATGGGTTTGAACAAGGATGAGATCGAGTATGAGGATTTGGATAGTTTGACAAAAACCGGCCTGGTGTTTCGAGAAACCCTGCGTATGTATCCGCCACTTCCCACCATTCCGCGACGAGCCATCAATGACTGTGAATTTAATGGCTTTAAAATTCCACGGAACTCCGCCGTGGGGGTAGTGCCGTTGCACACCCATTATATGCCCGAGTATTGGAGTAATCCGAAAAAATTTGATCCTGAACGATTTTCACCGGAACGAGCGGAACACAAGAAACACTTCTATCAATGGGTTCCCTTCGGAGGCGGTCACCATAAATGCCTGGGATTAAATTTTGCCGAAATCCAATCCAAAGTATTTCTATTTCATTTTCTAAAGCGTTTTAAAATTGTGGTACCCGCAAGCTACGATATGCCCTACCAGCTTGTGCCATTGGCGGTACCCAAAGATGGATTTCCCTGCACCTTAGTACCGCGCTAACAAGCTACTGGGGATCAGATTCCAACCGACGCCGGTACCTGGAAGGAGTCCGACCCGTCCAGCGCTTAAATGCGCGATGGAACGCACTTTGTTCTGAGTACCCCAACATCATGGCGATATCCAAAAAGTTATAGTCATTTTTGATGTACTCCAACGCCAGCCGCTTGCGCAAGTCATCCACCATTTCTTGGTAATTAACGCTTTGGCCGGCAAGGGCTTTTTGGAAACTACGCTCCGATTGACCAAATTGCTCACTCAGGTTTTTTATACTGGGTACACCATCCGGTAACGCTTGTAAAACCGCAGTTTGTACCTGCTTCAACCATTGATCACCACTGGATAAATCATTCAAAACCTGTTGGGCATGGGCTTCCAAAATAGTTTTCAATTTTGGGTCTCTGAAAGCCGATAGCTGCTGCAAAAAAAACAAGTCAAGAACGATCCGATTCTGATCTTGGCCAAACCGGCAGGGACAGGAAAAATGTATGGCGTAAGTTTGCGGATCTGGGCCGCCATCGTGCACAAAGTCCAACTGGTTATATCTCAATTGGTTTTCAGAGGTGGCCTGAGACAGGGCATAACTACTAGCTACAAAATAATCAATCACATGACGACTAATGGGCGCTTCCAAAATTGAAAAGTGACAGTAAAACCGATCTCCCTGCGCCAACCATTCAAATTGAAGCCCGTTAGTTACTATGGCGGCAAATCGTTGCAGATATTGCACTCCCTCCAAACCATTTTCTCCTGCCATCACCAAGTAACCTAACCGGCCCCAATGTTTGGCTAAAAAATTGGCTCCCACCTTCAGGCCTAAATAGGCATCACCCACGTAATCGGCCGCTGCATCAAACAGGCTGGAAAACCGCTCTAAGCTGATATAGCCGTTGTGACCGTCTTGTTCAACGCAATAGCCTTGGGCTTTGAAGAATGCGTCTGACGAACATTGGCATGCATTCATGTAGTCGGAAATTGCCTCAACCAGTTCGATAGCCACATGGAAGCGAGGGGTAGTCATTTCAATTGGATGTTCTGTATACTCGGCCAAACCAATTCCAGTTGTGTCGTTTACATTATGCAAAAACCCGATAGTATCATTGCCCAGTTACACAGCAAAACTCTCAACGGCCAACCAGCTCAACTGGTGCAACTGCACAATGGTTTAATCATTGCGCTGAGCGCAACCAGCTTAGGCTGTTACAAAAGCTTTGAGAGTGTTTTTGACGAGCTCGGCAATGGCTTGGTCAGTTTCGTGCAGCTGGATGAGCAACATAATATTGCCTTTAAGCAAGATCTTTGCGTGAGTACCCATGCCGGGGGTTACATTGGCCTGGTGGATGGAAAAGCGCTTCTAATCACACCGTTTAAAGCCACTCTTTACTTGAATAATCACGACGGATTGCGAGGACTAAATCCCTTGGCAGAATTGGATTTGCCTCAAATTGACGTTCACTAAAGATCTACCAATTCTTGTAGGGATGGCTTGCTAAATTAACATTGTAGTAGCGGGGGTCTTCAGACACTTCATCCCCCAACCAGACAGGTTTGTGAAATTTCTCAGATTCAGAACCCAACTCCACTTCTGCAACAATTAAGCCCGCGTTATTCCCTTCAAACACGTCAATCTCCCAGACATGATCACCCTCCCTGCGCTGGTAACGAACCTTCTCAATCAACGGCCCAGTACATAACTCATTCAGCATTTGTTCCGCGTCTTGTTTAGGGATGGTGTATTCAAATTCCGACCGCGACACTCCCACTGTTTTGCCTTTGATGGTGAGTTTTGCCTTGTCTCCTTCCAGTCTCACACGAACAGTGGACTGTGGTGACGAACTTAAATACCCCTGACGAAAGGGAGTGCCTTGCACTGGCTCGCCATTCTGATCCAAACGCCAGCGCTCATCCCTCACCAAAAACTTGCGTTCAATTTCTGTCGCCATAGGGTATAGCCACCTTATACAAAACAACCGTGCTGCAAGAAGTACGAAATATTATGTCGTACTCGTTTATTGTTCATTATGAAAGTATGCCCCACCTGGAACACCCGAAAATCGGACATGGCCGGATGACGACTGCGGGCAACCGACACTTTACCATCATTATCGCCCTCAAACAGAGGACTAAACCAGGGCTCATAACTACTGGAACCGGCAATCACTCCCACCTCCATGGGCCAGGATTTACCTTCCATAGCCAGTAGTCTTTGGGGAACACTGCCCTGGTCTGTACCCAATTCTAAAAACGCCGGCCCCATCACCTTGTCCAGAAACGGAACATAGCGCAATACATCCACCACCTCACTGCCCTGGGAAGGCGGCGCCAGCATCACCGCTCGACCCAACCTCAGATTAGGTGCATTCCAATATTGCAAACCGTAGCGCAACAGAATCCCCCCCAAAGAATGGGTCACAAAATGCACCTGAGGTGACTCAGCCCCAGCCCTAGCCCCAGGCACACGCTCGATCACATCGTGCATTAAGGTCTGACACAACTCTGCGATGCCATGGCGACGGGACGGATAGCCCAAGTTAATGACATTGTACCCCTGACGCGATAAGTAGCGCTCTAACCCCCACATGGCAAACGGACTTCGGCCCAAGCCATGCAATAACACCACACATTGATTTTCCATCACAGGAACCTTGATAATTAAACACCGTTCAATTATGCTCAATAAACTCCAATATCGCAAGGAAAAGCCCATTGGCACGCCGCAACGACCACAGCCGGGATCAGATTCGCTCCATGGCCCTAGAAGCCGCCAGCCACATCATTGTGAAAGAAGGAATGGAAGGCGTGAGCGCCCGCAAAGTGGCTGCCAAAATTGGCTATACAGTGGGCACTCTATACCACTGTTTCGACAATATTCAGGATCTCATTCTGCAAGCCAATGGAGCCACCCTTAGCCAATTACTAACGCTATTACAGTCTGAAAAAGACAGTGCGACCGACCCCACGGTCTCGCTTCATAAAATAGCGCAGGGTTATCTGCAGTTTGCCGAAAACCACTTCAATTCCTGGCACGCCCTGTTTCAACTGAAACTTCCGGAAAATACGCCGACGCCAGACTGGTACCAAACCCAAATCGATACTCTATTTGAATTACTTGAGCAGCAACTCATACTATTGAACAACTCAAAATCCAAACGAGAAATTCAACTAGCGGCTCGTGTACTTTGGGGCAGCGTACACGGTATTTGTTCGCTCTATCTGGATAACAAATTATTTTCAGACAACATCGCCCCCACTGAAGCGCTAATTCATTCCATGGTAAAAAATTACCTGAATAGCTGGTGCACTGCGGAGAACCCCAATTGAGTCAATTTCATCTACTTAAAACCAAACGCTTTTCCCCTTTTTTTTGGACCCAGTTCTTAGGCGCATTTAATGACAACCTGTTTAAGAATGCACTGCTGGCCTTAATTACCTTTGGCATACTCAATAGCCAGTGGGACCTCAACAGCATGAACAACCTTGGGGCCCTGTTGTTTATAGCGCCCTTCTTCCTCTTTTCTGCACTGGCAGGACAACTGGCAGACAAATACGAAAAATCAAAATTAATCCGCATAATAAAAGCCTGCGAAATTGTCATTATGACTGTGGGTGCAATCAGCTTTCTGTTTCACCAAACCTGGGGCTTAATGCTGCTGCTGTTCCTAATGGGCACTCAGTCCACCTTTTTCGGCCCGGTAAAATACAGCCTGATTCCCCAGCATTTGAAACCGGAAGAGCTGGTGGGTGGCAATGCCTTGGTGGAAACCGGTACCTTTATTGCCATATTGATCGGCACCATTACCGCTGGGGTGGTGAGCGAATGGCCCGATGCCACCGTCTATTTTGCTGTGGCCGTGGTGCTGGTGGCCATGGCAGGCTTTTTTGCCAGCCTGGGTATTCCAGAAGGCAAAGCCCCCTGCCCCGATCTCAAAATACGCTTTAATCCCATCACGGAAACCTGGCACACCCTTCAATTCAGCCGCCAGAATCACAGCGTTTTCCTCGCCATTATGGGAATTTCCTGGTTTTGGTACCTGGGCTCAGCCTATTTAACCCAAATCTACGGCTACACCAAAATTAACTTACAGGGCGACCAATCAGTAATCATGGTGCTGCTATCCACCTTTTCCATTGGCATTGCCATGGGTTCACTTTTATGTGAGCGACTTTCCGGAGGCAAAGTGGAGTTAGGATTGGTTCCCCTGGGCTCCATCGGATTAACCCTGTTTGGCATTGATTTGTATTTTCATGGCACCTCTGAGCCGCAAGACACTTTGATAGGCATCGGTGAATTTCTAAGTCATGCCAACAGCTATCGAATCCTGCTGGACTTTCTCTTTATAGGTGCCTTTGGGGGGCTCTATATCGTGCCCCTATATGCCATGGTGCAACAGCGCTCCGAAGAAGCCCATCGATCTCGGGTTATCGCCGCCGTGAACATCATGAATTCTTTGTTTATGGTGGTTTCCGCCGCCACCGGCATATTGATGTTAGGTGTGATGGAACTCAGTATTCCGCAGTTTTTCCTGGTATTGGCCATCATGAATATTGCTGTAGCCGTCTTTATTTATTCACTTATTCCAGAATTTTTTATGCGCTTCCTGATCTGGATAATTACCCACAGCATGTACCGTGTGAGCCACTCCAATCTGCGTAACATCCCTGACGAAGGAGCTTGCCTACTTACCTGTAACCACGTTTCCTATATGGATGCTCTAATCATTGCCGGTGCCTGCCGCCGCCCTGTGCGCTTCGTCATGTTTAAACCGATCTTTGACTTACCGGTGCTCAACTTTATATTCCGTACAGGAAAAACCATCCCCATCCACAGCAAAAAAGCCGACCCGGAAACCTACCAACAGGCGTTTGAACGAATCTCAGAAGAACTCAGGGCCGGTGAAGTGGTGTGTATTTTTCCTGAGGGCAAGCTCACTGAAAGTGGCGACATAGAAGAGTTCAAACCCGGAGTGGAAAAGATCCTGCAACGGGATCCCGTGCCCGTAATACCCATGGCATTGAAAGGTTTATGGGGCAGTTTTTTCAGTCACCGCGGAACCAAAGCTCTAACAGGTCGACCACGCCGTTTCTGGTCGAAAGTGGAGCTGGTGGCAGGAGAGCCCATCGCACCAGAGCGTGCAACTGCATCTGAATTACAGCAGCAGGTGCAAGCTCTGCGAGGCACTCACAAATAACTGTAAAGCATATACTCAGCTTGCTTAATATCAAATCCATGTAGCCCACGAAGAAGTGGGCTAGCATCCCTTGTCTATACTGCAATTTAACCCCTTATTCTCACTCAATATTGCAGTCAGGATTGCACATGGAATTTATCGATTACCTTAAGTACTTTTCAGAGCGCGACGGATCCGATCTCTACCTCGCCACAGGGGCTCCACCCAGTGCCAAATTCTACGGCAAACTCACCCCCATCAGCAAAGACCCACTGCCGCCTGGGCGAGTGGAAGAAATTGCCAATAGCATCATGAATGCAGATCAGAAGGCCGAGTTCGAGCATAAGCCAGAAATGAATCTGGCCATTTCGGAATCCGGCGTGGGTCGTTTTCGCGTGAACATTTTTAAGCAGCGCAACCAGGTATCCATGGTAATTCGCGCAATAAAAACCGAAATTCCTTTTTATAAGGACCTCGGCCTACCGGAAATTTTGCCTAAGTTGGTGATGCAAAAACGCGGCTTGGTACTCTTTGTGGGAGGAACAGGATCGGGCAAATCCACTTCATTGGCGGCGCTCATTGACTACAGAAACACAAACAGTGCCGGCCACATCATTACTATCGAAGACCCCGTGGAGTTTGTGCATCACCATAAAATGTCCATCATCAATCAGCGCGAGGTTGGCGTTGACACCAATTGCTACGAAGACGCCTTGGAGAACACCCTTCGTCAAGCTCCCGACGTGATCCTAATCGGAGAAATCCGCACCGCTGAACAGATGGAACAGGCCATTGCTTTTGCGGAAACCGGTCACCTGTGTATTTCAACACTCCATGCGAATAATGCTAACCAGGCTCTGGATCGGATCATTAACTTTTTTCCAGAAGAACGCCACAAACAGCTGTTCCTGGATTTGTCCCTCAACATGCGCGGCATTATTTCCCAGCGATTGATTCCCACCACCGATGGTAAGCGTGCCGCGGCCATTGAAGTGCTGCTGGGATCACCCAGGGTATGCGACCTGATCAAGCAGGGCAAAGTGGACGAAATAAAAGAAGTGATGCTGAAGTCTGAGGCCCAGGGCATGCAGACCTTCGATACCGCACTCTATAAACTTTATAAGGAAGGTAAAATATCATTGGACGAGGCACTGAAGAATGCCGACTCCAAAAATAACCTTAGACTTCGAATTTCCCTGGAAGAGTCCCCCGCTTCCAACTCAGCAAGCGCCAAACCCTCTTCCCCGAAACCGGCGAATGAAAACCAAGCCAAGCAACCCAGCTCATCCGTTAGCAAAACCACGGAATCAGCCAACACCGGCACGAAACCGACTCCACCACCTGCCGCTGCAGCCCCGACCCCGGACAGTCAATCACTACCTGAGCTTTCACTGGAGCCCATAGAAGAGAAAGAAGCGGAGGAAGAAGATACCGGCCGAGTCACCTTCCAAGTGCCCTCAAAGTGATCAAATTATGTGAACCACATCACATATTTTCAAGATTGTACCTGACAATTCTCACATACTAAAAATGCCAACTAAGCTTTAATTAACTGCCTAGCTGAATTTAGCTAGGCACTGTTTTTATATATTTATCAGCAAGTTACCCGGAGTTTAGTATGAGCAGTCTAAGCTTAAAGTCTGCGGCACACCTGTGCCCGCTGATTCTGTCTGCCGCCTCGTTAGTCCCCATCAACAGCTACGCCAACACCCAATCCAACGATCTTCTGCGCCACGAGCTGTGGGGCCTACAGAGTACAGCCAGGGCCTCTGAGTCCAGCCAAACTGGTTTTTTTTCCTGGTTCTCTCCCGAAAAAGGCACCTGCGCAGAGAAACCTGACATCGTCAACAACTCCTACACCTGTGATAGCTACACTCCTGCCGTAGTAGAGGATGTGGATATTAATGCTCCAGAAGGATGGGCAGCCTACGTGCCATCATCCGACCTGGATGACAACGAAGTGGTTATTGCCCTAATCGACACGGGAATGGACTACACCCACCCGGACCTGGCAGCGAAAGCATGGGTTAATCCCGGTGAAGCCACGGGAATAGACTCCGACAATAACGGCATTGACGATGGCTGTGAAGACAACATTGATGGCGACAACAACGGTTATCTAAACGATTGCCACGGCGTCAATGTCTTGGTTCCGAGGCAAAACCCCGATGGTTCTCTGAATCCCTTGGCTGGTGATCCATTGGATGACGAAGTGGGCCACGGAACCAATATGGCTGGAGTAATGGCGGCTATTGCAAACAATGCCGACGCAGATTACCACGGCGGCATGGTGGGCGTTACCGGGTTTGAACCCCGAATCAAAATCGCCACCTGTAAATCCGCAAAATTTGAAACCGACGCATTGGTCTACATTCCTGGCATACCCGTGCCAGCGGCTGATGAAAGCGCATTGGTAGATTGCCTTTGGTATTTTTATAATCTCAAACAATCTGGCGTGAATATCGCTGCCATTAACGCGTCAGGCGGCATGTCAAAGTACATGAACTTTAATGATTTACTCTACCCACTGATTGCCTCTCAATACCAATTGGATACAAGCAAGATGTATATGCTTGCAGATTTGCTGGAAGCAGAAGACATTCCAGTGGTGGCCGCGGCCGGCAACAACGGTTGGAGCATTGACCAGCTGGTTGAAGAGCGGGCTTACTTCCCAGCCGCCTTTACCAATAGCAATATCATCGCTGTGGGTGCCACCAATAATCAGGGTGAAATGTGGAGATGGTCCAGTTACGGCCGCTGGTCTGTAGACGTCATGGCACCGGGACAAGATATTCTCAGTACCGTGCCCTCCTACCCGTTGTTCCCTGAAGATACCGCAGATTTTGTGGTTACCCATGGCACCTCTCAAGCCACTGCCTTTGTCACGGGTATAGTGGCACTGTTAAAAGCCAATCAGTCCACCCAACACTTGGATGCGGCTTCAATTCGTCGCCTGTTGATGAGCAGCGGTAAACCCATCCCTGAAGCGAAAGATAAAAGTGTCTCCGGTGCATTGGTTCGTATGGCAGACCATAACGGTAAAGGTGCCCTGACCTGTCAGGATCAGTTATTCCGTCGACGCCAAGCACCCAATTCAGACAGCATTGTGGCCCTACCTGGAGAAACCGTGGTATTGGAAGTACAAAGCTTTAATTGTGCAGGCCCTAATACAGAAGACCAAGTGCAGGTTACCGTTAATGAGACCGGTGAAATTATTAATCTCTATGACGACGGTATCGGGCAAGATGAAAAGGCCGGCGACGGTGTTTTCTCGGGGGCTTGGATGGTGCCTTACGGCCAGCTGCAATTTACCTTAAGTAGTGGTTACGATAGTGTGCTGGACGCCGAAGACACACTGTCAGTTCAAGCCACTATCATAGAGGACAATCTAGGCAATACCCATAAAACCGGTAAGTGGTGGTCAAGCTTTTTCCGCCCAGGGTTTTATGGCAGCAACTACCGTGTGGCCACTCGCTATTACCCGGAAAAAATCTTCACTTGGTCCCCGGGCATCAACAACTCAGGTTACTATGAAGTTTACGCACGCTGGCCCCAGGGTCCCTTCTTCGCCAACAACGCCACCTACCGTATCCATCACCAATCACCAGCAGATGGCAGCCATCAAGTGACAGAAGTTGTAAAAAACCAAAACCGAGATGGTGGGCAATGGGTAAGCTTGGGTCAGTTCTGGTTTGATGCCGGTGTTCGCACCGTGGAACTAACCAGTAAAGGTGCCGATGGTACCGTGGCTGCGGATGCCATTCGTCTTGTTCCAATACAGTAGGGCCAAGACAGTAACGTCAGGACTCCTGAAAAGCCACTTCGTAACCGGTAAATTTTCGGATGTTAATCACGCCAGTATCCAGAATGAGATACTGGCCTTTTATTCCCAGTAAGGTGCCTTCCACAACGGGCTTTTTATCAAAATTAAAGCTGGTGACCTTGCTGGGGTATTCCATTACCGGGTAGTTAATCTCTACCGCTTCGGCATCTTCTAACAATACCACCGCATCCTCTCCCAACTGCTCACGCAGTTGCGCCAAATCCGCTTCGCACTGCTGCAATAGCTGATCCCGCTCCTGCTTCATATCCAGATGTTCCACCTGGTTCTTGAGCATGGCTTGCCAACGGGTTTTATCGGATACGTATTTTCCTAAAGCGATTTCCACCAAGCCGGAATGGAAGCGATTTTTTACATGAAACACGGGAATGGCTTGGATCGCCCCCTGATCAATCCAACGGGTGGGAACTTGATCGTTGCGGGTAATACCCACCTTGATGCCGGAAGAATTGGAAAGATAAACCGTGTGGCCTTGAAAGCAGAAATTCTGCGCCCACTCCGGTTCCCGGCAAGTGCCTTCAGCAAAATGGCATTTCTCCGGCTTGATAATACAGGTGTCGCACTGTGCAAGCTTACGAAAACAAGGGTAGCAATAGCCCTGATCAAAACTCTTTTTGGTTTTTCTACCGCAATGGCAACAGAAAATCTGACCGCTGAAACTTAATGAGATGGGTTTACCAATCACGTCATTCAGGGGCACCAACTCCTCACCTAGAGGCAGACCATATTCAACCGGCGCGGTTAAATTGGTTTTCATTTTTGACAAAGTACCTAACACTAAAACTCCACCCCCCTCTCGAATAAAGTTGCGGCTAAGCTATCAATCCTTTGGAATCAGGTCAATCCAGCATTTTAGAAAATCACCACCGAGGCTCAATTGGCCCTTAAACGCTGGGTTCTAAATCCACGCACTCCAGTGAGGGCGATCTGACGCAAAAACACCAAAAACGGATTCTCATTGGGTTTAGTGGGTTTACCATTGGCGATTCGTTCCAACTGCCGTGCGTACCAAACCGTTTCCATCATGGCCATTTCATCTATGGGCTTAATGCCCGTACGCCGAGGCTCAATATTAAAGTCGATGGATTGCCCTGCCAGGATCTTGTTGGAAAACTCTGGATCCACCGCCAAAGGTCGCGCCAGCCCCACCATATCCGTGGCCCCACTTTTGATGGCTTCAGCCATACCCTTGGCACTACGGAATCCACCAGTGACCATCAAGGTGGTGCTAACTTTACTGCGAATTTTATCGGCGTATTCCATAAAGTAGGCTTCGCGAGCTTTGGTGGATTCACGCACGTCCTTACCAGTCATCTGTGGTGATTCGTATGTACCACCGGAAATTTCAATCAGATCCATTCCCGCTTGATCCAACATTTCCGCCACCGCCATGGATTCTTCTTCACTGAAGCCACCACGCTGAAAGTCCGCTGAATTCATTTTAATGGAAATGGGAAAGTCCGGCCCCACCTGTTCACGAATAGCGGCATAAACCTCAAGAGGAAAACGGGCCCGGTTTTCAATACTGCCACCCCATTTGTCCGTGCGTTGATTATGCAACGGTGACAAGAATTGGCTGACCAAATAGCCATGGGCACCGTGAATTTGGACGCCGGTAAAACCCGCCTTTTTAGCAATGGCTGAAGCAGTGGCAAAGCGCTCAATGAGGCCTTCAATTTCTCCCTCGTTTAATGCCCGGGGCGGATTGAAATAATTTTTAAAACGGGGTTCCAACGGAATAGCCGAGGGCGACACCGGCTGCTGCTTGGACACCATATTGGGAGATTGTTTGCCGGGGTGATTTAACTGCACCCAAAGCTGAGCACCGTTGGTGGTGCCCGCCGCCGCCCACTGCCGCAGCTGAGCCATATCCTGCTCATCTTCAAATACCACATTTTTGGGTTCGCCCAAGGCCCGGTGATCAATCATCACATTGCCGGTAATCAGTAAACCGGTGCCACCGTGGGCCCATGCGCTATAAAGGTTAGTCAAGCCATCCGTGGGGCGATTATCCAAGGTGCCTAGCGCTTCGCTCATGGCAGACTTACCCAAGCGGTTTTTAATGACCACGCCATTTTTTAAGGTTAAGGGCTTTGACAAGATATCCATTAGTGGGATTGGCTCCTATTGTAGGGCGGGTGGGCAAAGATACGAAGGTGCGTAGCTGCCCATGGTTTCGGATAACCTAACGTGCCCCACCACTAGGGGTCAACCACTACTTTATTCCCCGGGTACAATGTCTATAATGGCGCCTTTTTAAGGAGAACATCCATGTTTAAAGTGAACCAATACTTCGACGGCAAGGTGACATCCATCGCCTTCAAACCCGCTGATCTGGCCCAGACCGTGGGTGTGATGGCCCCAGGGGAATACGAGTTCGCCACCAGCCAGAAAGAAACCATGCACGTGGTCTCCGGCGCCCTCACGGTTAAATTACCCGGCAGCGAAGACTGGACAACTTATAGTGAGGGGCAGCAATTTGAAGTGGCAGCCAATGCCGCATTCAATGTAAAGGTGGAAACCGAAACGGCGTACCTGTGTACTTATGAGTAACTAATAGGCGGCGATGTGGAGGACTCCCCTGAAGCAACATGCTGATCCATCCACCTCAGTACCGTCTTTTTAAGGGTGTTTTCTGAATCGGGCATTTCCAAACCCATCTTTTTGGCTAGAGCCAATGTGTTGTGAGTGTCATAGCGGTACGGCTGGATCAGTTGCAACGTTTCAGCGGGAATCTGAACCAGCCTCTCCCCTCCTAGACGCATTCCCATCGTTACCAACCACTTTGGTAATCGGAGCCTTGGTGCTGGTTGTTGCAACTGATCGCTGATCAATTGAATCATCTCACCTAAATTGGGAGATTCTTTATCCAATACCACATAGGATTGCCCGAGGCTTTCCGGGTACTCAATGACGGCGCTGATAAATTGCGCCAAATAATCCACGGAAATAACGGGTAACCAATGATCTCCACTTCCAGGAATAGCAGGTAGACGTTTTTTCCAGAGCGCTTCAATCAATAATTCCAAACCGTGGGGTTGGCCTAACTCTCCCGTTTCGGAATGCCCCACCACAGAAGAAAGCTCAATATTGGTAAGTGGAATACCCAAGGTTTTGGCTCGATGACTTACAAAAAAATGAGCTTCAAACTTGGCAGCCTCGTAAGGAGAAAAGCGTCGATACAGACGTTTGATTTGTTTGCGGCTTAGCTCACCGTTAACCTCCCGGTTTTGGGGGTCCAGGCCCAGAGTCTCCCACACATGGGGCGCCGCCAGCATAAACCCAGTAAGGTGGACAAACTGGCGCAACCCTACCATTTCCGAGGCCAACGCCAGCAATTGCTCACTTCCCGCCACGGTTATCCGATGGGCAAATTCCGGCGTTAGCCCCCAATCAAAGGCCGCCCCCATATGATAAATATAATTGGCCGAACAGGCGTGCTGCCAATCCTCAGGGGAAAGACCCAAACGGTGTTTCCCCAGGTCACCATCCAACAAAGTCAGATTGCGGCTGTTACCACCCCGTTGGTCCAGCCAATGGGCTAAATCCTGCTGTCGCTGGCGCGCATTTCTTGCCAGGACCAAAACACGGTAATTTTTGGTTAGCCATGTAAGTGTCCATTTACCTATAAGACCGGTTCCGCCGGTCATAAAGATGGTTTCCGGATTCTCTTTAGCCATTGTGAATCACTCCCTTCTTGTCTGCCGTTTAACAACAGTAGCTATTGTAGGGAGGGTTAAACTATTAATATAATATTACTTAGTTATGCTATCTATAGCTTTAACCTATACCATTACTCGCAAGTGAGGCCCTATACAAGCGAGTCCCTATACATGTCAGGTTCCAGCTATTTTTGACGCCACACCAGGAGAAGAATGATGGAACTAAGAACCCTCAGCTATTTTGTGGCGGTCTATGAAGAGGGCAATATCAGTCGAGCGGCCAAGCGCTGTCATGTATCGCAACCCTCACTATCCTCTTCCATCAGCTCTCTGGAAAGCCAGTTGAATAACGTGCTGTTTAAGCGTCACAAAAAAGGTGTCACACCCACCGAAGGCGCAGATCGGCTGTATTTATCGGCCCGACGACTGTTAAACGATGCCGCTGCCATTCACTCCATGTTCAAACCAATGGATGAAAAGCCCATACTCACCTTGGGCCTGATCAGCGCGCTGGATGTGCAGCGAGTAATGAAGCTGATTCACCCTCTGCTGGATAACGGCCAGTACGAATTGCACCTGGTGCGCACAGGAGAGCCCTGCGATGCCCGAATCACATGCCAGGAAGATTTAAAGCCCGATGAAGCTTTTCTGGAACTGTGGCGTGAAGACTTTGTTGTGGCTATTCCCGAAGGCAATCCATTATCCATCAAGCCGGATATCGTGCTCGGTGATCTGCAACAACAACCGTTGATCACAAGACAGTACTGTTCCACCAGTTTATTGGAAGCGGCGCGCTTGGCGGGAATCACCTTCAACGTGGTGGCGTCTGCGTTTTCGGAAGAATGGGCCGTGGCGTTGGTGGATGAAGGCGTGGGGCTAGCTATATTACCCAGCAACTACATTAAACCGGAACACAAAATTGTAGCCCGACATTTTTCTAACATGAGCCCTCAAAGAACCGTGGGGTTAGCCTACCCCAAAGAAAAAGGATTACCCAAGGTTCTGCGTAATTTAGCGAAAGATTTTTAAGGAACCTGATAACCACCGGTTTCAATGATCGCTTTTGCCTGGGGCCCTTTCATAAAAGCCATAAAGGCAGTTGCAGCCACGTTGTTTTGGCCCTTTGTCAAAAGCACCGCATCCTGTCGGATGGGGTTAAACAATTCATGGGGTACAACCCAAACAGATCCCTTGGACGCTTTAGGATCGATCTGGGATAGTGCCACAAAACCCAGGTCCGCATTACCGCTGGCAATAAATTGATAAGTTTGGCTGATATTCTCACCCTTCACCAACTTACTACGGGTGGCAGCGGTTAAACCCAGGTTCTGCAATACTTCCATTGACGCCACGCCATAGGGAGCAAGCTTTGGGTTGGCCAGGGCCAGCTTTTTGAAGTTGCCTTGTGCTAACACCTTCCCTTCGCTGTCAACGTAATCCACCTTGTTCGACCAAAGGGCGAGCCCACCCAAGGCATAGGTAAATCGGCTACCGTCCACCACCAAACCCTTCTTTTCCAGAGCAATAGGTTTGGCTTGGTCGGCGGAGAAAAACACATGGAAAGGCGCACCGTTATAGATCTGTGCGAACAGTTTGCCGGAAGAACCGAAAGACAATTTTACTTTGTGTCCGGTTTCCTGTTGGAACTGTTGCGCTAACTGCTCCATGGGTAACAGGAAGTTAGAAGCCACCGCAACAAAAACGGATTCGGCCCTGAGGTTGCTGCTATTCAACCCCAAAGCCACCATAAACACACCGAGGATCCACTGCTTCATTGTCGTCATCCTAACTGCTGTTCAAACTGTAAGAGGACATTCTGAGAGCAATGGATGCATCAGTCAAACCTGGCCCTAAATCTAGTGTGAGACCTAGCAACCCAGTTGGTTATTATCTGAATTCGCTATTCTGCTTCTTCTTCAATATCCAACTGCAGCAACTCGTCCCCTTCATTTACTAGGTCACCCTGTTTAAAGAAAACGTCACTGACGCTGGCATCTTTTGAGGCACGAATAGCGTGCTCCATCTTCATGGCTTCCACCGTAATGAGCAAATCACCGGCTTTCACTTGGTCGCCGGTTTTCACCGCCACATCCACAATACGCCCATTCATGGGTGCTTTCAGATGGCTATCGGACGACTCGTTAGCAGAGGCGGGCTTGAACACATACGTGGGCACCACCACCACACCGGAAGGCTTGAACAACACCACATCATCACCGCTGGTGACGGCCACCATACGAGCGCTGATATCACCGGATACCACAAGCTCATCACCCACTAACTTGGCCTGCAGAGTAAGCTGTTTGCCCTGGTTGCTGACATAAATGTTATCTCCAGCATAACTCAAGCTCACACCGGTTACGTCTTCGTCAACCTGAAAATCAAAGCGCTCATTGGCATCGCTGTTAACCTGCCAGCCGTGAAGCGCCTGCCAGGGTTCATCACTGGTAGATGAAATAGATTTACTCAGACTCAAGTAAAGAGCAGCGAAGATAAAATCTTCCGACGATACAGCAGGAGGCGCAAAGGTCAGGCTGGATTCATGATCACCGATAAAGTGGGTGCTTAGATTGGCACTTTGAAAGGCTTCATGGTCCACCAGACTTTTTAGAAAACCGATATTGGTTTTTAAGCCCGCCAAATTGTATTGCTGAAGTGCCCGCTGCATTCGGTGTATGGCACCATCACGGTTCTTATCCCACACAATCAATTTGGCAATCATGGGGTCATAAAAAACGCTGATTTCATCCCCCTGCACCACACCTGAATCAATACGTACGTGATCCGATTCCTGCGGTACACCTAAGTGTTGAATCACTCCCGTGGCGGGCAAGAATTCATTACCGGGATCTTCTGCATAAATCCGCACTTCCATGGCATGACCAGTCATGGTGAGTTGATCCTGACTTAAGGGCAACGGATTGCCTTCCGCGACCCGTACTTGCCATTCCACTAAATCCTGACCAGTGATCATTTCCGTAACCGGGTGTTCCACCTGCAGACGGGTATTCATTTCCATAAAATAGAAATCCCCTTCTGCCGAAAGCAAAAATTCAATAGTACCAGCACCCACGTAACCAATGGCCTTGGCTGCGCGCACCGCCGCCTCTCCCATTTGTTGTCGGGTGGCTTCTGCCAAGTTTGGAGCTGGCGCTTCTTCAATCACTTTTTGGTGACGGCGCTGAATCGAGCAATCCCGTTCAAACAGATACACGCCGTTATTTTGCTGGTCAGCGAACACCTGAATTTCTACGTGACGAGGCTGGTTAATGTATTTCTCGATCAACACATGGTCATCACCAAAAGACGACTTGGCCTCACGCTTACAGGCGTTAAGAGCATCATAAAACTCCGCTTCCTGGTGTACCAGGCGCATACCCTTTCCACCACCGCCCATGGAGGCTTTTAGCAGAACAGGGAAGCCGATCTTTTTGGCTTCTTCAAACAGCAGATCAGGGTTTTGATCATCGCCATGATAGCCCGGCACCAGCGGTACGTCAGCTTCATTCATAATGCGCTTTGCTTGGCTCTTTGAAGCCATTGCAACCATGGCTTCGGCCGGTGGCCCAATCAAAACAATATTATTTTCCGCACAACGACGGGCAAACTCCGCGTTTTCAGACAGGAATCCGTAGCCGGGGTGAATGGCATCGGCACCGGCCTGCTTTGCCACTTCAAAGATACGATTCATATCCAAGTAACTTTCTGCGGCTGCCGGTGGCCCCACCCAATAGGCTTCATCTGCCTGTAATACGTGTTGGGCATTACGGTCAGCATCGGAATAAATGGCGATAGATTCTATATCCAACCGCTTTAGAGTTCGAATCACGCGGCATGCAATCTCACCACGATTTGCGATTAATACTTTTTTAAATAGTTTACGTTCGGCCATGACGGTTGTGGCTCCCCTTAATAATTAATGTTATCCATTGCGATTACATGCGGAATACGCCGAAACGGGTATCCGGAATCGGTGCATTCAGTGCTGCGCTAATGGATAGCCCCAACACATCACGGGTTTGTGCAGGATCAATCACACCGTCATCCCACAGTCGGGCGCTGGCGTAAAAGGGATGACCCTGAGCTTCGTAAGTGTCAATAATGGGTTGCTTAAATGCGTTTTCTTCTTCCTCTGTCCAGCTTTCGCCGGTGCGGGCAAAGTTATCTTTTTTGATTTGCGCCAATACTCCTGCCGCTTGCTCACCACCCATCACCGAAATACGGGCATTGGGCCACATAAACATAAAGCGGGGGTCATAGGCTCGACCACACATGCCGTAGTTACCGGCACCAAAACTGCCGCCAGTGATTACGGTGATTTTAGGCACTTGAGCACAAGCCACGGCGGTTACCATTTTCGCGCCGTGCTTGGCTATACCTTCAGATTCGTACTTCTGCCCCACCATAAAGCCGGTGATGTTCTGCAAGAAGATCAATGGAATTTTGCGTTGGGCACACAGCTCAATAAAGTGAGCCCCTTTCTGGGAAGACTCACTGAACAATACGCCATTGTTAGCCACAATACCCACGGGGAACCCCCAAATACGGGCGTAGCCACACACCAAGGTGGTGCCGTACAGAGCTTTAAATTCATCAAACTCGGAATTATCCACTGTTCGAGCGATGACTTCGCGCACGTCGTAAGGGGTTTTCAAATCCGGTGGAACCACACCGTAAATTTCAGACGGGGAATAGCGGGGAGCAACGGGCTCCGCGATATCCATCTGTACCTGCTTCTGGCGATTCAAGCGCTTTACCGCGGCACGTGCCAATTGCAACGCATGCTCGTCATTTTCCGCAAGGTGATCCGCTACACCGGAGGTACGACAATGCACATCACCGCCCCCCAGGTCTTCCGCAGACACCTCTTCACCGGTGGCGGCTTTTACCAAAGGTGGCCCGGCTAAAAATATGGTGCCCTGCTCTTTTACGATAATACTTTCATCGGCCATGGCGGGAATGTAAGCACCACCTGCGGTACAGGACCCCATAACCACTGCGATTTGAGGAATGCCTTTGCTGGACATATTGGCTTGATTGAAGAAGATGCGGCCAAAGTGCTCTCGGTCGGGAAATACGTCGTCTTGACGTGGCAAGTTGGCACCACCGGAATCCACCAAATACACACAGGGCAGATTGTTTTGTTCCGCGATGGTTTGTGCACGCAAATGCTTTTTCACGGTGATGGGGTAATAGCTACCGCCTTTTACGGTGGCGTCATTGGCTACCACCATACACTCAATGCCGTTGATACGGCCGATACCGGCAATGGTGCCCGCCGCCGGTACGGATTCTCCATACACTTCGTGGGCCGCGAACTGACCGATCTCCAGGAATGGTGAACCGGGATCGAGTAAACGCGACACCCGCTCCCGTGGCAATAATTTACCTCGGGCCAAATGTTTTTGTTGCGCCTTCTCGCCACCCCCTTGCTTAATGGTGTCGGAGACTTGACGCAGTTCTGCCACCAGCTTGGTCATGGCTTCATGATTGCTGGCGAACTCCGCTGAGTGCGAATTAACTTTGGTTTCCAAAATAGCCATATGTTATTTCCCGTTCTGTGGCCTCTTAATTTGAGTAAAAAAAGTGGATCAAAAATGTTTAGCTTGTTTCGTTAAATAATTCTCTACCGATTAACATGCGTCGGATTTCTGAAGTGCCAGCACCGATTTCATAAAGCTTGGCATCTCGCAACAGACGTCCTGTGGGGTATTCATTGATGTAACCGTTACCGCCTAAAGTTTGAATGGCATCCAGAGCACAGCGAGTGGCATTTTCTGCCGTATATAAAATTACCGCTGCCGCATCTTTGCGGGTGGCTTCTCCGCGATCACAAGCTTGCGCCACCGCGTATAGATAGGCTCGACTGGCGTTGGTGATGGTGTACATATCCGCCACCTTGCCCTGCATTAATTGAAATTCCCCAATGGCTTTTCCGAACTGCTTGCGCTCATGAATATAGGGCACCACCACATCCAGACAAGCCAACATAATCCCGGTAGGGCCGCCGGATAAAACCACTCTTTCGTAGTCCAAGCCGCTCATCAACACCTTAACCCCCTGGTTAAGACCACCGAGGATGTTTTCTTCCGGCACTTCGCAATCTTCGAATATTAATTCACAGGTGTTGGAACCACGCATGCCCAGCTTGTCCAGCTTTTGCGCCTGGGAGAAGCCTTTAAACCCCCGCTCCACAATAAAGGCGGTAATACCGTGGGGACCTTTGTCTAAATCGGTCTTGGCGTAGATCACATAGGTATTGGCGTCCGGTCCGTTGGTGATCCACATTTTGTTGCCGTTTAACAGGTACCGATCACCTTTTTTCTCTGCCCGCAGCTTCATACTCACCACATCAGAACCGGCATTGGGCTCGCTCATGGCCAAAGCACCCACATGCTCGCCACTGACTAACTTGGGCAAATATTTCGTTTTTTGTTGTTCATTACCATTGCGATAAATTTGGTTCACGCAGAGATTAGAATGGGCACCATAACTCAACCCCACGGAAGCAGACGCCCGGCTGATTTCTTCCATGGCAATCACATGGGCCAAGTACCCTAAATCACAACCGCCGTATTGCTCTGATACGGTCATGCCCAAAAGACCCAGGTCACCAAACTTCTTCCACAAGTCCATGGGAAACTGATTCTGGCTATCAATGTCACTGGCCCGTGGCGCGATCTCACCTCTGGCGAATCGATTTACCGTGTCGCGCAGTGCATCCAGGGTTTCGCCAAATCCAAAATTCAGTGACGGATATAGGGTTGTCATAACCAGTGCCTCTTTAGTTCTTTTTGCTAAAAGTTACGGTTACTTCTATTTCCAAACGCTAATTCTTTTCACCTTGCTCCATGGCATCCACACAGCGCTGACGGGCTTCTTTCAACTCAATTTTCATCACTTCAATATCGTGGAGCTGTTGATCCAGCAACGCTTCTTTTTCATCGAGAATGGCCAGAAACTGTTGTAGTTGTTTGCTGTTACCGGAATCGGGATCGTACATATCAAACAGCATACGGCTTTCCGCCAAGGTAAAGCCAAGTCGCTTACCCCGCATAATCAGTTTTAGCAGCACCCGATCACGGGGGCTATAAATGCGCTTTTGCCCTTCCCGCTTGGGCGACAGCAAACCCTGGTCTTCGTAAAAACGAATAGCACGGGTGGTGATATCAAACTCGCGGGACAAATCCGTGATGCTGTAGGTGCGCGCATCCTTTTCTACCTGCTTTGACTCGACCTCATTTGCCATGGCTATTACTCAGCTATCTTGACGTGTTTACCTAAACCAGACCGCCATATTAGTTGACGTTTACGTAAAGGTAAATACATAACACCCTAATTAAGATAGGAGAATCAACACCCACCAACACAGTTATACGCAGTTATTATGGTAACTGCGTATAATTGAGTTATACGCAGTATCAATATAAACTGCGTATAACTCAACTCGTACTAATTCAGCTTGATATGGATACACTGCCTCACACCACACAACTCCTGTATTCCCAGTTAATGGAGTCTCTACGGGCACAATCTATTCCCCAAACTCGAGGCCTCTCCTTTGTCAGCAAGCAGATTAAGGACAACCGGTACTGGTATGCTCAGTACACTATGGGGAGCAAAAAACAGCAGACCTATATGGGTCCTGACAGCGAACAACTGCGCCACCTAATGGCGAGCTTTGAGACAAGCCTGGAAGAAATCGCACCCCTGGCCGAGCATACCTCTGGCTTGGTAAGAATGTTAAAGCAGAGTCGATGTTATTCTCCGTTGAAAGGCGAATTTCGCGTATTGCAAATGCTGGACTTAATGGGCTACTTCAAAGCAGGTGGGATACTGGTGGGATCCCATGCCTTTTTCAGCTACGCCAATATGTTGGGTGTCTCATTTGAAGGAGAAGATCTGCGTACATCCGATATCGACCTTGTTCCAGATTCCCCGATAATGCTGGCATTACCAGAAGACCAGGAGGAGTTTGGGCAGCGTGTACTCGCATCGGGATATGGCTTTTTTGAAATACCGAAACTCAATAACAAGCACCCATCCACCTCATATATGTCACGCAAAGAAAACATTAAATTGGATCTAGTCACCCCGTTAATTGGAAAACCATCCGGCAAACCGGTCTACATTGCCAGCATCAACGGCTATGCGGAACCCGTACGCTTCCTGGATTATCTGTTGGAGGACGTACAGCAGGCTGCCATCATCGAGGGGAGTGGGATTCTGATCAATATTCCTCATCCCGCCAGGTATGCAATCCATAAACTGGTGGTGGCTGAACGTAGACCTGCGTCGGACACGCTAAAAAAGCGCAAAGATATACGCCAAGCAGAATTATTACTATCTATCCTACTTGACGAGGATACCTATTCAGTAGAGTTGGCCGTTGGGGCGGCCCATGCAATGCCGGCCAAATTTATGACCCAAGTAAATCGTGGATTGGGGAAACTACAGCCGGATACTAAAGAGCGACTAAGTGCGATAATCAACTCACCATCAAGCAATTAACCATACGCAACATTCGCAATCAGATCTTCAAAAACTGAAGAACGTCTTGCGCCGTCTGCTGGGGAATTTCCTCCATAGGTACATGACCAATTCCTTGATAAATCTTGAAGGTGGAATTCGGTATAAGCGCGTGCATTCGCTCTCCATACTTCAAGCGAATCCATTGGTCATTCTCGCCCCACAGTATTAACGTGGGGTGATTGATTTCAGATAATCGCTCATGACGAAAGTCCTGCTCGAAGGTCTGCTGCATAATTTCAGAAGCTGCCCTTCGATTACCCTGGTTCAACAGTAAATCGTGGTAACGTTGATAAATGGATGTTTCAATCCCTGTGGGGTTACCATAAACACTGTCTACCGAATCACGCACTAACCATTTCGGGGTAACAATGCTGGCAATATCTTTGGCAACCGGCATCATCTGTAACTGTAAAGCGAGCGGGACAGGGTCTTCAAAAGGTAATCCCGCTGAGTCAAGCAAGATCAATTTGTGGACTCGATCCGGATAGTCCAGTGCCAAGTGCCAGGCAATAGCGCCACCACGAGAGTTACCTGCTAAGTGGAACTGATCCAATCCCAATTGATCTGCAAAAGCCACCACTAACTGCGCCGTTTCCTGCCAAGTGTAGCGTCTCTGAGGGTCGGGCCCCGTTAACCCATGACCGGGCAAATCCAGACTAATCACCCGAAAATCATCGGCTAAGGCCTGAGCCCACCCATCCCAAGTATGCAAGGAGGCGTTCATACCATGAAGGAGCAACAATGTGGGGCCGGCACCCTGGTCACGAAAATGAATGGTGACGCCGTTTACCTCAATAAACTCTGATTCATCATTAGCGTAGCGCTGCTTTAACTCTTCAGGGTCGTGATCGAAGTAAACACCGTCATACGCAAGCGCTGAAGCGACTGACCCAACAAGGAGAAGAAGAATGAATAATCCAAGACGCTTATACATCACGATATTCCAGTTTGTGTTTATTACAGTGGCCACGCAATTATACAGAAATACGTGAGCGATGCCTTCGGTTGTGCATACACCCTAAACTGACTACACGAAAAATCCGTGCCAGCGCTTTTTAATCTAGCGAAGAATTAACTACTTGTAATTTAAGCAATAAATTTTGATAAAAGAAGTTTGTCCCTTAAACTAGCGCGCTAAAAAACGCGAATATGGAGGGCCATGGGCCCGCATTTGCGGCCAATCCAGGCTTGGTTGACTACAATTTTCTTATTCGAAGCCAAGGCGCTCAAGGTTTTTCCCCTTTATCCCCCGGGCTTCCCAAAACAATGTAATGGGTATCGTAGTGGCAGTAATCAAAGCAGCATTAACGTCTAGCACGAAAGTTTTACTTTGGGTTTGTATGGCAGCCTTAGCAGCCTGTGGCGGGGGTGGCTCTTCTGAGGGTACATCCGATTCTGGGAACAGTGGGTCTAGCGGCGGCACCGCCCCGTCTGGGGCGTTTAGTGTCAATAGTACCAGCTTCAACTTTACCGCTCCCCGAAACGGTGATGTACCGGACGATCAGACTTTGACGGTTTCATGGAGCAGTTCAGATATCGCTGGATTCGCGTTTGTTTTTGAGGATGAGTCACAACTGCCGACCTGGATTACATATGATTCCGTCATAGATACGCAAAGCCCGGCGAACGTTACTATAGGAGTGAATACCACCGCATTACAACCAGGCACTTACACAGCGACTCTACCATTCCACGCCGGGGATATTGATTACAACTCACTGGGCAACGTGGATATAGCGATTACCTACACGGTGACAGAACCGGAAACGGTGCCACCCACCTTAGACCTGTCCACAAACACGTTGTCTTTCACGGGTATCAACGGTGCCAATCTCCCGACTCAAGAGTTGCAAATCACTATGTCAGACGACAGCGCCGCAGCCTGGACTGCCTTAGCTGATCAGGACTGGCTTATTATCAGCGCCACCAGTGGCACCAGCCCTACCACCCTGACCGTGTGGGCGGACCCCTCACTGGCGCCTCTGGCCAGTGGCAATTATCAGGGAGAAATATTGATTAACTCAGGCGAAATTGAGCAATCCGTAGCGGTCAATCTCAGCCTTATTCCAGCAACCTTAACGGCCCAGGAATCCATTTTGTTCGGCGGTAACGATGGCCTGGACGACAGCCTCACCGCTGATTTCCCCTTTAGTATTAACAGTGGCTCAACCCAGTACAGCTGGAGTCTGGAATTGTCAGAAGATTGGCTCAGCACCGATCAAAGCAGCGGCCTTGTGAATGATTCTGGAACAATCGAAACGCTTATATTAGATCCGTCTTCACTACCCGCCGGTACCCATACCGCCAGCGCTACCCTGAGCGTGAGCATAAACGGGGACACTCTCACCGCTGAGGTTCCCGTGACTTACAATAAGGAAACCAGAGCCATTTTCGTTGCCGATAACGGCATCGGATTAGTGAGCTTGCCATCGTATCAGGATTTGAGACAAAGCCTGGAAGTGAAAGACACCACGGGCAGACTAACCAATTGGACAGCTGTGTCCAATCAACCTTGGCTAAGCGTAACGGCCTCCGGGACCACCGATGACCAACTGGTGTTAATGGCCGATGCCAGCGTTTTAGTGCCAGATCAGGTTTACGTGGCCCAGGTGACTGTCTCATCCAGCAACCCTGAAATCGAAAACACAGAAACCGTTCAGGTAGGCCTCTGGTACGGCAGCACCGATCCGGAGTTCAGCGAAGATATAGCCGGTAACAATTTCAGTGAATTGGTAGCGGACCCCATCCGGCCCTATGTTTATGCACACAATAAAGAGGAAAATATCAGCGTCTATAACGTTTATACGGGGTCGCTGGTTCATACCATCTCGCTGGGAGATTTCGATATTACCACCGGTGACATGACCATTAGCAGTGATGGTCGCACGCTTTATGTGGTGAACAGTGATACCAGTACCATCACAACCGTAGACCTTGACACCTACACCAGTGAAAACATTGGAACATCCATCAGCGGGTCTTCCATAATAGAATATGCTCGCTTTTCTGCGCGGGACTATGTGCTGACCCAAGATGGAAGTATCTACACTGCTGACTTAACTCAATTAGACCCATTAACCGTGGCCAACGGTATGCCCGCGGTGAACCGGGACGGCACTCGCCTCTGTTATTTAAGACACAACATCAGCCCCCACTCAATTTACTGTGCCCCCGTACGCTATTCCGCCCTGGGTGGAGGCGGTTTGCAAACCGTTTCTCCAATGACCAGCTACCGAGGCATTGGCACAGCGCGGGATATTGCCATGAATAGCAGCGGCGAGCAGGTTTTTGTGGCCGTATCCGGAGGTGGCTACGATTTCGTTCACTACCAATACGACGGCAGCAGCATCAATTTATCAGAGCCCCTTAGTGCAGTGGCATACCCCATGAATGTAGAAGTCAGCAACAATGATATTCTTTATGGCGCTGCCAGCGTTTCTTCCGGTGGCACCGACTTTTGGGTATACGATTGGACCACTGGCTCGGAATTGGGCAGTGACGATCTTTCCATTGGGAGCGACCGAATTGAAACCAGGCAGATGGTTTTATCCCCCGACAATCAAAGGGTCATTCTATTGGTTGGCACCACCAACAATTTTCAAATATTGATCCGGCAGGCAGGATTTACCCTGCATTGAAGCCGGATTCACTAAATAAAATGGGCTTGACCAGCACTTACGTGTCAAGTCAAGCCGGCCGCAGTGCGCCAAACCAAACCGAGCCAAACCATTTGACCAATGCACACCTTGGTAACCCGCTACAAATTTTTCAATTCTGTCAGTGTTAGACGGACAGTAACTTAAGGATGATAAAAGCCTACCATGGCAAAAGATGCGATTAACTACGAGATCACGTAGTATTGGTTCACAGGTACAGAATCATTACGAAGGCTAGTACATCACGGGTCATAAACATCTGTTATGCGCGTTGAAGATTTTATAGAGCAGTCAAACCAGGCCACAAACCTAACTACATTATTTTCGATTTATTCAGCAGCCATGGAGCAATATGGTTACGATCGAGTATTGTTCGCACTTGTAAATGATCACCCTACTTTACAACAGGAAGCCCAACACGGTGTCGTCAAAAACTATCCTGAGGATTGGGTCGCTCATTATCTCGCTGAGGGCTATGACAAGATAGACCCGGTCAGGCAAAGAGTCATGGTGAGTGTTGAAGCCTTTACCTGGGATCAACTAGTTGCCACCACCCAGTTCAGTAAAATTCAACAAAAGCTGTTTAATGAAGCCCGTGAAGCGGGATTGAATAATGGCATCGGCATACCCCTAAGAGGACCAGGTGGCACAATTGCGGGTGTTGGTGCTGCCAGCAGCCAGCTAAATGTGTCTCCTTTTAATCGATTCGGTCAACGGGCGAATTTGATCACCTACCAATTCTATTTTTCTTTTTGGCGTTTAATGGAGCAAAAGAACTCTAAGGCAAACGTCCAGCTTAGCCAAAGAGAAAAAGATATTTTGCTGTGGTCCGCTACGGGGAAATCCAGAGAGGATATAGCTCTTGCCCTTTTTATTTCATCACATACCGTTGACTACCATATTCGAAATATTTTTCGCAAGCTTGAAACGCACACCATGATTAGTGCCGTGGTGAAAGCGATTCAAATGGGATACATAAACCCTTGATCGGTAAATCTGAAGCTCAGATAATCCTGACTATCCTAAACGTCAGTAGGGTTCATTTACGGCTCTGAGACACGACAAAAGTTTACTGTTTCTTGCCAAGAAATTCTGCAAATAACTCAGCCCTATGCTCGGTCATGGCAGTATTCCCAGAACGTTCAACCCAATCATCATACAGCTTTTGGGAGGCAACCGAAGAAAGAACCACCCTGACACAGAAGCTTTGTTGCTCACCTTCAAGAACCACATAGCCCATATTGACCGGGTCAGATGCCTTCAGAGAATGGTTTACCAGATACCGACGCTGGACATAGTCATGATCACCGCCAACTGAAGCTCCCGGTTGCCCGGCCTTTAATTGATCCAGTCGTTTTTCTATTGTTTTTAATCCTAAATCAATCTGTTTGGCCAAACTTGCCCGAGCCAAAGCAATAGCTTGGCTCTTTAAATAATTCAAACCAACACCCTCGTTTGCGCTAACACATTCGCTGGCAGCGAAACCATTTATTGCGCTTGGGTGGGTTACCCAGTCTGGAATTTCCGACGTGGGTGGAGCTTCTGAAAACCTGACCTGGGTGCCCAGGGCAACAATCCCCACAGCGATAACCATAAGCACCACAACTTTCAACGGTGACATGCAAAACCACCCAATAAATCCTAGACACCAATTAACTTGGTTAGACGGTCAGAGTCCGTCAAAAATACACGCGATGGCGAAGGAACGTGAACAGCATGAATTTTGCAACCCCTTCATGAACGGGCCCATTCCTGTCGAATACAGCACAATTGCTATACATGGAACCAGGTTGAGATCGGAATTTGTCCAATTAGCAACAAAATAGTTGCTGCCAAAATGGATGTAATTGAACTGGGGAACCCTTTGTCATGAAACTTTCGCTGGACTGGTCAAGCTACTAAGATGCGGGTATGGGTGACGCCTACGCCGATATACCCAAGCAGGGTGGTGATTTCGCCAAAGCCATTGCCGTGTGTATTAACAGCGGCCAGTGCGAAACCTTGAATAAGCAGGTGATGTGCCCCAGCTACAAGGTGAGCGAAGATAGTCAGTTGTCCACGGGTGGACGAGTAAGGCTGTTAAAAGCGGCATTATCCAGTTCTCACTGGGAGCAGGCCCTGGCAGACCCGGTGTTATCACGGGCCATTGATTTGTGCGTGTCCTGTAAAGGCTGTAAGCGCGAGTGCGATAACAACGTGGATATGGCCTTGATTAAGGCGGAATACCTTGCCTGGCGTACAAAACGTGAAGGCCTATCAAACCGCAGCCGCCTGTTCGCCCACACCCCGCTGTGGTTGCACCACGCACCTTGGTTACGTTTTCTGATTCGTTGGCGCAACGGCAGCCCTGTTCTACGCAAGCTGGGACAAAAATGGTTAGGTATCAGCGCTAAAATGCCTTTACCTGTACCGATGGGAAAAACAACAGGAACTACTACTATCCCCACCCTGCCCACTACTCAGTTAAGCCCCGACGGAGTTGCGTTGCCCGAGGTGGTATTATTTGTGGACACCTTTACTGCCCAGTTTGAACCGGAAATTGCCCAGGCTGCGCAAACCGTACTACAGGCCGGCGGCTACCAGGTGCTATTGGCCACTCCGGATAAGGGGGATAAACAGCAACGGCCATTGTGTTGCGGCCGCACCTATCTCGCCCAAGGGATGGTGGAACAAACCAAAGCAGAAGTGAGTCGCCTGGTGGCGGCTTTAAAGCCACACCTTGAAGCTGGACGCATAATAGTAGGGTTGGAAGCGTCATGTGTATTGGGTCTGCGTGATGATGCCCTCGCCCTGGACTTGGGTGATTTGAATGAGGTCCTAAACGCTTTAAGCAAACGGGTGTTTTTGTTCGAAGAATTTTTAGCCAAAGAGCAAATGGCCAAACGGTTAAATCTGCCTTTACAGCCATTTAGTGAAGAGACCCTGGTACACGGTCACTGTCATCAAAAAGCCGTGGGTGCAATGAAAGCAGTGCGGCGCGTACTTAAACTGGTTCCCCAGTTGCAATTCAATATGATCGAATCCGGTTGCTGCGGCATGGCTGGCACCTTCAGCCTGGAAGCAGAACACCAGGAGATGGGAAGCGAGATGGCCAATCAAGGTTTAATGCCAGCACTTAAAGCCAACCCCACAGCCCGGATTGTGGCCAATGGTTTTTCCTGTCGCCAACAAATGCGCTGCCACGGCGACCACAGAGCCCAACACCTGGCCACTCTGTTGAGTGAGGCCTTAGGATCCTAAGTAGGTAACAAACCCGCTCAAAAGCATATCAATCCTGTGATATATAGGATTTGTACTGTCGTCAAAAATCCGCCAGTCGAATTACCACATTATAATTTAGCGTACTGTCCACCATCTCCACAGCATCGCTACCAAAGCCACCGCTGAGGGCCAAAGTATTGGCTGGCGAAGCGGAAGCCGCCACTGTCACATGAGTATCGCCAATAATCTGTCCATGGGTTGGATCAAACCCAATCCAACCGGCACCGGGTAAATAGGCTTCTGGCCAAGCATGAAGAAAACGTCGATTGCTGGCCAGATCACCCTTTTGGTAACCGCTGGCAAATCGGGCAGCAATGCCCTGGGATCGACAGCAATCTATGAAAAATACCGCAAGATCCCGACAAGCACCCTGCCGTAGCTCCAGGGTTTGCTGCGGTGTTTGCGGATCACCTGCGTCACGATGAACGTGTTTAAAACCCACATGAATTTTTTCAGTTAGCGCCGTTAAAAACTCCATACTATTACCCGAGCAATCTCGAGAGAGATCATCAGCATACTTATTTATTTTGTGATTGGATTGGATACGGTTCAAGTAGGCCTGAATAAATTGCTGATTTTCACTGGAATAATCAATGGGCAAAGTAACCGCATCGAAATTTAAAATAAAATGATAAGGATCGTGGCGCAGGGTTTCCACCATCATACTGGCCACCACTTCGAAACATTCCGTGTTTCCCTCAAACCATACCTGGGTAAGCTGATTACCTTCTAAATCCAGATGACAGTTAGTACCCACAGGGGTGGGCGTCACATTCAGATGGTAATCCAATACCCGTTGCGCACCATCACCACGAGGGTGAAAACGCAGTACATGAGGACCCAGTTGAACGGGGCTACTGTATTGGTAACGTGTATGATGTTGGATACTAAACTTCATTAAATACTTATCCCACTTTGGTTTGTAATCCAATGTGCCTGTGTATCGTGAAGTATAAGAATTTTATTCTTATTTTATTCGATGCTAACACAACCTACTTTATATCAGCATGCTCAATTAGGCCGTCCTCTATGATTTTCTGCCTGTTCTTCACATCCATAAATTATCTATTAAGCTTAGCTCAGTGGCACTGAATTCAATATCGAAACTGGCCAAGTCCATTTTCATATGGTCTCTACTACTGGTACCCGTCAGTGGCGTCACCTGCCTCTGCTTTAAGTAATTAAAAAGAATCTGTACCGGCGATTTATCGTATTGCGCTGCTAGCTGTAGCACATGACTGTTTTTTAGAATGTGTTGATTGGCGGTAAGTGTCCAAAAGCTCTGATAGGAAATCTGTTTAGCTATACACCAAGCTCGTAGAGCCACATCATAGCCTGACTTTTCATAAAACCGGTTTTGTACAATTCGGGGCTTAATCTCCGCTTGTTCATACAGTTTTTTTAACAGGCCCAGATCATAACAGTTGCTGATACCCAGCAACTTGCTACCGCCTTGCTTTTGAATCATTTCCATGGCGTACCAGGCGGACAAGGTTTCATCAAACTCAGCAAAGGGCGAATGGAGGATCAAACCATCTAAATAAGAAGTGTTAAGATTGTGTAGCGATACCTGAAAAGACTGCGCCACTTGATCTTCTAATTTGGCATCAGCATCGTAGGGAACCGTATCAAGATCCTGTCCGGAAATGGGCGTATATTTGGTTTGCAGGTAATAGTCATTTCTTGCAACGCCTTTTTTTCCAAGTTGAGTTAGCGCTTCACCCACCAGCTCCTCAGCATAGTGGCGAGGTTGACATGCTGTATCAAAGCCACGGAAGCCCGCATCAAATGCTTGCATCACCAGTTCTGTTGTGCGTTCTTTTTTCCAAGCGGTGCCATAGATAATGGGCGGCATGTTCTCTTCACCGTTTTATATGCTACATACGTTGTAACAGATACGACATCTCAGACAATTTAACCAGTCTTACTTTTTAACACAGCTCCTTTAACACAGCTCCGCCCAATCCCGCGCCCACATGGCCGCCGCCAGTGGAGGACGGTCTTCAACTTGAGCATCAATGGTCAACATTTCCCCTATGCGCCTGGCTCCACATCGATAGAGCGCGTCCTCCATCAAGAATCCGGCATGGGCAAAGCGAGGAAAGCCTCGGTCCCCCAGGGCAATGACGCCGTATTTTCGACCAGCTAAATCAATGGATTCGTTGTCTAACGCCGTATAAATGGGGTAAATATTTTGTGGAACCTCTCCGTCACCGGTGGTGGAACAGCATATGAGTAGCACCTCTTCAGGGTCACGGGCCAAATCCTGTGCCGTGGTTTCTTCGTTAACCACTGGGTTGTGGCCTAATTTATCCAAGATCGCTGCAGCACCCTGGGCTGACTTCCACGCGGTACCGTTCACGGTTCCAACAATTAACTGTATTTTTGCCATGCTGATTCACCCCTGGAAGGCTACCCTCTTCGGTGCAGTGTAAAAAGACCATTGCAAAATGTAGGCCTGGATCACGGGGAGCTCTCCAGCCCATAATAGAGTGCGGCTGGCAAAGTGCGGCTGGCACAGTTTGTGATGGCAAATAGAGAAGATGGTTTTTAGGAATAAAGGTATGTCGCGTCCCCCCTTTCCAATCACAGAAAAATCCCACCGATTGCGTCTGGTGAAATCCGATTCAGACGACAATAACTCACAACAGAAAAAAGCAGACCTAAACCGCAAAATAATAGTGCGGGGAATAGCCTACCCCGTGGACAGCAGCGGGTTAGGGGAAAACGCTGAGCCAATTGGCCAATACACACTGTCCACCAATCAAGCCATTGTTGAGCCCACCGATGTCAGCGGCCAGGGATATCTATGGGAAGCGGAGATGTCACCCACACAGGAAGTGGCGATCAATGAATTTCAGCTGCTCCATTCCGCCCTGGAAGGGCCGGATATCCACACCTCAGGAAACCAACATTGGCTCATGATTCAACCCCAATTTAAGGTGCGCTATAGCAGCACCTTTTACGCAGCCAAGCTGGGGGAAATTAGGCTGGTGGAATCCCAGCGTTTTATGACACTGGATAGCGGCGAGAGAGCCACCCTACTGGATACCCATCAACTCAATGAACCGGTGTTGTATTTACAAGACCACGAAGATTCCAGCATTGTGCGCCAACAGACACCCTGGCAAATGCCCGGTGAGAGCAGTGAATATGATTTTGATTACCGTATCCTTCAAGCGTTGCAAACAGAAGTGAACGGTCAGCCGGTTCGCAGTATCACCGTACTGGAGCAATACACCAGTTGCTTTATGGAGCGCCCCCTTACAAACCCATTGGAAAATTCTATTTGGGTACCCATTTACGCCGCCATAAATTGGGGCTGGAGTATGCGGGTTGAACCAGACAGCAGCGGCTGGGCTATTACCCGAAGAAAACTGATGTTACCCACAGTAAGCCACGAAGAATGGCAACTACCCATGTGGCGCTCTAACACATTGGAATGCTGATGCTGGATGTAGCCATTGTGGGCGGTGGCCTGGCTGGCGTCTCTCTTGCGGCTAGTTTGGCACAAACCACGGGGTTAAATATCGCACTGTTTGAGGCAAACAACCGCCTTGGTGGACGTATCCTCTGTACCCAACCGTCAGTTGAAGGCAGCAGCCGGTTTGATTTGGGCCCCACCTGGGTATGGCCCCATGAGCAGACTCATCTTGCCCGGTTTATCCAGCATCATGGGCTTAATGTTTTTCCCCAGCATCAAACCGGCGATAGTTTGTACCTGGCAGGTAGAGGTGAGGCGCCACAACGGTTTCCCGACCAACAGGGCTACAGTGGCGCCTATCGGATTGAAGGCGGCGCCCAATATCTGCTGGATGTACTTATTCCATCAATACCCAGCAATCACATCCATTTAAATCGGCGCTTAATAAAACTGACCGATCAAGGTGATCACGTGGAACTGGCTTTCGCCAGTCAATCAAAAGAGAAGCGGGTTAAGGCTCAAAGGGCAGTACTCTGCCTACCGCCCCGCCTGCTAACGCAACAGGTTCAATTTGAACCTGCTTTGGATGATAAGCTGGTTCAATTGTTTAACGCCACGCCCACCTGGATGGCAGGCCATGGCAAAGTTATCGTTCAGTATGAACAAGCCTTTTGGCGGCAAGAAGGTCTATCCGGAAACGCCTTTGCCAATTACCCAGGAGTAATACTGGGGGAGATTTTTGATGCCTGCAATAGCACTGGTTCTACGGCGGCACTGGGTGGTTTTTTTGCGCTGCCTGCGCCACTACGACAGCAATACCGCGATGACCTGGAAGCGTTGGTGCTGGAGCAATTATTCTATCTATTTGGCCCCAAAGCGGCCCAGGCCACGGCTGTTTACCAGCAAGACTGGTTTCAGGAACCCAACACAGCGGTAGCAGAAGACGCTAATATCCCTCCCTCGCATCCAAAATACGGGCATCAATGGTTACAGTTGGATCATTGGTATGAAAAACTCTGGTTTGCTGCCAGCGAAACCGATCCCCGCTACGGAGGCTACCTGGAAGGGGCACTAGGTGCAGCGGCGAGAATGATTAATTCCTTTCAAACCATCTAGCAGGCCGTTGAAAAACGTTTTCGAGGCAGCCAATAAGAGGCAAAAATTAGCGAAAAAGCGCAGTTTACAGATAGTAAATGAGCAGAGTCGGCCCCATGAGTGTAACGAGTGCTTTGGGTCTTTTGAACTGATTTTTAACGAAGTAGTGGCAACGCAGATAGTTTTTCAACAGCCTGCTAAGAGGAGACCTCGCAATTTTGGCACCGCCCAATCTAAAAATGTGCGCACTCGAGGAGACAATAAACGGGTATTTGGTAATACAAACTGAACCGGGTATTGCTCAGGAGTATACCCTGGAAGGATTTGCACCAACTCACCTGAATTTATATAAGGTGCTACCTGGTAGGATCTTACGTAAACCGCACCTAAACCATTACGTGCCGCTTCAATCATGGGCTCGATTTGGTTACAACTAAATAGGGGTTTTATTTTTATCCGTTTGCATTGTTGCTCCTCCTGAAAACGCCAGTGCTCGCCCTCCGACGTAAATGCGATGACAGGCCAATCAGACAGTTCTTGTGGGTGAGAGACTTGCCCTTGCTGTGCAATCAATTCCGGGCTGGCGCAACAAATCTTTGAAACGGTACCTAAGGGAATCGCCACCAAATTGGAATCTTCCAACTTGCCAATTCTAAGCGCTAAGTCAAAACCCTCTTCCAACAAATCCACCGTGCGGTCTAACAACATTAACTCCGCTTGTAACTTACTATTTTCGCCTAACCATTGGTATAAAAGCGGCGCTAAATGCATGCGGCCAAACATAACGGGAGCGGTTACCACAAGCTTGCCGGTGGGAATATTTTTGCGCCGGTCCAATTGAGACTCCACCGTTTGTATTTGCGCCAATAGCTGCCGGCAGTGAGTCACATATTCCAAACCCTCCTCGGTTACCGATAAGCTACGGGTTGAACGGTTGATTAACCGCACACCTAAATGTTGTTCCAGCTCAGCCAAGCCCCGCGTAACCGTCGCGACGGAACGGCCTAACGCATTGGCCGCCGAAGAAAGGCTACCGTGATCCACAATGGCGGTAAAGATAGCCATGTTCTTTAGTTTATCCATTAGCAGCTCTGTGATTAGGTTTCTGCCCACGCCAGTTATTTTGCGAATTATGAAAAACTGAATTGGGTTTATTGTTATGTTTCCAAAGCGATACAACCCTTAGAATAATCTGCATCAATTGGATTATTCAGGGTAATCCCCATGTCTACTGTGCAGCCGTCCTTCGCACCACCCATACTGGCCTTCGACCATGTTGGCATCCGCGTCAGCGATCGAGCCCGTGCCACCCACTTTTACCAGCGCCTGGGATTTGCTGAGACCGCAGTATTCCCCGAATACGAGGCCAACGAAATGGTCAGCACTTCCGGGGTGCGTATCAACCTGATTTATAACGCCACAGCTCACCGCCATAACACGCTACTGGACGAGCCGATAAAACTGCCGGGTATCACGCATCCGGCGTTTATCGTAGACGATTTACAAGCGATGGAGCGGTGGCTACAGAAAGAAAACATACTTATTACGGAGGGAATTCATCCCATAGGACCACGTCGCATCGCTCTGTTTATACGTGATCCGGATGGTAATGTACTGGAGTTCAACCAGCTCACCACACCCCACCGCACACCACTCTGACAATAACCTGATAACAAACGAGGAATAGATATGAAACTGTACGATTTGGAATTATCCGGCAACTGCTACAAAGTGCGCTTATTCGCCGCTCTTGCAGGGATTGAGCTGGACATAGCCCCCGTGGATTTCCTGGCGGGAGACCATAAAAAGAAGCCCGTAATCGACCTAAACCCTTGGGGTGAACTGCCCGTCCTGGAAGATGGTGAAGTTGTATTACGGGACTCTCAAGCGATATTAATTTACTTGGCCCGGAAATATGGCGGCCATCAATGGTGGCCCGATGGCGCTGAGCAACAAGGTGAGGTTGCGCAATGGCTCTCCACCGCCGCCAACGAAATCGCTCACGGACCTAATGATGCCAGGTTAATCGATAAATTTGGTTATGAACTAGATAAAGATGCTGCCATTAAAATGAGCAACAGAATATTGCCTCTGTTGGATTCCCACTTGAAAAACAATCAATGGCTTGCTTTAGACCGCCCCACCATAGCAGACTGCGCGGTATTCCCCTATGTAGGCCTTGCTTGGGAAGGTGGCATAGATTTAAAAGACTACGGTAATATCCAAGCTTGGATGCAGCGCATCAAATCCTTACCGGGTTATATTCCCATGCCGGGAATTGACGGAGAATAATTAATGTTTAGAACGCTATGAAAACGTTGTTTCTCACGAGTTTGGCGTTGATGGCGTTTGCTGGAAATTCAGTATTGTGTCGATTAGCTCTAGGGCCGGAGTTAATCGATGCATCAAGCTTTACCGCAATTCGACTATTAAGTGGCGTCATTGTTTTATGGTTACTTGTCAGCTTGCAGCGAGGCGTACGCGCCGATAAACAGGTTAAGCCGTCCTGGTGGCCTGCCGTTTTATTGTTCGCCTATGCTGCCTGCTTTTCTTTCGCCTACATTAACCTCCAAACGGGTACCGGCGCCCTGGTTTTATTTGCCGCGGTGCAGTTTACTATCATTTCCTATTCACTGTGGCGCGGCCAACGCTTAGTTTTAATGGAATGGTTGGGCTTAATTGTGGCCTGTACAGGCTTTGTCATGCTGATGTTACCCAGTGCCACTTCACCATCACCCATGGGCCTTTTTTTAATGACCATCGCAGGTATGGCGTGGGGCGGCTACACCTTGCTTGGGCGGCAATCAAAAGCGCCGTTGATGGACACCTATGGTAATTTCCTCAGAAGCGTACCGTTCGCAGCCCTGTTGCTAATTTGTTTTTTATCCTCAACTCAGCTGCAAATTTCAGGCATTGTATTGGCGGTGTTATCCGGCGGACTGGCATCCGGGGTGGGCTACGCCATCTGGTATCAAGCGTTGACCGGTTTGACTGCAGTACAAGCCGCTGTGGTGCAGTTATTGGTGCCAGTAATCGCCACTTTGGGCGGCGTTATTTTTGCGCAGGAACATGTCAGCGCTAAATTTTTGCTTTGTTCCGGTCTCATTTTGGGCGGCATATTTGTTGTCATTGCTGCCAAAACGAAGTTGCCCTCTTCGAGTAAAACCTAAAAAAGGTATAAGTTGAAAAAAGGTATAAGTAAAAAAAGGGCCGCAATTGCGGCCCTGAGTCAAGCATGAAACTTAGGCAGAAAGTTATTTAGACAGTTTGAATGTCCAAACAGTGCCACCTTGGTTAAAGTTTTTCACCTTCTTGGCTACTTCACCACCCCAAAGAGGCACAGCGCCACCCCAGCCAGACAGCACGCTTAAGTACTGCTCTCCGTCCTGGATCCAAGTAACCGGAGAACCAACGATTCCCGAGCCGGTGTTAAACTTGTACTCAACCTCACCGGTTTTGGCATTCAAGCCCATCAGATAACCTTCAGGCGTACCGAAGAACACCAGATTACCCGCCGTAGTCAGCACACCGCCCCACAGAGGCGCTTCGTTCTTGTATTCCCAAACGATTTTGCCGGTTTTAGGATCCACTGCTTTCAAAGAACCAATGTGGTCATCATAGATCGGTTTAATGGTAAAACCAGAACCTAAGTAAGCAGCGCCAGCTTTGTATTGTACAGGCTCGTTCCAGATGTCCATGCCCCACTCGTTAGATGGAACGTAGAACAGGCCAGTGTCCTTGCTAAATGCCATAGGCATCCAGTTTTTACCACCCAGGAAGGAAGGCACAGAGAAAACGGTTTCACCTTTTTTGCCGTCTGCAGATTTCTTGGGGTTACCCGGACGATTGTCGTCGTTGAAGATAGGACTACCGTCTTTATCCAGACCTTTAGCCCAAGTGATTTTAGAAACAAATGGGAAACCACGGATGAAGTCACCGTTTTCACGATTCAGAACGTAGAAGAAACCGTTACGGTCAGCAGTGGCCGCGGCTTTAACTGTTTTCCTGCCGTCCTTATAGTCGAATGCGATCAGCTCGTTAACACCGTCGAAGTCCCAACCGTCGTGTGGCGTGGTTTGGAAGTGCCATACGATTTTGCCAGTATCAGGGTCGATGGCCAGACGGGATGAACTGTAAAGGTTATCGCCGGGACGCAAGTGAGAGTTCCAGGGAGCAGGGTTACCCGTACCCATGAAAATCAGATCGGTATCAGGGTCGTAGGTACCACCCAGCCAGGGTGCCGCACCGCCGGTTTTCCACAAATCACCTGACCATGTTTTACCGGCTTTACCGCCAGTAATGCCGTTTTCTTTGCCACGCAGGTAACCCATGTGACCTTCCACGGTAGGACGAGTCCATACCAATTCACCGGTTTTAGCGTCGCGAGCTTCAACTTTACCAACAATACCGAATTCACCACCGGAGATACCGGTAACCACCATGCCTTTAACGATCAGTGGGGCAGCGGTATAGGAGTAACCAGCCTGGTAATCACCCAGTTTTTTACGCCATACGGGCTTACCGGTTTTTTGGTCCAACGCAATCAGTTTGGCATCCAATGTACCGAAGATCACCAAGTCATCGTACAGGGCAGCACCACGGTTAATTACGTCACAGCAAGGCATAATGCCGTCGGGAAGACGCGCTTCGTATTCCCACAGCTCATCACCGGTTTTGGTATCAATGGCGTAAATACGTGAGTAAGAACCAGTGACGTACATAACACCATCTTTCACCAGTGGCTGACTTTCCTGACCACGCTGCTTCTCGCCGCCCAGGGAGTAGGCCCACACGGGAATCATTTTATCGACTGTTTTGGTGTTGATTTTTTTAAGATCACTAAAGCGCTGACCACGTTGACCAAGACCATAGGTAAGCACGTCTTTCGGCGTAGCCTGATCTCTAGAAATATCTTTATCGGTTACGGTGGCTGATGCAGACTGTGTGCCCAGTGACAATGTTAAAGACATGGTCACGGCAGACGCCAGTAGACCCATAGAGAGTGTTTTAGTTTTCATTATGCATCTCCTTAAGAGCGGTATGGAGTAAGAAGCTTCGCTTTATTGTTGTTCTTACTGTTTTTGCTCGACTTCGGCAGGCTCCAGAGGCCAATTGGTTAGAAGGGGCTACCGGGGTAGAGTAAAGACGTTGAGCAACACAGACGCTGCTATTACGTGAGCATTAGATTGCCTTTACCTAAAGCCATGAACAATTCAACCGAACAGCCAACTTTTTACACCCTTAGTAGTAGAACCCCAGCAGGATGCAGGATGAAAAAGCCGTTATTACAGAACGATCTGACAAGCCTACCAATCCCCAACCATCATCGGAAACTGCGACTGAAGTATGAAAAAGGCGGTTTTTATATCTATTGCCAGGTGTTTTACTGGTACAGGGACGGAGCAACATATTCGCCATGGTAGGATTCAAATAGGGACCGCAAAGTCCCGTCTTTTACCCAGGCTTCAATGGCCATGTCAATTTCATTGGCCAGCTCGCGATAGTCCTGCTTTACTGCAATGCCGATATCCCATTGTTTGCGCGCCAACATTTCCAACCCATCGCTGGTGACGTCGGGTTTTTCGGTATCTGCCAAAGCCCAAAGCAAACGGGTTCGGATACCCGCAACGGCCGCCACTTCACCTTGCTTGAACGCCTCCACCGACTCATCTAGAGTTCGAAAGTGGACGATATTTTTTTGCAGTCTTCCGGCGAATGTCGCTGACAGGTAGGTATCCGGGAGAGAATCAATTTCCACCGCGATCTGTTGATACTGAAATATGGCAAGGTTACGAATGTCTCGGGTTTTCGCCCTATCCCGTGCGATCGCCCAGGACTCCTGATGGTAGGGCCCGAACATGTGCACTAATTCGTTGCGCGGCAGACCGTAGCCATCCATGCCGTAGGCGAACTCCCGGTCATAGGGCACCCGCAACATAATGTCGGCTTTCTTCTTTTCCACATCAAGCACGTGCCCCTTCCAGATGGCATTGCGCAGATCATCTTCCAAGTTCTCATCGGCAGTAACCCAGAACCAGCGCGGTTCCACACCCAGTTTTTTGGCGATCAGCTTACCCAGCTCAATATCAATGCCAGCCGCGTGGCCATCATGGAGATAGGAGTACGGTGGGAAATCCCGATACACAGCCACTTCTATGTATCCGGATTTGATAATGTCTTCGTAGGAGCGGGCCTGTGCCGGTTCGGCAAACACCACAAACAACAACAGGCCCAGAGTGATTAAATGTCTCACCTAATCTTCGTAAGGACGAGTGTCAATGTATGAGCGAATTGCCCACATGGCTTCCTGGCTCAGTATGCCTTCGAACGGCGGCATGTAAACGCGACCGTCGATCACAGCGCCGTGACGAATTCGCTGCAGGAACCATTGATCGGATTCCGCCTTATCAAAGAACTCATCTTCACTGTTGAGTTTGCGCAAATCCGGTGTGATGCCGCCGGAAATCGCTTCCAGGCCATGGCAACGGGCACAGTTTTGGTTGTAGGCAGAATCACCAACGCGGATCGCGGTGGCATCGCCTCGATAGGGATTTTCCTCGCGCCACTGTTCCCCCAGGGGAGGCAATTCACTAACATCAACAGCTTGAGGAGTCACGTTACCGTGAGCAGAAATTTTGGCAGATTGAATTAAGCTGAAGCCTAAGCACAGCCCGAGTGCCAGTACGGTTGTTTTTTTCATGGGTATGTACCATCCAGAACTACGTGTTTATTATTAGAATCTGTCTGACTATCCTTATATGGCGTGCGGGTAATCTACCGTCCGCCGCTCAAATACCCCATCCTTTCACAGGGGTTATTGAGCTAGATCAATGGCACAGATATTAAAATACCCCCCTTTAGGCATCCATTATACTTGGGTACCAATCTTTTCATCCTTTTTAACAATACCTTTGAGGAGCAAGCTTGCGTAGCATAAATTGGGATGAAATTGAGCCCATATCCCTTTAGGGAATCAGGGCTGAGTCTGGCGCCAGGGTCAACAAACTAAACTCGTTCGTTTGTGACCTATAGAATTATAAAAAACACGGTGACATCATGAATCACGACTGCAGTAAACATCCGGTTGTGCAACTTTTTTGCTTATGTTCTTGTTTTCCTTTATCCCTGACCACCGCGCCCCTTCTGCTAGCACTGGCCTTCATTGCGTTACCGCCTGCCGCCCGAGCCGAAGCTCTGGACATACCCATCTTATACCTGGAGCAAACCCGGCCTGATGAGGCCATCCTCTCCAATGTGTTCCAGGAGCCGGCCAATACGGGTTTACGCGGGGCCGAGCTAGGTGTGGCAGATAACAACACCACCGGTCGTTTTCTGAACCATAGCTACAGGCTGGAAAATAAAGTCAGTGATCAATTCACCCCCCTACTGGACGCTGCACTTAGCTGGCATAGCAAGCGCAACACCCTGATTATCGCCAACATGCCGCCACAGTCGCTCCTGAAACTGGCCCAACACCCGCGACTGAAAGGTCAGGTGATCCTGTTGAATGCCGGCAGTCCCGCCGATAGCCTGCGTCAATCCCAGTGTACCACTGGCCTGTTGCATACCCTGCCCAGCCGCTCAATGCTGGCGGATGCATTGGCACAGTTACTGGCAGCCAAGAAATGGCAAAAATGGCTTTTAGTGAAGGGGCAACGCCCTGATGATAGCGCCTATGCTGCCGCCATGACGCGAGCCGCCAAACGCTTTGGTGCGCGCATCATAGAACAAAAAACCTGGAGTTTTGACACCGATTTACGTCGTGTGGCCCAGCAGGAAATCCCCACGTTCACCCGGGCCCGAGACTACGACGTGGTCATCGTGGCTGATGAGCTGGGGGATGTTGGCGAATTCATCCCTTATAACACTTGGCTGCCTCGACCGGTGGCAGGAACCCAAGGCCTCACTCCGGTTGCCTGGCACCGGGTAATCGAGCAATGGGGCGCATTGCAGTTGCAAAACCGATTCCAGGAGCTGGCTAACCGGTTTATGAATAGCACAGATTACGCAGCCTGGCTGGCGGTGCGGGTCATCGGTGAAGCCATCACCCGTCAAGGCAGTACCGATGCAGCAAAGCTGTATTCGTTTATGCTCAGCCCAGACTTCGAAGTAGCGGCATTCAAAGGCCGCAAGATGAACTTTCGTCAATGGAACGGCCAGATGCGACAACCCATTACCCTGGTACAACCTCGCGCGCTGATCAGCCAATCGCCTCAGGAGGGATTTTTGCACCCGCACACCGACCTGGATACGCTGGGCTACGACAAACCAGAGGTTCGCTGTGACTTTTCAACCTCCCTGGAGAACCCATAATGATAAGACCAATTGCTCTCGCACTGTTACTGGCCAGCGGCACTCTCACTGCCACTGCCACTGCCACTGCCATCGCCAAAGATCTGGTCTACGTTTCCAACGAGAAAGACGATACGCTCAGTATCATTGACCTGGAAAAACTGGAAGTCATCGACACCATTGAGGTTGGAGAGCGGCCTAGAGGCATTACCTTGAGCCAAGATCAATCCCGTTTATATATCTGTGCCAGCGATTCCGACGCGGTACAGATCCTGGATACCGCCACCAATAAGTTGATATCAAACCTGCCCTCTGGCGAAGATCCGGAACAATTCGCACTTCATCCCAACGATCATCATCTCTACATTGCCAACGAAGATAATGCGGTGGTCACCATCGTCGATACCGAATCGAAAACCGTTATTGGTCAAGTGGATGTGGGCGTGGAGCCAGAAGGCATGGCCGCCAGCCCAGACGGAAAATGGGTGGTTAACACATCAGAAACCACCAACATGCTGCACTGGATAGACGCTGAGACGTTCAGCCTGAAGGACAATACGCTGGTAGGACAAAGACCCCGCCACGTGGAATTTAATAAAGATGGCAGTCGACTGTGGGCCTCCGCCGAAATTGGTGGCACCGTCAGCATTGTGGATACCGCCAGCCGCAAAATCCTGCACGATATCCACTTCAGTATTCCCAATGTGCATAGGGATAAAATCCAACCGGTGGGCATAAAGTTGAGCGATGATGGCCGCTATGCCTTTGTTGCATTGGGCCCGGCCAATCATGTTGCCGTAGTCAACGCTAAAACCTACGAAGTGGAAAAATATCTGCTTGTGGGCCGGCGCGTCTGGCATCTGGAATTCTCCAGCGACCAGTCACTGCTGCTAACCACCAATGGCATCAGCGGCGATGTATCCATCATTGACGTAAACAAACTGAAAGTCATTAAAACACTGCGCGTGGGTCGCTACCCATGGGGATTGGCGGTGAGAAAAATATGACCGTAGCACAGTTGTCCGTGGACGGTATCAGCCACACCTACGCTGGAAAAAAAGCCCTCGATAACGTGAGCTTCAAGATCGACCCCGGCGAACTACTTGCCCTGCTGGGGCCTAACGGTGCCGGTAAAAGCACCCTGTTTGCCCTGGTGACCCGGCTACTGAAATGCCAGCAAGGCGAGATCGCCATTGGTGGAGTTAATCTGAAGCAATCGCGGGAAAAAGTCCTGCGTGGTGTTGGCGTGGTGTTTCAACAAAGCACCCTGGACCCCGATCTAACAGTAGCGCAAAATCTGGCCTATCACGCAGCACTACATGGCATCAGTAGCAAACAAGCAAAACTGGCGGCAACACGGGAACTGGAACGATTGAGCCTCACCGATACCATGAATACCCGGGTCAGAAAACTCAATGGGGGCCACCGACGACGGGTGGAAATCGCCAGGGCACTTTTACACCAGCCACAGATGTTGCTACTGGATGAGGCCACGGTAGGACTGGACGTGGAAAGCCGGGAGCTGCTTAACCGTCATGTAAGAAGCCTGTGCCAAGAAAAAAACCTCTCGGTGCTATGGACCACCCATCTGATTGATGAAATTCAGCCCCATGACAAACTCCTGTTAATTCACCAAGGACACACCCAGGCCTATGGTGAGGTTCAAGCTGTATTGCAAAAGAACAAATGCCCGGATCTGCGCACGCTGTTCTCACATTTTACCGGGGCTAAAAAATGACACTCAGCGAAGCAAGTTACGCTTTTAGTGGAATGGTTAAACGGGAGTTCTGGCGCTTTTTGCAGCAGCGATCTCGATTTATAAGCGCACTGGTGCGGCCTCTGTTGTGGCTACTGGTGTTTGCCGCTGGATTTCGTGCTGCACTGGGTATTGCCATCGCCCCGCCTTACGAAACTTACATCACTTACGAGGTGTATATCATACCCGGACTGGTGGGAATTATTTTACTATTCAATGGTATGCAGAGTTCGTTATCCATGGTCTATGACCGGGAGATGGGTAGCATGAAAGTTCTACTGACGAGCCCTTTGCCCCGCCCTTTTTTACTGTTGAGCAAACTGGTTGCCAGCTCATTAATATCCCTACTACAAGTCTATGGCTTTGTCGCCATAGCGGCCTGCTTCAAAATTACGTTGCCATTTGAAGGGTACCTCTGGTTACTGCCGTCGGCGTTTTTAGCGGCTATTCTACTAAGCGCTCTGGGTCTGCTGCTGTCGTCTTTGATACGGCAATTGGAAAATTTCGCGGGCGTGATGAATTTTGTGGTATTCCCCATGTTTTTTCTTTCATCGGCGCTGTATCCCCTGTGGCGGATGCGGGAATCAAGCGAAATACTGTATTATGTCTGCCAAATAAACCCGTTCACTCACGCAGTGGAACTGATTCGGTTTTCGCTGTATGGCAGCCTAAACTATCTGGCACTGGGGGTGACTCTGGCTACCACCGCAGTGGTATTAGTCGCCGCTATTGTGGCCTATGAATCACGTTAGCATCATTCTAGGGTTATCCATAAAAGGGAATTCATAAAAGGGTATCCAGAATCAGGTGTCCGGATTACTATTAAAAATAAAAAAAGAGTTTGAGAAGCCATGCAAAAAGTTTTAATTGCAGACGATCACCCGCTATTTAGAGACGCCATCACCAATGTACTGGAAAGTCGATTTAGCGATGTGCAAACACTCACCACCGAAGATTTGGATACCGCCCTGGTGGTGGTCGAAGCCAACCCGGATCTGGATTTGATTTTACTGGACTTGAATATGCCGGGCATGGATGGTCTAAACGGCATTGTCAAACTGCGCAACAATCATCCTGATATTCCGATCGTGATCGTCTCAGCCGAAGAAAACAAGAGCACTGTATTGCAAGCCATGACCTACGGCGCAGTGGGTTTTATAACCAAATCGTCCACCAGTCAGGAGATTGCCGACGCCCTTCATCAGATCATGAATGGCCAAGTCTACTTGCCACCGGATGTAATACGCAGTACCACATCTGAACCCCAGCGGAAAGAACCTAAAGAATCACAGGTGGACCCGAAATTGATTGCCTCCCTAAGCCGCCGCCAACTGCTGGTTTTTGAGCGCATGGCAAAAGGCGAGTCTAATAAACAAATTGCCTACGAACTCAACATTGCGGAAACCACGGTTAAATCCCATGTTTCTGCCATTTTGCATCGGTTAAAAGTGAACAATCGTATTCAAGCCGTTTTGTGTGCTTCCAACATTAATTTCAAAGACTACATTCGCAAGTAAGCCCGGTTTGCCTCTTAGCAGTAGAGCCTCTGCTCTACATTGTCTTCAAGACGGTCTTCAGGAAGCCGCCCCCTGCTGACTTTTGGATTCCCGTAAAAAATTGGATAACAGCATTTTCAACTTCAATGGCTGAACGGGTTTATTCAACAATACATAGCCAGCCGACTTTGCGGCTTTGCGCAATTCGTTGCTGTAATCCGCTGTAATTAAAACCACCGGAATTTTTTTACCCAAACGTGACTGAACGGTAGCAATAGCCTGCAGGCCGGTTTCATTGTCGTCCAAGTGATAATCGGCAATCATAAGTTGTGGCGCAAACTCCACTACGGCGTCGTCATCCCTGAGGGTACGAACACCCTGTGCCGTCAGCACATTGCAGCGCCAGGTTTTCAACAACGCTTCCATGCCGTCGCAGATCTCAACATCATTATCAACCACCAAAATGCGCGCATCGTGCATGGGCAAACCGATGGCATCCAGCTCGATGGGGTCGACAATCTGCGTGGCAAGCTCTTGCCCGTAGGGCACGGTTATAGAAAAACAAGAGCCTTTTCCAGGCCAGGACCTTACCGCAACTCCGTGCCCCAATACCCGGGAGATACGGTCCACAATGGCCAACCCCAGCCCCAAACCTTTATCGGTTCGAGTACGTGCCTGATCGATGCGGCTGAACTCCAGGAAGATCTCTCCCAGCTTGGATTCCTCTATACCGATTCCCGTATCCCACACCTGAATTTCTACGCCATACTCATGCCGACGGCAGCCCAGCAGTAGCTTTCCCTCCGGGGTATAACGAATAGCATTGGCAATAAAATTACGCAGTATACGAGCCAGCAGCTGACTGTCAGAAAAGATCACTGCCCGCGAAGGCACATAGTCCAGCCGTAAACCAATTTTTTCCGCTTGGGGCTGGTATTCAGCCGCCAGCTTGTGCAAAAGATCATCTACCCGCAAGGTCTCCGGAGCCGGTTCCACCACCCCAGCTTCCAGTTTGGAAATATCCACCAGGGACGTAATCAACGCGCCAACGTTTTCCAGGCTGTAGCCAAGAGAGTCCACCAACTGGCGCGCCTCATGGGTTAAATCCTGCTCATTCAGGGCGGTGGCAAATAAGCGGGCAGCGTTCATGGGTTGCAACAAATCGTGGCTTGCAGCAGCCAGGAAGCGAGTTTTGGATTCGTTGGCATCGTCGGCCATCTTTTTCGCTTCAATCAGATTAATTTCTACCTGATGGCGTTCTTCAATTTCCTGGCGAAGCTTTAAGTTAATGGCAGAAATCTCGTGGGTGCGAGCGTTAACCCGTCTTTCCATATGCTCGTATGCTTGCTGCAACGCCTGGGCGGTGCGGCGCTGGGCAGTAATATCCTGTTCCAAAGCGAAAAAACCAATCACCGTACGATCTGTGGCAAAATGGGGGATAAAGGTTTTGCTAAATTCACGGTTATTTTTACTGCCCGCCCCCTGGGTCACGTTAAAATTAACCGTGCGCCCGCCCAACGCACCTTCGACATAGCTGTGGTGGACGGAATAATTGGAGCTGCCCAGTACCTCTACCATACTCTTGCCGCAAATCTGATCCCGCGGACGCTCCAGCCAGTCTTCCAAGGATTTGTTGACGAACTCGTAGATTAAATCCTTGTTCACGTAAGAGATCATCGCAGGCAATGCATCGGTAATTAATCGAATGCGATGCTCGCTTTCGCGCAAAGCGGCCTGTTTATAGAAGCGGTCTGTGTAATCAGCATAGGTATCCAGAAAACCGCCACCCCTAATGCAATGGCGGCGTACCAACAATACGACACCATTAGCCAGGGTCAACTCGCCGAAATAAATCACATCACCCGATTTTTCACTATTGCCAGGTTTAGGTTTGGGCAGTTGCGAAAGCTCGGTTTCGGCCAACAGGGTTTCAAAGTTCACGTGCCAATTTACGCTGTCTTCTGCCAAACCGCACAGTTCGACAAATTTGGGATTCCAGGTCTCAAGCAGACCATCACCATTAACCAGAGCTACGCCAAGCGACATATTTTCCAAGGTGTTTTGCAGCATTCTTGCCTGGTCCGCCAGCACTTTATCCTTATGCTGATCATTGCTGTTTTCAGCGGCAGATACGTCGCTGTAAATCACCACCAGCCCCCCCTCAGAAGTTGGCCGTTGGGTCATCCTTAACCAGCGGTTACCGGTCATTTTGAGCAGAACTTCCTGCATTTTTTGCTTGGGAAAGCCATTAATTTCCCGCACACGAATGGAGGGGTCCAATAGTCCCAGCTTCACAGCTTGCTTCTGTAAATCGGCGAATTGAGTTTCACCCATCACAACGTCAACCCCCGCTTGCCGCCAGAACGTTAAAAAACGGGTATTGGCCATGATTACGCATCGCTGGGCGTCAAACATGGCGTAGGATTCCGGGATGGTTTCAATCATGTCCTGCAGTAGGTGCAGATTACGCTCAGAGTCCTTTCTGGCCTCTTCCAGATGTACCACGGCTGATTCCAGCTCTTGCACAGTGGGCTGCAATTGGCGGGTGTGCTCTTTGGTTTTTTCTGCCAGCATGGCAGCGTTTTCAAACGAGCGGTAAGGATCACTGTTATTACCCCAACCCATTTCCACGCGCTGGGTTAATACCTGGTTGATCTTTTTGAGTTTGGAATTCTCGTATGAGAGGGCCTCTATCTGGCTCTGAAGCTTGCTCAAAGAATTCTCTTCCGCAGCCTCAGGAGTGGGCTTCTGAATAGTAATACGAGGCTTCGAATCGGACATAATCAGGCCTTGTAACCGATTGCTACTCCTGTAATGGTGTGATTAAGGTGCATGCCATCCATCTGCTCACCATAGGTATTGAAACCAATCATGCGATAACGGGAATAAAGCTTGGACACGTCATCTACAATGTCAAGATCATCGATTTCGAGGCGGCGGTGAATACAGTCAAAGCCAATGATCACCTGAGGTTCACCAATGTCATCGGCTATTTCCTGCAATAATCGTTGCGACTGTTCCAGCAAACCACCTGATGTCATTTTGGTCAGTACCACACCCACATCGATGGCGCAGAAAAACGTCAGGCTCAAATCGTCGTTCACTTTCTGAATTGCCCGCACATAAGTTTCGTCACTGATTTGGACGGCCAATGGGTGCAGGGCGAATGTCTTGGTTTTCAAATCGTCAATGGCAAGCCCATGAACCCGGCAATATTCCAGTGCCGCCGGCTCAGCGTTGAGTTCATGCACCACACGCTCGTAGGGAGAGGCACTGGTTACCACCAGTTTTTCCTGCTGGGATACCAAGTGATGGGCACTAAACACGCGAAATGGGCAGGTAGTATTCACCAATGCCAGAATGGCGGAACGGGTTTTGAACTCACCCTCAAAATAGACCTGAGTGTTTTGAAAATGCAGATTGTCACCGGCCGAGCCGCCCACCAGAGGTATATCCTCCAGCCCGGAACTGAGCGCTTTCAGTATCAGCTCTTCTCGAATGGAGAGGCCATCGAGCAGGGATAAAGCAAAACTATTACCGGATATGGGAGCTAATGCCTTGGTTTCTAACCGGTCCACCATATTGCTCACCAGCAACTGGGCTTCCTGCTCACTGAAGTGAGCCAGATCCTCAATCAGTACGGTCTCCACGGCAAAGTGGCTGCGCGGCAAGCTAAACGCCACTATGGCATTTTTACGATACCCGGTGGGTGTGATCTCCCCTGCCGTGGTACAACCCACGATGGTGGTGCCCTGGAACAGCCGGCGCAACTCTTCTGACAGCAAGTCCAGGCGGTAATCGGCGCTACAATAAAATACAATACAGGCAGATAACGGCCCCTCAAGGCCCTGATGTAACTCTCTGGCTGCCAAAACCGGATCGGGGTTATCAGATCCCGCTCTTAATACCAGATCACTCATCTCGCCAAAGCCCGTTGCTTCGCTGGAACAATCATAAGAGGCGTCTATCATCTCACGTCCACGTTGCTATTATTTTTGTTGTAATCTTATGTTTTGGTAATTTGGACACCCTTTTGAGGGTCATTTACGCGGACCAGCGTACTCCGATTGGCCCTTCCGCACAAGTTACACCGGCCGCTGCCTAAACTAGCTCAGATAACCCCCCTCAAAATTTCAGGGTATTGCCCCAACAACGACTCACTGACCAAACCGGCGCTGACGCCCTCTCCCCCTTGATTCTTCCACTGGCTCACGTCCTGATCGAGCAACAGAGCCATAGGCTCTGCACTAAAAAACAGGATTCTATCCGCCAGGGTGACTGCCTCGTCCAAACTGTGGGTAACGCACAGCAACGTAACCTGGTGGCTGAGGCATAGTTGAATGACCTGCTGCCGAAGCTCAGCCGCAGCCGGAGCATCTAATGAGGCAAAGGGCTCATCCATTAATAGCAGATCCGGGCCAGGAAGAAAGGCTCTGGCCAGGGCAACCCGTTTTTTCATGCCCCCGGAGATCTGGCCCGGGAATTTATCCCTGGCGTCAGCAAGCCCCATGGCCGCAATCAATTCATCTGCTACATTAGCAGCACCTGGTGTATCGTCTCCAACCAACAGGATGTTATCTCTCACCGTCAGCCATGGCATAAGGCGCGCATCTTGAAACATCTTGGTAACCACAGTGTTGCCGCTGCGGGTGATGGTTCCGCTGAACTGGTTGTCCAGACCCGCGATCATACTCAACAACGTACTTTTGCCGGCCCCGGATGGACCCACCAGAGCCACCCGCTCTCCGGCAGTGATGGCAAACTGTAATTTATGAATAACCGGCGACGATGAACCGAATGACTTGTGTTTGATATCAACGTTCAGCATGATCTCCACCGATTTATACGTCGCTCCCAGGGCCGCAACAGCAAAGACTCAACAAGGTAAATAACAACCACAAAGGCCAGGGTGTAAGCCAAAATGCTGGCTATATCGAACATCTGGAAAAACACACTGAGTTTAAACCCCACTCCATTGCTGCATCCCAGTAACTCCACCACCAAAATAATTTTCCAGACCAGTGCTTGACCGGTACGGGTTGCCGCCAAAAAATACGGAGATAGCTGGGGCAGATAGACCTTGCGCAGTGTTTTGCCTGGCGACAAACGATACACTTTAGCCACCGCCAGCAAGTCATGATTAACCGCTTTGGCACCTTCGCGGAAGATAACCGCCATGTTAGGTACTTTGTTGATCACTACCGCTGTGATCGCCGCAAACTCGTTTAAGCCAAACCACATAAGGCACAAAATAACAGTAACCAGTGCCGGGACGTTCAGCATTAAGGTGAGCAGGCTATCGCACCACTGGTCTATGGGGCGGAAGTGGCCCATGGCCAACCCCACCAGCATTCCCAACACAAGTGAAATCACAAACGCCAGTATCAGGCGACGCAGAGTCACCCCCAACTGGGGCACTAGATCACCGTGCACCATATGCTGCCACAATGACTGAAGCACGGTGCCCGGTCCGGGTAACAGATCAGGCTGCCATAGAAACACCACCAACTGCCACAAACAAAGCCATACCACGATGGACAAGACCCGCGGTAACCAGACTCGAAAACCAGGATCCGTAACACTCATTGCGCCGGCAGAACTGAGCTTGTCCAAAATAGATTATCCGGCAGTTGAGTTAATGAGCCGGTCAAATCGTCACCGGCTTCAGACCGAAGAACAGAAAACAGACGCTGGGTAGCGTCTCGCTCCGCCATGCCGGAACGACGGGGAATGCCTTGTCGATAACCTTCTCGCAGCAGGGTTCTCAATGTATCATTTTCAAAATTTTCCAACGGCTGTAGCCGCTCCCACTCGGCATCATCCTGGAGCAGCTTTGACCGGGCCTGGTAGGAAACAGCCAAAAATCGATTCAGGGCATCGGCGTTCGCTTCGGCCCACTGTTTTTTAAACAACCATCCCAATACGGGCGCTTGTGCTGTGATATCAAAGGCAGAAAAAACCGTTTCTATATCCACCAAAGTGCGATAGCCGGCCGCCTCCAAGCGGGCGCCAAAATGCCAGAAGTTAATCACGGCATCCAGCTCACTTTTCATCATCAACTTATTGAGAATGGGTGGTGCGGCGAATTTGATTTGCGCATCACCCATCAGGTCAAAATCAAATTCTTTCTTGGCATAAGCCTTGTACAAAACCCAGCTCTTGTTTACCGGGCCACCTGCCACACCAATCCGCTTACCACGCAAATCAGCGAAACTTTTAATATCGCTGTCATCGGCCACGTACAGGGATGCCACGGCGTTGGAATAGGGAAAAAAAGCATAGTGCCGGTTGAATTGACGCTGTTTGGCTGCCCATATCCAATCGCCGACAATCATATCGACGGCACCGGACTGGAGCGCGGTCAGAGTGGCCTGATTAGAGGCCAGTGGCACAACCCGAATTTCAAGGTTTTTCTGTTGGCCAAGCTGATAACGCTGAATAACATCCAGCTCCCAGCGCACGGTGCCAAACTGCAGAACGCCCACGGTGAGGGTATTAGATGTTGATGCGGCAACGGCTCCTGGTAGCCACAAACCGATTAGACAGAAAAACAACCGAACTGATGAGTGCACACTACCCGGCACATGAAACCTCAGCTTATTAAACAGTGGCCGGGTATAACCCGGCCACCAAATCAGCTTAGAAGAAGCCCAGAGGGTTAATATCGTAGCTCACTAACAGGTTTTTAGTTTGCTGGTAGTGGTCCAGTGCTACTTTGTGAGTTTCACGGCCAATACCAGACTGCTTGTAACCACCGAAGGCAGCGTGCGCAGGATAGGCATGATAGCAGTTGGTCCAGACACGACCGGCCTGAACCGAGCGACCCATGCGATAGGCGCGGTTCATGTCGCGAGTCCATACACCGGCGCCCAAACCGAAGATGGTGTCGTTGGCAATGGCCAGAGCTTCAGCTTCGTCACGGAAGGTGGTAACGCCCACAACGGGGCCGAAAATCTCTTCCTGGAAGATGCGCATGCTGTTGTCACCTTTGAACAGCGTTGGCTCAATGTAAAAACCGCCCGTCATGCCTGCGATGGTTGCAGGGCCACCACCGGTCAGCACTTCAGCGCCTTCCTTCTTGCCCAACTCCAGGTAACCCAGGATTTTCTCGTATTGCTCGTTGGAAGCCTGAGCACCCACCTGTGTATCAGTATCCAGTGGGTTACCACGCTTGATGGATTGAGTACGAGCCACTACCAGAGAAATAAACTCATCGGCAATGCTTTCCTGAATCAAAGCGCGAGAAGGACAGGTACACACTTCACCCTGGTTGAAGAAGGCCAGTACGGTACCTTCAACCGCTTTGCTCAGGAATTCGTCTTCCTGTTTCATAACATCTTCGAAGTAGATGTTGGGTGACTTACCGCCCAGTTCTACAGTGGAAGGAATCAGGTTGTCCGCAGCGCATTGCAGAATATGCTTACCAACAGGGGTAGAACCGGTGAAGGCGATTTTGGCAATACGTTTGCTGGTAGCCAGAGCCTGACCCGCTTCACGGCCAAAACCGTTAACGATATTCAGAACACCCGGTGGCAACAGATCGCCAATCAGCTCCGCAAGAATCAGAATAGACGCAGGTGTCTGCTCGGCTGGTTTCAGTACGGTACAGTTACCGGCAGCTAATGCTGGGCCCAGTTTCCAAGCTGCCATGAGTAGCGGGAAGTTCCAGGGAATAATTTGACCCACCACACCCAGGGGTTCGTGCACGTGATAGGAAACCGTGTTGGCATCAATTTCTGCCATGGAGCCTTCTTGCGCACGTAGACAACCGGCGAAGTAGCGGAAGTGGTCAGCGGCCAAAGGAACGTCGGCAGCCAACGTCTCACGAACGGCCTTACCGTTGTCGCAAGTCTCAGCCACTGCCAACAATTCCAGGTTTTGCTCAATACGATCTGCGATTTTCAGCAAGATGTTAGAGCGCTCTGTAACTGAGGTGCTACCCCAGGCATCTTTGGCTCTATGGGCGGCATCTAACGCCAGTTCGATATCTTCCGCCTGTGAGCGTGGAATCTCACACAGAACACGATTATCCAGTGGGGAGGTATTTTCAAAGTAGCGGCCGGAAACGGGGGCAACCCACTCCCCACCGATGTAGTTTTCGTAACGCGGTTTAAAACTAAATAAAGAATCAGTTTCGCCAGGAAATGCGTAAATCATGATCACGACTCCATTTTTTTAATTGAGTTTTTATAACTGTTAAAAGTTAACGATTAGGCCTAAACCAACAGTGTCAGTTTCTTCAGAATCAGCGCCGATGGATATTTCGTTGGTATTGAATTCCAGCACGGTGGTGAAACTGCTATTAAATGAGTGGAACCAAGCCAACTGAGTGGTTTCACTTTCCCATGGAGCAGCGGTATCCACTTCAGTCTGCCCGTAAGAACCAACAAAACGCTCACTGCCGACGCTGTAGCTGACTTGCCCCAGGTAACCGTCGCTGTCCACTTCTTCGCCGTTTTCAGAAATCAGACCGGTCAAACCCAGACCCGCGTCAGAACCAGGACCCAGCAGGAAGCCCAGACCTTCACCGGTAAAACCGGAAGCGTGCACAGCCAGACCACCGAACTTGACTTTGGCGCCGTAGGAGAAGCCGGTGGACTCAACAGAACCATCCACATCGCTGTCGGTTTCTTGCTGTAGGAAACCACCCCAGGCGGTGAAGTTGCCGCCTTCGAAGTCGGTGCTGTAGGTCAGCTCACCTTCAAAGCGAGGCATGCTCTCTTCGCTGGTACGACCAGCACCACGATCGGTGGGTGCAGTGTTACCTGGGTCAACAATACCCAGCGCCACCTGTACGCCACCGGCTTTCGGACTGCGATAAGTAATCTGAGAATGTGGGAACGGATAGAAATACCCGCTGCCAATGTTACCGAAGGACACGCCCTGGCCATCGATCAAGCCCAAGGTGTCATTGACGGCACCGTAACCTTGAAGCATTTCATCCAGGAAGATGTTAGAACGGGAAAACAAGGTGAAGTCTTTACCAATCAGGAGCTGACCCCAGTCAGCATCGACAGTGGCGTAGAACTGACGCACATCGATGCCGGTGCTGGTGAGGGCGGTATCGGAATCGTTAATGGTTACCCAAAAGGAAGAGCGACCACCCAGCTTCAGGTCATCTACCTGCTTGCTGAAGGTAAAGCCAATCCAATTAGGCAAAAAGCCCATTTTGACACGCATTTGGGTGCGTGAATTACCCGTTATGTCGTTATCGGAATCACTCCGCACTAAGAACGTATTAAAGGAACCATCAACGCTGAAACTGGTTTCGTCTGCATCGTAAAGAGTAATAGCAGCATTGGCCGGCGTCGCGTTGGCCAGAGCAACAAACATAGCAGTTGCGGTAATTTTATAGGCGGTTTTGTTCATTAAGAGCCCTCGAGTATGATTATTGTTAGGTGTGAGTGGCGTTAGAGAAAGGCCGATGGTGAAAGACCTTTCCCTAGACAGCATTTTTTATATGTATTTATCTACAGATGGAGTATGGGGCCTGGGGAAATTCCACGACATTAGCCGTTCCGGCCTATTGCCTCCTTCTTTCGCTGAAGGTGTTTTCACACTCTGGCTTTACTACTTAAGGATGACTTTTTCCAACAACATGACCCATTTGGAATCACAGGCCAGAATAAATCCTTAACAGGAAAACACCTCGCGCCGGACAACCCGCTTCTAAAACCGAGCCTGAATACCCAGCCAGGCGGCTCTTTGGGCACCAGCCCCCAGATAAATCGGGCGGTCGTCAGCTAAATTGTCTATGACTTCATCCGGGTCTTCCCCAAGCAAGCCGAAGTTTTCGTATTCAGTGTCAAACACGTTATCCACTCGGGCAAAAAGTCGTAACGAAGGCGTTAAGAAATACTGAGCATTGAGATTAACCAGGGTGAAACCATCCACCTCGTCCAATTGATTGGACTCATCTCCCCGCATCACCTGAGAAGCGTTGTAAACCACCTCGAAACTGGCATCAAACCCCTGGGTAAATTGATACTGGCTCCAGAGTTTGATTTGATGATCGGCAATACCCGGCATGCGGTCACCGTCGCTGACGGCAATTTCTCCGTCCTCGTTGGCGAAGTCGTGATTGGGGCTGAGCACCATCATGTTGGTAGCAAAAGTGGCATCCACGTAGGCATAGTTGGTAGCCCAACTCCAGCGATCATGCTTGCCATTGAGAGAAAACTCCAAGCCCTGGCGCTGGGTTTTGTCTACGTTGGCAAACAGCCCTGTGGCCCGGCCCGTAGATTGGAACAAAATATCATTGGTGTTCTGGGTATGGAATGCACCCACACTGTAACCCATGCCCTGACCGCTACCGCGCACACCCAATTCAACACTCTTGGCAACCACCTGGTGCAGCGGCGGATCCGCCAAAAATGCGTTGGGTAAACGACACTCGAAATCAATATCGTCAGGGTCATCGCCTCGGGCTTCGGCAAACTCACGGGCCACTTCAAATACGCCTTCATTACAGGCCAGCTCAATGGCCGTGGGCGCACGGGAAGATTCGCTGTAAGACGCGTACAAGAACTGGCCTTCACCCAAGCGGTAATTCACGCCCAGAGACGGATTAAAACGACTGAAACGGTGCTTGCCATTAAGCTCCGGCCGCTCCCCGGATTGATCTTCCAACTCCACATCAGTGCGATTAAATCGGCCCGCCAAGGTCAGGGCCAGCTTCTCGTTAACCTGCAGGGTATTGGTAAAATAAAGACTGGCGGTTTCGGCCGTGGTATTAACCTGTACCGCCATGTCCTCCAAAAAAGTACCTGTGCCCAGGCCTTCGGTACTGCGGGTTTCCGGGTCGAGATCAGACAGTTCGGTACGGGAATCAAACTCCGCCTCGCCATTGAACCAGCCGAGCCCAATGATCAGACTGTTTTCCATATCACCAATGGTCTGCAGGCCAGTCCATTGCACATCCAGCCCCATGGAAGTCTGATCTCGCAAACTGATATTATTGATGGCTTCATCACTGATCACCGCATTCGGGTCCAGATCCTCACTGGCGTTTTCCAGCTCGAAGTCCTCTGGATCAAGCCCCGCCAGCAACGCGGCCGATTCGATGGCGTCCTCCAACTCGGCAAAGCTAGTGATGGCGGGATCACCACCATCGCAGATATCGTCCAGTTCGATACCCAGCTGGGCTTCCAGCAGGGGCTCAAGCTCATCCGCATCGTCCAGTAGCACCTGCTGGCCACCGGCAAACTCGCAGGATTCAAATTCAGAACCATCGCCATTAAAGCTGCGGGTTTCCACTGAGCGGTAATAGGCTACGGCCGCCAGCTGGGAGTGTTCATTAAAAAAATGAAACCCGTCCAGGGTAATCATATTCAGTCGATTCTCGGTAATATCCGGTGCCGTAAACACCGCACTGCGATCCAGCGCTAACAGGCCCACGGGCGCAGCGCCGTTACCGGTCAAATCAGTGTCACCACCCATGTAGGTCACATTAGCAGCGGAACGATCTTCATTCCGCCAACTGGCACTAGCCAACCAGCGTGTCGCTTCAGATTGCGACAGGTCTCGCCAACCGTCTTCCTCAAAGGCATCGACATTAACGTAATATCCCCACACGCCATTGTTACCGCCTGACTCCAAGGTGGCCCGTGTGCGCCCCCAGGAGCCGCCCAGAGCAGTCAAACCATGCCCTTCAAAATCAAAGCCATTTTTTGTGGTCATGGCAATGGAGCCACCCAGGCTGTTTAAACCGAACACGGGGTTGGCACCGCCATGAACCGTTACCTCGGATAGCGCCGTGGTGGCAATCAAATCCCAGTTTACCGAATCGCCCAGAGGCTCATTCAACCTTGCTCCATTAGCGTATACCGACATGCCCTGGGGCAGGCCCAACAGTGGAGACGCCGTAAAGGCACGAAACTGCAGATCCGGCTGTAGCGGATTGTTCTGCGCCGAATTCATACTGAAGCCAACCATTCGATTGTTAGCCTGGTCGGTTACACTCAGTGCCCCCGATTCTTCCAAATCCTGAGCCGTAATTCGTTGTACCCCATAAGGCAAACGCTGCATGTCGGCGGTAACGCCACTCACGGGCGTAACACCCACAACAGTGACCTCTTCGATTGATTCGTCCTTGGCTGCGCTAGCCGTGGCAGACAGTGCCGAGAGGGAGAGTAAAAATGCAGAGCTGAAGCAGTATAAGACCGGGCTACGCAAACGCAGCCGCAATTGGATAGCAGAATTTAACATCATACAAAATGAACCATCTTGTTATTTTTTTGGATAGCGCACGGCTCAATCAAGGCAACTATTGTTTAAAAAGCCTTAGTTTTAAAAGCTCCAAGGTTTAGAAAACCCAGGGATTTAGCAGCCCTTGAATGGCCCACAATACGCGTTATAAAGTGCAGTCTGACTAATCACGAAAAAGGGGTAAATCCTACTTTTGGGCCATATTTTCCCAGCACCCACACACACGCAGGCCAGGGTATCGGCGGCTATGCTCAGCAAACAGGCCAATCGCCGTAAACCTGCCGCCAAGCTCACACACCTACCAAAGAATGAAAACAGTCATCAACATGGCTAATTGCACCTATTGCCACATTACTTACCATCAACTTCATAATCAGAATTTCTTAAAAACCAGAATTACCTAAAAACAAAAGTTAGTTAAAAACATAAGTTACGCCCCAGGCTGTTCGATTTCTCCCCCTGCGGTGTTTGACAATAATAATGACATGAAAGAGTTTTCTGTGGCCTTTACTATTCGCGCTGTGACCAAGTTGATCGCTGGGGTAATCGCTTTGCTTTATCTGCTGTGGCAACCGGCAGAACTTGCCGCCGCCGAAGCAGACCCTATTTTTCGTGACACGCCGGTGGAGCAACGGATTATAGAAATATTCCCCAAGGCCACCCGATTGGGCGACAAACTTGAACAGCCTCCAGCATGGCCTGTGTATCAATTGAATCAATTATTGGGCTACGCATTTGAAAGTAATGATCTGGTAGACCTGCCGGGGTTTTCCGGCGATCGCATTAATCTTCTGATTGGTATGAATACCGAAGGCATTTTGGAAGGTGTGCAAATACTGCATCACCACGAACCTATTTTTCTTCACGGGCTCGGACCCGAACCGCTATTGAAATTCGTCGCCCAGTACCCGGGTTTAAAAGCCTCTGACCGAATTATTGTGGGCGGCAAAAAGCCCGCTACTGAAACCCCGGGAACAGAACACTTTGATGCCGTTGCCCGAGCTACGGTATCCGTCATTATCATTAACGACACGATTTTATCGTCATCACTACAAGTGGCCCGGGCCATGCTGGAAGGTTTCAATCAGGCCCCCCCTGCCCTGGTAAAAGAGGACGTCTACGAGCCACTGAGCTGGCAACAACTACTGGAAAAAGGTCTGCTGCAGCAGTGGCAAATACCCCTGTCAACTATAGAAGAAGGTTTGGGTCACCGCTTGGACGAGTACCCATTGGACCTGAACCCGGATTACAACCCAGAAGATGGCATTACGATTTATTACGCCTATCTAAACAGCCCTCTTATTGGCCGAAATTTACTGGGTGATGATGAATTTGCGCGTCTGCGAGGCAAACTTAAACCCGGGCAACACGCTCTGCTGCTATTCTCCCGAGGATCACTGAGTTACCTGGAGGATGATTTCAAACCCGGCACCGTACCCAACCGCATTGGCCTAACCCAGGCTGAGCTGCCAATGCCCATGCGCGATTTGAATTTCTACAATTATTCCGCGAGCTCAGTACCCGAATCATTTTCTGATATCAATAACCTACACCTGTTTGTGGTAAACAGCCAAACCGGCCTGGACCCAAGCGCGGAAATGACCCTCAACCTGAATCTGGTATTGGCACGTAACCATATCATGCAAGATAGTGCGGTGTTCAGCCACACCTTCCAACTGCCAGCCAATCTCTTTAAACCGGCGCCAAAAGCACAAACCCATTCCATCGCAGAAAAACCCCTATGGTTACGCATTTGGGAAAACCGCAGCATCGACATCGCAGTATTAATCGTTGGCTTAATGGTTCTATCGGCGGCCTTTGTCTACCAGAATCGATTAATTCGCTTTGCCAAAGCGTTCTCAATTTTTCGCTGGAGTTATTTGGCCTTCACCGTTTTCTTCATTGGGTTTTATACCCAGGGGCAGCTTTCGGTAGTCAACATCTATACCTTGCTGCTGGAAATATATAACGGCTTCAGTCTGGATGTATTTCTGCTGGACCCTATCATTTTTATCCTATGGGTTTTTACCGCAATCAGTTTGGTGATTTGGGGCCGAGGGTTATTCTGCGGCTGGCTATGTCCGTTTGGAGCCTTACAGGAAGCGGTTGCCTGGGTGGGAACACGATTGAAAATACGACAATGGAAAATCACACCGCAATGGCACCGTCGCTTACTCTGGCTGAAATACGTCATTCTGATCGTGCTGGTGGGAGTCTCTTTTTATTCCCTGCGTCTGGCAGAGCAGATGGCTGAAGTCGAGCCGTTTAAAACAGCCATCACCCTGGGCTTTGTGCGCTATTGGCCGTTCGTGCTGTACGCGGTTGTGCTTCTCGGCCTCAGCTTATTTATTCACAAATTCTATTGCCGTTACCTGTGCCCACTGGGGGCGGGCCTGGCCATTGTAGGCAAACTGCACCTGTTTGAATGGCTTCACCGGCGCAAAGAATGCGGCAGCCCCTGTCAGCTCTGTCGTCACCGCTGCGGCATCAATGCCATTGAACCGTCAGGCAAAATTGATTACGACGAATGCATACAATGTTTAGAGTGCGTGGTGATTCTAAATGATGAGCAGCAATGTGCTCCAGCAAGGGTAGCCCGCAAGCAGGAAAATCGAATTAAGGCGGTGCAGATCCAACAGCCAACTTAGCCCTTCTGCTTAATAGCCCCTCTGTTTAATAGTCCCCTGCTTAACCAAATTAGCCTCACCGAGCTAAAATAAGCTCAGTGAGGCGTATCACAGCCGTGATCAACGTCGATTTAAATAAGCAACCGCATTGCTTTCACCCTGGGCCGCAGCTGCGTTTATCCAATGGTTGGCCTCGGCTAATTGTTCCTGATTAGCGCTTTCCTTTTTAAGCGCCATCCCCAGTTGAAACTGAGCCGGAGAGAAGCCCGCTTGCGCAGCCCGTCTGAGCCAATATCTGGCCTGTTCCAGGTTGCGTTCTACCCCTGCCCCTTGCTCGTAAAACAACGACAAATTGAACATGGCCGCGCTGTTGCCACGCTGGGCACATTCGTTGTAAAAGTGAAACCCATCTTCATGCCGGCCGGCTTTTTCCACCAGGTAGGCGTTGTAACAGATGATGCCGATACGATCGGGAAAACGCTTCATCTGCTCAAAGTAGTATTCCTGGGAGAAATTGGATGGGTTGAGCACGCCGCCGTACTCATCCCTCTGTTCCGGATAAAATTGGGCCAAAGTCGGGCCACAAAAGCTAACGCTGATTAGACAACACAAGGCAATTTGTACGGCTCTAGTCATGGTTCTTGCTCCTTTAGGGTGTGGTGGGCATAAATAGTAGATTAAGTATCAGCAAAGTAAGCCATAACCCGATTTCCAGGGTCTCGATCATGGGTTGGGTACCTTCTATGGCACCCCAAATATGGATCACAATCATCAAAGCGCAAAATAAGGCAAAAAACATCAACATAATGTCCATGCCGTGCCCGGTGAGAGCGGTGTAAACAAACATCCCATTGGTTACCAGCGCAAACGACCCCAAGGACCGGCCCAGATAAACCGCCAGATGGGTGTGTTCGGGTACCGTCCACTGAAACATGCGCGCCCAAAACAAAGTGCGAAAAAACAGTGGGATAGAAAAAATAAAAAGGGTTGCTACGGTGATGGTCAGTAAATAGGTTGCAGCGTGTTGTGACCAAATGCCAATCATGTTCATAAATCCTGTCTCTTTTTTATAAATTAAATCGTTTTTATAAATGCAATTGTTCTGGCTCCGGAGCAATCCGTCGAAGAACACAGGAAAATTAGCGAACTGCCGCGCAATAGTTGCCAAAGGTCTGCAAATTTTTCGCAAAAAAAATACAAAAACGCCGATGGGACCGGCACTTAGGCGCGGCTGGGGAAGCGATAACCCTGGCCATGAACGGTTTCGATAATCACAGGGAGGTTTCGGTTGGGATCGATCTTTTTTCTCAGGTTGATCATGTGCTGCTCTAACGCCCGACTGCTGGCAACAAAGTCCCGCCCCCAGCCAACGTTGTAGAGTTCGTCCTTGCTGATAACTTCATTGGGGTGCAGGGCGAAGTAGGCCAACAGTTTGAGGTCTCGCTCGTTGACCTGACTGGTCACACCGCCTCTTTCAACCAACTGCTGTCTGGGTTTGACCCGCATATCTGCCATCACGTATTCCGGCTCAACCGGCGCCGGGGTTTGGTCTGCAGTGGCATGTTGGGCTGTGCGAGTGAGCTCGCCAGCGCCGCTTGCCGTGGTAGAGCTGCTTGCGATGTTAGAACTAGTTGCCTTGGCAGGGGCTCGCTGGTGCTTGAGATAGAGGATACATCCACCACCCAGGGCAATCAGGGCAGCCAACAAACTGAGTGGCCATGGTTGCCCACCAGATAGTTCGCCAGGTTGCCCGAAAATAATGCCAATAAGCTCGGTTGGCTCCATGCCCAAATCCAACGCCAGGGCTTTAGCGTCGACCACAGCGCAAGCATCGCGCATTCCGGCGTGGCAATACAACAGCTGTTGTTCGGAGCTGTCCCGCCGTTCCCAGGCGCTGGGGTTGGCACCCGACAATAGTGAGCGCAGACGTTGCTCATCATTGATCACAACCGTATCCGAGCTGTGGTGGATCTGGCCCTTGGGCGGAAATACCCGCCTGGCTTGGTCATCCCAAGTGATAAACGCGAGAATGGTGGGTTCCGCCGCTATCTGCAGGCGCAGGCTATCAAATGATTCCTGACTGGCCAGTCGAGCAAAAGCGTGTACTTTCGCGCCCAATTGTTGCTCCAACATGCTTGATGACTCCGGAACCGACGTGGCCCAAGCACCTGTGGGCAACAGGGTTAGCCAGATGAGCAAGGCGGATACGATGACGCAAATTCCAGTGAGACATGAACGGGTTCTGGCCCAATAGGCAGTGATTCTTTGTGCTGGCATTTCAGAGCTGGAATCCAGGAAGATGAACGGATGGACTGTAGCTCTCATTATGCGTTGCAGACGGCCCGCCTTGTCAATGGGACAAAGTGATGAACGCCACCGATGTTGGCGCTGGTAAACCCTGGTGTATTGTTTTGAAGTTTTAAATTTCATCCTATTGGCGGAGAGTAAATTCCCCGTGGATACTCTAGTATCATCTGGACGCGGCTAAAAATGCCTAATGGCTGCCGTTTGCTGGTACTGCAAGATGTACTGTTTATTCACTCACACAATAAAAAGGTAATAAATATGTGGACTAAACCTGCTTACACCGACCTGCGCATTGGCTTTGAAGTTACCATGTACTTCGCAAACCGCTAATTTAGCACTTGCTCCTCGGGCTCGACTGCAACTGCCGCCAAGCCAGCAAAAGCTTAACCGCTTAGCGGTATTCACCAGACGGCCCCAACGCTTCGCTTTGCCGAGGCGTTTTTGTTATTGCCAAGGGCTATTTTACCCATGCATATTCACGTACTCGGCTCCGCCGCAGGTGGTGGCTTTCCCCAGTGGAACTGTAACTGCTCCAACTGCAAGGGCCTGCGCGATGGCACTTTGAATGCCCGCGCCCGCACCCAATCTTCCATTGCGCTTTCCGACGACGGCGTTAACTGGATTTTATGTAATGCATCACCGGATATCCGCGCCCAACTGCAGGCATTTGCCCCCATGCAACCCGCCCGCGCCCTGCGTGATACCGGCATTTCTGCCATTGTGCTGCTGGACAGCCAGATCGACCACACCACGGGACTGTTGAGCCTGCGTGAAGGCTGCCCCCACGAAGTGTGGTGTACTGATATGGTCCATGAAGACTTGTCCACGGGCTTCCCACTGTTCCCCATGCTGACCCATTGGAATGGCGGCCTGAACTGGCAGCAGATTCACCTGAATGAAAGCTTTGTGATAGACGCCTGCCCCGCGTTGAAATTCACCCCGCTGGCCATACTCAGCAACGCACCACCCTATTCACCCCACCGCGGCAACCCACACCCCGGCGACAACCTGGGGCTCATAGTTGAAGACACCCGCAGCGGTAAAAAACTGTTTTACTCCCCTGGGCTGGGCCAGGCCAATGAAGCGGCCTATAAAGCCCTGGGCGAAGCCGATTGCCTGCTGGTGGATGGCACAGTCTGGCACGACGACGAAATGCAGCGCAACGGCGTGGGAACGCGCACTGGCCGGGAAATGGGCCATCTGCACATTGGTGGCCCTGGCGGCACACTGGAACTGCTGGCCAAGAGTCAGGCCGAGCGTAAGATACTCATTCACATTAATAACACCAACCCCATCCTCAACGAAGATTCGCCTGAGCGCGCTGAAGTTGAAAGCCAGGGCGTTGAAGTGGCCTACGACGGACTGCACATCGAACTATAAAAACCATAAATTAGAGGTGGTCATGAACGCCCAGATGTCGAATAACAATGAGAACAAACAGGCCCTGAGCCGAGACCAATTCGAAGCCGCACTGCGCGCCAAGGGCGCCTACTACCATATTCATCACCCCTATCAGGTGGCCATGTACGAAGGCCGAGCCAGCAGAGAACAAATTCAAGGCTGGGTAGCTAATCGCTACTACTACCAAGTTAATATCCCCATGAAAGACGCCGCCATCATGGCCAATTGCCCAGATAGCCGAGTGCGTCAGGAATGGGTGCAACGTATTCTGGATCACGATGGCCCACCGGGAGAAACCGGCGGTGGAATTCAGGCTTGGTTGGCCCTGGGTGAGGCCGTAGGCTTGACCCGGGAACAAATGGAATCACAGGAGCTGGTGTTGCCCGGCGTGCGCTTCGCCGTAGACGCCTATGTTAATTTTGCTCGCCGCGCCTCCTGGCAGGAAGCCGCCAGCAGCTCGCTAACAGAATTGTTCGCCCCGGAGATTCACCAGTCGCGGTTAGATAATTGGCCCAAGCACTACCCTTGGATCGACACCAGCGGTTACGATTATTTTCGCGGCCGCCTGAGCCAGGCCCGACGCGATGTGGAGCACGGCCTTTCCATCACCCTGGATCACTACACCACCTATGAATCCCAGCAGCGCATGCTGGAAATTTTGCAATTCAAGTTGGACGTGTTGTGGACCATGCTGGATGCCATGACCATGGCCTACGAGCTTAATCGGCAGCCCTACCACAGTGTTACCGACCAACGGGTATGGCATAGGGGAATTCAATTATGAGTTTTGATCAAAAACAGATTCCCCAGTGGCGGCCGGGCTATCGTTTTCAATTTGAGCCAGCTCAGCAAGGCTACGTATTGCTCTACCCCGAAGGCATGATCAAACTTAACGACAGCGCCGCGGAAATTAGCCAGTTAATTGATGGCGAATCCAACGTGGCAAACATCATTGCCCAACTGAGTGAGAAATTCCCCCAGGCAGCCGATATCGGCGATGACATAGAGCACTTTATGCTGGTAGCCCATGAGCAACACTGGATCACCTTCGATTAACAGCAGCAAGGGTGACAACCCCCATAACGCCGGCTTACCCCTGTGGCTGCTGGCGGAGTTAACCTACCGCTGCCCACTGCAATGCCCCTATTGCTCCAACCCCTTGGATTTTGCCAAACAGGGCAAAGAGCTGAGCACGCAACAATGGATGGATGTACTGGAACAGGGCCGCGCCATGGGTGCGGCTCAGTTGGGATTTTCCGGCGGTGAGCCCTTGGTTCGGCAAGATTTGGCTGAGCTGATCAAACACGCTCGCGGGCTGGGTTACTACACCAATTTAATTACCTCCGGCATCGGATTGACCGAAGCCAAAGTAGAAGAGTTTAAAAAGGCCGGGCTGGACCACATTCAAATTTCATTTCAAGCCAGCGATGAAACCGTCAACAACGCATTGGCTGGCTCTCACAAAGCGTTTTCCAATAAACTGGCCATGGCCAAAGCGGTGAAAGCCGCAGGCTACCCCATGGTGCTGAATTTTGTTACCCACCGTCACAACATCGACAATATCGATAAGATAATTGAGCTGTGTATTGAGTTAAAAGCCGACTTCGTGGAACTGGCCACCTGCCAGTTTTATGGTTGGGCCCATTTAAACAGACTTGGCCTGTTACCCACACAAGAACAGCTTGCCAAGGCCGAGGCCGTAACCCAACAATACCGTGAAAAGCTCAAAGCCGAAGGCAACCCCTGCAAACTGATTTTTGTAACGCCGGATTACTACGAAGAGCGACCCAAGGGCTGCATGAATGGCTGGGGTAATGTCTTTTTAACCGTAACCCCCGATGGCACCGCCCTGCCCTGCCACTCCGCAAGGCAATTGCCGGTGGAATTCCCCAACGTGAAAAATCAAAGCCTGCACGATATCTGGTATAACTCGTTTGGCTTTAACCGCTACCGTGGTTACGAATGGATGCAGGAGCCCTGCCGCTCCTGTGATGAAAAAGAAAAAGACTTTGGCGGTTGCCGCTGCCAGGCTTACATGCTCACCGGCAGTGCCGAAGCCACCGACCCGGTGTGCAGCAAATCGCCCCACCACAACAAAATACTCGCCGCACGCAACGAGTCAGAAAGCGCCAGCAACGCCATTGCTGACCTGCAATACCGCAATGCGAAAAACTCAAAACAGATCGACCCACGCAGGATTATTATTGCAACAGATGGTGGACCACCCTACTAGCTAACGAAATGAAGTTTCTGAAGATCACGTCAAACTCTTCCACTAAAGCGGTTCCCGCAACATAGGATTTATACTCTTCCAGGGTTCGCAGCACAGTGAAAATGGAGCCTGACCAGCTGAGGCTTTAGTTTACTTTATAAACCAAATAAGAAATTCAAACTTGCGGCCAAAGGCAGAATGGGGTGCAATACAGCCAATGCAAACAAACAAGGCCGCTCCATTTAAGAGGGCTTAATGTAAGAGAAATTAACTATGCTACGAATTGCTGCAATCCTGTGTACCCTACTGACTTTGGCCGGTTGTGCCACTAGCCCCACGGGCCGAACTCAGCTTATGTTGATTTCGCCAAACTCCGCCATCGTGGAATCAAAAAAAGCCTATGTGAGCACTGTGGGTGAGCTGGGTCAAGCTCAGCAGCTGGTAACTGACCCCAAAGTAGTATCACGCATACAAACCATTACCGGCAGACTGGTTACAGAAGCAGTTAAATTGTATCCCACTTCCCAGGAATGGGAGTGGAGTGTCGCCATTGTGGATGACCCCGAAACCATCAACGCCTGGTGTATGGCTGGCGGCCGTATGGCTATATATACCGGTATTATCAACAAACTGGAACTCACAGACGATGAGGTAGCCCAGATTATGGGTCACGAGATTTCCCATGCTCTGGCTAACCATACTGCGGAACAGATGTCCCGTGCCATGGCCATTAACGCCGGCATAATGGCGGTGGGAATGGCAGCGGATAACAAAGCCATTGCTCTCACGGGTACGGCATTGGCAGCTAAACTGGCCCTGCAACTACCCAACAGCCGGGTGGCAGAAACCGAAGCGGACCGTATTGGTATTGAATTGGCAGCCCGTGCTGGCTACGCGCCGGAAGCTGCGGTGAGCCTGTGGCAAAAGATGGGGGCAGTGGGCGGTGACGGGCCACCACAATTCCTTAGCACCCACCCTGCCCCAGGTAACCGTCAGTCCACGCTGTCAGATTTAGTGCCTGAGATGAAACAACTTAACCCCACGGGTAAGAAGTCAGAGGTACACCCCATTATGATTATGAAGTGATGGGGTCAACCCCATCACTCTACCTCATAGGCATTGAAAATGATTAGGTACTTTATAGACCTTTAGAAACCCAATGCTTCATAGCGAGGGATTAGTGCGGCCTTAAACTCTTTATACATAGGGAACAGCTCCTTCAGAATACCTTCAATTTCTTGCTCGTTAGAAAAATTAGGAAATATATAGTCATAGCGCTCACCTATTGATCGTAGATACTCCCTTTTTCTCTTCTCACCGGGCAGATTACGATATTCATCCGCGAAACCGAATCCAACTGGCTGCTCCCCATACTTACTTCCACATGAAAAACGACACACGCCAACATCGAGTTCTATCAAACAGTAAATATCTACTGTTCCTTTACCACGCCAGTTATCAACTTTAAAAAAGCCTAGCCCATCTTTTACGAATTTAGCCGAATAACCGAACTTTTTGATCAATTCCTTCGCTCTATCACGCTCTGGAGTAAAATAGTAAGGAGGTTTACCCCGATTAGTGAATGTTGAGCAAACACTTAAGTAGCGCGTATCAAAGGATATGTTATGTAGCTCTTCAAGGTAAGCTTGCCTTAATGCATCGATCATCTCACCGGGTTTCTTTTCCATACTTTTCGTAAACTCCAAACTCTACGGGCGCGCCTGACAACGGTCAGTGTACCGCCTAAAAACAGCTATACCCCCAGTTACTTTAGCCGCATGGACAACTGGAAATCGCTTCGCCACTGTGTATACGGCAGCCCTAAAAAAGGGATCGAGCCTTTGTACAATCCAACAGTGTTATCCAGCCCAATAAATTAACGGTGACCGTAACACAAGCTGTGTGGCATGCTGTCGGGAACAATAAGGTACAAAACTATTTTTGACAGGATAGCCCGCTTTTGGGATCTTATGTAAGGGAAAAACATGCAAATCAAATCACTTTTTATTGGCGCGTTAGCCACCTGCGCAACCACTGTTTCGTTGGCACCTTCACCTATAGCAATCAAGAGCTCAAGTCCGATTTCGGCAATGCAGATGGCAATGGCTACATGTTGAATGCTGGCCTACGCTCCATGCCAAAGGACAACATAGAATTTGATGCTTTCATTTACCACGAAGACTTTGAGGATGACAACGAAATTGGGCTTTCGTTTTCTGGGCGATTCTACCCCACTCCGCAATTCTCAGTGGGATTGGGTTATGACACCTCGGATGATGTTGACATCATCTCCCTTGAAGCGAGACTAAATATAGACTTAGCACGCTAAAAGACCTCGCCTGAAAATAGACAGTTTTTACAACTACTGGCTAAACATTAGGTTTTGATGTAGCGTCTTCTGTATACCGATCGAGGGACGCTACATGTCAATTGACCTAAAGCAACTACGCAAACTGTCTTATGTTGAAAAGCTGGTGATACACTCAGTCTATTGCAATATTTATCAGGCGTCAGTGATTGTGGATGGCGAAGAGCACTATGTGGTTGATAATAAAGGCAACCCTTTACGACATCACAACATAGCAGGCCTACAGGCGCTGTTCGAACCCTTTCCTATCGGGAAGCGTGTTTTACGGCACCAAAGTGCCTACGACGAAATGGTGGGCCAACCAGCTCGGCAGCAGGAAAACACACTGGAAGTCTCCCTTTGCAAGACCAGTTTTGGTGATGCTCCCAAACAGATTCACTAGCAGTTAGAGATTTGCCTCAAAACCTATTTTTTGGCCCTGCACCAAGCGATCGCTCTCGATTGTCAAAACAGGATTTGCTCCGCCACTGTTAACAGTCACCGTAAGAAATTGACCGGGTAGCAATCCCTTCAAACTTTGGCTGGATCTCACTGCATTCACCGCTATAAAGGCATCGTAATAGATGGGGGCGACACCCTCATTCACTACGGTGACTTTCGATTGGCCACTGATGGCTTTGAATTCGGTGATCTTAAACTTATAACCGTTGGCAAGACCGGCGGACTTAATTCTGGCATTGGTTTGATAACTGGGCTGGTCGTTCCCAATCATGTAGCTAATGTGAAACTTAGCACTCAGCTCTTCATAGGTTCGGCCGTACATCCCTGCTTCGTCCAACCCATGGCGTTGATCAAAAGAGCTGTAGTAACTTAGCTCCCCGCCATGGGGTGCAGTTTTATATCTTTGCCTATATCCAAGCACATTCCACATCTCTTCATTATATTGGTTATGCTGTTGATGCATGAAGGAGTCGTCGAAGTTACCGAACGCCAGATTAAGAATAGAACTCTGACTGGGAATAGCGCTGAAACTAGAATCTCCCGCATCAATGGAAACGCTCCATTTCAACTCTTTAAACACTAAAGAGAGATGCTGTAGGAATTTGGCTTGATAGCTTTTGCTGGGGAAGTTATCTCCTAGTCGAGCTTCTGGATCATAAATATGATATTCGCCCCACAGCCCAAACCCCACCTGGAGAAAGGCTACCCTGGGGTCGTAATCATAACGACGTGCGAATTCAGTATAAAAATCCAAATGGGCTTGCTGTAATTCAGGATGTGACCAGTCTGGAAAACCAGTACGCTGCCCCTCGCTGATTTCTATGGTTTCATTATAGTCAGCCAGACCCTTTATATAATTTGGCACTGCGGTCTGTGCACGACCGGGATACACATAATACCACCTCAGTATGGCCTGCTTGCCACGGCTGGCAATATCATCCAACAGTGACTCCATGCTCGACCAGTCGTACTGTCCATCACCAATAACCACATCACTGGGTCTCACATAGGCGTACTCAAGCTGAACAAATTCATCGGTTTGTTTTAGGAGTGTGTTGTTATGAGAGTCTGCCCATAACACCAGCCCTGTCATGGGTTGTACTTTGTTGATACGGCTCTGAATTGAAATGTCTTTCCATTGATTCGGTTCAACGCCATCACTATCCCCTTCAACAATCTCCACCTGCATAAAATCAATAGCAGATACATCGGCATTATTATTCGATATATAACGCAGCTTGATGGTGCCACTTTGGTTAATAAAGCGCTGGGGATTGTCTTTGAATACTTTATCCCTCTGGTACCAATGCCAAGGGGTGGAAACTTTATTACCATACAGCCAAACCCAGCGCTTAGCCTGAAAGTCACGTAGTTGAAAACTCCAGCGTTGTTCACCGTGACCGGCGGCCAGGGTGTTGGTTGCGACTCTAATAGCCGCTATATCAGCCTGCTTATAAGCTGGATTCACCTTAAAGATAAAATGGCCATTGAATCTTGTCTTCTGGGGAGTCACTTCAACATATGCGTTCCAATCGTTGCTTTGTTGTGAAGAACCTGACTGCTGGAGTTGATTGAGCACAGACAATGGCTGCCCACTGATGCTGCCCCTCACTATTCGAACGTCGGTTGGATAGACAACCTCCGCCACAGAGAGGGTACACTGAAATAAAAGCGAAACTGTAACCAGTAAACTGGAAATAAAATAGGAAGTAAGCCGTGTCATGATTTGTCACCCTGAAATGGGTGCCTGTAAAATAATTTACTGTAGACAGTAAATAGACTTTGGCCCTTTAACAATGAGGAGAACTAAAAAATGTGCGGTAGGTGCCTATATTCAAATTGAAATTCATATAATGTGACGGAGTTCCCCTGTGAGCGTTAGCTTATCTTCGAGGAAAGTCCGGCTTTTTGTACCACTGCTTGGGTAGATTCTATTACTTGCTGGACGTATTCCGGTTTAAAATTTAATTTTGCTCGTTTACCGCCTTCAAGATGTTGCCTGGTTACACCGTTCAATTCTTCTGATGTGCAAGCACATATGGTCGATTTGGACTGACGGGGCATCACCATAGACGCTAGCTTATGCATCCAATTCAGCGGTACCGGCAAATTCTGCCCCAAACTGGATTTTACGATTCCTGGGTGTACGCTGATGGTATCCACGCCCATGTCCGCCAGACTATCTCCCAGCCATTGCATCAAAACCACTTTGCTGTGAACAGTTCGAATGGCTGACTTTAACCCGATATAGAATTTCTCATTGTTAAAATCATCGAAATTCAATCGTTCTTTCAACACCAAGCCTTTGCCACCACTGACGGCAACAATTCTAGGGTGATCGCCCCTCCCCATTAGAGCAGACAGCGATTTAGCGATTATATAGGCACTGATGTATCCGATGGCAAATGTCTTCTCAATGCCCTGCGGGGAAGTCTGCCGTGAGGGCATCAGCACACCAGCAGAAAACAACAACAAGTCTAAGCGTGAATGGGATTGACGGAACTCATTACAAAACTGTTCAACTGCTTTCAGGTCACTCAAATCCAGCTGAATAAACTGAATTGTGTTTTTATGCTGAGGCCCCGCCGAGTGCTTCAGCTCTGCCTCTACCTTTTTGCCTTTTACTGCATTGGAACCGATAAAGTAAACGTGGTAGTGGTTTTGTATGAGTGCTCTTACCACGGACAGGCCCACGCCATCGCTACCGCCTGTTACCAATGCCACTTTGTCACTCATGGGGTTCTCCAGCTTATTTGAGGGTATGTGTCCAGCTTAGACCAGAACAAGATACTACCATGTTCACTCCTCTACCAATGGTCTGTCTAGCATGCTGTTGAAAAACGTTTTCGAGGCGGCCAATGCAAGGCAAAAATTAGGGAAAAAGCGGAGTTTACATATAGTAAATGAGCATTTTGAGCTAATTTTTAACGAAGGAGTGGCAACGCAGATAGTTTTTCAGCAGTCTGCTAGATTTGAAGTAACGCTACTCTTTCTTAAACGGCTGATACTCTGTTGTGGCAGCGAAAGCCCTCTGCCCTTCAATGTACTCCCACTGAGTTACCGTGAGGTCCGATTTCGATTCATGTACTTGAAGCTCCATAAAAGAGTTAGGCAACCCGGCTCTCACTCTGGAAGACAGGGTGGTACCCGCTTGGCAGACTCCTATGGGCTTTTTCAAATCCGGATAACGATGCTCCGTGGTTCGGCAGAATTGATAATGAATGTGACCGCCCAACACCATATCCACACCCAACTCACCAAAACGCGCCAGCAGTTTCTGGGCGTTGGGCATGATGTTTTCCTCATCTGATACCTGTATAGCATCAAATGGGTGATGAGCCACCACCAGCTTTATTGTTTCGTCAGCAGTGTTCTTTAGGGCGGCTTCAAGATTTTCTAACTCACGATGTTTTAATCGGCCATTTTTGTAGTGGAAAGGATTGCAGGAATTGACACCCACAACAACTAATCCAGGTGTGGAAAATGTTTGATTAACCAACACGTCTTTTTGTCTCATTGAACCCACAAATTGGTTATAGTTTGAGTAAGGGTCAAACAAACGCTGAAATACATTGAACAGTGGCATATCGTGATTACCGGGCACGCAAAGTAGGTCACCGTATTCCAGCGTACTAAGAAATGTTGATGCCGCATTGAATTGATTACTTCTTGCCCGCTGAGTTATGTCACCACTGCAAACCAACAGGTCTGGTTTCAATGAGTTCAATTGACTCCGTAGAGCTGCCACTACTGGTTGGGTTTCTGTACCAAAGTGAGTGTCGGATATCTGAACTATTCTATGCATAACTACTGACCTAACTACTGACCTGACTATTGACCTAGCTGCTGACTTAACTGCTCACCTAACTGCTGCCTTGACTACAGGGGCTTAAATAGAGCTAAGGCCTTTGGGCTAACTCGAATTCTAACGGGCGTCTTCAAGCTAATCACCTCCCCGTCCAGGGCGCATTTCAATTTGTCCGACTTGCAGTCGAGTAAAACTGAGTCTAATAACTCACTGTCAACCATTTGATCCTGCTCTAACAATTTCACACTGCCTTTGATCAGCAATCGCATCTTATCCCAAATACCTTCCGGACGGATGACCACAAGCGCGATGTGACCGTCAATCCTCTGGGAAAGGTCATCAAAACCCAGGTTATCTAAGTGGGGCTTATTCTGTGTTGCCATAAGCAGCAACGCCTTAACTGACCGCAGACCATTCTGCCGCTCAATAGTGAAACGCATCCTCCGTCTTTTTTTAAAGAAGGTAACAACGCCTGACAGATAAGCCACCAGCTGGCTCCTGAAGCCTGCTTGCGCTTGATGACGTTCTCGATCTTGGATCACTTCCGGATACAAACCGAAACTGGCACTGGTGGTGAAAGGCAAATCGTTTACATAACTCACAGCAACGGATTGCAATACACATTCGCCCAATTGCTGCACCTGGGTTTGAGGATCTACCGATAGGCCGTGATGGCGAGCAAACAGATTAAACGTACCACGGGCCATCACGGCTAATGGTACTCCGTGCAAAATGGCGTATTTAACTGCCAGATTGATGGTGCCGTCACCCCCAACTACCACTACCCCATGATCATTGTTACTGGCGCTTTTAAAACAATCCTCCACTTGTTTTTCAAGCGGCTCATCATGGCTTAACGTAACATACTGCGATACCTTTATGCCTGCACCGCTACGCTTGAAATTATCTTTCACTGAATCAACTGAAACCGTGCCAGAACCCGGATTTATAAGCACAGTAAACGAGAAGGTATTCGCGCACAGAACATTATCATCGTTCAAACATTCTGCAATTTTGGGATCCAATTCTTGGGTTTCTTCATTCATAGCGATTGCTCCTTCTGAAGCTGAGACCATCGAGCCTTTATTTCCGGCTACTTTCTCTACTTATCGTCATTTATAATCCATGTCGCAATTTTTATACCATGCAGACATTGCGTGAACATCAGTGATTCCAGGCCCACATCCTCATCAGCGTGTAATTTTTACAGCACACCCCCACAAAACCAGGAAAGTTCTACCGCTGGCAAACTGCGTAAGTAATTTCATCCCCCATGGCACACACTGTAAGCCCAGAACAACCGCGGCCTTTGCTCCTTCGGCACGGCATTTGCTATTCCACTTAATGTAAATGACGCAAACCAACCACTAAAAAGGATTACGATCATGCAAGATGCCACTGGCAAGCTCAGTCAAGATTACCAGCAGCTGGTTAAGGATGTTGAGATCTTAAAAACAGATCTGGGAGCACTCCTCACCGAGGCAAAGAGTCAAGCAAAAGACAGGGTGGACGCAAAGAAAGATACGGTGGTGGAAGCCTTTGTTCGCAATGCTGACCGAGTACAAAGCCAGGCAGACGAATTGGCCAGCAGTACTAAAAAGACCTATGAAGAGAAACCTTGGATATTCTTAATCGCTGCATTTTTTGCGGGCGTTTTAATCCGCAGTTTCATGTCAAGCAAATAAACCACGAGTCTAAGGTCCCGAAGCAATGTTAAAACATTACGGGGAACAAGCCCTACAGGCTACGGTTAAAGCATTATTAATAGTTATCTGTGCCGGCGCTTTTTGTTGTACTGCAGTTTTCTTTGCGGGTTATAGCGCCTTTTTATTTTTGCAGACGTGGTTGTCGCCCAGTTTAGCAGCTGCGGCAACCACAGTCGGCCTTCTACTTATTTTGTTCATATCAGCGAAAATCCCACTGCGATCAACTAAACGAGGTTCATCGGGAGGGTCAAAGATGATTGATAGTGGAACTGATTCCAGCTCCCCAAGGCACCCTCGCAGCATGGAAGAACAGCTGGCCCTGAGTTTGATAGCGGGTTATACCGTAGAAAAAGACCCTGACAGAAGTATTGCATTGCTCCTGTCCACTATTCAAAACAGCGGCAAAGGTAACGATTAGCTACCTTATAACTTAGACACCGACTGCGCCGCCGCATACCCTGAAGACCAAGCCCATTGAAAGTTATAACCACCCAAATGACCAGTCACATCCATCACCTCGCCAATAAAGAACAGCCCGGGTTGGTTTTTACATTCCATGGTCTTGGAAGAGATCCCAGCGGTACTCACCCCACCTAAGGTCACTTCAGCAGTACGGTAACCTTCCGTACCGGATGGTAGTATCTGCCAATGGGATAGCTGATGAGCTAAATGCTCCAGTGCCTGGTCAGCCACCTCTCCTATAGGCGTGTCTGAATATTGAGCCCACATCAGACCCTCTAACTCCTGTACCAGTTTTTTTGGCAAACGCTCAGACACCAACGTTCGAATTCGGCTCTTCGGTTTGGTTCGTTTGGCTTCCATAAGCCAACAATCGCCTTCTTGCTCTGGCAAAAGATCAATTTCAATGGTTTGAGAAGGTTGCCAGTAAGAGGAAATTTGCAAGATGGCAGGACCACTCAAGCCGCGATGGGTAAACAGTACACTTTCGCGGAATGAGGCCAGCGGGTGGGATACCACCGTATCCACGGCCACACCGGAAAGGGACTCTGACAGCTGTTTTAATTTACCCGTCAAGGTAAAAGGTACCAAGCCTGCACGGGTGGGCAGTAACTCCAACCCAAACTGCTCTGCTACCTTATAGCCAAAACCACTGCCCCCCAGCGTCGGGATTGATAAGCCCCCCGTCGCCACAACCAATGCACCGGATTCAAACGTGCCCTGGTCAGTATCCAGCTTATAATGACCGCCGTAGTCCACAGCGTTTACCTGACACCGGGTCTGGATAGTGACACCCGCTTTATCGCATTCCCCCAGCAACATATCGAGTATGTCTTTGGCGCTGTTATCGCAAAACAACTGCCCCAGGGTCTTTTCGTGATAGGGAATACTGTAATCACACACCAATCCAATAAAATCCCATTGGGTGTATTGATTAAGGGCCGATTTGCAAAAGTGAGGGTTTTCGCAAAGATAGTTTTCGGGGTTGATTTCCATGTTGGTGAAATTACAACGACCGCCACCGGACATGAGTATCTTCTTACCCACTTTGTTGGATTTTTCCAGCACCAGCACACGCAAACCCCGCTTGCCTATGAGCGCGGCACACATAAGGCCCGCCGCGCCACCGCCCAGCACGATGGCATCGTAGGTTTTTTTGCTAGCGTTTATGATTGCACAACCAAACAGACTGGTAGGGTTTGAGTGTTATGGAATCCATATGCTCATCAATCACCAAACCCGAAATAAGATCTGACCAGGTGTCTGTGCCCACCAAGTTAATATCCCCCAACTGGATTACCTGAGTCTCGGGGCTAATGTTGTTGATGCAAAAAATGGATTGATCCCGCAACATGCTTTGCCGCCAAAATCCAAATATTTTTAACCCCAGATGCAGGGTAAATTGGGTGGCATTGGGATGAAACGCCGGTTGGGTTTTACGTAGCTTTATTAATTCTTGTATTTGAGAAAACACCTTACTGTGATGACTGAATTTATCATCCAGGCGTTCGTTGAGTTCATCCAAATCCCATTGGCTACGGTTAATACAACGGTTACGGCCGGAGTTTTCCATTCGCGCATAATCGTTCTCGGTGCCTAGCAGGCTGTGAATATAAAAAGCCGGAATTCCCTCCAGGGCCATCATAATGGCATGGGCACAGATAAAGCGCTGGGCCTGCCACTTGTCTTGACCGCCCTCTACCATGCCCTTGAGAGCATCGTAAAGGCTGATATTAATCTCGTAGGCCTTGTCGGTACCCTCGCGGGAACGGCGATAGGTTACTCGACCACCAAAATTCTGCATGGTGCCGATAAGCTGATTACGCTCTTCCTCCGATAACAACCCATCGGTGGGCCGCAAGCCAACTCCATCATGGGATGCAATGAAGTTCAGATAAGTGGTACCCATTTGCGCAGGCGGCATACTCATCAACCAGGTTTTGAGGTGTCGGCAGTCCCCGGTGATTAACGTATTTATCAGCAGCGGTGGCAGCGAAAAGTTATAGATAACATGGGCCTCGTTCGCATTACCGAAATAAGTCAGGTTCTCACGGTTGGGAACATTGGTTTCCGTTATAATCACCGCATCCGGGCTATGGCATTCCACTAGCACCCGAATAATCTTGATGATCTCGTGGGTCTGTTGCAAATGAATGCTGGGTGTACCCGGTTCCTTCCAAAGAAAAGCCACCGCATCAAGACGGAAGATCTTTACCCCATGATCGATGTAGTGCTTGATGATGTTTACGAACTCCAACAGCACTTTCGGGTTAGCGAAGTTCAGGTCCACCTGATCTTCACTAAAGGTACACCACACGAAGCGCTCACCATCTTCGGTCTGTACCGCGTTGAGCAGGGGTGACGTTCGCGGACGCACCACCGCACTGAGATCCATGGAAGGATCGCCTTCGTAGAAATAATCTTTACCGGGGTCCACCCGCTTTTTAAAGTTATCAAACCAACGGCTGCGGGAAGACATATGGTTGATGACCAGATCCGACATGAGTTTGAAATCTGCCGCAATTCTTTCCACGTCTTCCCAATCCCCGTGGGATTCGTTCACTGCCAGGTAATCCATTACCGCAAAACCATCGTCCGAGCTGTAGGGGAAAAAAGGCAGTATGTGGACCGCTGAAATCCAGCCGTCAAGCCGCTGTTTGAGAAACTCATAGAGAGTCACCAGTGGCTTCTGTTCCTCCTCTTCACCATGCTTGAGGATAGAATCCGCATAGGTGATAAGCAGAATATCAGACTCATCCCAGTTGTTACGATGGCCAGGGGGCGTTTTGTACACATGGGCCAAATCCATGGTTTCCATCAGCTCTTTTGCAAGATAGGTGGTATCAACATGGGGATACACCAAATCCAGCATAGTCACCAAGCGCAATTCCAATTCTTCCAGCATCTGCCTAAACCTTCTTACTGCTTATCGATTAGTCTTACTAGCGGCCCATAAACTCTTTGTTATCCTCATGCACTGCATCAAGCAACCGTTCCATGACATCGGGAACGGCACTGATTACCCGATTCCAACTGGGTACGAATGGCGTGTCCATGGGGTTATCAAGAAAATAAGCGCCCGCCGTCATGAGATTCTGAGCAAATAGCTCCACGGCCTGCTCTTCTGCATGCCTATCAAAATTCAGGCCATTTATGATCGCATCATTTTGGTAGGTTTCAATAAAGTCTAGCGCAATACGGTAGTAGGTGGCTTTGATGGTACGAAACTTTTCATTTGAAAAGATCTCACCATTGGTGGCCAACTTTCGGAACACCGCTTTGCATATATCGGTACTCATTTTAGACAGGCCGCTGCTGGCATCTTCCGCTGACAGATCCTGATGTTTGTGATCATAACTGTCGGCGATATCAACTTGGCACAGTCTGTTGGTGGCGTAGTTGCGCTTCATTTCGGAAAGCACTCCCACCTCAAGACCCCAGTCGCTGGGGATGCGTAAATCGCTGATCACGTCCGTGCGGAAAGAAAACTCGCCCGCCAGGGGATATCGATAACTATCCAAATAATCCAAATAATCGGACGCGCCACACACCTTTTTAAGGGCGCGAATCATGGGAGTCACCAGCAAACGACTCACCCGCCCGTTGAGCTTGGATGAAGCCACCCTGGAGTAATAGCCCTTGCAGAACATGTAGTTAAAATTGGGATTAGCCACCGGATAAATTAACCGTGCCACCAGATCCCGCTGATAGGTAAGAATATCGCAGTCATGCAGAGCGACCGATTCGCTTTTATCGGAAGCCAATACATAGCCAAAACAGTACCAAACGTTACGGCCCTTACCCATTTCTGTGGGGGCCAGATTGTGCTTCCGTAGCTCTTCATCCAACGCCCGCAAGCGAGGACCATCATTCCATAAAACCACATGGGATTGCGGTAGCCTTTCAAAGTACTTTAAGGCGTGCTCGTACTGGCTTTGATCCGCTCGATCAAGGCCAATAACAATCTCCTCCAGGTAAGGAACCTTGGTCAGCTCGTCAACTATATGCTCAAGAGCCGGACCTTCCAATTCTGAAAAAAGAGCTGGAAGCACAAGAGACATGGGCCGTTGCTTGCGGAATGTCATCAGCTCGTTTTCCAGATCTTCCAGAGTTCGACTGCGCAAATTGTGAAGGGTCGTGATAATCCCGTTTTGATAAAAATCGCCCATAATATTGCCTAATTTTTTCCTTAGTAAGACCTATGCTTACGCTTCATTTTGCAGAAGTTTTGTTATAGTTTCATTCCAGCCCTCAGGGCCGGGCGCGTTAGAGCGCACAAGGTTCGGTTTACTGGAATTCACCAAAACCGAGTCAGAATTTACCCCTTTAATGACCATGCTGTAATCTGCCAGCTCAAGCATGCGTTCATCATTATTGCTGTCACCCAAGGCGACGGAGCACCACTGCTTTTGAGGGTCAGACTCCCTGTAGCGCTCCATTAAATATGCCATTGCATCGCCCTTGTCGTATTGACCCATCACATGGTAAAAACGCCCCCCCTTCACCAATTGCAAATTACGTTGACCTACGGCAGCTTCAAACTGCAGCAATTCTTCATCGCTCCCATTCCACAGCAGGGGTTCGGTGGCCAGCCGTTGTTTGGCGGATTTTGCTCTGGATAGGGACAAACCGGTAATGTCAGCCACATCCGCTTCCGACATATCGTTAAAGCTGCGAAACGCGAAACCCTGTTGCCGCAAATCAGCCAGTACCGCGATGATCTGCTCAATGGGCTCGGCAAAATTGATTACCTGCTCCTGTGGGGTGCCAAACTCGGTGGCGGGAATGATGAGTGCCCCCCCATTCTCACATATAAAAGGAGAGGTATTTTCCAAATCTATTCGAAGCTGCTCCATCTCAGGCCGGGTTTTACTGGAGTTTAAAACCACCGGTATATGGCGCTGCTTCAGCATATTCAATGCGGGGAGAGCCGCTTCAAAACTGTAGCTGTGATGATCCAGCAAAGTACCGTCCAGATCAGTGAAAACCACAAATTGCTTATTTTTCATTGAGCACCACGCCCGTTATCTCATGGTCCGAGTTCATACTGAACACTTCTTGAGCTGTGTTGGGTAGCCGTAACAACATCGACCGAGTTAAGCGCTCGTAGTGCTGAACGAAGCGAATAATTTGCTGTTCATTCATAATCCCAGAGGGTACAACAGAAGCCCCGCCCGCACCATTATGGTGCACACCCAACTTTTGCGCCAGCTTTTGCTCTTGTAGCGTTCGCCAATCCAGCACGCACTCCATACTGGGGGCTTTTAACATCACTAAATAGTCAATTTTGGCGAAAAATTCCTGGTAAGGCCCCAACAATTGGCGGTTTATATAGTCACGCCATGCCCCGTCTTGATCTTCGTCTCTCTCAAGGCTGTTGATGGGCTGCTGCAGCCTGATGGGGTCCGATTCCGGTTCTGCCCCTACGCACCAACCTTCCACCAACACTATTTGAGCAGCCCCCTGATACCGAGGCCACTGGGAATGGGGGCGTCTGTCATCCACCGACTTATCAAAGCTGGGGATAGCCACCTCTGCCCCCGCCTGATTGCCCTGCAGCGCCTGAATGGTGTCCCAACCCAACTTGAGGTCGTGGGTACCGGGCACGCCGCGGGTGCGAAATAAAGGATGGACCTCCCTGGCGAGGTCCTCGCGCTGAGATTTGGTAAGGTAAATATCATCCAGGGAAAACTTTGCACAGGAACACCCCAACGACTGGGACAGCAGTGCTTCCAAAAACACGGCCAGAGTGGACTTTCCGGTTCCCTGGGCCCCATTCACCCCAACCAAAATGGGACGACCAAGGGTCTGGTGCAGCGAGGCAATCCGCTGGGACAGAGGCAGGTAGTACTGCTCGACGGTGGAAATAAAGCTTTCGGGCAGGCCTTCCGAGCGAACAAGATCCTGGGCTATTGGTTTAAATTGACTCCAATTTGATTCCGGCACTTGACTCTCTAACTGGCTAATTGATCATGATTGTACATAACGCATTCAACGGTAACATATTCTACGTCAAGGGTTTACCTCAATCATTCACAATCCGTACCAGAAAGCCGATTGCTGACGAGCTATTTAGGGCAAGCCGTCCATGCTGCATTTGTATTTGCTGAGCAGAGGGTTGGCATACATTTCTAGGATATAGGGCTGGATTTTACTGGGATAACGGGAAATTCTTGCGGAAAATTCTGCGGCCTGCTTGGCCAACTCTTGAGGGTCAAGATTATCCCAAGCTTCTCTCGCCTGCCGGGATACCTCTTGAAAACGGGCTTTGGATTCCTCGCCCAGACTTAACACCGCCACCTTGCTGAGTTGAAGCAGTTGTTCAACGGCCAATAGGCTTGGAGGAAATAATCGGTAGTTGTCCAGAATAGCTTGGTCCAGTTGTTGGGCTACCGTGGCGGCATTTTCGAAGCCACTGTTTTTAACATTAAGAGGCTGGCCCACCTGTACATGAACTCGCCCTTTGGGTAAGGCTAAGCCACGCATAATGCTTTCAACGTCTTCCCCTTCCTGCTTCGCATATTGCCGCGAGGCACGGGCCTGCATCTCTTGGGCTTTCAAGCCATCACAGGGGTCATACTCATAGGAAATGGATACCGGAACCAGGTTTAACTGCGTCATGCTTTGTTGAAATGAAAGACCCTGTTTTTTGGGCCATAGATGAAGCATTTTTATGATCGCTTCATCGGTAATATCAAACCCGTCTTTCGCTCTTCCCTCTTTTTGTGCAATCCAAATTGACCGTCCCTGCTGGGTGGCGTCAAAAATATAGTGTGACAACTCAGTTAGTGCTTTGAACTTGGCTTTTATGCCACTAACAGAGCGGTTAACCACAAAACTCTTATTTAAGCGCAACAGGTCGGAAACCAGGGGATTGCCAAGCAGGTTATCACCAATAGCCACTTCCGCCGTATCTAATCCGTGCTTTACCAAAGCATAATTAAGCAGGGCGGAATCCAATGTAATATCACGATGATTGCTAATAAAAACGTAGGACTTACCCTGCTCCAGCTGATCTATACCACCAAAAGTGAATTCGCTTATGCTCTTATTAATCGTGCTGCTTACAAATTCTCCCATGAGGCGCTGAAACTGCGCCACCGTGTTAACCCCTTTCAAACTTCTGGATATTCGATGCCGAACAAAACCCGCAAGCGGCTTTTCCAGGTAACGGGAAACTTTGGGAAACTGGGTATGGATTATGGCCTGAATAAGAGCATCGGATTGCAGCAGGCGTTTAACCACCGCTTCTACCTCATGGTCTTGGTAGGGGCGGATCGCGTCGAAAAGATTTAGGTTGTCAGACTCAGACATAGTCATTCTACTTCAACAATAGCTCCATTGATTCTAACCATACCCGCTGATTTTGCCCAATTCAATCGCTACAAATTGTGTCTATTCAGCTACCCTTCTAGGATCAATAAAATAAAGAAATCCAAGCCAAGCAGAAACTTAGTCAATGTATGATTTAGATCATCGCGTTAGAATACCCACCGATGGTACACAATTTGTATAAAAACAATGGGGTTTATGCCCAACTGGACCATTAATAAATAAAGAATACCCTTAATGAGGAAAGCTACCGAATGACTCCACTCAGCCCAGCTGACCAGCTATTTTTATGGCTTGAAAAACGTCAACAGCCCATGCACGTTGCTGGTCTTATGCTCTTTTCTTTTCCGGAAAATGCCGGGCCAAAGTATGTCACAGAGTTGGCAGAGTCTTTACGGGCTTATCAACACCCTGAGGGTCGTTATGGAAAAAAGTTGGTACGCAAAATGGGCCAGTACTACTGGGATGAAGATGACCACTTTGATTTAGAGCACCATTTTCGTCACGAAGCTTTACCTAAACCCGGTCGCATCCGGGAACTGCTGGCGAGGGTTTCCGCAGAACACAGTAACTTGATGGACAGGGAACGGCCGCTATGGGAATTCCATCTTATCGAGGGTGTACGTGGTCGACGTTTTGCGGTTTATTCTAAAGTGCATCACAGCATGATGGACGGCGTCGCCGCCATGAAAACCTGCATGGAGTTTTTGTCCTACGATCCCACTGCCATGAACAACCCACCGGTTTGGGCCGTTCCTGAACGCAAACGCAGTAACAAAAATGCGGGCACTGGGGATCTGATCAGCGGTTTCTCTGAATTCGCCAATGTTGCTGGCAAACAATTGGGAACCTTGCCGAAAATAACCAAGGAATTAACAAAGGTAATCCGCAACGCCAGAAAACAAACGGATCACGTTTCCATTTTCCAGGCTCCAAATTGCTTACTCAACGAACCCATAACCGGTTCACGGCGATTTGCCGCCCAGTCTTATTCCATGGATAGAATAAAAGCCATAGCAAAAGCGTTTAAAGGCACGGTGAATGACGTGGTACTGGCGGTTTGTGGTAGTGCATTAAGGGATTATCTTATTAGCCAACACGCACTACCGGACATGCCGCTGATCTCGATGGTCCCTGTTTCAATTCGCAAAGATGGCAGTAACTCAGGCAACCAAATCGCCATGATACTGGTTAATCTAGGAACCCATATTGCCGATCCATCCCTGCGCATTGAGACCATTATGGCTTCAGTCAAGGAAGCAAAAGATCGCTATAAAAGTATGACACCGGAAGAGGTGCTTAACTATACGGCACTCACCATGGCCCCAGCAGGCTTTAACATGTTGACCGGCTTGATACCCAACTGGCAACCGTTCAACGTGATCATTTCCAATGTACCAGGGCCGAAAAAAAATCTTTATTGGAACGGTGCACAGCTTGAAGGTATGTATCCCATATCAATACCAATCGATCGTATCGCACTGAACATCACTCTATTGAGTTATAAGGATCAACTGGAGTTTGGCTTAACAGCCTGCCGCCGCACACTGCCATCCATGCAAAGACTGTTGGATTTTATTGAAAACGGAATTCATGAGTTGGAAGTGGCAGCGGATATTCGTTAACCTGCTGCCTCTATGTCAGCCAAATTATCCCGCCCCATAGCATTTGTTGCCGCAGTGATTTTGGGTGTTCTGTCACTGTATTGCAGTGACACTGGCTTTTCCAGATTGCAGCAATTTCAGCAATTAAAGCGTACTCCCATTATCCCCGTGGCAGCAGTGCTAAGCGGCGAGAATTTGCTGCAGGGAGAGGTGGTGGCCGGTGGCAACCTGCTGAAAGCCCCCCACAGCGGTAAACCCAGCGTTTATTATCGCTATACAAAAAAACATCGGTGTAAAAAAGACAAAAGGGATAGCTGGTGCGAGGTTGAGAACAAATCTAACTACACTGACTTCGTACTAAGGGACGCTTCCGGAACCATTAAGGTAATGCCAAATGCAAACGTGCGTTGGAAAACACCACGGGTGGAACACAAAAGAATTGGAGAGTACTTACACAGTGAATGGCGTATAGAACCGGGTCAGGCGGTAACGATTTTAGGCTACGCAGAAGAACAAGAGACTAATTATCAGATTAGTTTTTACGGTCAATATCAACTGTTTCCCACTATCACCAACCAATCAGCGGAAGGCATTTTCGAGAAGACCAACAATCAAGCCCTGCTTTACTGCTGGGGTGGCGTTGCATTGGCCGCCGCCGCCGCACTGGCTTTGATGGTAGCCCTTCAATTTCACCGATTGATTGGATTTGTGTCTCTGCTTACTCTGGTTGTGAGCGGCCAGTTGTTCGTGGGCAGCGTTAACACCGTAAAACTCTCTAAAAATAATGCTCAATCCCAGATGCAAAGCTTACAACAGGACGCCGAAAATTACCTGAATCGAATATTTAGAAAGCAAGGAGTTCAATGGGACGGTTGGCAGCACTTGGACTCGCTGCAACAGAATGTAGCCAGGCTATCTGACAATGACAAAGCCGCTGTTGAAAGAAAGCTGCAGAATCTTCAGCTAAGGCTCCATCATTTGCAGCAAAACAATCAGATAATCCCAGGCTATTCACTGTTTAGTGCTACCCCACCCACACACCGTAGTTTATTTCAAGCCTTGGAACAGCTGAATCCTCTAGTGCCAGATAAAAAGCTTCCCCCTGCTCAAAAAACCCGTTCCAAAAGCAAATGGATACTATTGGTCATAGCAACCATTATGGCCTTAGTTACCAGCATTACTGGGATTAGCAAAGTGCGGGTAAAACGCATAATGGAGAATATACCCACCGGCAAAGCCGCTGGTTTGACCATGGGGCTTTCTGAAATCAAAGGCACTATTTCCACAGGCTCCGAGACAGCCCCCAAGACCGACCAAACGACAGATTCGGCACCGTTGACCACGCCTTATTTCCACAAACCCTGCGTTTGGTATCGTCATCGCATTCAGGAAAACAACTCGGACAGAAAGGGACAAGATTGGGAAACCATAGCAGACGAAACACACCAACGGGCGTTCCGCGTGGTAGACGATACCGCTTCGATTTCAGTTAACCTGGAAGGCGCACAAGTCATCACCAGCCACAAGCAAAGCACACGGGAAGGCAGACGTCGCCATAAAGTGGAATGGCTGGAAGAAGGGGATCAATGCTATTTAATTGGTAATTGTGCCCTGCCCTTCGTAGACAGCGGAAAAGAACCCCTATCCCTGGAGCTGAGCAAGCCGGAAGATGGTAGACCTTTTATTATCAGCAACAGCAGCGAATCAACACTACTCTTCAACATGGCATTCAGTGGTATGCTGTTGATTACCCTAGGCATGAGCCTAAGCCTGGGCGCCATGCTAATGTGGTTCAATTTAACCACCGAAGTGACACTGGCTCATTTGTTTTTACTTGGCATTCTGCCGCCTTTACTGTTTCTCATCATCACCATTGTTTTGCACTACAACGATATTGTTTTTTTAAAACAAAGGGTAAACCGGAATCGAGCCAATATCTCCGTGGCCTTGCAGAAGCGTTTTGACAATATTAACCATTTGATTCCCGTGTTACAGAAGTACCTGGACCACGAAAGCAAACTACTTAACCAGCTCACCGCACTAAGAACCGAAAATCAGACCAGCCAACAAAGTTCAACCCATCTACCCCACTACCTTAAACAGGAGCACGGGTTTCTGCTTGAGTTGAGCGCCACGCTGGAACGTTACCCTGACCTAAAGAGCCATCAGGTTATTCATGCTTTTAACCAGCGACTCATTGCGCTGGAAACAGAGCTAGCGTTTATCAAGGATGCCTACAATAACGCAGTGGAAGTGTTCAATACCCGTATCCAGAGCTTTCCAGACAACATTCTTAACCTGATCCTGAAGTACGAAACCGAAACGTTTCTGCGCCTAAAATAGACCACAAAAAAACCCGGGACAATGCCCGGGTTTTTTGTTTTCTTGTACTTGCTTTCTGGCACTTGGCTTTCTGGTGCTTGGCTTACAAATCCTTCATGGAAGAAATGATTTCCTGCAGAACCAGTTTAGCATCGCCGTGAACCATCAAGCTGTTATCGTTAATGAACAACTCGTTGGGGATACCGGCAAAACCAGGAGACAAGCCACGCTTAACCACAATAACGGTCTTGGCGTTATGTACTTCCAGAATGGGCATACCAAAGATGGGTGAGTTGGGGTCTTTTGACGCAGCCGGGTTGGTCACGTCATTTGCTCCCAATACGATGGCCACATCGGTTTGTGCAAACTCTGGGTTAATGGCATCCATTTCAACCAACTGATCATAGGGTACTTCGGCTTCCGCCAGCAGCACGTTCATATGACCAGGCATACGACCGGCAACCGGGTGGATGGCGTATTTCACTTCAGAGCCACGATCCTGCAGCATGGTTGCCAGCTCACGGGTAGCATGCTGTGCTTGAGCAACAGCAAGACCGTAACCAGGTACAAACACCACCTTTGAAGCGGAATCCAACAACATGGCCACTTCGTCTGAGCTGGTTACTTTCACCTTACCTTCGTAGAAAGCATCGTTCTCGTCGCGACTTACGCCCGCCTGAGCGGCCATGGAACCACCGAACAATACGTTGGCAAGTGACCGGTTCATGGCTTTACACATGATGGTGGTAAGAATCAGGCCAGAAGCACCCACCAAAGAACCGGTGATAATAAGACCATTGTTACCCAGCACAAAACCGGTGGCTGAACCCGCCAAGCCAGAGTAGGAGTTAAGCAATGCGATTACTACCGGCATGTCAGCACCACCAATGGGGATAACCAGTGACACCCCGAGTAGCAAACAGACCACAATCATCAACACCAGCAAAGTGCCCTGCTCTAAGGGGTTGCAGCTAACAAAATAGATGGTGCCAACAATCAAGATGGCAAAACACACCTTAACGATGATTTTAAACATACCTATGGAAGCGGGGTCACCCAATTTACCCATCAGCTTACCAACGGCCACGAAGCTACCAGTGAGGGTAACGGCACCGATGAGAATACTGAATATTAAGGCAAGGCTCCAATCCATAGTGGGATCAAAGCCCACGGTATTTTGGCTCTCAAGATAGTTAGCCGAGGCAACCATCAAAGAAGCACCGCCACCAAAACCATTGAGGGCAGCAACCATCTCCGGCATGGAAGTCATTTGTATCTTCTTAGCCAGGTAGGTACCTATGGCAGCACCGATAAGCATACCCATAATGATGTAAAGGTAGCTCACCACGTTGTAATCCATGAGGGCTGTGATTACAGCAATCAACATGCCCACTGCGGACATCTGGTTGCCGCGTACTGCGGTTTTAGGAGTGGTCATCCCCTTGATGCCGAAGATAAACAGAATCGCGGCGATCAAATAACAAAGGTTAATAAAAACTTGCATGAGTCTTCCTTATTTATTTCTTCTTAAACATGTTGAGCATCCGATCTGTAACCATAAAGCCACCAAAGATATTGATGCAGGCTAAGACGATCGCGAGCACGCCAAGAAACGTGGAAAGACCTGTGGTTTGTTCACCACCCCCAGAACTGATAATTGCACCCACCACAACGATACCCGAAATAGCGTTGGTGCCGCTCATCAGTGGCGTATGCAGTGTGGGAGGAACCTTGTTGATAATCTCCACACCCACAAAAATCGCCAATACAAATATGGTAAAAGTCAGCATTAACATTTCCATCAGCTTGACTCCTTCTCAACGAGTTCACGTAAACCTGAATGTTTAATTTCGCCACCATCGGTGATCAAAGTGGAAGTCACAATCTCATCTTCCATATTCAGCTCAATGGCACCTTCTTTGCTCATATTCTGCAGGAAGGTGATGATGTTCTTGGTGTAGAGCTGAGACGCGTGCACTGGCACACGTGAAGGATGATCGATGTAGCCAATAATAGTCACACCATCTACGTAAACCTTGGCATTCTTTTCGGTGCCTTCTACGTTTCCACCCCGTTCTGCAGCCAAATCCACGATCACAGAACCTTTCTTCATGCACTTAAGCATATCGGCCGTAATCAAGCGCGGAGACGCTTTACCGGGAATAGCCGCTGTAGTAATAACAAGATCAGATTGCGCCACCTTTGCGGACATTTGCTCTTGCTGGCGGCGGTAAAATTCTTCTGACTGCTGCTTGGCATAGCCACCGGCACTGGTGCCTTCTTCCTGGGGCAGATCAAATTCAATAAACTTGGCGCCCAAGCTTTCCACCTGCTCGCGTACTTCCACGCGAGTATCATAGGCTTCTACCACAGCCCCCAATCGACGAGCGGTAGAAATAGCCATCAAACCAGCCACACCGGCACCCACCACAAACACTTTAGCGGGGTGAATAGTACCAGCAGCGGTCATCAACATAGGAAAGTATTGGGGCAACGCCATGGCACCGGCAAGAACCGCACGATAGCCGGAAATAGCGGCCATGGAGCTAAGTACGTCCATGCTCTGGGCACGAGTTATGCGGGGAATAAATTCCAACGCAAAACTGCGCACATTGCGCTGAGCCAGCTTTTTAACCAATTCCTGATTAAACCAGGCATCCAACATGCAAATCAGGGTGGCACCCTCTTTGATCATGTCGGGCTCATCGTCAACCAAGTGACGAACTTTTAACACTAGCTCGGCCTGCTCATACAAAGACTTGGCGTCTGGCGCGATGCTGGCACCGGCATTACGGTACTCTTCATCACTGTAATGAGACGGCTCCCCAGCCCCGCTTTGCACCACCACAGCAAAACCCGCGTCGGTGAGAAATTGTATTCCGGAAGGAATCACAGCAATACGATTCTCCCCCGGGAAGATCTCCTTGGGTATTCCAACTAACATACCTACGAACTCCACAACTTATTGTTTTAAAAAGAATGACCAGCCAAAAGCGCTATCATACTATGGCTGAAAAAGTAGCCTACTCCTTGAAGATTTGTAAAACTATCCTGTGTGGAGACAGATAACAAGCCCTATTTTGTATTCAATATATAGCGCAAGCCCACACCGTTTACATCGGTTCGCACCACTTCCATCGTGACTACTGGTCCACCCTCTGCCATGTCAAGAACCTGGCCTTTAACCACGGTACCCACAGAAAGGGTTTCAACCACACTGCTGCCCATAAGTAAATACACGCCGCCGTCCGAAACATTACGGGTTTCTACCACCACTTCTCCCACTTCTTGGTGCCACACTTTGATTTTGCAGCGAAAAGGAGTGCGCTTGTGCTTACGACGGTTTACGTGTCTGGGGGCCATAATCTCCACCTGGTTAAGATTTACAATGAGCGAGGTCAACATACTGACAACCTCCTAAGTATCAGTGTATGCCAACTGGCGAAACTGAATGGATATTTGCTTAGATTTCATGGTTCTTGCTAGCATTCCAACACCATCAAAGCAGGAGCTGTGAAGATGAATAAACAAGCAAATCAATGGGATGAGAATAGCGTGCCCGACCAGCAGGGAAAACTCGCCCTCATTACGGGAGCGAACAGTGGAATTGGCTTTGAAGCCGCCCGAGTATTGGCTCAACGGGGCGCTCAGGTAATTTTGGCTTGTCGAAACCAAGACAAAGCCATTCAAGCCATGGCGCGTATTCGCGAATCTGCTCCCAAAGCGCAACTGCATTTTTTACCGTTGGATCTAAGCAGCCAAGACTCTGTCCACGCCATGGCTGAACTCTTTCATGAACAATACAAAGAGCTTGATTATTTGATCAATAATGCCGGTGTTATGTGGCTACCCAAATCCCTCACCAAAGACGGTTTTGAAGCTCAAATTGGAACCAACCATCTGGGTCATTACGCCTTAACCGGATTGTTGTTACCCGCTCTGCTCAACAAAAATGGCGCACGCATTGTTACCATCAGCAGTATTGCCCATCGAGGTGGCAACATTGATTTCGACGATTTGTTTTTTGAAAAACGCCCCTATGGAAAACACAAGGCGTACGCCCAAAGCAAGCTGGCCAATTTGGTTTTTGCCATTGAATTGGATAGACGGTTGAATCAACATGGCGCTCAAACTCTCTCTGTGGCGGCCCATCCGGGAGTGGCCAATACTAATTTGGCAGTACCGGGTTTTGAGCAAAGCAAATCCGGTATTTTGGCTAGCGCCATGAAAGTGCTAACCCCCATTGTGGCTCAAGACACACTTAAAGGCGCATTACCCACCCTATATGCCGCCACCGAAGCGAATGTAAAAAGCGGGGACTATATTGGCCCAACGGGTTTTTATGAAGCTTTTGGATATCCAGGTTTGGCGAGGGTCGCACGCCGCGCCCGCAATCCGGACATTGGGCGGCGACTGTGGCAAGAGTCAGAAAAACTCACAGGTATTGAATATAAATTTAGCTAGAACAGACTGCCGCTATCCGGTGAACGGTTTATTTCATCAATCTGCCCGTTCAAGGTCCAGTAATCGTAGAGAACCCCTATCAGGAAAAAGCCGCCAGTGAATAAGTAGATAATGGCGGTAATCCACTTTTGCATGTAAAAACGGTGAATACCAAAAACCCCAAGGAAGGTTAACAGAACCCAACCCACCGTATAGTTTAAGCGGCCCTCCTGGTATTTTTCCTCGGCATCGCGATCCATACCCGGAATAAGAAACAGGTCAATGATCCAACCAATGAAAAACAATCCCAGGGTGAGAAACCAAATGGTACCGGAAACCGGCTTACCAAAGTAAAAACGGTGTGCCCCCATAAACCCAAAGATCCACAGGATGTAACCCACTAACACTGAATGCGTACTGTTTTGCTGCATCATAATCCCCCCATACAACCCTTGCTATGCACCGCTAATTAAGACAACTGAGCATCTATATAGTTGCAGATATCAGTGGTGATGGCCACCTACGCCGTGGGCATGACCGTGGGCAATCTCTTCCCCTGTTGCTTCACGAACCGAAATCACTTCAATGTCAAAGCTGAGGTTTTTTCCCGCTAGCGGGTGATTGAGATCGCAATCGGCATTGAATTTACCCACCTTCTGTACCACTACCTGACGCTGCCCCTGATCGGTTTGCACCGTGGCCACCATACCTTTTTTCCATTTTTTTGCGCCGTGCATGTGCTTTAACGGGATGCGCTGGGTAGAGCCTTCTTTTCTTTCTCCGTAACCGTCTTTGGGTTCAACCTGGGCCGTGAACTTGTCACCCTCCGACTTGCCCTCCATCTGTTTTTCCAAACCCACAATCATGTTCTTGTGGCCGTGCAGATAGGCCATGGGATCCTTGCCTTCTGTGGATTCCAGCACTTCCCCTGATTCATCTTTTAGACTGTAATGAAACTGTACAACACAATTTTTTTCTATGTTCATGCTTTTGCCTCAATGATTTTCACTGCTCAGGATTCTACTCTCGGCGGCTTCATCCTGCGCTAGTTTTTTAACTAAGTAATCCAGACCTGAATGCAGTTGCTCCTCCAGTACCCAGGGGGGATTCACCACAAATATACCACTACCGTACATGCCATGACCCTGGGGTGGCCTTGCCACACTGAGCTGCACATCCAGCCATTTATCGCAGGGCAATTTGCGTAACTGGTCGGAATAACGTTGCGCCGCCACGGAATTAATTAATGGATACCAAATAAGATAAATACCATTGGCAAAACGCTTCAGGTTTTCTTTCATGGCGCCGATCACGCGCTGGTAATCTGCTTTCATTTCATAAGGGGGGTCCATCAAAACCAACCCCCGACGGGTGGGCGGTGGTAACAATGCCTTTAATTCCTGGAAACCATCCCCGTCAATGACTTTGACACGGCGATCTTTGGCAAACTGTTTTTGCAGTGCCGAGATTTCTGCGCTGTGCATTTCCACCAAGCGCAAGCGATCGCCTTCCCGCAGCAAATTAGCCGCGATGGCCGGTGAGCCGGGATAATTTTTAAGCTTATGGGGATTAAATTGAGCCACGGCATCAATGTAGTCTGCGAGGACATCCGGCTGGTCTGATTGCTGCCACAAACAGGTAATTCCCTCCGCCGCCTCGTTGGTTTTCTGCGCGAATTGGCTTTTCAGATCGTAGAGACCACCGCCAGCATGACTGTCCACATAATAGAAAGGCTTATCTTTCTGTTTTAAATACTGCAAACAGAGAACCTGAACCCAATGTTTGAGTACATCGGCGTGGTTACCCGCGTGGTAGCCGTGTCGGTAGCTAAGCATGAGAATCTGCGCTTGAAGGAAAAACTAAGGGGGAGCAGGCTAACACAGGCCGTAAGGATTGAAAACGCCCACCAGAAAAACAAAATTAACTGGATTGTTTCCCCGCGCGACCAGCTTAATGCCAGTACTTTGATCTCCATCATACAAATCTGATGCCGGACACTTGTTAACGCTAATGATAACAATTATCATCATTTTTCTATTTTACCCTTGTATTTAGATCAAAATTCGAGCCATCTCTTTTGAAATCGGTTCAAGCGAACAACGAATGGACTTTCACATGACACTAAAACAACTTTTAATTCTGACCACCTTCTCCAGCTCGATTCTTTTAGTGGCCTGCGGCGGGGGCAGCAGCAACAGCGGCGCAGAAACACCAAACAACCTAACCTCTTCAGATGCCGACAGTGATGGTATTGCCGACGCCAGCGACAACTGCGTGGATACAGCTAACCCAGAGCAAACGGACAGTGACGTGGACGGTGCAGGTGATGCTTGCGACTCAATCCCAACCACCTACAGTTTTGAGAATGAATCAGCGGAAAGCACCGTCTCTTACACAGGACAGACCGCCAGGCAGGTTCTTATAAGCGATTTAGTGACCGCCATGAATGGCTTAACCCGCGACATCAGTAACGACCCTGCAACAGTGGTAAGCGACTTGGAGTACTACTACAGCCTGGACGCCGCCACTCGTGACAGCAGCTACACTCCTACCTTCGGCCTTGCTGGCGCTGAGAACATAATAGGTAACGATGTTGACGCACCAGCAGCCGTCATTACACCTGGAGCCATTTCCTCAGACAAAACCATCATTGCTAAATTAGCTGGTCAGGATTCTTCTGATCATATATTGGAAGGTGAATTTTTCGGGTGGACCGGTATTACGTCCCCTGCTGATTTGGTTGCTGAGTGGTTTACAGTTTTAGGTAATGAAGCAGCCGATACCACCGATTCTATTGCTGTGGTTGGTGGAACCGCAAACATCGGTGCAGCCACGGTAACGGAGTCAGGTCTGGATCTTCGCCAACTGATTCAGAAGTTAATTCTGGGCGCCCTAACCTTCTCCCAAGGTACCGCTGATTACCTGAGCATCGACTACGGTTCAGATGCCAACCTCACTCTAGCAGCAGGCAAAACCTATACTGAAGGCGCCCATGATTTTGATGAAGCCTTTGGCTACTTCGGTGCGGCTCGAAACTACAATGACTTAGCAGACAGCCAAATTCGAGACGGATATGAATTCGCGGCTTCAGACACCATCACCGCAGACGGCGCGATCGATTTACGCAGTGAGTACAACTTTGCCAACTCCACTAACTGTGCCAAGCGGGACCAAGGCACCGACGGCAACAACAACCCCACCAACTTCACCAAAGAGGTTTTTGACGCGTTCGTGCTAGGCCGGGAGATTCTGCAAAATGCCGCCACAGGGGCTACTGAATCCAGCCCTGGCGCATTATCTGCGGAGGCGGCCACCGCCCTGGAAACACAAATTACCATTGCTGCACAAACGTGGGAAAAGTGCATCGCAGCCACAGTTATCCACTACATCAACGACGTTACCGGAGACATGGGTAATTTCTCTGGCGACGAATTTACTGATCTAACCAATTTCACCGATTTGGCTAAGCACTGGGCCGAGATGAAGGGTTTCGCACTGGGTTTACAGTTTAGCCCCTACTCTCCTTTCCGAACCGGTTCTGTAATGGTGAACGGCGAATCTCAAGCCGTAACCGTAGATGTGGATGACCTTAAGCTGGTGCTATCGCTTATGGGTGACGCACCTGTATTGGCTGACGGAACTCAAGACACCAGCTTAGATGGCGTGGAGAACGGGAGTCTATACAAAGGTGAGGCCACCGCTGCTGCCGCAAAGGCTGCTTATTTAGCAGATTTGGCCAGTGCCAGAGACATTCTGCAATCAGCCTATGCCTTTGATGGTGACAATGTAGCAGGTTGGTAAAACCGGCTTAATTCTTTAGAGAGTGAACGGAGAAAGGTGCAAATGCACCTTTCTCCGTTTGTAGTAGAGACAGAATTAACTTGGTATAAACACATGAAGAGAGTAACAAAAACAACTCTAGCAGGTTGCCTGGTAGGAACCCTGTCACTGACAGGTTGCGTGGGTGACAGCGCAGATTCAAGCGACACAACCGGTAGTGGCGGAGATTTCGATTTTGTCGGCATGTTAGCTAACTACGCCGACAACATTATCATTCCCAACTACCAAACTACAGCGGCTAATGCGCAACAACTGGCTGCCAGCAATGGTCCCTTGATGCAATACTGTAATGCCATTGGCAGTGGCGATGAAGCCAGCGCTTTCAGCGCCGCCTCTACTGCTTGGCAGGATTTGCAAAGCGCGATTCAGATTTCAGAAAGCCACGTTATTGGCCCCGCAGCCAACAACACAAACTTACTCCGTAATAGTTTGAATTCCTATCATGCCGGGCCCCTTAGCACCTGTGGTATTGATCAGTCTGTGGTTCTGGCTTCACAAGACAGCAGTTTTGACGTGAGTGCCCGAACTGTTACCCAAAGAGGGATCGGCGCTGTAGAGTATCTGTTATTTAATAACAATCTGGACCACACCTGCCCCAGTCAAATTACAGAAACCAGTGACTGGAATTCACGTCCCGCACAAGAAAGAAAACAACTGCGATGTGAATACGCCCTAACCCTCAGCCAAGATATCAGTAATACGGCTGAAAGCATTGCAGACGCATGGGATATAAATGGAGACGATTACCGATCTCAATTTATTCACCCAAATCAAGTTGCAGACAACTTCAGTGCTTTATCCGATGCATTGTTTTTCATGGATGTGGAAGTAAAAGACAATAAACTGGGTACGCCTATTGGCATCAGCAATGCTTGTACCGATTTTGCTTGCCCCAGTTTAGCTGAATCCCCCTATAGCCAACGCTCATTGCAAAATATTCAGGCCAATGTGGAGGGATTTTCACAAATGCTAACGGGAGGAAGCGGCCTGGGCTTTGACGATATCATTGCGCAAGCGGGACTTGATTCCTTAAACAGTGATTTTAATAACAATATCACCGATGCTCTGAATACCATAACCACTGCCTCTGAGTCGTTAACTCAACAGGCCAGCGCAATCACGGATCAGAACGCGGACACCGCCTGCAGTAATGCCGCAGCGAACCCCGTTGTGAGTGCAACACTTTCCGCTTGCCACCTGTACGGTTTTGTTAAACGCATCACCGACGATCTGAAGGTTGGGTTTGTGTCAGCAGTGAACGTTGACTTACCTGAACGTGCCCAATCGGACGCCGACTGACGATCCAGCGCAGTTGTTTATTTACATGCACCTAAAAGATTTTTAAGTATGAACCTAAAATACAAACTCATAATAGCGGCACACAGCGCGTGCCTGGTGTGGCACCCGTCCGTCAATGCGGAAACGGCGGCGCCTATGGAAGAAGTATTGGTCACCGGTGGGCGCGATGAGATCCGAACCCTTTCGGGGTCGGCACACCTGCTAGACGAAGAAACCCTGGAACAATTCGATTATTCCGACTTGAATCAAGTTCTGGGAACCCTACCCGGTGTTTACATTCGGTTGGAAGATGGTTATGGCCTTCGCCCCAATATCGGCTTACGCGGCGTTAGCAGTGAACGTAGCCAGAAGGTGACGCTGACAGAAGATGGCGTACTGATTAAGCCGGCTCCCTATTCGGCTCCTGCTGCTTACTACATTCCGAACATTTCCCGGATGAGCACCATCGAGGTGATGAAGGGCCCCGCGGCCATTCGCCAAGGCCCCAATAACGTGGGCGGTGCCATCAACATGGTGACCCAGCCTATTCCGGAACAAGCGGAAGGGTTTGTGGATCTCTCAGCCGGAAGTGACGGTTATAACAAGTACCAGGTTTTTTACGGCAATACGGTCAATGAATGGGGCTATTGGATTGATGCGCTACACTACGGCAGCGATGGATTCAAGCAATTGGACAATGGCGCGGACACCGGGTTTGAGCGTAATGACATTAATACCAAACTACAGTGGCGGCCCGATGAACTATTTGGCTATGAGCAAACCTTCACCTTAAAATTGGGCTACGCTGACGAAGATGCTGACGAAACCTATCTGGGATTAACCCAAGAGGATTTTCAACGACAATCTGACCGTCGTTATGCCGCTAGCCAGTTGGATCACTTTGAATCTAAACACTATCAAGTTCATCTTGATCACGTGATTGAACTGAGCCAGGACGTTTCCCTCAATTCCAAAATCTACTGGAATGAATTTGAACGCTCATGGAACAAGCTTGACGGCTTTATGGATTTCCCCATCGACACCGTCCTTAATCGGCCTGACCTTTTTCCCCGTCAACTGGGCATAATTCGAGGTGAAATTGATTCCCGTTTGGTGCCGGAGGAAACCTTGGACGTGACCAATAATAGCCGGGAATATGGTTCCCACGGCCTGCAATTCAAAGCCACCTATTTGTTCAATCATGGTGATTTTGAACACGAGTTGGAATCCGGCCTGCGCTTTCATCACGATTATATCGAAAGAGACCATGCCACCCAGGGCTATTACATGCTGAGCGGAACCATGGTGAACGACGGCTTGGAGTGGGGAAATAAAACCCTGAATGAAGCCGAAACCGACGCCGTGGCATTTTATCTGAATGACACCATGCACTGGTACGATTGGACCTTCAACGCGGGCTTTCGCTATGAAAACATCCGCAGCGAAGCCATGGACTTTCTTACCAATACCGCCAATGAAAAATCCCAATCCATTGTGGTGCCTGGAGTGGGCGCCTACTGGCAGTTTTCTGACTCCCTTGGCTTTTTGGTGGGCATAAACAAAGGCTTCTCGCCGGCAGGAGCCAGCGCAGGTGCAGACGCTGACCCAGAAGAAGCTCTCAACTACGAATACGGGTTACGTTATGAAAGTGACAGAGGCCGAGCGGAAGTGATTGGCTTCTTCAGTGATTACACCAACCTACTTGGCCGCTGTCGTGCAAGCGATAGTAGCTGTAATGTTGGGGAAGAATTCAACGGCGGTGACGTGGAAGTAGCGGGGGTTGAGATTTATGGGGAGTTTACAGTTATTGATCAACAGCAGTGGCAAATGCCGCTCACGATCAGTTATACCTACACTGAATCTGCCTTTCAAAGCAGTTTCTTGTCCAGCTTTTCCCAGTGGGGCGCGGTGGAGAAAGGCGATGAACTGCCTTACCTTCCTGAACACGTAGCGCGAGTACAATTAGGGCTGCAAACCTGGCAATGGGACGCCTATATCGCCATTAATCATCAAAGCGAAATGCGTAACGAAGCGGGTACAGGTCACGACGAGCTAGCTCAGTTCACAGACGCCTACACCACAGTGGATCTATCTGCAGCCTGGCAGGTAAGACCCCAGTGGCTGGTTCAACTCAGTATCGATAACCTAACCAATGAAGAAGCCATAGTGTCCTGGCGACCCTTTGGGGCACGACCGCTGAAGCCACGTAGTGTGCGTGGCCGTGTGAAATACAGCTTCTAACCATGGACACCGGCGTTATTTGGCAGGCAATCACTCAACCCTTAGGTTATGTGTTGGAACCAGAACGCCGGCTGTTTTGGCTATTCATGATCAGCGCGTTGATCCTGGCCTCCATAGCGGTCACGGTTCAAAACAGGCGCTTCCATTTAGGCTCGCAGTTGCGGGCCCTAACTAATCCCCGCTACTGGCTTTGCCCATCATCACTAGTGGATATAAGCCTATTGTTTTTGAATAGTGGTATTCGTGTACTGTTGATCGTACCCCTATTGGGCAGTCATTTAGCCGCCACCATCTTGGTGGGGAGTACACTTCAAACCACCTTAGGGGATGCGCCTGATATCCCGCTTTCCCTTTTCACAGTGGGTTTACTGTTTACCCTGGTGTTTTTTGTGGCGGAAGACGTTAGCCGCTTTGGCCTGCATTGGCTTATGCACAAGGTGCCACTGCTATGGCAATTCCATAAGCTGCACCATTCCGCTACCACCCTCACCCCCATAACCGTGCATCGGGTACATCCATTGGAAATGACCCTGTATTACTTGAGGGGGTTGTTTGTGTTCGGCTTGATTAGCGGTGTATTCGTTTATTTGTTTAGAGGTAAGGTGCACGGCTGGGAAATCTTGGGTGTGGACTGCATTGGCTTCTTATTTAATTTGTTTGGCGCCAATTTACGCCACACACCTGTCTGGCTGAGCTTTGGTCGATTAGAAGCTCTATTTATAAGCCCGGTTCAGCATCAACTTCACCACAGCAGCCACCCGGCCCACGCCGATAAAAACTTTGGCACCTGTTTGGCACTGTGGGATCGTTTCGCGGGTAGCCATTTGAAATCAGGCGAATACCGCAAACTTTACTTTGGCTTGTGCCAAGAAGAAAACCAAACCCGAGAGGGAGCAGACATTCTCCCCCTCCGAGCGTCACCCAGGGCGGGCAACACAGGCTAAAAGATTAACGATCGAGCTGAGACAAATCTCGAACACCACCTCGATCGGCACTGGTGGCCAGGGCCGCGTACGCCTTCAGGGCCGTACTCACCTTTCTGTCCCGGGGTAGTTCTGGCTTCCAGGCCGCCGCGCCCTTTGCTTCCATAGCCTGGCGCCGTTGATCCAACACCTCTAGGCTCACAACCACATCAATGGTGCGATTGGGGATATCAATACGAATACGATCGCCTTCTTCCACCAAGCCGATGGCGCCGCCAGATGCCGCTTCGGGAGAAACATGGCCTATGGACAAGCCCGATGTACCACCGGAAAAACGGCCGTCGGTTAACAGAGCGCACTCTTTGCCTAGCCCTTTGGATTTCAAGTAACTGGTGGGGTACAGCATTTCCTGCATGCCGGGGCCCCCTTTCGGCCCTTCGTAACGAATAATGACCACGTCACCGGCTTTTACCTCATCAGCGAGAATGCCTTTTACAGCGGCATCCTGACTCTCAAAAATTCGAGCGCTACCCTCAAAAACCAGGATGCTTTCATCCACACCGGCGGTTTTCACCACACAGCCATCAACGGCGATATTACCGTACAGCACCGCCAAGCCGCCTTCCCGGGAATAGGCGTGTTCCACAGACCGGATACAGCCGTTCTCACGGTCAATATCAAGATCATCCCAGCGACAATCTTGACTGAACGCTTCCTGAGTAGGAATACCAGCGGGGCCCGCCTTGTAGAAAGTATGCACTTCCGCACTATCGGTTTGGGTTAGATCCCACTGCTCTAAAGCTTGAGCCAATGATTCAGAGTGCACCGTGGGCAAATGGGTGTGGAGCAAGCCACCGCGGGCCAGCTCCCCTAAAATCGCCATGATGCCGCCAGCACGATGCACGTCTTCAATATGGTACTGCTGCGTATTGGGTGCCACTTTACAGAGTTGGGGCACCTTGCGGGAGAGCCGGTCGATGTCTTTCATGCCAAAGTCCACTTCCCCTTCCTGGGCTGCCGCCATCAGGTGGAGAATGGTATTGGTGGAACCTCCCATGGCGATATCCAGGGTAATGGCGTTTTCAAATGCTTCCACGGTGGCAATAGAGCGGGGCAAAACGCTTTCGTCGTTCTTCTCGTAATAGCGTTTGGTGATTTCCACAATACGCCTACCGGCTTCCAGGAACAGACCTTCTCGATCTTTGTGGGTTGCCAGGGTGGTGCCATTGCCGGGTAACGATAAGCCCAAAGCTTCAGTCAGGCAGTTCATGGAGTTGGCGGTAAACATGCCGGAACAGGAGCCACAGGTTGGGCAGGCGCTACGCTCGTACATATCCGCCTGCTCATCGGTGATATTGGGGTCTGCAGCGGCCACCATGGCATCCACTAAGTCTAACTTAATGGTTTTGTCTGCCAGCTTGGTTTTACCCGCTTCCATAGGGCCACCAGATACAAAAATAACGGGTATATTCAGACGCAATGCGGCCATCAACATCCCTGGGGTAATCTTGTCACAGTTGGAAATACACACCAACGCGTCAGCGCAGTGGGCATTTACCATATACTCCACGGAATCCGCGATGATCTCCCGGGATGGCAAGCTGTACAGCATGCCATCATGGCCCATGGCAATACCGTCATCCACCGCTATGGTATTGAATTCTTTGGCAACCCCTCCGGCCTTTTCGATTTCCCGACACACCAGTTGCCCGAGATCTTTCAAGTGCACATGCCCAGGCACAAATTGAGTAAAGGAATTTGCCACAGCAATAATGGGCTTTTTAAAATCATCATCTTTCATACCGGTGGCGCGCCACAGAGCGCGGGCACCTGCCATGTTTCTACCTTGGGTAGAGGTTGCGGAACGGTATGCGGGCATGGTTCTCTCCTGACTACAATTGCTGCTTTAAACGGGCAACAAATATAGCAGGAATGGCGCCCGCAAGACAGTGAGGGACTCAATCGGCCCCTTAACCAGGCCAGGGATAATTTGAACTTAAGGAATCAGGAGTTCTCGTCTTTCAGGGTATTGCGCATCCACTGCGACAGAGCCTGTAGCTGAGTGTCTTCACTGGTGGATAGTTTTTGAATCACGCCCACCCGGTCCATCTTGCTGCGATTCTGGCTGAGTTTGGCTTTGCCTTCTATGGACTTGATTTTGATTCGGAAAAAAATGATCTGCTTGAGCATGGTCTTCATGACGCTTTCATTGAGATCGAAAATGGACCAGCCCTCGCCGTAGCGGGACTCGGATGCCTCCGTCAATTTTTGCAGCACTAACAACGAATCCGCTTCCGTCTTTATTGTCTCAGCCTTACCCGCCACTTCCACATTGACATAATTCCAAGTGGGAACACCATCGGGTTGGCTGTACCAGGCAGGAGAAACATAGCCGTGAGGGCCTTCAAATAAAACAACCAGATCATCCGCCAACATGAGTGTTTGCCACTGGGAATTTTCCTTCGCCAAATGACCCAGCAGTTCTCCCTTCTCTCGGTCGAGGAAGAAAGGAATGGAACTAATATCTATCTTTCCCTTGCGACTGGTAATCAACTTACCAAACTGAATTTCCTCTATGAAATCGAACAACACCGATTGTTCTGTTACCAAGAATGTTTTCGGGGTGTACATTAACTACTGCCCTTGTATCAGTGTTTTATGGGGAATCGACAATTATTGTCGATGGCGTGTCCGACAATTAGACAGGGGCCAAAAGGAGCAATCAGAAACCGACAAAACGCGTTTTTGATAATAGCTCATTCTTGGCAAAGAGAAAGGAGATTCGAACAAAAATAGCACTAAACTAATTAGCGCTGATATCGCAAACATCTGTGCCCAACCATAGAGCAAGGTCACAGGAAGTGCAGCCGGATAATGCAAGACTTGAGCAAAGCAACAGGCCCAGGGTGAGCATTCTTAAAGACACAGGTTTACCTTTTTAGTTGTTGCCAGTTGTCTGAATACTCTACCCTCAACCTGAGAAAACCGAAAGCGTTAACTTTCTTTCGGCTAACGAGGGGCCATCCGAATAGAACCATCGAGCCTCACCACTTCGCCATTAAAGAAGCCGTTTTCCACCATTTGTGCCGCAAGTTTTCCGTATTCCGGTGGGTGACCAAGGCGTTTTGGAAATTGCGTCATTTCAATTAGAGGCAATTTAACTGCATCAGGAGCCGCGTTCATTAGAGGCGTATTAAAAATACCCGGAGCAATCACATTGACGCGAATGCCGTAACTGGCCAAATCTCGCGCCATGGGCAACGTCATCCCCACCACGCCGCCTTTAGTGGCAGCGTAAGCCACTTGCCCAACCTGTCCATCGAATGCAGCGGCAGAAGCGGTATTAATAATGACTCCCCGTTCACCATCCTCGTTAACGGGCTCGTGCTTAGCCATGGCCTCTGCTGCCAAGCGACAGATGTTAAAGGTACCCACCAAATTCACCGCAACCACTTTCTGGAATTCATCAAGGGCATGGGGCCCCTTGCTTCCATAGGTTTTCATGGCAGCGCCAATGCCCGCGCAATTCACCGCCACATGCAGAGCACCATGGGTGGATAAAACATTTTGTATGGCGGTTTTGGCAGAAGCTTCGTCCGCCACGTTAACCACCTCAAAGCTGCAATAATCGCCTAACTCTTCTGCTGCGCGTTGACCTGCAACTTCGTTAAGATCAAAAATCACCACCTTAGCGCCTTTCGCCAAAAATAGTTCCACCGTAGCCCGGCCCAAACCCGACGCACCACCCGTAACCACCGCAACCTTATCTTTTAAGTCCATAGCCCACCCTCTTGCTGAACAATTAGTTATTTGATGACTGCATGGTCCGGAGTATACACAGGGCCATAGACGCTGCCACTGGCAAAAAATGTCAGTTTAACCAGCGTTTAAGTCAGCGATTTCATTGGCAAATGCCGTCAAACTTAGCGCTGCCAGTAACTTCTAATGGCGACCAGTAGTTACGAAAAATCATCAAGACCCAGTCACCACTGGCGGCTACCCTGAGGTAATATATGGCGCATTTAAAGCAGTAAATAGTCAAGGTCGTAGTATGTGGTTCTTTTTCCGGTTTTTCGTTGCAACTTATATTCAAAAAATAAAGCCCACCAAACATATACTTGAGTGGGTATCAGCCCCTTATCGCGTTATGCCCTGGGATTTAGACGCCAATCTTCACATGAATAACGTAAAATACCTGAAGTACCTGGAGCGTGGGCGAGTTGAACATATGATTCACACACCCTGGCTAAGAAATATGTATCGCAGCAACGCGAAAGCGTTGATCGCAAATACAGAGGTAAGCTACGTTAAAGAAATGCGTCTGTTTCAAAAGTTCAGCGTGGAAACTCGCATCAGCAGCTGGGATGAGAAGTACCTCTACATAGAACAGGTTTTTGCTGACGGGAAAACTATTTTCACCTGCTCTGTGACCCGAATGGCGACGGTGGACATGAAAACCCATAAGCGTTTATCTGCAACAGAAGTGCTGGCAAAAGCCTTCGCGGAAAGCAGCGCTCCGCCACTGCCTGAGAGCGCCCAACATCTAAATGCGCTGATCAAAGCCCAACGCCAAGAAACCCAAGCTATCACCCACATTCACTAGAGAATCACTATGACAGAGCTAGTACAAACAGAGATCATGGACGGCGTAATTCGTATTCGCCTGAACAGAGAAGATAAAAAGAACGCACTCACTGGGGAGATGTATCATGGCATCTGCGATGCCTTCGACAAATTAGACAGTGATCCAGCTCTACGGGTAGGGCTAATCACGGGCTCCCAAGACTGCTTCACTGCCGGTAACGATTTGGTGGATTTTATGGAGAACTCCACCATTGCCGGGGATTCACCCGTTGGTCGTTTTCTGCGTACTCTGCCCAACCTAAAAAAACCGTTGGTTGCCGCGGTGAACGGCCCCGCAGTGGGCGTTGGCACCACGTTGTTGTTTCATTGCGATTTGGTTTACGCCGCGAGCAGCACAAAGTTTTCTATGCCCTTTGTTAACCTGGGGCTATGCCCGGAAGCGGGTTCCAGCCTTTTACTACAGCAATCGGTGGGCTACCGAAAAGCCTGTGAACTGTTGATGTTAGGTGGCGTATTTGATGCAGAAAAAGCGGAGCAACTAGGCCTGGTTAACGAAGTGCTCGACCCGAGCAATTATCAGGATCATGCATTAGCAAAGGCCAAACAACTGGCTCAACAGCCTCCCCACTCTATTCAGGTCACCAAACAGCTGATGAGACAAAGCAACCAGGCATTTCTGGAGACAATAATGAAAGCGGAAGAGGAGCACTTTTCTGCAATGTTGCAGGGTGCGGAAGCCAAAGAAGCCTTTGCGGCTTTCTTTGAAAAACGCAAACCGGACTTCAGTAAGCTTTAAAAAAATGCTGTTGCGCGGTGGGCTTGAACCACCGCGCCTGGCTCAGCCAAAAACTACTTGCGAATACCTTCAACAGAAATATAGATATCCACTACCTGAGACGCTGGCCCTAAGTCATAGTCAATACCAAAATCTTTGAGTGGAAACTGAGTGGTGGCTTCAAACCCCTGACGATAACCGCCCCAGGGATCCTTACCACCACCGATGTAATTCACATCCAACACTACCGGCTTGGTTATTCCCTTCAGGGTAAAATCTCCCGTCACCTTGGCCGTGTTCTCGCCGGTTTTTTCTACCTTTGTGCTCACAAAAGAGGCCTTAGGATAGGTCTTCACATCAAGAAAATCCGCGTTTCGTAGATGCTTGTCACGGTCCGCGTGATTGGAGTCCACACTGGCCACATCAATCTCCACATTCACCTTGGATTTCTCAGGCTGTTTGTCATCCAGCTGAAACTCCCCTTCAAATTGATTAAATTGTCCCAGCAGCCAACTGTAGCCAAGATGCTTTATTTTGAACTGAATAAATGCGTGACTCCCCTTGGTATCCATAACGTAGGTTTCCTGGGCCGACACCGCAGGTCCCGCTGCCAAAAAAGCAGCCATAGCCAGCACAGCGGCGATAAATCTGTTCTCATATTTTTTCATGGGTATTCTCCTAATGGTTTTTTCTATCGATGGAAAATCGTGTGGGATGGATCATTCGAAGCAAGGTGTTATCCCGATAAACAAAATGATGAATCAACGCAGCCAAGCCATGGAGCACTGCCAAGGCTACGATAAAATAGGCGGCCCAGCGGTGCAGGTCACCCATCAACTCCGCCTGCTCTGACGAAAGGGAGACCAACCCAGGAATAGTTATTAAACCAAAAGGCGACAGCGCGGCACCGTCTGCTGTGGTCATCAAGTAGCCGGACGCGGGCAAAACAAACAACGCCACATAGAGCCCACCATGGGCAAGCTGCGCTGACCACCGGGCCCAGCGCGAGCCCGCGAGTGACTGTGGTGATCCAATGGCAAACCGACAAACAAGCCTAAACAGGGTCACCGTTACCAGTATCAAACCCAGCAGTTTGTGCCATTCAGGCAATACTCTGTACAAGGGGTCATAATAGGTTAGCTCCACCATGTAGAGCCCCAACCCAAAAAGGGAGCACACCATCACGGCCGACAACCAATGCGTAACGATGATCGGCCATCCATAGTGGTCCACTTTGTTTACTTTATTCTTTTTCAAGCCTCCCCCATGATATTTTTGCCAATAAAACCGCTGCTATAGGTGTAAATTTAAACAGTTTGACTGTTTTATAGAGAGAAGGTTCGTTTCTTTCTCAACTGCGCAGCAGCAAATTGGTAATAAGTCACAAATTGGAATGGTCAAAGTTTACAGCAAAAGCGATGGAGCTAAGCCACACTTGTTGTTCTGAGAATCGGGGAGAGCTGCGTCATGAACGTCAAATCTATTGTCACAAGTTGGGTCATTGCAGTGCTACTGCTGGTGTTGGTAACCAATTTGAGCCAAAACAGGAGTACCGAAGCCCCAACTCAGAAGCCCATTCTCATTTCACCGGAAGAACCATCATCAGCACAACAGGAAGCAACTCAGCACGCGTTTGCTTTACCTTCCGCCAGCCGCCTGTTACTTCCTCAGAGCTAAATTAGCCACTCATGACTTTGGGGCTTGGCGTGCCACCACGGGGGTACAGGGATAAGCCACGCAGCCAAGAACGTAACCATTTTTCGCATCACTAATAGTCAATCCGTTGGGCTCTTCCATGAGGAGTATTCCGGAATGAATTTTGACCTTGCAGGCCTGGCAGTTACCAATGCTGCAGTCCTGCGGATAGTTAACGCCAACGTCCCTGGCGCTGTCCAAAATCGGCTCTACTTGCTGTTGACGGGTTCTCACAGGTTTCCCCAACAAACCACTGGGTAAAAAGGTTATGGAATGGGGCTTAAGATGTTTCACCACTGAAGATGCTGGTGTAGAGCTGAAGGTTTCAATTTTAATTTTAGATTTGGGTAACCCTAAACGCTCGAAACCCTCGGCACATTTGCGAATCAATCCATAGGGACCGCACAGGTACATGTTTGCGTTGGCGGGGTCCGCCAATTCAGATATCAATGCCTCGCTGTCCAGACGTCCATATTGATCTTGTCCAAGTATTTGGCTACGAGTGTAGTGTACTCGCAAGGTAAAGCCTGAGTGCTCCCTTTTCAGGCGCTCCAGCTCTCGCAGAAACAAGGCCTGTTCTTTGTCACGGCTAACATAGACCATTTGGATATCCGCATCGCTGTTTTTACCCAACAAATCTTTAACCAGGGAAAATATGGGCACCACTCCGGCACCTGCTGCAATCATGATATAACGTTGAGATTCAGGCTGGCTGTCGGGAGTGACAAAAGCACCGTCTGGCTCATCAATATAGAGCTTGTCCCCCACCTTCAATTCAGATTTCGCATAGCTGGAAATACGACCCTTAAACACTTTCTGAATAGTAATGGTGTAACGGTTTTCTTCTGGAGCAGAAGAAAAAGAATAGCAGCGCTGAAAAAGTGCCGCCCCAAGGGGAAAACTTACATTAACAAACTGACCCGCCTTATATTTTAAGCGATAACCATCAAGCAGCTCGAACTCTACGGATACGGCGCGGGATGTCTCGTGACGAATTTTAGTTACTTTTGCCTCATAAAGCTGGTCAAGTAAGGAGTCACTTTCCATTGTGCCTCTTTTATTTTTGCCAGCAGCAGCACCCGGTCCCAATTTGCGACCTATGCGCCGAATTAATCGATTAGGCATGATAGTTACTCAGTTTTAGTCTTCCCAAAAACGGCGCAATTGAAATGCGCAATAGCCCACTGCAAACAACACATTAACAAAGCAACCGATACGGGTGGCGGTTGCCAGCTGTTGAGGCGTCATGGATTCCAAAGCCAGCAGAGAATCGGGCAAACCAAACAATGCCAACATCACCATTCCTGCGGCAATGACAACCACACCTAAAATCATAGCAATGAACGCCTTGCCACGATCAAGCCACTGGTTAATAGCAGCGTATTCAATGGTGGAGTTGAGCGCGCTACACAGCACCCAAGTCAACACCAATGATCCAACAATGTAGCCAGCCATTATTATCCCACCCTAGGGGCATTGTCAGAACTAATGTTCTCTGGTTTCTTGAAAACGGACATCGGGCCAACGCTCAATGGTCAGCTCTAAATTGACCCGGGTGGGAGCCAAATAAGTCAGGTAGCCTCCACCATCCACGGCTAGATTATCGTGGCATTTCTTTTTAAAGTCTTCCAACATTTTAGCATCGTCACAATAGACCCAGCGGGCGGTGGCAACATTAATGTTGTCGTAGGCACATTCCACTTTGTACTCATCCTTCAAACGATAGGCAACCACGTCAAATTGTAGAACCCCCACAGCACCCACGATCACATCATTGTTACGCAATGGCATAAATACCTGGGTGGCTCCCTCTTCCGACAGCTGGGTGATGCCTTTCTGCAATTGTTTGCTTTTTAAAGGGTCTTTGAGCTGAACCCGGCGGAATAACTCTGGTGCAAAATGGGGAATACCTTGAAAGTTCATGGCCTCGCCATTGGTAAAGGTATCACCAATCTGAATGGTGCCGTGATTGTGTAAACCGATAATATCACCAGGCCAGGCCTCATCCAGATGTCCCCTTTCCCCCGCTCGAAAGGTGAGCGCATCCGCAATTCGAATGTCTTTTCCAACGCGCACATGACGCATTTTCATGCCCTTCTCATAGCGCCCGGAACACACCCGCATAAAGGCAATTCTATCCCGATGCTTAGGGTCCATATTGGCTTGAATTTTAAACACAAAGCCAGAGAATTCAGGGTCACTGGATTTCACCTCACGGGTGTCGGTTGTCCTGCCCTGGGGCTTGGGCGCCCACTCAACCAAGCCATCCAACAGGTGATCCACGCCAAAATTACCCAAAGCCGTACCGAAAAATACCGGTGTGAGTTTGCCCTGCAAAAACTGTTGCAGATCAAATTCGTGACTGGCGCCCCGCACTAACTCCAGCTCTTCTCGCAGATCGTCCGCGAGATCACCCACGGCTTCATCCAGCTCTGGATTATTCAAGCCTTTTATGGACCGCACCTCTTGAATAGTGTGGCCCTGACCGGTTTGATAGAGGTAGGTGGTATCCTGATAAAGGTTATACACCCCTTTAAATAATTTACCCATACCAATAGGCCAGGTGATAGGAGCGCAATCGATTTTGAGGATGCTCTCAATTTCATCCAGCAACTCAATAGGGTCGCGGATATCCCGGTCCATCTTGTTAATGAAGGACAGAATAGGCGTATCCCGTAGGCGGCATACTTCCATCAGTTTAATGGTACGAGGCTCAACACCCTTTGCGCCGTCAATGACCATCAAGGAAGAATCCACGGCGGTCAGTGTGCGATAGGTATCCTCCGAGAAGTCTTCGTGGCCAGGGGTGTCCAACAGGTTGACCGTGCAGTCTTTATAGGGGAACTGCATCACCGATGTGGTAACAGATATACCCCGCTCTTTTTCCATCTCCATCCAGTCTGACGTGGCATGACGGTCGGAGCCGCGCCCCTTAACTGTACCCGCCACCTGTATGGTATTTCCGTACAGTAACAACTTTTCTGTGATGGTGGTTTTACCCGCATCCGGGTGGGAGATGATAGCAAAGGTCCTTCGCTTATTGATTTCATTGAGAAAATCTTGGTTTGCCATGTATAAATTCTTTTAGTTTGTACACGGATTTGTACACACTTTTGGAAGTACTCTCTTTTCAGTTCTTCGCTTGTCAAATCCGTCGTGTTAATCGTAATTGGCCGCTATTTTCGCTGATCTTGACTTTATAAACAATCAATGGTTATCTAATCGGTTACCATTTACTCTCAGCGTGCACCAATGCTCAGTTGTAGCTGTTTGCAATCGTTGCTTCTTCAGCTAATGAACAACTGTGGCTAAACCACAAATTCCTTCGCTACCAGAAATCGATGATAGCTTGTCGTACTACACCGATGATGGTGCAGTTGCCGTTGATCGGTATTGCAGGGTATTGCGGGTTCAAAGGTTTTAGATACTTCTGTTCACCATCAATAACCAACTGCTTAAAGGTTGCTTCTTTCGAATCATCCAAACGCGCAACAACCAATGAACCTGAAGAGTAAGGTAACTCAGGATCAACAACGATCACTGCCCCCTCAGGTATGGATTTTTTTCCGCTTGGATTTTCCATACTGTCGCCTTTTACGCGAAGTGCGAAACAACCCTCATGTGCTTTCCCAGTGACTTCACGCCACTCCTCAGCATCTTCATGGGCAAATCCCTCCGCTATTTCAGTCCAATCACCGGCCTGAACCCAGTTAATGAGAGGAATTTTTCCCTTAATGTCAGGCCCGACTTCTACATTACCGACCCCCAAGCCAATCTCGCCATCACCTGTGGCGAGCCAATGAGCATTCACGCGAAGCGCCTCCGCGATCTGCATGGTGTAACGAGACCTAGCCGATTTACCAGAGCAAATCTGGCTGATCGACTGCTGTTTGATACCAATGCGACGAGCCAACTCAGACTGAGTCACCCCAGTAAGCTGTAAGGCATGGTTTAGTCGTTCGGATAAAGTTTTCATAAGCCCGCATTCTACAAATAAAACTGTAGTCTTTCAACAATTTTAACTGTTGACTTATCTACAGTTTAAACTGTAACATTCAATCTTGTAACAGTTTTTATTGTAACAGGAGACGGTATGGAAGTGTTCAACACGACACAAAAACATCTCCGCCGTGCCATTGACTTGGTCGGCGGGCAATCAGCATTAGCACGAGCCATCAACTCAAAGCAGCAAAACGTCTGGTTTTGGTTGAATAAATCAGGGCGTGTTCCCGCTGAATTCGTTTTACCAATCGAACAAGCTACGCAAGGACAGGTAACCCGATCCCAGTTAAGACCGGACATCTATCCCGAATGCCCAAGCGAGCTGAAAGCCAGTAACCAGTAGGATTAAGGGCAAGTAATGGTCAGCATTTTACGTAAACACAGAAGCGAGTACCTCCATGCGTGATTATGGCAAGGTCTATACCCGCTTTTGGCTAAAGCAAAATGTTTTGTCTTGGAGTGACTCAGCGAAGTTGCTAGGACTGTATTTGCTTACATGCCCACACTGTAATTTGCTTGGCTGCTTTCGATTGCCGATTGGTTACGTTGCTTCTGACTTGAACTGGGAAGAGCAACAAGTTGCTAAGGCTTTAAGTGAGTTAGAACAAGATAAGTTCCTGATTCGTTGCGAGGAATCCGGTTGGACTTTGATTCGGAGCTTTCTGAAGCACAATCCAATCGAAAACCCAAACCAAGGTAAAGCAGCCTTTCGGTTGCTTAAAGATGTACCTGCCGACTTCGTTGGTATGGCATCGCTTTTGAAATCACTTGCCGCTTTCCAAGCTCGGCTTCCAGAAGAATTTTCATCATTGTTTATGCCTGATGGCAACCCGGTAAGGGACTCTCAACGGTCGGATGACTCTGAGAGAAGCAATAAGTCAACAGTTAAAACTGTTACCCACATACAGTTTGAAGACTTCTGGGATGTACAAATACGCAAAGAAAAGAAAGCGAAAGCCAAAGAAGAATGGCTACGCATGGGCCTCAATGAAGACCATGAACTCGCCTTGGAAGTGCTAACACGCTGGAAAGAGCAACGTGACAACCGATTGCAGTATCAAGATCGGACTAAGACCCCTATGCCACATAACTGGCTTTTAAACCGGCAATGGGAAGACGAGTACGTTCGCATTGATGAAGTACAGCAATCATCGACGAGCCTAAAGGGCAGCAATCACCAATTGAATATTGAAGAAAGCAATCGTCGCATCGCTGAAAGCTGGGCCGGACCAGGTATTCGGGAGGTTCGTTCAAGTGCAGGAGGTTGATAAACGCGAGTTTGCTGAAGTTTGGGGAGCAGCTTGGGCCATGTATGGCAAAAGCGTATCACCGCAATTGCTATCCATCGCATTTGAAGCCCTTCGTGCTTATAGCATTGAAGAAGTGCGAATCGGTCTGACTCGGCATATTCAATCACCGGATACTGGGCAATTTTTTCCAAGGCCCGCTGACGTCATCAAGCATATCGATGGCAACTCGGGTTCAAGAGCCATGATTGCTTGGAACAAAGTTGACAAGGCTGTTCGTCAGGTTGGCGCTTGGACATCCGTGATGTTTGACGATGCACTTATCCACCGCGTGATTTCAGACATGGGGGGATGGGTTGAACTCTGCAAAGTTGATGACAGGGAATACCCCTTTAAGCAAAAAGAGTTTTTAACACGCTACCAGGCTTACTTGCTGCGGGACGAAGTGGGTGAATACCCAAGGCTATTACAGGGTATTGCAGACCGTCAGAACCAGCAAAAAGGATTTGATATGCAAGCGCCTGTTGCCGTGGGCGACTGGTCAAAAGCGGCACAAGTTTATACGAGAGGCATCGCCGACTTTAGCGCAGTGCCTTTGAAAAGAATAAGCCCGAAAGCCATTCAAGCGCTTCTCGGAAATCAATTAGAGGACAAAAATGAAAACGATTAAAGCAAAAACCATTGCCCTAGTGATAGCCATGTCCGCAAGCACTTCAGTCTATGCGTTTCCGGGCTATCAGTGGGAAAATGCAGCACAAAGCGTTGGTATTGATCCAGTCATGCTCTACGCCGTTGCCTTGGCTGAGTCGGCCTCACATCGTGGTCTTAACATGACCAGTCCATGGCCATACGCAATTCGCAATGGTTCAAATGCAACCTACGCCAAATCTAAGACAGAAGCTGAGCAACTGTTAAACCAGGCACTTCAAGAGAGTGAAAAATACCAGCTAGATATTGGCCTTATGCAAATCAATTTGCATTGGCATGGGCATCGAGTGAGCTCAGCAGCCGAACTGCTAGACCCCATCACCAACCTTACTGTCGGCTCCAGTATTTTGGCCGAAGCAATCAAGTCTTCACCAAACGATTTAGAGCTTGGCATAGGCCGCTATCACAGTTGGAACGAAGAGCGTGCACGCTGGTATGGGCAAAGAGTGCTTTCTATCTATCGCAATATTTTACATGAACTGGAGGTCCGTCAATGACAACCAATCAACAAGACTTCTATCAATTAAATTTGGCGTACTTACACGCAGCACGGGAATTGGCGCGCATTGATCCGCAAGAGGCAGTCTTGCGCTTTGGACTTACACGCGATGTGGTTGATGCGCTGATTAATGCTGGAGTTGACGACCTGCAACGAGTGGCGACCTCATCATTCATGCTGTTTCAACCAAGGGGTAACCAAAGCCAACTGATTGAGATGGTGAAGAGCAAAGGCACAGGTATCCCAAGAATCGCTTATTTATTATCAACCCTAAACAACAAGGGGGATGCATGATTGATAACCTGTCCAAAAGTGAGCTGTTTACCCGAGCCTCGCTGCTTATTAAGTACGGATTTCGAACAACCATTATCGCGCTCGATACTGGTTTGCCAATCCACATTATCAGAAGGCTGCACAAAGAAGTGACTGGCAAGTCACCTTGTCCTGGTCAATTGCCAGAATCTGATGCCATTGTTAAAAGCAGAAGAGCCCTAGTTGAAGGCTCCCTGCTGATGGCGCTTTATGTCAATATTGGTGGTGATAATGTCTACAAGCAATTAAATATCGATGCTTTGATGAAGGCTTACGATGCGTACTTGGTTGCAAGAGAAGAGGCAGATCTTCCAGCTGAGATCCCCTGGAAAAAACTGACCATCAATGAAGGTTGGGTTCTAGCTCGTGATTTAAGATCACAGCTTGCATCCTTACATCGGTGTCGATGCGGCAGTCTGTATTTGACGGTATCTCAACAGCGCATTCAGCTTAAATGTCCTGTGTGCGAGATTATGGCCGAGCAAACCACTAGAGCACTTTTTGAGAACTAACATACTGATACATGATTTGATTGTGCACCGCCCGTGCACTTTGAGAGTACTAAGATGACAAACTTACTTAAATCTTTACCAGCACGCTGCTGGGTTATATCACTGGGGCTTTTTCTGGCGACTTTGGCTGTGGCTCATTTTTTTCCCTCAGAAATATTAACAGCATCTGCCAAGTTAGCGGCTTTGCCATTTCTGTTCTGCACCGTCGTTTTTTTCAGCTACTTGGGATTCAAAGCGACCTGCAACCCCATCGGCCTTATAGCCATCACCACTACGTTTTTAGCAATCGCATATTGGCAAGCGAGTTGGACAATTTTCTGTGTCGGCTTAGCATTCTTAGGCTTAAGCGGTCTAACCCTCTTGTTTCAAAGGCAACTGAAAGATACCGGTCGAGAACTAAGCCTGAGCGAAAAAAAATATTGGTACTGGGTAAACGAATTTGCAGATGGTCGCTCATCTATTCTCCCCAAAAAACCAAAAAAGTAGCCAGCCTACCACGCTGACTACCTTCTATTTCTAGTTCCTTCCTGATGCCTGGTTATAGGCCCTAATATCAATCAAGTTGTTCTGAGCATAATCTCCCGCAAGGGATGCATTTGAGATCACCGCTATCTGCTTATCCACAAATGCTTTATCTTCTTCAGACACACTGTCAGGGATGTAAGCGCCACTCTCATCCTTTTGACGATACTCATTTAGCATTTGCTCCCTTAGGCCAAGCATTTCAGGCGACCAACTCGATGAGTCTTCAGAGTTGAATACGCGCCCTGCCAAACCTTCATTGAAAGCTTGAGCGAACACTTGACTTTGAATCGGGGTCAATCCCATTCTCTGCCCTTCGCTGTATGCTTCCTGTTTAAAATCATCGGCGTACTGTTCTAAGAACTCACCATACCGATTGTTAACTGCCGCACCAAATGCCCCCGCCAACATGGCTTCAGACTTAGTGCCCCAGTTTACTTCGGAGGCATACTGCGAACTCGATCCACTGTATGCATCATTAAACGCCGTCAATGGATTTTCCAAAGAGGTTCCGGCATCAACGGCGGCTTTTAAGCCATCCCAGGTTGATTTGCTGGCCACCGTAGCGTTGTGCAAGAAACCTCGTGAGCCAGGATCTTCAAGCGCTTGTTCTTTGTAACTCTCATAGTCTTCGCCAAAGTGATTCAAGGTATGCAGTGCTGCATCAGTATGCTTGCCACTGAAATCACCAATAGCACTGGCGCTGTTGAAGAACATTTCAGCACCAGAAACTCCGCTATCGTCAGCCATAATGCGTGATCGCCACTGAGATCCAGCTTCACTGTTTAGTCCAGATTGATAGGTACTTGTGTCAGAAGCTACGGCCTGCTGAGCTTGCTGCTGATGTGCATTCAACTGTCCATCTATACCAGACAGATTGGTTTGGTAAGCCGATTGAGCTGCGTTGAACTGAGTTTGAACTGTTGCTGCATCCTCGTATCCGCCCAATACACCCGATTCAACTTGGCTTTGAATACCACCAAAAGTAGGTGCAGTTGATGACATGCCTTCATTAGAGCGCGGCTGAATTGATCGTAAATCGGCTCCGGTAGCCATGGCCATAACAGTCATTGCTGCTTGATAATCATTGTCGCGTTCAGCGGGCGTTGAAGAGTTGCTATAGGTCAAAGACTCCATAGCTGCGGCCACATACGCCTGATTATCATCAGGTAGCAAGCGCTGATACATTGGAAGGTTTTCACGTAATCGGTTACCGGCTTCAACATGCTGGTTCATATAGCGACCTAAATAATCCATGACTTCAGGATTATCCGCCGCTAGTCGGGTTAACGTCGCACCATCAGTATTTCTTTGTCCTGATAGACTGTAGCTGGCCTGATCAAGCTCACTAAAGCGGTTTGATGCCGTGACAACGTCTTGTGCTGAACTCTGAAGTGACTGATAGTCTTGGTTAGACAACGACATTTCAACGCCAGAACGTCTTGAGTCTGAAAGGTCCTTAACCATCGCATCGCGATACTCAGCACGTCGTGAATCACTTGATGCCAAGCTTTGCATCTCCCCAGTGATGGTATTTGCGGTCGTAGAGCGAGAACTGCCTTCTGATGACTCAACTTGGCCACTAAAGTTACCACCTAAATCCAAGCCTGCTCGTAACCGTGATATTTTTGGTACACGAGATGAGTCTGGCTTATCGACTCCTGGCAAGTTGCCCTGTGGGGAGTCATTCCCCCCTGTACCAAGTAATCTTCCCAAGAACCCTTTATCTGCTACTTCTTTATCATCGGTATTTGTAATGGTTCCATCGCCACCGACCCTTAAGCCTCCCGATAACACGCCAGATACCAAGCCACGTACAGCATCTTTTTTATCGTCTCCAAAACCATATCGAGATTGCAGGTCATCAGTAACCTGATTAACAACGGCGCTAGATGCAGAGTTAGATGAGCCGATCTGACGTCCAACCGAGGAAAGGTTGTCGTAACTTAGCTTTTCACCAAAAGTTCGACTCATAGTATTCCCAACCTGACGACTAAAGGCTTGGGTTGCCTGAGTCATGGATTCTTTTGCAGAGCCGACCATTGAACCCACTGCGTTTCCGACAGAGAAACTGCTTAGTAGGTTTGACGCGCCGGTCATAGCAGAACCAGTGAGGGCTGAATTTTGGAACATTGACTGTGATTGCATTACCGGGGCATTTTTCGCGACATCTGGACTTGCCAGCTTTTCATCAATGGCATCACCGTTTTGTAGACGCCCAGCCAAGTGGGTAGCGGTTATTGCTGAGCCATAAACGAGCATGAGCGAAATCGCCGGAACACTCGACGCCAACATGCCGCCAGTAGCTATCCAGGTTTGCAGCACTGAATCCATCTGCATCATCCCAGCAAAAGATGGCACTTCTGTACCTGCAAAGGCATCAAGAGCAGACATTTTCCCTGCAACGGTTAAATGAATATACAGGTTAATGATGGCCATGACAGGCATCCAAAGTTGAATCCAAAGCAGGATTAACAAGTACTTCCCAGCCATTCGCATCCCGATTTGGCCAAGGGCTATCACAAAGGCCATCAATGGGGTGATGGCGTAAATGAACCCCTCAAAAAACGTCATCATCGGACGAACGATACTCTGGAACAGGGTCTGCTCCGCCGCCCATTGCGTATTACGCTGCTCAATCGCTTGGTTAACCATAACGGCTGCGGTGAAAGCTTGATCATCCATATACTTGCCCGTCACGCTTTGCTCATAAATAGGCAAAAGCACTGACGCGGTCATATACTCTTGGGTGTTAACCGAAGCCAAACCAAGGTTATTCAGTGCATTTCGGATCACGTCATCAGTGTCAGTGGCTGACGAAGTTCCCAATGAAGCTGACAGAACCTGTTTAAGCCTTGGAATGAAGGTTGATTCTGTCATGAGTTTCAGCTGGCTATAGGCATCGGTGCAGTCCAAATCGCTACTGCTACCACTGAGCATGATGCGCGTGCCATAAATGCGCGAATCAAACCTAATCGCAGTCATCGGGTTAGGATCACTCAGCACCTGATCGAGGTTCTTTTGGCCAATGTCGATACCAATCAAGGTGCACTCTTTAATGTAGTTAAACCACGATTGCTCGATGTCCGAGCCGCCGACACGATTTGCATCACCCAACCCAGAGCGATCCATCACCTGTTTTCTCACTTTAATCAGTGACTGTAAACTGGATGCAAAGCCGTATTCCGTCATGGCGGGAGTTGAGAAGGCGGTTTCAAACAATCGCGTGATTTGAAAGCCAACAGTCGAAATCGTACTACCTGCGGCAGCAACACCGATGGGCACATTATCAACCACTCGAACTTGCCCCGTGTACGCATCCTCAATGCTCACTCGGGTACTGGGTCCAAACATGGTTGCAAAGACTAGCCATGAGACTAAAACGTGCTGAAAGTTAATCCCACGACCACCTTGCATTAAGGCCTGAACAGAGACCATCAATACCCCAATGAGCAAGCCAATGCGAACCATTGAAGTAAAATCGCCTGTACCAGTGATCATCGCGACAGCATTCAGGACCTGTTCTAAAAAAGCCGAATCCCCGATGGAATAGATTTCCCACATTATCTATTCCCCCAGTGCCGTAGATTTAACGGTGTAATAACGCTGCTTGCGAATGGTCTGAATCACCTGATTAAAATGTGCCAGCAATTCTTGCTCTGAACCGTATCTTCGCTGTAACGCAGCGTATTCCTCATTTATTTGGCGACGAGCACGTTCGAGGTCTTCAGTTAACAACTTCGCATAGGCATGATCTTCCACACCGGAGGTACTTCTAGCTGCATTGAGCATGTCTTCAACCAATGCTCGGGCCATCTCAACAGCAATAAATGGTGCCGCTCTTGAAGCAAACGACCTAGCAGCCCCTTCATTTAATGCAGAAAGTGTTCGAATCATGCCGCCAATGCTCGCAGGAGCCGAGGTCATAAAAGCCTTTTCGGTGGTGCTAGCAGCCCCTGTATTTCGTGCAAACTTAAAAATAATGCCGTTACTGGAACCTGTACCAAGAAGTAAATTTTCTACTTGGGTTGATAACCCGGTCAGGGTCACGTTAGTGATTGTCGGATTCAGACAGCCGTCTTGTGTCACTGTGTCACATCGGTACATAGCGACGTTACCGCCATGAATTAGATGCTCAATAGTCACTTTATTGCCATTCAGTCGGGTCAGTTTTGGGGCTTTACCTTGACCATCAGCCGCATTAGCCAAATCACCAACGATGATCGAACCAGTCACCGACATAACCGCTTCAAGAAAACGATCATCCCCAGATGCAAACCAGCTTGATGCCGAGTGACGTTTCAGTGCTCGCCAGACCAAGTTACCTTTAATCGTTTTGTTCACATCAGATGCCGCGACACTTGAAGCATTCTCGTAAGGGTTCTTACCGTTGGATTCACTCCAACTGGTAAAAATGTCTCCAGCCCCTTTAAGTGAGCTCAACATGCTGGCCTCTGTTTGCCCCTTCTTACCAAAGGCGGCCAGGGTATCGTTCACGACTCCCTGAGCCATTTGACAGGAATTGCCAAAATATTCGTTCAACTGCTGGATTTTCTTTTGCAGTGTCTCCATGTGCTGGGAGCATTTCTCACACATAGCACTGAGCGCCAATTGGAATGCGTATCCCTTGGCATTTGCCGCTACAGAGCGAAGTAATTGAACAAACTGATCTGCATTAACAAATGACAAACTTCCAGCGAACATATCAATGCCGCCACAACCGGCTTGGAATGACGGTGGCACCATAGAGACGAGGTTCTCGTTCATGATCCTGTTACGGACAACAACGCTTCCACCAGATATAACGCCACGCCGCTGACTCTCGAATACACCAGGCGCAGTGGTGTTGGTCATTGAACCAAACAACTGGTTCATCTCCTGTTGCAAGCTTGCTTGGCTTATAGACGAAAAACCAATCGCACAGGCGATTAGCGATACTTGGAATACTTTTTTCATCGTTATAACCCTCCTTGTGCACGCAGGTAGCGAACAAGGAAATCAGGGTCCTGTAATATTTTTTCGTTAAGCTCTTGGGCTGACATCGCGAGTGAAACGCCGGGCTGAACAGGTCTGGTGGCATAGTAAGTTTGATCGTCAATCCAACCGGCTTGATGGGCTGCAAGAATGATTCGATTATTGAGCTCATCAAGGCTCATTGCGCCCTGGCCAATCGGAGTGATGACATTAGGCGGGTCAACTAAGAAGACCGCAGGAACAGTCGTAACGGACAACGATTGTGCTTGTCCTGAATCGACTTTGTAATTTGGAAATTCTCCACTTGGTAAAGGCAAGCCATCGACAGCAATAGCAAACACCTCGAAACCGTAGTTCAAAGCCATGGATTCGATGATAGGCGCTTGAGCATGGCAATAAGGGCAATCCGAACGATAGAAGAAGAACAAGCCAGCCCGTTTTGCTACTTCACCTAAAGCAACATCCCGTTGAGCGCCAGCTTCTCGATCCATCCGATTGGCAGCATAGGTCGCCAAGGGTCTGCGACTGATTTCATCCAAAACAGGATCGCCCATGACCACCTGCTGACTAACATCAGCAAACTGTGAGCCCTTATCCATCATGACTCGCTGGAGATACAGATAGGCTCTGACATTCTCATTCGTCGGCTCATCAATTGCCTTGTCCATGAACGACTGCATGTGCTCACGAAACCAGGCAGCACTGAAGGGCTTTAGTTCGCTCTGACGGGACTCCACGACACCAGCTTCCGGCTCTATCAGCTCATCAGGCTGTTCAGGTTCGGGAATGACCTGATACCAAAACCAGCCTTCCTGACCACGCTGATAGAATTGCCCATCACTTGCATAGGCGGGCAAGATGAATAGAAAGAAAATAATGATTGGGATGGTCACCCATAGGATGAACCAAGGTAACAAAGGCGTTCTCATTGTCAGCTCCAGAAATTTCACAGAGCTAACATGCTAAAGATCCCCGTAAGAGCGATTGGCCAGATAGATGAAGGAATCGTGTGTGTTTCTGACTATCAATTATTTATTAGATACTGACTTCACCTAATCAGAGTTACTTTTCACTTCAAATATGCTAATTGCCTTCCAGCCCCATTCTGACCTTTTCTTATTGTAATTTAGAACTGCATAGCCAGTTACAAAGTCGCCATCAATAATGCTATTTTCTCTTATCAGAGGCGGTGGAATGAATATTCCATCATCGGTGAACCCCATACCATTTTCTTCTCGAATATCGTCGCTAAAAGGCTTCAAGATGCTGCTTGGAATCGGGTTTGTTGTTTTGGAAGATGTAAGTACCCTGTAACGGGTTCCTTGCCTGCTCGTGTACTTGGCTAAACGTAATGAAATTGCATCGCCTTCTTTGAACCTTTCAGACAGATCTGAAAAATGAATTACGCCATCAATTGTTCTACTAATCATAAAGTGTATTAGCTTTTTGCTTGTATTGACGTGATCTACAATTCCAATTTGCTGCTCGAAAATATCCCAGTGATCATTTGATGATCGATGCTCAATTGCATACACTTGGAAGCGGTTTTCTCTATCAAGCTCGCCCTTGATTTTTAACGCGGCCCCTGGTTTACCAGCATCAAAAGTTAGTTTTGATTCAGGAATTGTGACTTCCATCGGTAATGAACTTGATTGAACGTAAAGTTTGCGTTTAGCTTTATCTTTTTTTCCTTCGATAAAAAATTTGTCGCCTAGCACTGCATTTATCCATGGTAAATCACTGTATAAAAGCTCCTCTGCATGGGTGGCTTTATCTAAGTAGAGCTGATGATTCGATTTACTGCTGATAGCGCCTTGATACCAAGTACTGCGCATGAGTATCTCTGCTGATTCAGGGATTTTTTGATTGTTCTCTGATCGATAGTTGACAAGTTGATCAATTTCCAATTTGGCTTCTGAAGCTAGGCCGATTTTTGAAAGGAGTTCCGCAAGCTTGATTTTAACTTTGCCAACAAAATTAATATCTTTTGAGCAAAGTAATGCCTTGCAGTAACAAGAAATTGCCAGATCGAGAGAGTTTGATTGATGAATATCTCCGAGAAGCTCCCATGCCCAGTAGTCGTTGATCTTATTTTTGACAACTTCTAGACCATAGGAAAAAGCTTCATTACTTTGCTTTGTTGCCATCAATGCTCTGGCCTTGCTCAGTTTCAGCCAGATATTATCTGGGTATCTATTAATACAATCATTGATATAGGGGAGTAGATAGATTAATTCTTCGTATGCGTCATTCGTGAAGGAATCTTTACTGGCATGTTGAATAACACGTTCTGCTAGAGACGGGTATGAATTTCCGTCATCGGAAATATATGGGTCATAGTCCTCAGGACGAAGATTTTCTAAACCCCATATGCGAGCAAAAGCTCCCATATTTAACTTGCCTTCTTTAGCTATTTTGTCTGCTAGTTGAAGAATGCAAGTGTGCAACAAAGATGGTTTTTCCGTGTTTAGTTTGAGGTAGTCATTAATGAACCTTTTCGCGCCATTGAAATTGACCGGCGTTTGTTCTGTCATGGCTTTTGCTACACGGTATAGCTCCCATGCTAAACCGGTTTGAACATCAATAGATTGATCTCCATTATTGTATATCCGTTTATAAAGATTTAACGCTCCATGATGATCGCCTTGCTTGCTTAAAGATTTTGCTTTGAGAATTTCTTGGCCATTGGGGTTGCTGAGCCTGAGTGCATACTCTCTTTGATCCGTTAGTATTTTGTCTGATGCATCAATATTCAAGTTTCGAAGTTGATCAGAGTAGTGGTGAATGTTTTCACTTTTTCCAGATTGTGCGTCTCTTTTAATTAAATCGATTACGCACCAAGCAAAAGCCTTTATATCCCATTCATCATTATCTGGCTTATTAATTAGCTCAATCGCCATTTTGTAGGCTTCATCAAGCTTGCCTTCCTTGCGAGTAGAAAAAACGTCCCTGCTAGTAATCACGAGCTAAGTCCTTCAGTTATAACAGTCTGAATTTCAGAAACTAACGTATCTGATGTGCAGGAATTATTAACGGGTGCGTACTTGGTGAATTGATTTTTCCCGTTATAAAAAATGTCAATCACAGCACACTCTCCAGATTGAATAAATGTGTAGCGCTGTTTCCAATCCATTGACTCAACATTGTTGATCTTGATTCCTAGCGCACTCACAAGAGGTGTAATCCTTGAGTGAAATTCGTTCAGAAACTCTTCGTTGAACGTGAAGTCAGAGTCCGAATCTGAGGTCTCTGGAACAATGAGTATTCCATTAATAGGAGAAAGTATGTCTAGTAACCTAAGGCCAAGGTCTGATTGTGTGGGGGCGGTAATTCTCGTAATTTTTCCCTTACCGTTATAGCCGATATCTATTCGCGTGATCTCATTATTTACTTCAAAAAAATAAACTTCTAGGTACTGACCTTGGCTAACATCTTGGATCTTTACGTCGGATCCCTTTAATAGCCTTCGAACTCGTCTTAATACCTCAAGTGAAAAGTTTGCATGGGGTGGAATGCCGAAGTTATTGTCTTCTTCTGTGTCAATGGGGTTGTCGCTAGCGTTTATATGTTGATGGTTTGACTTTGGAGTATTCTGGCTGCTTACCTTAGAGCTTAATATATTTGGAGAGTTAACAGCTTTGATGCCAGCACCAATCTTTATATTTGGCGGGTCTAAAAGGTATAGGTTTTTTGATGTTCTGGTGATTGCCGTATAGAGCCAGCGAAAATAATCAGCGGATAGCTGACTCTGATGTGTTTTACATTTTACAAACACGTGATTCCATTCGCTGCCCTGTGCTTTATGGCAAGTAATGGCGTAGCCAAACTTAAGCCTCAAAGCATTAAAATATGAATCTGATCGAAGGGTCTCTTTGAATTCCAAACTTCCGCGCTTTAAATGTGGATGACGGATACAAAAATCCAAATACAAGGCCTTGCTCTCGTCTGAAGTAAGACCTGGATGTTCGCTGTAAAGTAAGTCTTCTAGAATTTTTGCGTTGAAGAAATGTGGAGTTCCTTCTAAGTCTTTAAAGCCAATAATGACGTCTTTAAAAGCTAGCGAAACTGAAATCTCTTCAACTTCGTTCGTTTCTGAGTTCTTTCTGCGCAAGGTTATTTGTCTGCGTTCGGTTGGGCTTAAAATCTCTCTGACCAGGCCGAAGTCACCATTTGATATAAAGAACCCATAAGCATTACTGTTGCTTACAGCCATCACTTTATCGCCCGCAGAAACCTCTGGGTTATCTCGGAAAAAATGCTGTCTTATTTTTCGATTGTAAGCAGCGACATCAGAATTAGAATGCGCAAGGACTATAGACTCTGCATTAATTTTTCTATTGCAGGATTCAAGATATACATCTAACAAGTCTGCATGGCTTACGTTGATGATGTCTGGGAAGCTTGAGTCTATTGATAGCTGGTTAAATACCCCGCTCTTTAAAGATTTACGAAGGTTTATAGAGTTTAGCATGACTCCGCTACCTGACTTTTGACGCACAACTTCAGTCAATTCAAACAGAGTGCTTTTGATATTGTGCTCTCTAGATAGATACTTCTGGTCAAGAGCAGGAGAGAAATTCATCCCGACAGGTGGGAGCTGAGCATCGTCGCCAATAAAGATTACTTTTTTTCTGTGGTCATTATGGTCTAGATTTACAAACTTGAAAAAGTCTCTGAGCAAGTAGCCAGTACCGAATCTAAAGAATTCTTCCTCATGATATACATCTGCAATCATTGACGATTCATCAACAATGTAGACAGTATCAGCAGACATTTCATTGACAGCCAGTTGAGCATAGAACTTAAATGTCTCAGACCCATCAAGGTTGTCTTCTTTATACTCAGAAATATCTTTGAATGAATAGATTGTCTTGTGAATCGTGTAAGCGGGAGATTGTGTTTTTTTAGCAATTACTTTTGATGCCTTTCCAGTAGGCGCGGCTAGGACATAGTTTCTTCCAATAGCCCTAAAGTACTCTGTTAGGCCTTTAGTTATAAATGTCTTACCTGTTCCGGCGTAACCTTTTAATAGGAATACGCTTTCTTCCTTATTGCTGAGAAACGAATCGAGCTTATCAACCAATAAACTTTGTCCATCAGTTAAATTGTATTCAGAGAAAGCGTCGTGAAGTTTAATTAGCTCTCGAGTGTTTTCGGGTGCCAGGTCGAATGTTGATACAGCCCTTGATGATGCTTCCTTGAAATCGGCTAGTTTAACTTGGTCTAGTTCTTTTTTGAGTTCGAGTGCCTGGTTTTGAGCGATTTGTTCTGATTCTTCGAGTTTCAAGAGCTCTTCTTTTACTTTTTCTAATTGCTCTTCAAGCTCTTTGTTACTCTGGCTTAGTGCGTTTAGCCCTATATCAGGGTGGCAGGGTTCTTTATATGCTGGGTAACTTTCATATGTTGATCCGCTATATGTTTTGAACATCCACTGACCGATCAAATATGCATCTCTCAGTAGTGCTAACGCATCATCTGAATGTACGCTTCGGCCATGTGCCGCTTTATTTCCTAACATCCGGATTGCGTGCAGCTTTTCCACAATATTTTCATCGATTACTTCGATGAAAATATTGGATTTTAGTTTTTCGAAGAACCCATCACTTCGCTCGCAAGGTAAATTTAGTTCTCTATAGAGGATCCCTACTAACTGTTCAGCAAAGCAACGTAATTTGATAATTGCAGTGTGAGGATCAGTATGTGCATATTTCTCAGCGAAATTGGCATGTTCATATAGTTGAGGCCAGCGGTTTTTTAACAATTCAAAGTTCTTATTGGGCATGCTTAATTCCTTTTATTTCAACCGCTTCTTATCTTCGTGATTCTTCATATCAATTGGTTTTTTATTTTTTATTATCGCCGTTAAGCGTAAATTCAATAATGTCTTTATGTTTGATGCGACGATGGGTCCCAACTCGATGAAAGGGAATTTGACCGCTTTCAAGGAGCTTAATTAGAAATGGGCGTGAGACGTTAAGAGCATCTGCAGCTTCTTGGGTTGTCAGTTCAGGTTGCTGTGGTATGACCTTGACTGAACTTCCATTGCTAATTTCATTTAACGCGTCTGCTAGAAGGCTAATAGCAATTGCGGGCAGTTGAATAACCTTCGGCTCTTCATCATTTCTTATAACCTTGATTGAGTAGCTGGATGCATTGTCACTTATCAGCTTGCGCAATACCTGTTTCCCTTTGTGTGCTAATTCGATGTCGCTAGCAGAGGGAGGGGAATTGACGTTTTTATGTGTTGACATACTGGCTCCAATGACAAGGCAGAACTTCAGTAATCAATTTAAACGAAATAAACGAAATAAACAATATATTCGAATCGTACATTGATACTTTATAAACTAACTTGGTTCATTGTTACGCACTGATTAACAACAGAAACTAAAATCTTAGATGATCCACTTGTGGGTATCATAACAAAGTACATTTTGCTCCCCACATGCTGCCAGAACTCGGCCTCTTGGGCATATTTTTTTGCTTTTTGGATAGCGACGCTTTCTGGTAAGTGGGCTTTAGTTAGCCCAGAGCATAGCAGCTTTGTGCACAAAGCCTTCCAAGGATGCTTAGGTACACCGTCTGAAAGCCGTTCAACGAACCTTTCCAGTGCATGACGAGTCACCACGACAGGCCCAATGCTCGGAACGTTGATGACCTCATCGATTTCTCTCACGGTAGCATTATCGACGCTGTATTCTTCGAAGGAATATGAGAGCCAATCGTCCCGCTTCTGTACCGATATCTGTGCTTCTTGGTAACGGGTGAGCAAGAACCTGGTCAGGCTGTAAAGTGAATGCTGAGTTGAGCGTTGTTTCTGTAACTTTTTGATGGCTCCTTTACTGACTCGGATTTGAAGCCCATTGCCGCTTCGGTTACTCCCCATCACCTCTTTCACTGACAATAGGTGGTGAATAGCATAAAGCTCAGCTGCAATTAGCTTTTGCTGCTCAGGTAACTTGTCGTATTGCTCACCTAAATCGACCTTTAGCTCACCAGCTCTTCGAAGACCGGTCTTCCAGTAAACCGTAAACTCACCATCAATCTGCTTTGTTAACAGGGTTAATACCATCATGTTTGTTTCTCCTATTGGTTATCTTTTTTTCATTCTCCATGTTTTTTCAAATATGCAAGGCGCAAAAAAAGGGGCCGAAGCCCCTTGGATCAGATATGAACTTTAGGAAAGCCCATGGCACCGTAAACATTCAGCACATCATTCCAATCCCAACTTTTCACGCCAAGTGACGTTTGTATCGGAGGGATCAACACTTGTGTCAGAATGCCTTTTTGCCAGGCTTTTTTCTTGAGTTCATTCGCTGCATTCAGGCCGGTCTCAGAGAGATCGTGATCTGCCCAGATGTACAGCATTTTCACATTACTTGGTGGTTCAAACCTAGCCAGTAGCGTTGCATTCACAACCGACCAACATGTTTGCCCCGTTGCTCTGGTAACCGCTAAAGCTGTTTCGATGCCTTCAGAAACACCTAATACCTCACCAGGCTCACCTATAGGAATGGCACCACCAGTGATTGTTCTGTCACTGGGTATCGGCATCATCTTTTTAGGCTTTTCAACCGGCGCTTTGAATCCATCTTCACTTAGGTAGATCCGATGAAACGTGGCCGAACGCCCTTGCTGAGTAACGATTTTACCTAGCAGCGCTGGGTAGCTATCGATAAACAAGCCATCTTCATCATGGTAAGGCAAGTTTGGATGATACCTCAGCACCGAATCCCATTCAGGACGAAGCCGGGTAACAATGCCACGACGATGCATGTAGTTCCAAACTGGTTGCGCACGAGTATCTGCAAGAGAAAACGTTTCTCCCCAGGTTTGATTCAAGCGATGGATAATCGCTTTGTCCTCTTCCTGCTTTCTAGCCTTCCAGTCAACAGCGTTACTCGGTATTACCCGAGTTGGTACTTGTCCGGGTTGAATACCTAGAGCTTGACCGATTGCTTCAATAGACAGAGCAAAGTTCCATCCATTAATCCAAGACAACAGTTCAAAGCCATCATGAAAGATCCCGCAGGTGTTACAAACGCCACCTCCGGTATATTCAGCATCTTTGAACAGCCTAAAGCCATCACGACCGCCATGAACAGGACAAGCCACATGACGGCCTTTTCGAGCGATAGCGGCATCAAGTTCTGGCACCAATGCCGCCAATACCTGAAGCCATTGGCCATTAAGATATGGCCTTACTGTTTCAATCTGTAAAGGTAACGCCATATAACCTCCTTAAGTAAAATGCCGACTCCTACCACAGGTGGTAAAAGTCAGCTTAGGTCCTGCATTAGCCGTTCGGTTAATACAGGAGCGTTAGTCAAGCTGGATACCATGTCGTCTTAATAGCCACATGATGGAATCACGAAGCACATCAGGATCGACAACCGCAGCCATCGCGCAAACACGAAAGCAAAATGGCGTTAATTCGTCATTTTGAATCCACGACAACACATCTTTGCGCAACCGAGTACTGACACGACCGTCCAGCAATACACGGATCGCATCCAAAAGAATGCCTTCGCGTAACTGCCAGATTTCCGTGTCAGACCAAGTGACTGGGGCATCATCAAACTCAAATAGAAATTCGAGCTGTGATGACGTGTGTTGATGGGACTGCTTTTGTGATGTAGGAGAATGGGCAATGCGCCCATTCATTAAAGATAACCGCGTTCGGCAAGCGAAACGCAGCCCTCGGATGCGACCACAACATGGTCAAGCGTTCGAATATCAACAAGTGACAAGGCGTCACGGAGTCGATGAGTAATGCGTTTATCAGCTTCACTTGGCTCAGGATCACCCGATGGATGGTTATGAACCAGTATCACTGCTGCTGCATTAAGTTCTAGCGCTCGTTTTGTTACTTCCCTTGGATACACGCTCGCCGCATCTAAAGTGCCTTTGAATAGCTCTTCAAATCGAATGACGCGATGCTTTGTATCAAGAAACAGCACACCAAAAACCTCGTGCTCATACTCGTGCATCAGTGTTTGCAGGTATGAGAACGCCGACGATGGCTGTTCAATTTTTCGACCTTTACTCAATCGACCACGGGCAAGCTTAAGCGCCATATCTAAAATATCCGCTTCAGTCACTTGCTCAGGAACGATATAAGTACCGGCTTCTTCGCCAGCTAAGAACTTTTTGTTTTTCATAGGAGTCTCCAAAAAAAGCGGAGACGAACCCATGCCCAGACGGGGACGGAATCGTCCCCGCAGGGTGGTAAAATTGATGTGGTTACTGAATTAACAGTTGTTGTGTTACTTCGAATAACTCACGCTTCAGATCTTTGACGTCGTTAATCACGATGCTTTGAGGAAAGAATTTCTCAACACTGCGTGTTTGAATCCCTATTCCCAGCAGCTCAAAGCCACTTCGTCTGCACCGGTCAACAATGTCATGCGTGGCAGCCCAATCATCTGGGTCACCATCCGTTAGCACTATCATTAGCTTTCGCTTCTGTTTTTGCGCTAACAAACTGTTTGCCGCAAACCACATCGCTTGTGCCATAGGCGTACAACCTCGTGGTTTTTGGTCAAAACAGGCGGCCCGATGTCGAACCGATTGCTTGGGCAATAACGCGATAGAAACTTCCTGATGAATACCAGGAAAATAACTGACCGCAGGTACAACACCCGGTATGCCTTCCAGTGCCATGGCCAAAGCCAAAGCGGCTTCATTAGCAACATGAAAGTACTTTCGATTACCTTCGCCAATGGGCTTACCCATTGAGCCCGATATATCGACAAGCAAGTGCACAGCAGCATTGGGCGCAATGCGAGGTTGCCTTTGAATAAACAATCTCGACTCACCTGCTTGTGAAGCGGCAAGACGATGAGTTGCAACTCGAAGACCGTGCCTTTTGGCATGATTCCGATTGTCCTGACTGGACTGAACCATGCCCCTAAGTCGGGCTCGAATTTGAGCCGACTCAGACGCCGATAAGGTCAAGATGGCCTCATCACCCAACATAGCTTGCTCTGCTTGGGGCAAACTGAGAGGTGTGACGCCCTGATGTCCTTCAGCTTGTTCCGACAACACTTCTGCCACTTGGGCAAAGGTATCGGGTTCAAACTGAGCGGCACTGGCCTCTAAGGCTTGTCGCAAATTGTCAGCTTGATCAGAGTTATCAGAATCACTCGTTTCAGCAGCATCCCCTGTTACAGACGAACCTGTTTCCGGGGTTTGACTGTCACTACTGCTATTGCTGTCATTACTCGCATCTTGTCCAATGTCATCACCGCCATCAGCATCAGACTCATCCTGTGGTGGACGAGATTCTTCTTCCAACATGGCAACGATGGCATCGACAAGTTTCAGCACTTCACCTGTAGATGCCAGGCTAGGCACTGCTGTCAGCATGGCGCTTAACCGGCTCATCGCTGCGGCAGGAAAGAGTTGTCTCACTCTTTCATCAACCGCTTGGTATAATGGCGTCAGCGCTTTCTGACCCAGAAAATGGCATCTCAAGCGGAACAACAACCAGGCTTGCAAGTTAGATGCAGGCTCAAGCTGTTCAGGTACACTCATTTGCTGAGTGTCCACCATGTACTCAATCACTTGCGAAATACTGCGCCGGGTTCCGGGGTAATCCTTTGCCAATTCGTTTTCAATGCGAACGTCCTCAATGATATTGAGAAGTGCCTTACGGATCGGCTTGGACGACGCCTTCTGCACCATGTCAAAATTGGTATGCCGAATATGCGCCGCTTCATGAGCCAGATAACCCCAAGCTATCTGTTGATAGTGTGGGTCGTCTGGGTTTGCTGTTGGGATCACAATCCGCTCACCATCGGTAAACGCATCTTGTCCTTGAATAAGCACCTTCACACCAAACTTTTCGCCATAAGCGGCGGCAACGATTGGCAGTGCGTTTTTTAATGGATGATTCATGGGAGTCTCCTAATCATTAGGGGAAATACTCCCTCAGCGGGAGCGTTTCCCCGCTGGGAATGTAAGTGTTTAAACCTGTGCTTTTAGCTTATCCAGGTCGTATTTTTGACCTAACCAAGCCACCAATTGAGCTGGACTCTCGTGCTGCTCAAATGACGTTTTAAGCTGGTCTAAACTCAGGATGTCATCCAATGTCAGACCGTACTGGTCTTGTAACTGAGTAGACACCTCGTGTTGATATTGCAGCCAGGCCCGCTCATGAGCGGTTTGCTGCAATGCCATGTTTGGAACAAATACCATGGCCGTTACCCAAGCTCCTTGTGCGTCCGCATCTGCGATCAGCACAGGGTTCTTGGGGATCACGACACTATGTGTTGAGTACGACCGTTGTACTAACGTTCGACAACACGCCACTTCTGGTATCGATTCACTTTCAACCGCATCAGTCACACCACGAAAATGTGCTTCAAACTGGTTCAGTTGGCTGGGGTTATGGATGGTTGATTGCATAATTTCCTCTTACATAGTTCAGAGGACATGCGCCCTTAAGAGCAACATGCCCTCAAGGACGTTAGAAATAAAATGAGTTTGGTACAGTCGAACCAAGGTTTGGTCTGACGGTTGGTTGTGGTATTGCACGTAAGTTATCTGCCTGAGCAGATACTGGCTGTGCGGGTTTAGGTTCAGGTTTGGGCATCAGTTGTCTGATATCCAATTGACCTTCACCGTGCATTCTCATCTTGTCTGGATCAGACAAAATTAAAATGGTCGCCATCAGTTCGTGATAGAGATTGTCTGTCACAGGGCCGGTCTTCGGCAGACGAACAAATAAATTGTCCATCGCTTCAACCATCGGCTGAACTCGATGATCCAGGAATGACAAACCATCCAACTTGTCTCTTAACCGTTTGAGAGGGTTAAGGGCTCGCTGACTGATTTGATTCTTACCTGCAACGGAACGTTCAAAGAGATCATTGGCATCACGAGCCACCTCCCTATAGAGGGTGTGTCCCATACCATTGACCTTGTCATCTAAGCCACCAGCTTGGTCAGCCGGTTGCATTCGATAGATGGCATAATCGAACTGAAGCCGTTGTTCCACGTCTTCGATGGGTGACAGCGCACGCCGGATTGCATCTGCAAATTCCGGGTGTTTTGCAACCCAGTCAAAAGTCACCTGATCATAGTTGTCCAAGAACAACTGCTTGCACTGCGCAAACTCCTGACCGATCCGGTCAAGCTCTGGAACAATCTGATCAATTCGGTCTTCAGGGACGGCATAGCCACCTAAAAACCGCACACCGACTTGCTCACACAAGCGCTGCGCTTCTTTCTTAAGCCTTTCAAAGTTCGCCAATGCCTCTGGGTCGCAAATTTTTTTACTCCCTAAGCTGGCAACATCCTTTGGTGGAAGTTGGCTGCCATTGGCTAATCTGAAATCTTCAGGCCTTAGCTTTTTTCTACCGCTCCAGATGGAACAGTCGATGTGACAAATCAACAGTTTGTCGAGGGTTTGAATACTCATAGTGCATCCTCATGCGAGATGGGGACGCACCACTCCCAACAGGAGCAATGGCCCCCGTTTGGGTGGTAGTAGTTGACGCGCTAATGGCAATACCACTATCAGAAATAGTAATTTTGCGAATCAGGCGACGATTGGTTGAGATCGATTTTCACAGGCATTAAGTCCAGTGCTTCAGCTATCGGGCGAACCCGTTCTAAATCACTGCCTAATAACCTCAATACATCTTTTTCCAACTTAAGTTGGTCGGATACTTCTATCCCTTCAGGACTCGCTACTGTGAGCGAACACAGTGGAGGTAATTGACGCTTAAAGGCCAGTAACAGCAACAATGGCCACGGGCCATCATCAGTGTTAACAATGCCAGCGCCTTCACCTGACACCATGCTGATTTGATTGGTACTAGGTAATCCGCTTTTGCAAAACCCTAATGACCATTCTCCAATCCTGACCTGGTTATCATCAATAACAGCCAAGCCATAGGCTTCAAGTAGCTTTGCCATATCGAACAACGCTTTTTGCGCCAGCGAGATTTGGCCATTGACGTCCTTGCGAGTACGAAACTCCCAACTGACGTTATTGGCACACGCGACGCTATCTAACGCATTTGAGAGTTCAAATGGCCTCCCTTGATGATCAATGCCGACTTGTCCAACCAATCGATAACCCTTGTTGATTTTCTCATTGATTCTTCGGTCTGCTTCAGCGTTAGGATCAGTCGAGTCAATCAATCGCTGCTGCGACAATTGACCTGCTTTTCCAAACCGAACTTCAATCTCCTGGTTATCTGATCCAACGTAAATGGCCCATTCTTTGGCTGTCCCATCAGAATGACTGTAACGGTAAAGAGCAAAGCACTTTTCCATCATCAATCCTCCCAATGGTCACCGAAGACATCAGCGGCAATACGGTGAATGGCTTCACGTTGCTCCAACTCAGCACGAGCCGTCAAAGACCGAACCAGTGCATACTCCACTGCGTTAGGAGCGCCTTTAAAAGCAAGTGTTAACTTTGCCCAGCGCACTAAGGTCCGAGTAGACATGGTGATACTAAGCTCAGCACCGCCATCCGCGCCCCCAATAAAAAGACGGCGAATGTCACCAGCCACTTTCACCATTTTTTGGCGAAAGACTTCTGGCAAGCCAGGCGCAACGTTCTCCAGAATGGCTTCCTCTACAGAAGGCTCTGCATAGGTCGCTTCGATGATTCTAAAGCGATCAAGAAAAGCCAAATTCTGTTGAAGCACGCCTTGATACAAGCCCGTTTGGTCACCGCTGCCCGCACTATTGCCGGTAGCGATAAAACGAAACTTGGCATGTGGCATGATGATCTCACCGCCATTTTGTGCGATGACCAACGGGGCACCTTCCAAAATGTCATTGAGCCCAGCCAGTTCAGCAGGCTCAGCAAGATCCATTTCATTAATGATCAGCAAATGGCCATGCTTGACAGCCAGTGCCAGTGGTCCATACACAAAGGTCATGTTGCCATTAACCAGCGTGTGGTGACCGATAAGATCGGACAACTCCAATCGACCGTGCGCCGTAATTTGCTGAACAGGCCAATTCAATCGAGAAGCAACTTGGCAAATTAGCGAGGTCTTTCCGCATCCCGTGGGGCCTGTAATATACAAACCGTCACTGTCTGGGTTAGACAAGAACGCCAAGACGTCACGTAAGTCTTCTTTTCTAAAAACATACTCGTCCTTGCGAACGGGAATGTTTGGATGGGTAGTGTCGGCACTAAATCCTTCCAGAACGAAAGCATCAGGAGCCGGGACATTAAACGCTTGATTCACTTGAACCAAAAAAGGGGATTGTTCAGTCATGGTAAACCTCATTAGTTTTAACGAGGCCCCATGCCCCAACAGGGAATGAAGTCCCCGTCGGGTGGTGTGTGGATTGTGGTATGGCTGTGTATGTAAGAGTTCAGCTCGCTCTATCATTCGTACCCAGCATTGGCTACGAGTGAAACTGCTTTCTGATGCACTCCATATAAGCGATCGAGTAGGAGGGGGAGTTACCTCCCCCGTCCTCTCACACCACCGGGCATACGGTTCCGTACCACGGCGGTTCACGGCCGGCCCTGAAGCCGAACCATCGTATCCAGCAAGCTTACCAGAGACAGACCATTAAACATCCGCTTGGGCAGCGCCGCGTTCATATGAGACGCGCCGCTGTTCCACCACGGACCACGACCATTCGTTGCACTCATCCAGGCCCTCTGCTCCGTCAGACCCCGCCGCATCAGGTTGCGCGCCCGTGTATAGGGCCTCTTCCATTGTCGCCAAAGGATTAACCGGAGGCGTCGTCGTATCCAGCCATCCAGTGCTTCAACCGGTCGTTTCGAGGCCGTCAGGCGATAGTAGTTCGCCCAGCCCCGTAGTACCGGGTTCAGCTTCTGGAGGGTCGCCGATAGCGACTGCCCGCGCGATCGCCTGAGTAGCGGACGCAGTTTAGCCATAAAAGCCTTCAGACTCTTCGGTGCGATCCTCAACCTAACCTGTCCTTTATGCCAGCTTACGCTGTATCCCAGAAAGCTCCGGCGCCAAGGGCGATCCACAGCACTCTTGTCTGTGTTCACTTTCAGGCGCAGGTCTCTTTCCAGGAAGTGGGTAATACTGGCCATGACCCGGCGGCCGGCTCGTTCGCTGCGAACGTAGATATTGCAGTCGTCCGCATAGCGGCAGAACCGGTGACCCCGGCGCTCCAGCTCCCGATCCAGTTCGGTCAGGAGTACGTTGGAGAGCAGGGGTGAGAGAGGGCCACCTTGCGGCGTGCCTTCCCGTCTCGGGCTGACCAGCCCACCGTCGAGCATACCGGCTCGCAGGTAGCGTCGGATCAGGGTGAGTATCCGTCGGTCGGTGATGCGACGGGCCAGCAGGCTCATCAGCACATCGTGATTGACCCGGTCAAAGAACTGGGCTAGATCCAGATCGACCACCCAGCGGTGGCCGTCGTTGATATGCTGCTGCATCATCTTGACCGCCTGATGGGCGCTTCGACCGGGACGGAACCCGTAGCTGTGGTCCGAGAAGGTCGGTTCCAGTATCGGGCTCAACACTTGGTGAAGGGCTTGCTGGATCAGGCGATCCTGTACCGTGGGGATACCCAGTATCCGTTCGCCGCCTTGCGGCTTGGGGATACTGACCCGGCGAACCGGCTGAGGATGGTAGTCTCCGGCCAACAATCGCTCACGCAGCGTTGGCCAATGCTGTTGCAGGTGGCTTTTCAGAGCGGTCACCGGCATCCGATCGACACCAGCCGCGCCTTTATTGGACACCACCCGCTGATACGCACGCATCAGGTTCGGGCGCTCCAGCACCTGTTCCATCAGCGTATTCGGCTCCGCGTTCGTCCACGAGTGAGCCCCCGCGCCTGCCTCGACACGGACTTCAGTACCTGCCAGGTTCCGCCCGGCCCCTTCCTGAATGCCCTGACCCATCCGGATCGCTTCTGTCTTCATAAGCACACTGCGAGAACTTACCGCCTACTAGCGGCCAACCATGTTCGGCCCTTCAGTACGCGGTAACGCACCTACTATGGCCTCGGCTGAGTTCTGGCTCCCCATCCCCACCTCTCGCGAAGTGAGTAGCACAGCGGCAGAGAACCAGACTTCCCAGGGTAAGACGCGTGACCTTCACACTTATGCCCGCCGCATCTACGTCCACACCTCCCGTGCAAGTACTGGGCTTTGACGATAATGGCCGCCTTACCCGGTGTAGCCGCCTCTTATGCGATTCCTGTTCGTCGGGCCAGTGTTTTGCCTGCGGCTTCCTTCAGATCCCACCTCGCGGTGGACACCCTTGCCGTCCGGCTAGTGGTTCCCCTTGCCGGGCCCACAGGGGACTTGCACCCCCAAGTCATCCAGCCAGCACCACCTGTACCGGAACAGCGCCCGTCAAGGCGCTACGCGCCATGCCTGGCGCACCATGAGAAAGGAGCCGAAATCGGCTCCAAGTGAACGTTAAAAGTAAAATGAGCTCGGCGAGTCACCTGGCAGAACCAAGTTCTCTTGCTCAAGGCTGATTTTGATTGGTGTTTCAACGGGCTGCTCTGGCTTATTGGTGCTGATACGCAACCGCTCTTGTGGCGCTTTTCGGTAAGCGGCTAAAACCTGTTCGTCCAGTTCGCCTAATTTATCGGTGGCCAATTGCTTATAGTCCACCGTACCCGCCATCATGTAGCGGCTGAGTTTGACCCCAGCGTAGTCGGCATGAGCGTAGTTACCCATCATAGCGACCAATTTCGACTGAGCTTCTCGCATTTCCTCTTTCAAAGATTTAATGTGATTTTCCAGTCGAACCACTTCGGCATGTGCTGAGCAATACTGCCGAGACAGTGATGTCCAACGGTACTGGGCTTCACCCTTAGGAACAAAACAATCTTGCTCAGGGCATTTTGACGGTTCCTTTTTGGTCTGTACTAACTCCCAAAACTGAAGCGCTGTTTCTTGCAATTCAGTTAAGAACGCCGCGTCTCGTTGTATTTCAAACTCAATCAGTTGATCCTCAAAATAGAAAACCAACCAACCACGTGTGCTATTGGCGACCAGTATTTGATGCTGTACCTGCACCCAATACAACTGGTACGCCTCGCTTTGTTCTCTGTGAGCTTGCACATCCTCAAAAACTGACTGGCTAGGACATTTCAGTTCAACGGGCTCGCCCGCATCGTTGATGCCATCAAAGCTGGCTCGAAAAATTGCGTTATGATCGGCTTCTGCACATAACGGCAGAAGAAAGTCATTATGCGCATTCTCAAATGCTCGCCTTGCTTGAGGCTCCAACCGAATACCGCGAAGCACATTAGGATTATTCGATAGGTCTTCCGGTAATACGAATCCGGTTTTTTCTGCCCATAATCGCCAAGGTGTTTTGTAGGGTGAACGCCCCATAATAATTGGGGCTTCAGATGCCGTAACACCTGCAATGCGCCACTGGTGCCATGCAGGAGTACGTTGTGATAGGTCGATAACCTTCATATTGCCTCCTTTGAGGGGAGACTCCCCCGAAGGAGAGAACTCCCCTTCAGGGTTAAGTGGTTACTTTGCAGCTTGTGCTAACGCTGTTTGGTGCTGAACAACACTTGCTTGAACCGAATCAATTGCCGCTATACCGGCTTGAATCGAACCTACGACAAGGGCAACAACCAATACCAAGCGAAAAAGTGAGGCTGATTTAGTCATGGAAGATCTCCAAAAAAAGACGAGACCTTCCCCCTGACGGGAGAATAATCCCGCCAGGGTTAGTAAAATGAATGCGTGGCGCTAAGAAGCTAAAGGCTGTGTGAGCGCTTTGGCTGCCTGTTGCTGTGCATTAAATATTTCTTGTTTCGCAAACGTCAGTTCAACACCCTGAAAATGTTCATTGGCATATTCCAATGCACTATTCCAAGCGTTTGAAGCTTCCGCCCGCTCGATAAGCTTGTAAACAAGCCCTCGGGTTCGATCATCAACTTGCTCGGGTGGAATCACCGATGGCTCAACAACATGTGTTGCTTGGCCTTCGATAATTCGCTCCGCTTCGTCTTGATCGAAAATTCCCACAAAGCCAAACGCAATGCGAGAACACTGGATCATGGATTTATGTCTTAGCATTCGCTTAGTGTGCGTCTGCCATGGACCATCTACACGATAAGGGCCATTTTTGCCGTTACCTTCAAAAGGCGGTCGATAGACTTCATCCAGGTATTCAGTGATTTTGACTGGGTGCGAACGGTCGCGCCGATAGATGATGCATTCCATCCATTCTGGGCATTCTTTCGCGCCATCCATTGAGACTTTGTTTTCTGAAGTCTTAAACTCCATGCCATCAAACTGGTCGTGTTGATTGATGATGCGAGACCATCCATCGACACCTACCACTGGGATAATCCCAGCTTGTTTATCAGGGAACGCAAAAATCTCTTTGGTGAAAGGGTTCAAGCCGTACTGATCTGCAACCACCAAGAGCGCCATCATCTGCTCATTGGTCGGTGCACTACCGTCACGTTGCTTGAATGCTGTTGCTTTTAGGGTATCGAACAACTTGTTTGGATCGACACTAAAGCGCTCAGCAAAGCGTTGGATTAGCTTTGGTTTTTCCATTATGGACTCCGACAATCAAAGTGGGAGTCTGCCCCTGACGGGAAAGTACTCCCGACTGGGTTAAAGCGTTTTCGCTCGGTTAAAAATCTGGTTCAGGATAAGTTTGTGCCCAATTAGCTTGGGAGCCCGCATCATCCGCCGCTGATGGCTCAGATGCTTTGTTCACATTATCAAGAAGCAGAAACTCGTCCGCGTCCACTTCGGTCAATCGATGCTTAATGCCATCTTTCTCCCATGAGCGCGTGCGCTGAGGCCCTTGAACAAAAAGCTTCGCTCCTTTTTGGATTAAATCTTTTGCTCTTAGCCCTAACTTAAATCCACCACGATCTCGAAAAACGACCCGATGCCATTCCGTATGCTCTTTGAGCTCATTGGATTGACGGTCGCGCCATTTCTCAGAAGTGGCCAGCGAAATGCTGGTCACTAAATCACCTGATGGATAGGCTCGCGTCTCTGGCTCAGAGCCAACGTAGCCTATGAGTGTTACTTGGTTTTTCATGATGTTCTCCTCGTCTTAGTTGAACTCTGTGCACACAGTCGTTTCTGCCCGGCTGGGCAAAGAAGGCTGACGGCGCAGATAGGTTGGTATTTCGAGTAAAGCCATATCGTACTGATGTGGCTCTTTGTAAAACGCAGATGTCAAACGGGGCATACCAGGAGCTTTAGGCACTGCCATTGGACGACGTTTTGGTGTTGGTGTGAGCAAACGCTTGATTTGAGTAAGGACAAATCGAAACGGGCGCACGCTTTGACGAGCAACCAATCGCAAAAGCGACCAGCTCAGTTTTGCAAGCAACATAATGCCTGCGATTTGGATAATAAATCCGAAGATATATTCCATTGGTGACTCCTTAATTTAGTTTTGAAGGAGTCACCCCCAACTGGGGAAAACTCCCCCAGTTGGGTGGTGAAAAGGCGAACCGCAAGGAACGCATGGTTGAGCATGTAAAAACATGCAGGCTATTTGTTTAAGGAGGCTAGCTACCTCTTAGTACCACTGAGAAAACTCAGCGGCGGGCTTCCTTTGAGCTCATGCTCTCAGGCGCAGATATCACTGAAACAGATCAGCAATATTTGATAGTCAGTGTAACCGTCTTATCCAGACAGGATAGTTAGAAAGATGCTCAATTCTTCCACCTAGCTGAAAGGCCATTACCTCACAGAGGATTAGTCTAGGGACTGATTATTGTCATATCAGGAGCAAACTTATGGCCCAAGCAAAACCCAATTACTCAAAACCCATCTTTGAACAATCATTCACAATTAACAGCTTACAGGCGCAACGTGTCGTTGACCGTGTTTTTAGGCGCACGGTCAGTGCGCTTTACGGAATCGATGTCATCCTGCGCATCATTGGCGATGAGAACGAAATTGATGAAGTGGAACAGATCATTAGCCAGTTGATCGAGGATTGCGCTAAGGCGGTAGACAAAGAACAAGCTCGTTTGGACAAACTGATGGAGTCCAACGGCATCGATGAAATACCTGACTACACCGACCCGATTACCTTCAACGCAAAAATAAGCTCGCCCCAGGTTGGCCAGTTTGTTGGCTTAGTGCGCAAACTCGATGCTTTGATGATCTCAATGGACACTCTCTGGTTGTCTAGCGTCCTTAGCAACAAGCAACGTGTTGATGGCAACTACGCATGGCAACAGCGCATCATCAAACTGGCTCGACGCATTATTGATATCGAAATTCGAGCACGAAAATCAGCCCAAGCTAAGGGTAAAGAAGCAGAAGTTGAGCAAGCGGTGCCGTCAACCGATGACGATATCACTGAAGAGGAAACAGATACCCCCGCCAACTAGCCAACTAGGCTCCCATCAACCAGCCCCTCTCGAAGGGGCTCTATATCGCTATCCATGCTATCCGTAATGAGTTCAATAAACAGTATACAATGTACGTATAATGCAGTACATTGTATTGCTTATTTATCATGGAGAAGCATAGTGTCGCGTTCAAAAGAAGAGACTTTGTCAATACGAACATCTAAAGAAATCAAGCTGTTGCTAAAAGCAGCAGCGGAAAAAGAACATCGCTCTCAAGCATCTATGATAGAAATACTAATTTTGGATTATGCAAAATCGAATGGGCTAAGCCCCATCATAGCCTCAGATAATACTAAGTAGTTACGTCTGATTATTTTAAATCGTTATTAATATGATGAAATAATTAGTATTTAATACGACAAAAGACTGAGTAATTCGATTATAAATGATCAGTGCAAAGGGGAATAATAGTGGCTAACGGTAAAATACTGAGACAGTTGATTAGGGCTGGAACCATTGGTGATTCCGAGGCCTTTCGGCTTGCTTCAGAAGCTGTTATTCAAGATGAGCGTCAAAAGCAACATCACCTTCTTGCAAATGATCTTGAGCAGATATTGTATGGTGAGCATTTAAGACCGCTTAAACAAAATGGACGTAACACTTTGCCTACTCCTCCTGTAGATAAAGAGCGAGGACTACCACTATTAGATGTTCGACAAGCTCAGCGACCAATAGAAGAAATGGTTTTACCTGAATCTAGTATCGCACCCATCGAGGAACTTCTTGAGGAACACCGCCGTGTCGATGTGCTGAGAAGTTTTGGAATGAAGCCGTCTGGAAAAATTATTTTTCATGGTCCTCCGGGTTGCGGGAAAACCTTAGCAGCTGAGGTAATTGCTTTTGAGCTTGATTTACCTCTTGCAATTGTTCGTCTCGATGCGTTGGTATCTTCTTTTTTGGGTGAAACAGCCGCGAATCTTCGCAAAGTTTTTGATTTTGTTGCTGAACATTCTATGGTGGTTTTATTTGATGAATTTGACGCCATAGGCAAAGAACGTTCTGACTCAGGCGAACATGGCGAGTTACGCCGCGTCGTTAACGCAGTGCTTCAGATGATGGACGCTTATCAAGGGAAGAGTCTAATTTTAGCAGCTACAAACCATGAGCACATTTTAGACAGTGCTATCTGGCGACGCTTCGATGAAAAAATTGACTTCCCATTACCTGATGAGCTGCAAATACAACAAATTCTTTCACTCAAATTGCGTGGTGTACGTCGCCAATTTGAGTTAGATGATAAATCTATCCTCGGGATATTTTCTACAAAGAGTGGCGCTGATATTGAACGTATTGTTCGTAGAGCAGTAAAAAGGATGATCCTACGTAGTCAGGAATTTTTGACCGTTAAGGACTTGAAGCAAGCAGCTTCTCGCGAAAGTTAAAAAAAGGGGCTAGGAATGGCTAATTATGAACATCTTAAGATTGAAAGAGAACTGCTTGAAAATGAACGTAGAACAAGAAAAATCAATATTCCAAGACATCCACGAGGTGATCTTCGTGGGCATGGTCAAAAATTATCCAGAGACTTAACTGAATCATTCAAATTCGCACAAAGTCAACAAACGTCACGCCCTGGTAATTTTGTACTGAAAATTCGTTATACAGGACTTCTCGATATTACCCATCTAAACAAACATGGTATCGAGTTTGTAAGCCAAGAAGACAATCATCTGTGTGTTGTTTTTGTTGATGAAACCGGAATGGCTGTGTTTTCAGATCACTTGCAACGTTTAGGTTTAGACGATACGGAGTTGACGTACAAACAGATTCTCGAAGCCATAGAGGGAATCGATAACTGGACAAGTGAGGATCGGAAGAGTTGGGCTCTCAGAAGAAATGGCTTACCAAGGTCAGAAAAATTTCTCTTAGATGTGGAACTTTGGCCTGTGGCTGTTGCTTATCATCCTGAGAGGTTAAGCACTTGTGATGCATTTGAGCGTTGGTTAGTTCATAACGGAATACGGCGAACAGATAAAGTTAACCTCGATAGCTTAATAATGTACCGTCTGGAGGTTAACTCTAGTCAGGCGAATGTACTGCTGAATCACAGCGATGTTAGGCTGGTTGATCTCCCACCCAAGAGCGGTATTCACTATAGCCAATTGAATTGTGACATCGATAGAATTCCTGAAGGAATACTATCCCCTACTCATCAAGCTGCCAGGGTTTGTGTTCTTGATAGCGGAGTAAATACTAACCATCCCCTGTTGGCACCCGCAATTGCGGAAAGTGAAGACTTTATTGGTGATACAGGTGGCATGGATTTGAATGGTCATGGCACTGCTGTCGCTGGTGTAGCTCTGTATGGTGACTTGGAAGCGTGTAACTCAACTAATTATTGGCACCCTGAACTTTGGATTTTCAATGGTAGAATTCTTGATGAGAATGCGGAGTTTGACTCCAGTTCTATCGAAAAAACTCTCATTGAAGCTGTAACCTATTTTGTCGAAGAACACCAATGTCGGATTTTCAATTTGTCGTTAGGGAATTCCAATGCACCTTACGATAATCGTCATATTCGAGGAATTGCGTATGTCTTGGATAAATTGGCTAGGGACTTCAATATCTTATTTGTCGTTTCTGCTGGGAACTTCTCAGGCTCTATCGATCCAGATGTGCCAAGACATAGCTGGAGAGACGAGTATCCAGAATACCTTCTAGCTGACGAAAGTATTATCATAGATCCAGCTCCGGCACTAAACGTTCTAACGGTGGGAAGCTTGGCTCGACATAATGCGACTTTCGATGCTCAACGGTATCCTGAAATTGGGCAATTGGCTCCAGCCACAGAAAATCAACCATCCCCATTTACACGTCACGGTCCCACTATTAAAGGTGCAATTAAACCCGAGCTGGTAGCTATGGGTGGAAACTTGGCTTCTCCAATAAGAACAGGCAACGAACTCAATGCAGTTATGCGAGGCATGGGGGTACTGACCTGTAATAGTCGATTCGTTGGGAACACATTGTTTAGCGAAATTAGCGGAACAAGTTTTGCGGCACCTTACATTACCCATCTTGCAGGTCGTTTATTGAATAACTACCCGAAGGCTTCTGCTAATTTGCTCAGAGCACTACTGGTTAATCATGCGAATATGCTGTCGGAGATTGAAAGCAGCTTTCCTGAAGATATGAAGAAATCTTATAGGAGCGCAAATGGACGAGATGCGTTTAGAGATATAGCTGGTTATGGTGCTGTTGATGAGGGGGAGCTTTTTAGATCTTCACAAAATGCCGTTGTCTTAATGGCTGAAGAGAAAATTGAAAACAACTCGCATCACTTTTTCGAACTGCCGCTTCCCGATGATTTTTTAAGGTCTCAGCGTGCTTCCAGAGAAATTAGAGTTACTCTGTCTTATTGTCCAGCGGTCAGGACAACTAGGATAGACTATGTGGCCACTAAAATGTCTTTTAGGTTAGTCAAAGATCAGTCGCTTGAGTCTGTTCAAAGGCATTTCAATCACAGTACTCAGGATGAAACTAAAACCAGAAATGATGATGCTACAAGTAATAGGGACATAAGTGCTGAATTAAGAGGTAAAGGTACAGTTCAATCTTCAACTTGGCGGATTAAACAGCCGAAGCCTTCTGAAAAGTGGTTTGTTGTAATTACTCGACAAGATAGAGATTGGGGTGAGGCGTTGAGTTTCGAACAAGAAGACTATGCCTTGGTTGTGACTGTCACTGATCGAGAGAATGAGGAAGCCCAGCTATATAGCCAAATATCACAACGCATAGAGCTTAAGGCGAGAGAACGTGCACGGGCTCGAGTGTAGGGAATTCTTGTTCTGTATAAATCACCCATGGAACGGGAAGATTTAATTTTTCGGGCCATATGTATTAGGATAAAAGAATGAAACTGCACAGTATTCGGGTTTCAAATTTTCAGAGTTTTGGTGCTGAACCAACAGAACTGACACTGGAAAATATTACCTATCTGATTGGCCCCAACGGGTCAGGCAAGACTGCTGCACTCCAGGCTTTGTGCCGACTGTTTGCATTTGATCCATCATTACGCCGTATTCAGCGCTCAGACTTCCATGTCCCGCACGATGAACAAGAAGTGCCCGAAGAAAGGCAGTTATGGATTGAGGCGGACTTCGTGTTCCCCGAGTTGGAGGATGAAGAAGATAACTCGACCGTTGCTCCCCATTTCAGTCACATGCGCCTTGATGCCCCTGACGGAATTCCTAGGGTACGATATCGCCTAAGTGCCACTATGGGCCTGGATGGGGATATTGATGAGACTTTTGTGTATGTGCTTGAAGCTGGCCCGGATGGTTCGCCTCTAAATCCTCAAACGGTTCCAAGGTCTGAACGAAATCACATACAAGTCCACTATCTGCCCGCAAGAAGAGATCCGACTGACCACATAGCATATGGAACGAACGCGCTGCTTGGCCGCTTGCTACGGGCAGTGAACTGGGAAAACGAACGGGAGGAAGTCAAAGGGTTCACCGACCAGATTAGTGAGAGTTTGGCTGCTAATCCATCGGTCAATGCTTTTAGTGCCCACCTGAAGAAAACATGGGGCACCCTTCATAAAGGCAGCTACTTTACAGATCCCAAGATTACTTTTGTGGCATCTGAGATCGAGGCGTTGCTTCGTCATTTGTCCGTATCATTCTCGCCTGGACATGATGAACATCTTGTCGATTTTTCCAGACTCAGTGACGGCCAGAAGTCGATGCTCTATCTGTCATTGGTTCTTTCATCTCAAGCAATTGGGCGTGCTGTCCTTGCCGGTGAGGACGGCTCTTTTGACCCAGAAAAATTGCGTCCGCCAGTCTTTACTTTGATTGCCCTTGAGGAACCAGAGAACAGCCTCTCGCCTCACTATCTGGGGCGGATTGTCAGCGCTCTGAACTCCATGACGAGCAACGAGGATGCTCAGGCCCTAATCGCTACGCATGCTCCGTCAATGTTACGACGTGTCGATCCGGAACATATTCGATATCTTCGACTTACCGAAACCCGGCAATCAAGAATTACGAAAATCCAATTACCCGCTAAAACCGATGAAGCGCACAAGTTTGTACGCGAGGCTGTCCAGGCATTCCCTGAGATCTACTTCTCACGTTTGGTTGTGTTGGGTGAAGGGGATAGCGAAGAAATTGTACTACCGCGCCTTTTCCAAGCGAAGGGTGCGCCAGTTGATGAGTCAGCGGTTACGATTGCTCCGCTTGGAGGTAGGCATGTCAACCATTTTTGGCGCCTGTTATCAGCACTGCAAATCCCATTTTTGACCCTTCTCGATTTAGATGTGGGCAGATATCAAGCGGGCTGGGGAAGAATAAAGTATGTAAATAACCAACTTGGCTTATATCAACCTGAAAAAGTTCTGCCAAATACTTTTTCTTTATCAGATTGGAATGATGACAAAGTACCTGTTCGTACCCACCATTTCTTTGAAAACGGTACTAAGAGTGTATTTGCAGAGCTGGAAATGCGTGGTGTGTTTTTCTCATTTCCAATGGATTTGGATTTTTCAATGCTCCTTGCTTTCCCAGATGCTTACGGTGTTCAACAGGAAGCTCCGGATGACTCAACGATTAAAGCCGTGTTGGGCAAGAGCCATCATGACCCATCCCAATATAGCTATGACGAGTTAAATCTTTTCTCTACGTATCACAAGCTTTTTAAACTGGGCAGCAAGCCCGCTGCTCATATCTATGCTCTCGCTCAACTAAGCGACGCGGATTTGCTGGCGAACATGCCTGGATCATTTGGACGACTCACTGATGCCGTGATCGCCAAGCTTGCGGAACTGCCCGAGTGATTGCTGTAGATGCATGGCTGCCTTCGGATGGGCTAACGCTTGAACCCAATGCACTGCGGGCTGCGAAGGAACAAGCGCGCTGTCTTGCACTGACGGCGGGGCCGGGCGCGGGCAAGACGGAAATGCTTGCACAAAGAGCTGACTTCCTCCTACGAACCGGAACCTGCCGTTATCCGAAGAGAATACTCGCTATCTCTTTCAAAGTTGACGCCAGCAAAAACTTGAAGGAGCGAATCCAGCGACGCTGTGGACAAGAATTGGCTTCCCGTTTTGATAGCTACACATTTCATGCGTTTGCAAAGCGTATTATTGATCGTTTCCGAGTAGTGCTTACTGGTAATGATGCTCTTGATCTGGATTATTCGATTGGCGAAAGAAAAGTCACAAAAAGGCAAATCACATTTCATGATCTTGTACCGCTAGCAATTCAAATTCTTAAGGCCTCCACTGTCGCAAGAAATGCCATACGCCAAACTTACAGCGATGTTTTCTTGGATGAATTCCAGGACTGCACGGATCAGCAGTATGAACTCGTGAAGGTAGCCTTCCAAGGTACGAGCATTCGTCTCACTGCTGTCGGTGATACCAAGCAGAAAATCATGGGATGGGCAGGTGCATTGGACGGAATTTTCCAAACGTTCGCTAGGGATTTTTCAGCGGTCCCATTAAACATGTACCGAAACTTTCGTTCAAAACCACGCCTGCTTCGGATGCAGAACGAGATAATTCGCGTGCTCGATCCGGCTTCCGTCATGCCTGATCACCAACTTGCTGGTGAAGAGGGAGAGGTCTTCGCGTGGCAATTCGAGAATGCCCAGAGTGAAGCTGAGTACTTGGCCGATTTGATTGCCGGGTGGATAAGAAATGAACAGGTTCCGTTATCCGAAATCGCCGTATTAGTGTCCAAACAACTAGATCTTTACGCCAATCACCTGATGGTGGCATTAGAAGTTAGGGGAATACCGTACCGGAATGAGCAGGAGATGCAGGATATTACTGTCGAACCTGCCGCAAGGCTCGTTGTTGACTATTTGTCCTGTCTCTATGGCCAGCGAGAGCCCAAAGCCTGGATTCGGCTGATGAATCAATTGATTCCCTTTGCCGATGATGAGGTGCAGTCTAGCGTCAGGCAAAATTTCCAAAGCTTCTTCAAGGAACAGCGAAAAATCATAGCCATGGCCGAGTTGTTGGATGAACCGTTTTCAGGATGGTGGGATTCTGTGTGTGGATTTTTGAAGGAAATAGGAATGGAGACTCTTGTTGCTCTCTCGCCTGACTATGAGTCACATGCCAGATTAGGTGAAGTTGTGGGAGATACCAAAGCACGCATTGAAGAATTGCTTGAACTTACCCCCGATTTGCCTCAAGCCTTGACTCGTTTCTCTGATGATCAGGCTGTGCGTATTCTGACTATCCATAAGAGCAAAGGATTGGAGTTCGACTCAACGATAATTATGGCCGTTGAGAACGAAATATTCTTTGGGGATCAAGATGCTAATCGGTGTGCTTTCTTTGTTGGTGTATCCCGTGCCAAACGTCGGCTTGTTCTTACATACGCAAAACAACGCGACAGGCCTCTTAACTATGCAAAAAGATGGGATGTAATTCGAACTCCACAACAGGAATACCTTCAATATGCAGCACAGTTTATTACCGATTTAACGCACATTTAAAAATGTCATTAAACTTGCAAAGCCATAAATCGTCCTCAAAAACCTTCCCTTTACTACATACAATGCAACATCTAGCGCGATGTCAGATCCAAAATATACTGGAGCTGACAAAGATTTTTTATTCTAGTTATTCCCCGAAATTTCTTCCGTCGCCTCTTGGCGTAATTTCTGGGCATCCATTCCGTTTAGCCTTTCAATGGCTCTATCTGCGGCACTTTGACGGTTTCCATCAACGTTTAGCGTACTTCCTGAGCCTGTGAGTCGTTCCAGATCCAGTGACGGTACTTCGGGTAGGTTGCCTGTTATCGATAAGATACCTATCCATTCATCCAGATTGACTTGGCTCCAATCCACCTGGTTTAACTGACTCGCGGTCAATCCTTCACAGTTGGGAGATTTCGCACTGCCCCAGCCAAGGCCCAATTGCGGACGAACTTGTTCTTGAATGATCCGTGAAAGCGGCGAAGTAAAGCAGCAATATGATTGCCGTTTCTCAACACAGGCACCTAAGAACTTAGACTTGCAGTAAGAGCCTACATAGTGGCAACTCTTCAATACCCGCTTGGCGTTCATCTCAAACTCACTCTGCTCACATTTCCAGATAAGCTGAATGAGGATCATGGTGACTGAGTAAATCATGTAGGCCGTCATAACCGTACTCAGAACCGCGCCAGCAGCGCCACCCAGCGCGAAGTTACCACCCGAAACAACACCATCGGCTCCAACCGCGCCACCAACGTTACTAAACAGTGCCGATTGCGCCCCCGAACCAAAGGTAGTGCCTACCCATTCAGCCGTTTTGTTGGTCAACACCTGCATGAAGCCTGTCGCAGCTTGCTCCGCTCCCGCGCCAGCAGCCGTTGATGGCCCAGCCCCCATGAGAGAGTCCCATGCAGACACAAAAGGCTCTTTAACCGCACTCCAGGTACTCGTTATCGGTTCCCTAAGCGTATTCCACGAACCATAGATTGCCGACGACGGATTCATGGCCATGACTGCTGTATCAAGCTTGTTAACTGCCACTATCATCGTGATGTAATCCGATAACGACACGCCACTTGGCTTTTCACAGCAATCCACTATACCGCCAACGGCTTTTTTGCACTGGCCTGCATTACCTTTAAAAACCGTACACTCTACGTTATCTTGGCCATCAGCTCCCGTGCATGACATATCATTGGTCATAAACTGCGCCGCATTAAGCATCGCAGCGGCTTCTGCAAAGTTAGCCTGCTTAATTGACTCTGGCTCTAAACAATCTGTGCCCATACAGCGAACTGGCCCCTCACAGTTGTATTGAGTTTCCATTCGAGCGTTTTGCACTTCAACGCTTTGTCCGCAGTCATACACCAAACTTTGGATATAACAGAAGCCTTCATGACCAGCCCCGCCTTCAGTGCATTCGGTTCTGACATACTGGCAGGCCGGGTTTTGCTCCAGCGCGGCACACGTATTGGTGGTCGTGTTTTGTCCGTTATTGACGATGGTTTGTGTATTACCATTGGCATCTACCCAGCTATCTGAGCTGCCCATGTTGAACTCTGGATGAGCAGTCGAAGCATTGTAGGTCGCTTTTGCTCTCCAGCATGAGAGCCCCAGTCCATCAGAACTGCCGCGACTGGTTAAATGAGCAGGAGACGAAACAACCGCTGGATAAAGGCTTCCAAGATTGGCCAACTCGCCACTTCCAACCGTTAACCCGTCGATTCGTTTTGTGCCCGTATCCAAACACTGCCACTGCACCGCAGTAAACTGATCCGTTTGCATCAAGCATTGGTCTATGCCCAGATCACTTGATTGATGAACAACGTCTTGCTCTAAGTATTTGCCAGAGAAGGTCAATGAAGCGCTCAGTTTTGCAGGAGCCAAACACTTCTGAACTTCTCGGCTGCAAGTATCGAAATCGACTTTGTTCCAGCCGGATTCACATCTGGAACGAGTGACTTCCTGAGGTTCATGCCACGAAATAATCGACCCATTAACGACCTTGCACAATGAGCCAACCAAGGTTCCTTTTGGACAGGTCATTTCAGGGTATTTAATGGACGGTTTCGTCTCTGTGACCGTCTCCTTGTTGCCCGTCAATGAGAGTGTCGTTTTCCAGCCATTTGCCTTGGACGGCGACTCGGTGATTTTTATCTCAGTATTTTGATTATCAAACACTCTCAGCGTCGCGTTTCCAGTTTGCATAGTACTGCTGTGCTGTGGAACAAAACTGATGGTTTCAGAGCTAAAGCAACCACGCTCAATGGACCAGCTTTGTTGATGGGTTTCAGCAGATACACGTCGCTCTAACTGACACTGAGTAAGCGTGCTGATCTTCTCGCACACCTGGTAATCCGGTACATGCTTGGTTTCAGTAAATGGCGTAATCGTCTGAGTAGGCTCACAGGCCTCAAAACTACTCGGCATAAGATTGGATACCACGCACTTTGGATCGCTGGTTTGCAATCCACAGTCATAGGTATCGATAAAACGAATGCATCCACCTTTATCATTGGTCTCGGCACATTCTGACGATATGAATCCACAGGAAGGATTCGCTTCAAGCACTTGGCAGGCCTGATTTTCAATCCCCTTATAGCTTTCATCATCCACACCCACTTGTACACGCCGACACAAAGGCGATATGCCAGCAACTGGGCTAGGGGCAAAGTAGGATTCACAAACTGAAACACCATTGACCACCGTACATCCGTTGGTTGAAGAAGGCTGATCCGTGCATTGAATGCTGTAGTCTGAAAACTTCGTCGGGATATCCGCTGCTTGTTCGATACAGGATTGTGGCGACCAACTATCATTCATCACTACCTTGGTTGGATCAAAGCGCACCTTTATGCGTGCATACCCCTCACCACTACCCGTTACCGATACGCGAATTTTGACTGGCACTTCTAAACCGGGCTCTACCGCTTTTAACTTGGCGGTGAGGTCAGTATTAGGATTGCGCTCCCAACTGGTACTGAGCTCGCAGCGGCCAGCCGTTTCTGGTGGAAAGTTATTGTTCGGCCCAGACCAGACTTTCTGATCGCCAAGCCACACCTGCATGTAGTCATCCCATTTGGCGTACTCAAGAACGGCTGAGGTAATCGCATCGGGATTCACGACTTTGAGTGTGATGGCCTGTTCGAACACTTTACAACGACCACTCCAGTAGTTGTCACCAATTCGTCCAATCCAAACTTCAAGACATCCCTCACCACAAGAGCGAAGGTTCATCGGTCCTGAAACATGCTCAATGATGCCTGCCGTGTAATCGTGAGTAATCGTGCAGCTGTTAACCGCTGTATTGAGCCTGTCACATTGCTGGTAATTTGGGCTGCCTTCACCTTGAGACTCACAGCCGGGGAAGCTTTGGGTTAATAGATTGGGGTCAGTTTGAACCGCATCGGTTAATGCCCAAAGCGGATCATTGACCATATCTGGCCGAGACCTGTCTTTGATTTGCTGTAGTGAACGAAACGCTTCACCCGTAGCGCCACTTGCGGATGCCATGCTCTCTTGGCGCTGTGTCCCCAGTTGATTCATACTGGCATCAGAGCCATAAACGCCCGTTAAGACATCCAATGAGCCCTGATCCATACCAGGGAAAAGCTCTTGCAAGTTAATCGTCTCATTACCACTGCCATTCGGCACCGACAATGTATTGCCATTGAGTGTGGGCATCGCCCAGTTTTGCAGCAATTGCTTACCTTCTTGTTGTCCGCTTAAGCCGGATTGGCGCTGCACATCAGCGGCCACACCATGTAAGGGCAAGCACGCCATAGTGATTGATAAAACACCCGCTAAAACTCGGGTAAAAAGTGTTGGTTTCATGGTTAACCTCCCGAGTTACAGCAGTCTTGCCAGCGCCACAAAATGTAGAGCGCATCTTCACCGGCACCGGGGATCGTTCGCCACTCTCCCCATTTCATGGTGCTTTCACCGATGACATGCGCACTTTCAGTTTCTGGTACAGGGAAGAACATACTCATCTTGTATTGGGATTTCGGTAGCATGGGTTCGATAACAGGTCGGCATAGCGCACTGTTCCCCATTGTTCGCCTTGCAAGACCACGCCTGTGTTGAGCCGCGATTGCACGCGCCGCTAAATGGCTGGTGTTTTCTGCTAATGAGCCAAAGGCTAAGGTGTGGCCAGATAAGGGATAGAGATGGCCCCAACTGCCAGCACACCAAAACAACTGGTCGATGGGTTTACCAAGCGTTGATGAAGCAGCGTCAGCGGTACAAGCAGATATAGCCAATGGATTGGCAACGGCAGCCGCTTCAGGCTGAGTAAAAAAGGCCAGTTCATCGTTCAGCCATGTTGGGTCCAATTCCGACAAATACATCAAGTCAAAGTCCATGTAACCATCGGCATTGCAATTGCCATCCATGAACAAATCGAGCATGACCAAAAGCGGAAAGGCGTAATAATGGTAATGGTAGAAAGCGAGATCACCGGTGCCGTATTCACCTTCGCCATGACCACCTTGCAGTCGCCTATCACCTAACGGTAAACGAATCCCTCCCAGGGAAGGCGAGCAACCCGGCGTTCTGACCAGTTCAATTAAACGCGCTGGCTCCCACATGCTGGTAACAATACCTGGCCTTGGCACGCCTAAGTTATCTTCACATAAGCAAAATGACTTGTTTGATGCGCCGCTTGGGACACTACCAGAGCCAAGAGGAAGACCCGCAACTCGGATAGGAAAAATGCATGACCAGCAAACATCCGTCAGCAACTTACCCGACAATAAACCCCCGTCTGGGCAGGTCAGTTCGGCTTTTGCAGGAATAGATGCGCCAAGGACAAACATGACAACGAGAGTCCGCAACAGACGATACGTATTATTGAGCTTTTTCATGAACAAGCTCCTTTGCTGGAATTTCTTCTATTTCAAACGCGAGCCCCTTTGCTTGAACAAACGATGGGGTGACTTGCAGATCAAAGCGCTGCTTTAGCGAGGCATTGAGAAGGTAAACCGGACTATCCAATGTCTTTTCGAGCGCATTGAGGCGATTCCAGCCTTGGGCACGGTCGAGCTGCGTGGTGATAAGCGTAATGCGGCGCAGTGTCCTATCTTGCGTCTCAAGCCAATGCGCTACTGCGTCCACTTCTTCAGCGTTCGACGCATTAAACACCACAAGCTGCTGAGTGAACGGCAAGGCTTTTAGCGGGTTAATACGCGTTCCTGCTGGGATCAATGTTCGGCCATTGGCATCCAATAGTGGCCGCTGCATGACGATGGTTGGATCAACCATTCTTATCCGATACTGCGTGGCTTTGGGTAACTCAGTAAATGTTTGGCGAGACCAGAAACGCTCAATGGCTTTTTTCTTTAACGCGCCCAAGTCAATCGACTGTAAACGCTGCATCGCTACTTGCATCAAATCCGGTTCTAAAATGGAATGAATAGGACCGCGTTGACCCAATGAACCGGTATTGCCTGTTTCAATTTGACGCTGCAACCAGTCCTTGCTGTAAACCCCTAGTGCACTTGCAGTCACCTTGTCATCTTCTATGCGGAAAATGGCAGGCACGCTAGTCACCCGCCAGTGCACAAAGGCTTTCGGATCGATTCGAACCTGAGGAACAGGATCAAGCCCCGTCATCAGGGTATGCCAATCACGGATAGCCGCCCCCAAGGTCTTTCCTTCAGGAATTCCCCGAAACAACACAATAGCGCCGGTAGCACTGGCCTCTTTAAATAGCTGCTTCAGTGACGAATCACCCAATGAGGACGACGCAAATATCAACCATTCATCGCTGTGTTTGAGCGACACAGGTTGTTCAACCGGTGCAAAAGGCTCTATAAATTCAGATGAACCATCCACAGCACTTTGTAAAATGCTGCGGCTCATTTCGACGATCTTTTTGTCCTCGTCAGACAACGGATAAGGCTCTTGTGCCCAGGACACTTGCACCCAAGCCAATGGAGCAACCAACAAGAATAAGAGGCATAGTCTTCTCATCATCCACCTCCTACCAAAGCGGCCAAGCGCGACCGACAATCTGCTCGCGCTTAACGGCATTCCAATAACGGGAGTCGAAACTCGTTGCGGCCTCACCGGAAAACCAATACTCGTTTTCTTGCAGCGTCAATGAGCGGCTAAATTCTGTTTCAGCCACACCAAGACGCTGGGCTAATGCCATGCCGGTAGAGACTTCAGCACCGTTCACCAGCACATGCTCAGGCGTCACCTTGACTTCATCCCCTGGCATCCCTGTTAGGCGTTTCAGCATCCGAGTACCGTCGTTATATAACGGAGCGAGTCCTTTTGAGTGGAAGGCATACAAACCATCCTTAACGGGCTCTTTATTCCATAGGTCAATCAGATACACCGTGGTATCAGGCAGGCATCGCTCTTGCTGGGTATCGATACCTATTCGGTAGCGCATCATGGCGTAGGTGCCTACCACGGCCATGATTAACGCGAGAGCGGTCAACCGGATGAGATATGGCCGCCAAGGCATTCTTTTACGGAGTATCTGCATGAGACACCTCCTTTGAGCCTACTGGCACGAATACAGAATCATCTGCACCCACCACCGCTTGGGCATCCAGCACGATAAAACCGGCTGCTTTTAGCTTTTCAATTTGCTGATTGGTCTGAAGCAAACTGGATTCGATGTCTTGTTCGCTGGCATTGGGGCCCAGTGACAACACCGCCTCACCAAAATCCACGACTGCAATAGGCGTACTTAACGCCAACTGGCTGTGGATGGGTTCGAGTGTTTTCATTAAGAGCCAGCTGGTCATTAAACCGCTACCAGCAATAGACAAAGTAATAGAGGCCATAAATGGCCAAAGCGTGGTCTTATTCATAGCCTCGCTCCTTCAACAACTGAGAGATGGCATCAGCAACAGAAAGGCCTTTGCGCGTTAACTGTTTAATCGCGTTTACATCTTCTGCACGGGACGAGTACAACAGCTTGTGAAACGGATCGACGATGAGGCGGCCAATCCCGGTGCCCATTTCGGTAATAAAGAAAATTTCGGAATAGACACCCGTGACGGTATGAACCGTTTTTAGGTACTCATAACCGCCTTCACCTAGTGGCAAGCGGCCTTCTTTTTTGAGCGCGTTGATGGTTTCAGCTTTTTGACCAAGCAGGTACATATTGGCCGAGTTTTCAGCGATGGCTTTACCTGTAGGGCTGTCATACAAATCGTTGACCGACTGCGTTACCGTTACAGCACTGCCGCCATATTTTCGAAATCGACGGTAACCCGTCTCGATGAACTTACCGACATCACCTTGAGTCAGCAGATCCCAGGCTTCGTCAATGAACACAATCTTGCGACGATCCCGCTCACCTAAGTACATCTCTTGTTGGATTTGGTAGATAAGCTGAAGCAACACCACTTGTTGTAGATGCTTACGCCCCTTGAGCTCTTCTAACTCCAGAACGGTGAAACGGTTTTTGAAGCGAATATTATTGTGGCCATTAAAGAAGCGGCCATATTCGCCCTGTGTCGTAAACGGATAGAGCTGCTCACCCACGTCTTGCACACGTCGGTCTTCGTGATTTTTCAAGGCCTCTGCCACATCATCAACTAACATGGCACGACCTTTTTTCTCCCACAGTTCACGGGTCTGACGTTTTAAGTTGGCCATCTGAAAATCCGTTAATGACTGCGTAGGTGCGGCCATTGCGGCCAATAACCCAACCAGTACATCCGCTTCTTCGTCATAGTCCTCAACGATTTCAAACGGATTTAAGCAAATGCCACTGTCCCGCCCGAACTGTAAAAACTCCCCGTCATAGACTTCACACAGCTTTTCATAGGAGCGGCCAACATCAATCACCCAGCATTGCCCACCTTCAGATAAGTAGGAAGAGATGATTTCGTTCACCAGGAAAGACTTGCCCGATCCCGATTGCGCCGCGATGCAACAGTTGTAATTACTGCCCGAGTCATAAAGGGATACACTCATGATCTGGCCATTGCGGGAAACAAAGTTAATCACCGGCGTGCCCGTGCCTTTCCAATCCGCAAACAAAGGCAACAGAGGGATGACATGCCGTGTCGCCATGGTCTTGAATCGAAACAAGTCGTTCATCGCCTGGCGGTCAGCACCAAATGGCAAGGCATTCAGGAAAATGGGCAAACAGAAGTACTTGTCTTCCATCAGCTCAAATCCGAGCTCTTTGAAATAGGTTCGAGCATTTGAAACAGAGCTGATCGACGCTTCTTCCGTTGGTGAAAACAGCGTCAAAGTCATATTTGCCCGAATAGGACGATCACCTTCTTGCAAGGCTTCAAAAAGAACATCAAATCCCTTTTTCTTGGCTGCAAGCACCGGCACAAACTTGAGCATCGGGCCATAGGCCTGATTGACCGCCCATTGACGCTTCGTCTCTAGACGAGATCGCATGGCCTCGGCTGAGGGAAAGTGAATGGTGACATTCAGTAAAAAGCTTCCGCGTAAACCGCGACTGCCCGTCATCATATCGCCCGCAAAACTTGCGGCATGACCAAACCAGATCCGCTCAGGCAAGCGCTTAAACGATAAGGTTTTAATTCGGTAATCGCCCAGCATCAGACCTTGGCTATCCACCTTGATAGCTCGGTCATAATCCAACACTTGCTCTCGAAGTGGTTTATCTGCCTCACTGCGCATTGGTGATGGATTGCGCCAGGAAGCATCTTTTCCCCAGTTAAGCTGAGCACTTAATGCTGCGAGCCAATTTCGGTCGGTCATCTCAGTAACACGAAAACCAACCGTTGCCAGCGCTTGCGAGAAAGAAGCCCGAAGCGCGGATGCTCGACTCAACTCACGCTCCGTCGGTATAGGACTTTCCAAAGGCAATTTGCAGGTGACGATCAGTTGAAAGTTGCGTACCTGAGTTTGGGTTGATTCTTCTATCGGTCGAACCGTGCCCCCATCGAGGAAGTCCGCACGTTTGCGTATCGATGCCCTGAGCAATGGATCGGATTGACGATGGCGTAAGCCCATCATGCGCTGAAGGTCGGTTTGAATATCAGGCGAGGCGTACAGGCCAAATTGCAGCAAAGTGTCTTTTGGCCAGTCGTTGTTAAGTAGAACATTAACCCTGTCTGCAACAGACTCATCACCACCAGGCAATGGGTCACATAGAAAACCAAAGCCAACACTCTGGTCTTCCATGAAAAACAGTTGCTCATCGTCTGAATAGGCCAATACTGGCAAGAGCTCTGAAGCGCGTTGCCCTGAATACAGAGAGGCTTTCATTAACGCCCCTCCAACCAAGCAGAAAGGTCATAAGGACGACCTCTGCTGATGCGACCATCATTGGCGACAATGAAAGGTACACCTTGAATGCCCAGAATTTGAGCCGTCACCAAAGTACGCTGCATTGGCTCCAAGTTGCAGGCATCATCCTGTTCTAGGTTACCAATCCGGCCATTCAGCAATGCATCGGTGGCCGCTTTCTTGTCACGCGCACAGCCAAGCTGGCGAACCTGACGCTCTGAATCAGGACCAAGCACTGGCACAGGGAGAATTTGGAAGGTGTATTCTTTGGTTAGAGGTAAAGCTTGTTTCAAAAGCTCATGGCAATGCGGGCATCGTGGATCAACAAAGACCACCACTTTCTTTTTGCCTTCACCCAGCGTCAGTGGATTCAAATCATCCATTTTTAAGCCAAGACGACTTAAGTCCAGCGTGTTACCCGCTTCACGAATTTCTTCAAGGCTAGTAAGCGGCTTTTTCGACCAGGCATCATAGAGCGTGCCATCAATGACGAACCGGCCACTGTCTGACATGAAAACAATACGGCCATTGCTTTCGACCGCTTTCATACCCGTGACAGGTAAAGAAACCATGCCGTCAATTTTGCCAACGGGCGACACTTCAGACACAGGTTCAGCTTGAACCAAAGGAGACAGCGCAAGCGCCAGAATGATTGGAGATAGTTTTCGCATGAGGAGTCCTCGTTAATGTAAATCGAGGCTCCAGTCTATGCAGTTGTCCTATGTGGACTCGGTTAGATAGATTGAAGAAATCGCAATCTAACTAGGGGGCTTATAGCTCGTTGAGGTTTGTTATAAACGAATTACTTGGCGTTTGCGTTAACAAGCCAATCATCAAGCACTTGCTTCAATTTATCTAATTTGTAATAGTTCAGACCTAATCTGACATTCCTCTTGAAATAGAGAGGGTTACCGGTTTTGATAGAAGGTGACTAAACCAGAAAATCAAAACACGTAAAGAGGTAACCCTCATGCTCCATAGTAACGACAAGATTGTGAAACACAAGGTTGGTCTGCTCAATTTAGCCGATGAGCTGGGCAACATATCTAAAGCCTGTAAAATGATGGGCGTATCCAGAGATACGTTCTATCGGTACAAAGAAGCAGTTAATGACGGTGGTGTTGATGCTCTGCTGGATCGTAGCCGCCGCGTTCCCAACACCAAAAATCGTGTTGATCCAGCAATTGAAACAGCTGTGCTGGATTATGCCGTTGAAGAGCCTGCCCACGGACAAGTTCGGGTTTCAAATGAGCTTCGCAAGAAAGGTATATTTGTCTCCCCAAGTGGCGTAAGAAGCATCTGGCTCAGAAACAATTTAGAAAACTTCAAATTGCGCTTAAAAGCCTTAGAAATCAAAGTGGCCGAGGAAAGCCTGATTTTGACTGAGTCCCAGGTCCAGGCGCTTGAACGAAAGAAACAAGATGATCAAGCCTGCGGTGAGATTGAGACAGCTCATCCGGGTTATCTGGGCTCTCAGGATACGTTCTATGTGGGTACCTTTAAAGGGGTTGGCAGAGTCTATCAGCAGACCTATGTCGATACGTTTGCCAAAGTTGCCCATTGCAAGCTCTATACGACCAAAACTCCCATCACAGCTGCTGATCTATTAAATGATCGGGTCTTGCCGTATTACGCAGAGCATGGGCTACCAGTATTGCGAATATTGACAGATAGAGGCACAGAGTATTGCGGTAAAGCCGAAAGCCATGATTATCAGCTGTACCTGGCTATCAACGATATTGAACATACAAAAACGAAAGCAAGACACCCACAAACAAATGGTATTTGCGAACGTTTCCATAAAACTATTCTGCAAGAGTTTTATCAGCCGACCTTACGCCGAAAAGTCTACGGAACGCTTGATGAACTGCAAACGGAACTGGACAACTGGATTGAATACTATAACAATGAACGAACTCATCAGGGCAAACAGTGTTGTGGTAGAACCCCACTTGAAACCCTTAATGATGGCAAAAGAATCTGGAAGGAAAAGTTCGTAGCTTGAATTTGACCTGACAGACACCTTCTGAAAAACCGGTAACTGTCAGATCAAGTCTGGATTACTACATCTAATTGCTCTTGATGTTTTGCTTGATTCTTTGCCAATTTGTTAATGTTCTGAAACTTCCAACGAATCGCTGGCAAGTCTGCTGCATTAGGATAATCAAACAATGCCCAGTCAGGCTGCCCTCTTTTGAATGACATGAGGAAGGCATGATCCCTTTCTGTGAAATGTTTTTGCAGTTCAATTAACATGATAGGCCTAACAGAGGCTAATTCTTCGCATTCAACTTTTTCAAAAGTCATTCCGTCAAATTCTGCCTGAAATTTCTCATTCAGAGGCTGCCAGTTTGGCGACATGACTTCATTAATAGGCCGAGGATGACTGAGTGTATAGGTTAAAAAGCCCACTAAAATCTCTCTCGAAATCCCTTCACTGCCAAGTAACATACGCACATCAAATAAGTCGCGAGGATGTTGGCGATCCATTGCAGCACACAATTTCCCACCATACAGATCGGGAAGACTGACTACCTGAATCTCAGCATAACCAAACTCGTCTTCAACAGACTCTTTAACTGGCATTATCTGTGCACTATGCAGTGTACCTCTGGCGACGGGCGACACTTCAATTTTGATTGTCGCAACCGGACTTGATACAACGATTCTCAGTTCATCAGCTTTATTATCCTGAAATGCCGCTCGGATATCTGGTTGAGTATTTATTCTGTCTGTAATCCGCTGCAATGCAGCCCTGACATTAACCAAAGCCTCATCTCTTGGTTCAAGTGGAAGATAAGCAAGATCAATATCTACAGATAACCGAGGAAAATCTCTCACAAATAAATTAATGGCGGTGCCACCTTTAAGTGCAAAAACCGTCTCTGTTGCTACCACAGGAAGCATTCTTATGAGCAAGGAAACCTGTTTGTAATATGGGCTATCTTTATCCATTATGTTGTTCACCTTTTTTGACGCTTAATATCTCTGGCACTGTGATTTGATATCGCTCATCAAAACGTCCTTTTTGGACAACCTGCCGCTTTCCTGCACCCAATTTAATTCTTGTTTCATCTATGCGATTGACCCACTGGTGATCGTAGTATCGACCCAGAAATAGAAATATTCGGTTTGCCTGAACAGAGCTGCTTCGTTCAAGAATATCTTGTACTTTTCTAGGGCTAAGATTGACTAAACCCTGAAATAATTCTGCGACATGCTCAAATGAAATCAGCTTCCCAATCCCGTCTACCACTTCATAGGCAGCAAGTTCTGCACAGCTGACAGTGAGTTCTTTCTCTTTAACCGTGATCCTTTTCAAATCTTTCTCGGGATTCACTTCAAGCTTATGGTTTCCACAGTAAAACCAATTCTGATAAGGGAATTCACGAAACCATTTTGGTAAGGACGACTTGTTTTTAACGCAAATCCAAACTTGCTCTTTGTTCAGCTGTAAATAGTGACTCAGTCCCTGGTGAGTTAAGCTGCTCAATCCAGCCAAATGAACTGAAACGCCCAATTGCACATCTAATGCTTGAATGGCATCAACCCAAGTTGGCTTTATATCGCCCTGCGCATCTGGACGATAATACACGCCAGAACATAGCTTCTTTAGCCAACCGTTCTGCGCGTACTTTTGAGCCAAGGAATAGCTCACACCGTTTTCAGTCAGCCATTGCTGAAGTACTAGCGCACCAGGAGAAGTATGAGCAACAAGCCAGTTTATCTTAGATGACATTTTAACACCCAAAGTATGAATATCACGAACAGTATAAACCATATAGTTTATTGTGACAGTGATTTTAACACTTTAGGTATTAATACACCAAATACTGTAAACCAAACCCGCTAATGCGGCGTTGTTGAAATGAAAAGGTCTACACAACATCACCAATAACCCGATGTTGTGTAGACCTAGTTTGATTACCTTAAGTGAACTGCCTACTGTGGCTCACATTCAGGTGCCCAGTAAAACGGCGCTGATTGCTGGAACTGTTGTGCCAATGACTTCTTGAGTGCTAGCAACAACAGGTAAGGTTGCAGACATAACACTTTCAACGACGGTTGGCGTATTGTAGAGCCCCATACCGCCACCAATGCCCAAGGCAAAAGCCATCAAGCTTTGGCGAGCGATACCGCCCACAATACCCACCAGAACCATGGCTCCCGCTACGATCCGTCCCAAAGTACCTTGGGTCCAATCTTTTAGGGTATCCCACACATCAGTGAAAGCATCACCACCGGTGCCCGCAAATGAGGGCTCCGAAATCATTAACGCCATTAAACCAAGCGCACCAATGGTCATTAGGCGCTGAGTTTGAATGGTGCGAACTGCATTTGTCATTCGTTAGTTTCTCCGTAGATACTCAAGTTATCGCGCTTACCATCAGCTCCCGCTGAGGCTGAATCGCTTTGAGTCTGAAGTGGACGTAGCACTGGCGAAACCGTTCGAGGTGCTGACACCCCAATATCCCACCGGCGCGGTTCAATTTCGGTAAACACGTAGCTGGATAAATTCAGATCTCCACGGTCATCCTCCCAAGGCGCAATCCAAATTCGCATTACCCTTGAAGGAATGCGAATAGGTGCAGATTGCTGCGTCTCAGGTAATGCTGGATGGTTCAACAGTCCTGTTTCTAAATCAGATTGTGAATACCCCGAGGGAGAACCAATTCGAGTCGCCACAGCATCAATCGTCTTGGGTGCAGCGCCATTACTGGTAAGCTCATAGACTTCACGAGCGGATAAACAGCGCACACCGTCAGGCATACCTGGGCAACCATATTCACTACTCCCAAGACCCAATGAACTACAGCCAGACAATAAGGTTGAGCCGACTGCCAATAAAAGTAATCCAGCTTTAGACCACTGTTTTGACTGGTGCTTTGGGTTGTTCTGCATTGATGTCGTCATGGTTAACTCTCCTCTGGATACACATCTTATTGTCTGAAACGGACTTCGATCGGTTAGCAACATGCAGGATTTTTTCATCTTCTTGCACCTACCCCTTGTGAAGTGGCCAATGACAACGAGGCCCCACGAGTGACTATGACTTCAATTTTCCTTGCAGCGTCTACCTCTATGACTGGGAACATATTTTCAGCCATGTCCAAATAGAACTTGGCCACTCGATCCAATGCTTTACCTGTGCCTTTAATCGCAGCGCCTTGTAATGCTTCTTGGCTCATGACTTGCTGGTACAGCTGAGTATCACCGGCATTACCCGTCTGAATCGTTGGTACAGGATTCACATCAAATGCGCCAGCCAAGCCCTGAAGGAATCCGGCCATCATCGATTTGGCCACCAGCTGGCCTTGTTTCGACACTAATCGGCCTCGAATACCGGCTTTGCCGTCTTCACCTACAGCATAAGAATCCAGTCGTGTTTCAATGACGCCACCATCTTCTCTCACACATGAAATGGTCTCGCCTCGCAAATAAGCACGCTCAGAGCTCAAATCACCGTAACCTGCGGCGATCAAGAAACACTCTTTGATATCCGCTCTAAATCGGTTGGGTAAAATGGCCTCCTTTTGAATCCTCAGCAATGCAGGAAAAGGTTCGCGTCTTGCGGACTCGTGAGTAGGAGCATCCAAACCCGTGATCAAAGTACCTGAGATGATGCTGCCCGCCGGTAAATACAAAGGCGGCGCTTCTTGCACAACAACCTCTGGTTCAGCAACCACTTCAGGCTCAATCATACGAATCGTGATTGGCGGCAATGGAACATCCCGAGCTCGTGTACCTTGGCCATTGGCTGGCTGCTGATAGAGCGGATCAGGCAGCGGCGCATTGGCAAAATAGTCGTCTGGGTTAGACGGCAGAGGCTTTTCGTCTTTGGGTAATTCCATGGCAGATAAAGGCACTTTAAAACGGCTATTTGTGCCTTCAACTGCTGCATCACCTCCAGCGCGAACATCATCAAGTTCCGCTCGAAGGCGAGCCAACTCCGCATTGACCTCACTTGGTATAGAAGGCGAACCTGGGCTTAGCCGTCCTGAATCGACGTCACGACGCAAGCGCTCAACTTCACGACGTAACTGTTCATTGCGCTCACTGAGTAGTTTTACGTTCGCAGCCAAACTATCGACCCCAACATCACGAGTATTGGTATCCGTAAGAATGTGCCGGATCGTTTCCTGTCGGTTCCGACTACTTGAGCCATCGTCAGGATTAGGTGAAAACACCATCACCATAAGGATGAGACCACCAGCAATACCAGCAACCGATAGGCCCCGCTTCATGTTCGGGCTCATTTGTTCCCATTGTGCTTTCATCGTTATTCACCTCCCACAAGAAGCGAAGGTCGCTGACTTTCCACCGCTTCTTCACGATGATTCCGAACAACCACATACAACTCAGTCTTTTCACCTGGCAACAAGATATTGCGAGGCCAGTAGGCGCTTGCCACTATATCTGGTGCATGACAGGCTATTTCACTGGCTTCTATCGGCTCATCGGCAAAGCTTTCAACCAGTCCTACATAGACGGTGAAGTAATGTCCCGTCACAATTTGCCCCTGCTTAAAACCAAACTTTAAGCCAGGCTGAAAACATTTCGGGCTTGTGTCAGTTTGGCCTGCTAAACGGATGTCATAGCCTTGTGGTAACTCATGTAGTGCAAGGCGTCTGAGTAAATCACGTAAGCTATCGACGTATGGCTGAGTCGTTTCCCAAGTGGCGGCTTTTCGGTTCACGACGCCCTTGATAGGCCACTGCTGACCATCAATAGCTAAGGTGATTTCACGCGGTGGAATACGACGAGGTACTAAGGTGACAGATAATGCGGGCGCTTCCTGACCAGGCGGAGTGATGTAAAGTGAAACCGGTGATTCTTTGTCCGTGGCCACATATACAACATTCCCCTTGATTTGCGTCTGAGCATCACTGGTTGTTCTCACCTGAGGCGATTCAAACGGCGTCACAATCCGATTCAGATGACCAAGTGCTACAGGGATCAGTTCATTAACCCCCGGTGTCATCAGTAGCGTTGTTGGCGCATCCGTTGCAACCGTATTGCTTTGAACCGGTGGATTTGCTGTAGCAGACTGCTTCATCACACTGGCTGGCACAATCGGCAATTCCACGTCTGCATACGACGCTTGAGATAACAGGACGCCACTCAAGCTGATTGCGATTAAGCTTGGTGTCATCCATCGACTAATTTTGGTTCGCATCATTCACCCTCCGGTTTTGCTCTTGGGTCAACTTTTCACGAATTCGCTTCGTTCTAGCTTGCCCTTCATACGTATCCATCCAACTGAGCTTTGGACGGTATTGCTCAATATCGATGTCAAACTCATAGGTGCGAGTTTGGCGCTGTTCATCTCCAGATGGTCCAGAGACCAAGGAATAACCGGTCACAAAGACATGACCGGTTTCATACTCATACTCCACTTGTCTGGGTTGGAATTTGAGCGTGACTCGGTCTTCGCGGATTTGTCTTGCCTGAATCTCCAGTGCATCGACCACTTGCTGGTACACCGCTGGAGAAAGCAGCGGCTCGATAGCAACTCGGATAAAAGACACATTACCCGGGGTCACGTTGCCCATAAGCTCAGCCAGGTAGAGTCCCCAGGATTCAAGGTAAGGTTGAGTGGCTTGGTTTCGTGACACTTCAGCCGTTTCAGACAAGGTTGGTGGTTGAATAGCTACCACGGTATTGCGAGAAAATGCCGCTACCGCAAGCAGCAAATTAGATAGCACCAGCACCGCAATCAGAAACCGTTGCCATCGGTTCTCTAATTGCGTGCCTTGCCATGATTTTAAAAACACGTCGAACTTCACGGCAGATAGCTCCTGATAAATGGGTTAGGGATCGTCTTGGCCTTGGTTGGCAACAGTCCGGCCCAGTAGATGGCGTGGAGAATAAAACCATCTGGGCGACCATCACGAAAACGCCGATAGAGCTTGGTTGTCACCAACCCCAACAGGCATAAAACCAAGGCATTACCGGTAAAAATGCCGATCACTAGCCCCAACAGAATGGGAGCCATCTCATCGGCACTCCAAAGCAGGAAGTGCGGCGGGTCATCGATATAGGACGGAATACTCACAGGTTCCATAGTCACTCCTCGTTGTTTGAATTGAGAAGTGAAGAATGCCTCGGGATTGGCAGCTTCAGTGGTCAGCTAGATGCCGAATTCTTGAATGTTTTGAGGGTTCTACTCAGACAATACTAACAATTGATCTTTTTAATGCAGTTGATATGATGGGGATATTGGTCGTGTCGAGACCAGCTGCCCACTTTAGCAAACCCGGACGGGACGACATGCATATCAAATTTATTTTTTGCTTAGGTTTTTTCTGCGACCTCGGCAGTGGGCACCGTATTCGCTAATAGGAGAAACTCAATGAAAATTATTAAAATCATTTCCTCTGACACGGTTGAACGTTTAAAGCAAAAAGCACGAAAGCTTAAACGTGAAAAATCTATTCCACACACTCAAGCACTCGATGAAATTGCAAACTCTGTTGGTTTTAATCATTGGCATCAAGTTGTACAAGCTAATGACTTACTGAAGCCATCAGAAGTGGCGTTATCTTCAGGATGTGTCATGGCTTTTGATGTCAAAGATGGTATGGATGTCGATACCAGTGATGGAATTTTAATTGAAGACCACTTCTTGGAGATGCTCACTGAAAAGCAGCTATTTGAAATTTATGTCAATTCCCCTGATGAGGACGACGAACAAAACAGGCCGCTAAAAGAAACGCTATCGGATTCAGAGCTTCAGGAGTACTTTCGAGATGATTGCTCATTCATGTACTTCCGTCTTGCCGAACCTCATGCAAAAAAACCGCTGAAAGAAGTATTGGCTCTTATACGACAGTACTCGTTTTGGATGCCTCAATATATTTGGCTTCAAGGCCACCTTATTGATACTTACCATTTGCCTGCTGAAGACGAGAACGGCAATACCGTAGGCGTAAGGCATTAAAACAGGTGTTCGAGAATAGCACCAATGGAAAAGTAAAGGAGAGTTCTTACCACTACTATATCTGGCGAATCATTTGTTAAGGGCAGGTCATGAGTAGAAAGCTTCATGCTGAGAGAATGAACAAGGTTGTACATTTCATAGAAAACAACCTTGATTCAGGTGTTGATTGTGACAGGCTGTCTAAAATTGCGTGCTATTCAAAATTTCACTTTCATCGCCTCTTTTACTCTTATGTTGGTGAGGGAGTTTACGCATTTCGCAAGCGTCTGCTGTTAGAGAGGGCAGTAAAGCACCTGTTGTACTCAGATGACAACATTACAGACATTGCATTTAAATGTGGGTATGAAAATCAAGCCTCCTTCAATAAGGCATTTAGAAAACAGTTTTCATTCACACCAAGCCAAATCCGAAAACAAATGGTTTCTGTTGATACAAGCAGAGTCAAATTAATCCGTAAGAGGAGTATTAATATGAAGCCAGAAATAATAGAATTTGAAAAAACAACAGTCATTTGCGCTAGAGCATTTGGTACTTATGCTGAAGCAGCACCGGAAGCCTGGAGCCAAATAATGAAATTCGCATATTCAAACAAGCTCATGAAAAAGGGCGTTAGAATGTTTGGCATATCACATGATGACCCGAATATCACAGAACCAAATAACATTCGCTATGATGCATGTGTAGACATTGATGCTAATATTGATAAAGAGGCTAATTTAAGAAAATCCACCGTATCAGGTGGCAAGTATGCAAAATTTCTTCATAAAGGCCCTTACGAAAACTTTCAGGAAACTTATACGCATATTTTCAACGAATGGCTACCCGAAAGTAATTACAGATTAAGGGACGATCCATGCTTTGAAATCTATCTGAATAAAGACCCCAGAAGAACAAAGCCTGAGAATCTTAAAACAGAGATTTACATCCCAATTGAATAATATGCCTAACAATTAGCTGCACCCGACCTAAAATTCGCTTCGCGAATTTTAGGTCGGGTGAGCATTGACGTTAGAATTACAAACGAATCGAGGTGTATCATGGAAGTCAATAGTCCAATCCCTATTCTAAGAAGTTTTGATGAAGGTAAGGCAAAAGAGTTCTATCTAGATTTTTTAGGTTTTAATTTGGATTGGGAGCACAGGTTCGAGGATGGGCTTCCCCTTTATATGCAAATATCAAGGAGTAGTTGCGTTTTACATGTTTCCGAACATCATGGCGATAGTAGTCCAGGTGCATCATTAAGAATAATAGTTTCAGACTTGGATCACTATCAGAAGAGTTTAATGGCCAAACAGTACAATAACGCTCGCCCTGGCATTCAAGAAATGCCGTGGGGTACCAGTGACATGGTAATTAGCGATCCATTCGGCAACAAGTTGATATTTACAAATGGGTGAAAGACTTAAAAAGTAATGGGTGAACACATCCGTCCATTTTACTAATAGAAAACAGAATTAGATGAGTATAAATCGAGAAATAGCAATATGGGATGGGAAATCCGCTGATGATATCGGTGCGGTATACATTGAGCACCATTCTAAGCCTGGTTTTCTTGACTCTATCACCAATCTTATAACTGATGCATCTAATCAAAAGGGAGCTACATGGCTATTAAAAAAATGGCTGGAATCTGGAAATCAATTTGAGGCCGACCGTATAAGGAAAGTATATGATTCACTACAAGCAATAAATGATTGGGAATCTAAGCTACATGTTCTTCAATGTATCCCCTACATGCCAATAGAAAAGGATGAAAAAAGGAAGGTCGAGTCATTCCTAAGGATTACGCTAACAGACTCTAATAAATTTGTAAGGGCTTGGTCATACAATGGGTTCTATGAGCTAGCGTTGCAGTATCCAGAGTATGTAAATGAAGTTAAACAATTTTTTGAGATGGCATTAAGAGATGAATCGGCTTCTGTAAAAGCCAGAATACGCAACATAATGAAAAAGGAATTCTAATCGGGTAGCTAAGGGTCTCTAACCCTCAGCCCCCACAACACCCTGCATGCGGCTCCGCACAGGGCGTTTCACTTAGGATAGTGAAGTGCAATCCATCCATCACGCAATGAATAAAGCCCTTCGGATTTTAAGTAATCAAGTGATAAAGCTTGATTAATCCCCGGGGTTTTAGCACTGCGCCACGGCCCTTTGCTGGTGATGCCACAGGCAACAGCGGCTTGAATATGTACACCCAACTTCATTAAGTTTCTCACTTTAGTACGCGGCTTGCGCCACTGTCGCCAGTAGGCCATTCGGACTCTGCGCCTGATCCAGTGATCGAGGTCAACACAGCGTTGATACCCGCTAGCGATACCGAAGTAATTGATCCAGCCTCGTAAATACTGGCTGAGTTTAAAGAGTTGGTAGTGCATAGATACACCCCAGTTGCGGTTCGTTAACCGTCTGACTTGTTGCTTGAAATTCGTAAGCGCCCGATAAACTGCCTCTAGGAAAGCGCTCTCCGTTTCAATAGCCTCTGTACCAACCCAATCAGAGGAGACAGCAATGAAACGACGATACCAACGATTAGCCCGCTCTAAATGGAAAGCTCATATTAAGGCCTGGCAACAATCTGGTAGCTCCCAGGCTGAGTACTGCCGACAACATGGTCTCAGCGACAAAGTATTCAGTTTGTGGAAGCGACGATTTCAAAAAGCGGCTTCTGAGGATTCGGTTCCTGCTGATACCCCAGCTCAGGATGAAGTGCACGGTTCTGAATTCATTCCCCTGCATGTGGTACCATCATCACCAGAGAAAGATATTCTGCTGCTCCGGCTGCCTAATGGGATTGAGCTACGGTTAACGTCGAACACCTTTAATCATTTGGATGTTAACTTGGTCAGCAGTCTATGCCAGATTCGCTGATCGCCATTCCACCCCATCTCAAAGTATACCTTGGCGTAAAGCCGGTGGACATGCGCAGATCGTTTGACGGGCTCAGTGCCTGGATACACGATCAGCTGAAACAGAATCCGATGGCACCAGTGCTCTTTGTGTTTCGCAATAAGCGCTCCGATCGGATCAAGTGTCTGTACTGGGATCGCAACGGTTTTGCGCTCTGGTATAAGCGGTTGGAGCAAGGTCATTTTAAATGGCCCAAAGGAGGCGAAACACAACTGTGTATCACCTCACAAGAATTACATTTACTGCTCGATGGTGTTGATATTGGAAAGCTGAAACGCTTACCCTCACTGTCGTTCAGTGATGAATTTTAAAACCACACGGATTGTTATGCACCCCAAACCGGCTTTAACACGCGACGTGGATCAACTGCATACCCTGGTGTACGAACTTCAAAGCCAGGTGAATGTGCTCAAGGATCAATTGAGCCTGATGAAGCATCGCTTGTTTGGACCCCGGCACGAAACCGTCGATTTGAATCAGCTTCCCCTGTTTGAGTCCGATGAGGTCCTCCTGGTTCCTGTCGAACCCAAATCCGAGCCAGCGGTATCAAACTCCAGTAAACTACCTGCTGAGAAGCGCTCCGCGATTCAGGTGTTACGCAGTCTGCCGGTAAAGGTGGAGATTGTGGATGTGCCGGAGCACGATCAACACTGCGATGGCTGTGGTTGTCCCATGGCGGATTTTGGTGAGGATATTTCTCGGCAGATTGAATACGTTCCGGCGCAGCTCTATATAAAAGAGACCCATCGTAAAAAATACGCCTGCCGATCCTGTGAACTGGACATTCGCCGAGCCCCCAAGCCGTATCAGCCTATTCCAAAGAGTATGGCCAGTCCGGGATTGCTGGCACATCTGATCGTCTCCAAATTTGCCGATCACTTGCCCTACTATCGCATGGAGAAGCGGTTATCCCGTTTAGGCATTGCCTTATCCCGCAACACCATGAGTGAATGGCTGCTGCGAACGGCTGATGTGTTGGACGCGCCCTATCAAGCCCTCAAGAAGGCGGTGCTGGATCGACAGCATATTTTTACCGACGACACGATATTGCCCATGCAAAATACCGATCCGTTAAGAAAAACGACGCTGAAATCTCGGATTTGGGTTTATGCCACCAACGACCAACGGGGACCACCCATTACCGTGTACGATTTCTCCACGGGTCGCCAACAAGCCGCACCGCTTGCTTTTCTTGACGGTTTTCAGGGCCATCTTCAGGCAGACGGCTACGCCGGTTATCAACCACTGTATGGTTCTGGTAAAGTGTTCGAGGTCGCCTGTTGGGCTCACGCAAGAAGGCGATTTGTGGAGGCAAGTAGGTTAATCTCTTCACCGGGCCGAGCCCACGAAGGGGTGCGCTGGATCCAAGCCTTGTATCGTATCGAACGTCGGATCAAAACCCTGTCCATTGCAGAACGGTACCAAACGCGACAGCAGGAGAGTATTCCTCTTTTGACGGCGTTTTACGCCTGGTTGGTACAACAGGCTCCATCCGTATTACCTAAAAGCCCATTGGGCGACGCCATCTATTATGCGCTCAACCGTTGGGACGCACTGGTACGCTATTCTGATGCCGGTGAACTGGACATCGACAACAATCGAGCTGAGCGATTCATGAGGCCCATTGCCTTAGGACGTAAAAACTATTTATTTGTGGGTAACGAAACGGCGGGCCATGCAGCGGCCAGACTTTATAGTCTGGTGGAAACCTGCCAGATCAATAGTATCAATCCGCTGGCGTATTTAACCGATGTGCTCAGTGTCCCTGACCCTACTTCGCCCCTGGATTGGCGATCCCAGCAACGCTTTCGTTGTGCTCTTTAACAATACAATAAAGCAAAGTTAATCAAGCAAACGATCGAAGGGGCTGGCGGTTCCAGCACGACGCAAGCCCACCACATGGGTATAGATTTCGGTAGTACGGATGTCAGAATGCCCCAGTAATTCCTGAACGGTACGGATATCACTGCCGTTGGATAGCAGCTGTGTTGCGAAGCTATGGCGGAACACATGGGCCGATACTTTTTTAGGCACTTTGCTTTTGCGCACCGCCAATCGTAGCGCTTTGCCGTAGGCAGACTGGTGCAAATGATGGCGGCAGACATAGCCGTCATAGGGGTGAACACAACGCGTACTGGAAGGAAAAACATACTGCCAGGCTAACGTCCTGAGTGAGTGGCGGTATTTACGCTGTAAGGACGGAGGTACCGACGTGTATCCAAACCCATCGATCACATCCTGCTGATGGAGCTCCTCTACTTGGTGGATTTGATCCTGTAAATGGGGAATCAATTTTGAGGGCAGCAGCGTATAGCGATCTTTGCCGCCTTTTCCGCGATACACAAACAGGGACTGATTGCGTAAATCAATGTCTTTGACTCGAAGGGAGAGTGCTTCGTTAATCCGTAATCCACACCCGTAGAGCATGGCGGTGATCAGCCAATATTTTCCTGTTAATTGGGTGAGGATTCGTTGTATCTCAGTTGGATCCAGGACCGTGGGTAAGGCCTTTGGCTTCTTGGCGAATTGGTATTGCAGGCCCTCAATATCTGCGTTCAGGACATGCCTGTAGAGAAAAATCAATGCACAGAGCGCCTGGTTTTGAGTAGCGGCCGCTACTCCTTTGGTCACTGCCAAATAATTAAGGAAATGTTCTATCTCGGCATTGCCCATGGTTTCTGGGTGGCGCTTGTTATGAAACAAAATAAAGGAACGTATCCAGAAGAGGTAAGTTTTTTCGGTCTGAAGGCTGTAATGACGAGTTCGCAGCTCAACCCGAACCCGCTCCAAAAAGGCAGATTTATGCATAAATATATCCATCAAAATATACTGTAATAATATACAGTTATATGTAAAAATCAGCGAAATTGGAAGGGTGGGGTCTCATGAGCACCGAAAAAGCGAGGCTCGGTTTTAACCGAGGAAAAATGTTATCTAACTGATATCATTGAATATAATCTGGATCGCTGAGTGTATAAAAGACCCCTTCGAGGCGCATTAACAACG
>CAXHEX010000009.1:0-199516 GCA_964016105.1 uncultured Ketobacter sp.
CTACAAGTTACGGGCCTCACTCTATCGAATTTGGATAAATTGAACCATACAATCCAACCAGGCGGATTTATCCTGCTGAAACACCGCGTCGCTATAATGGCCATAACGCTCACGAATCAGTATTCGGTCTATTAAACAGTTATCCAAAACTCCAGTCCTTTAGCCTTTTAAATCCACATAGAGCTCGGTCAGGCCGCGTGTGATAAAACTAGGATCGTAAGTGAGCTGCCTGTCCCCTGGCTTGCCATGCTTTGCTTCATTCAGATTGATGTAGCTTGTCTTATCAAACAGCCGTTCCAGCATGGTTTGAACTTCTATCCGTGCCAGGGGCGCTCCCGCGCAGGTGTGAACACCGCGACTAAAGGATAAATGTTCCTTGATTTTAGGTCGATCCAACTGAAACTCATCGGGGTTTTGCCAACGGCGCGGATCGCGGTTTGCCGCGGCTAACGATAATGTTAAACGGGTACCGGCGGGGATAAGCCTGTCACCCACTCTGGTGTCCCGTCGAGCCAATCGAAACGTGCACTTGGTAGAGCCTTCTAGCCTTAACACTTCTTCCAATAGTTTGGGAATCAGACTGTAATCCGTGCGTAGTTGATCCTGCATACCAGGAATATCCACAATATAGCGAATAGAATTACTGAGTAATTTTGCACTGGTGTCCTGACCAGCCCCAAAAAGAAATCCGCACAACTTCACCATTTCTATGACTTCCGGCAATGAGCCGTCGGGATAAGTGGCCTGGGCCAGATGGGTGAGCATATCTTGCCTTGGATTTTGTCTTCGATCTTGAATGTACTCCATAAAGAACATGGCCATAAACGCCAGTGGCGAATTCATTTCTGATCCTGCCTGATCATCCAGGTTGCCATGGCTGGGAGCGTCGTCCAACACTTTGCGAAACTTATCCCGATCTTCAGGGGGAACCCCCAGTAAATCGGCGATGACCAAAGTTACAAAAGGAGTGGCAATATCACTTACCAGTTCACAGGTTCCCTTCGCCAGCGCATCTTTAATCAGTTGATCGGCAAACTCCACCATGAAACTATGGGTCGCTTTCAAACGCGAAGGGGTAAACAATTTGCTGGCGATAAAGCGAGCATCGGAATGCAGCTTATCGTCATAGGTGACCAATAAATTCAACATGCCAAGTTCTGGCCTGAAGGCTTCGATCTGATCGGAAATGTCACTGCCTTCCGGAGTAAAGGACAAAGGTTTACCCGCACCGATGGCAGAAATTACCGATGAGAAATCTTTGTTGTTTCTCAGTATTTCCACCGCTTCATCAAATCCTGTCACCAACAAAGAAGTATCGTCACCGGCCATGGGTGTGATAGGCCCATTAGCATGCATTTGTCTGAAGTATTCGTAAGGATTCACCAACAGCGAGTGATCGGTGAAATAATCCAATTGGGTCAGGTCGGCAGCATTCATAGTGAGCTCCTTTGGTTATTAATCTTCTTCGGCAACGGTAACTTTCATTCCATCAAATTCTTCTTTCAACATAACCTGGCAAGATAGTCGAGAGTTGTCCTGTCGATGCAAAGATCCCGACAGTAGATCATCTTCGTCTTCTGTCATGGGTTCCAGTTTGGTAAAGAAATCCTGTTCAACGTGCACATGACAGGTGGCACAGGAACAGACTCCACCGCACAGGGCCATCAGTTCGCTGATACCGCCTTCACAGATGGCCTGCATTAAACTTGTACCAGGGTTAAATGGGATATTGACCTGTTCATTTTCTCTAGTGGTCAAGATTATTTCGGGCATGGGTCACTCCAATCTTTAACGAATAATATGGGGAAACTGGGTTCTGGGCTCTATTTGGTGGGTGTCGCGGTAGGATGTGGGCTGACGGCCACCTTCATCTTTAATACCGTACTTTAGCGCCAGCTCAGCGCCTATAACCGTCTGGCCGCTTATTTCAGATCGATCGGGGTCTTGATACGCGTGCCAAATAACGTGGCCGGTAAACTCCGGCGTTTCTGCGTGATCCAGTAAATGACCGTATTTTTCTACATCTGAATTTACGAGTAGTTTAAGCCTCTCGGCTTTTAAGGCACCCATCCAAACTGACAAAGAGTCGATCCCTGTTCCTTTGAGGTCCACCGCCATATCGGCAGCGAATTTATCCAGGCCCGCTTTGTGTGCACCATAAACGGGGCCATATACATAGTGAACAGATCCCGAAGCCGAAGTAAAAACAATTAAGCCGTTGCTTTGCTTTAACATTAAAGGAACGGCGAAATAGGAACATACATAGCTGCTGCGTAAGCCCACATCGAGCATATTCACCAGCTGCAAAGGTTTCTCCCAGAAGTGACCCGGTGCAGTTAATTGGTCATGAATGGCGCAGGCGTTATTCACCAAAATATCCAAGCGCCCCTGTTCCTGTTTTATCTGTTGAAATAAAGCCTCAACCATTGCATCGTCAGAATGGTCTACCCTCACTGCGATGCCCTTCCCCCCCGCAGCGGTTACAGCATTCGCGGTTTCGTGGATGGTGCCAGGCAATGGGGAATCATTGTCGGTTTCGGAGCGGCCAGTTACGTAGACGGTACAGCCATGGCTGCCAAGGGCAATGGCGATTCCACGGCCTGCACCTCGACTGGCACCGGTTACCAATGCAACTGGGGAATCTGTAGACATAACAAAAGTCCTGCTTTGTTTCTTGTTGTTCTTATTTGGCTTTTATTCTTGGGACTGAAAGTACTTAGATTGATAGGAACGTTTTATAGCATCATGGAAACTGGCTAGTCAATGGGCAACCAAGCGCACGTATTTATACTAGCGGGTAAGGAGTTGTTGACGATATTCAGATAAAGAAACACCATGCCAGGTTTTGATGGCTTTGAACACTTGGCTGTTGTCTTTGTAACCTAAAACGAATGCCAGTTCTTCTGCTGTGTAAGACTCGTCTACAAGAAACCGATCCACAAGACTCATCCGCACCGACTGCAACAGTTCTCTAAAATTGGTACCCTCCGCTTCCAAACGGCGCTGCAGGGTTCGTGGAGACATGGCCAATAATGTGGCAAGCACCTCTTTTTTGGGCTCACCAAACACAAGAATGGATTGCAAAAGAAAATGACATTTGTCCCGCCAGGTATCATCAAACGTCTGCGCAAACTCCAGTTCCATTTGCCGCAGACACGCAATGGTTTCCATACTTAGTTCAGCCGTTTCCACACCCAATTCAGAAGCATGAAGCCTATATACCAAATGATCACTTTCAACATTGAAATCCGGCATTAAGCCAAACGTCTGATGATAGGGATTGCTATTGTCCTCGCAAGGAAAGGCTGCGTGACTAAAACCAATTCGAATCAGATTGGCACCCCGCTCCTGGGCCATAAAGTGAACAATGGCAGCAACGGATTCCGTCTGGTGCCGACTCAAAGTGGAAGGCGAATTGGGTAATAAATGCAGCTCCAATAATTCACCGGATTCTTTCAATTCAATATTAAAGATTTCCGTGCTCAGTCGCACATAACGAGTGAGTGCTTTGAAATAATCAGCCAGTGAAAACTGCTTGTTCCTGAGTAAGCCGTCAAACTTATCATGGCGCCGTCTCAATACTGAAGCCAGCTTTAAGCCCAGAAAGGGTTCCCCGATAGCCAAGGCTGCCTGCTCTACCCCATAGGAAGTGATTTCAACGGGGTAACGCTTGTCTTGATAGTTGCTGATAAATTGATGAATGGTGGAACCCAAAGGCCCTAACGCATCAAGATTACCGTCCCGCTCCAACACAAAACTCTGTAGTGCCTCATAATTGTTTTTGATGGTTTCGAAAGAGACAGTGGAACCAGTTAACTTCATACAGAATACAACTCTTTATTTTTTCCTGGTGTTGTTCTTACGGGCGGCCTTTTTTTCCAGTTTCTTTTGACGTTCGACTTCCACTTCTACTTCTTCTTTCAACATCATGTCCGGTGTTTCCAAACTGATTTGGCCAATGGCACCACTGGAGAACTCCACCAGAAACAGTTTACTGACCTCATTTAAGTCTACCCTGCCACCGCCTTTTAATTTACCCCGCTTAGCCCCGATGGCCTCCAGCAATTCCAACGGTGCTTGCGGAGCAACGTCTAATTCGTATCGTTGCTTAAGCATCTGCGGGTAGGCTTCAAGTAAATACTCCGCAAGAAAGAAAGCAGCTTCATCAAACTCCATGGCGGTTTCCCGTATGGCACCGGTGCAAGCCAAGCGCAATCCACTCTTCACATTATCAATTCTAGGCCAAAGAATACCAGGGGTGTCATACAACACCAGATTGTTCTCGAGCTTGATACGTTGTTGCGCCTTGGTGACAGCGGGTTCGTTTCCGGTTTTGGCAATCTTACGGTCCGCTAGAGTATTAATGATGGTGGATTTACCCACATTGGGGATCCCCATAATCATCACGCTTGTGGGTTTGGGGCTGTTGGCCTTGGTTGGGGCCGCCTGGGCGATTCTGTTGAGAATTGCGCGAATCTCGGCCGGGTGGTCACGGCGACAGGGGACGGCTTGCGTATTGGGGGACCGATTAAGGTGATCTAACCACAAAGCGGTAACTTGACTATCCGCCAAATCCGATTTGGACAACAGCACAAAACGGGGCTTTTCAACAGCAAATTCTGCAATTACCGGGTTAGCACTACTGTAGGGAATACGAGCGTCAACCACTTCTAAAATAACATCGATACCCGCGAGAGCCTGCTTAATCTCGCGGGTTGCTTTTGCCATATGGCCGGGGTACCAATGAACCGCCATTCGGGTATCTCTAGACTAAAACTCGGTATTTTAATACTCAATTGTCTCGCATGAAAGCCATTGGAAAATTTAGCTCACACCAGATCAAAACTGGAAGCGATAATTTAACTCCATAAAGTACGCGGACACCTGGGTTTTAATATCCAACCCGGAATAGGGGTTATAGAGAATATTGTTGTATACATCCATGCTGTTTGAGTTTGTACTGGTACCCGCTGGAATATTAGCATTGGCTCGGAACATGCCCACCGCAAGATCAATATGCTGGTCCGCACTCCATTTATAACCTAACCCTGCTGAGTACAGATCACCGTCGCCCAATGGCAGCAGTACGCCCTGCTTGTGATCAGGGATGGAAGATTTTCTTGGCTCCCACCCTAAACGCAGAGCAAGGTTATTGTTGTATTGATGCTCCACGCCAAACGCAAAGTTCCAGACACTGCTGTAGTTACGGGGGAAAGCCAGGGTGGTTGGGGTTGCATATTCCGGAGCTAACAGCGACGCCACCACAAGGAACTCCTGGGGCTGGTCATACTCAATCACCAAAGCCTCCCATACAGACCAATCGGTCCATTTGGCGTCTACATTGAGCTTCCAGTTTGGTAGTAGAGCGATACTCACCCCTGTAGCGAAGTGTGCCGGGTTTTTTAACTCCATCTTGGCATCACCCGTGAGCACTGCGGCAGCAGGAGGCAGGCGAAGGAAAGCGCCTATGTAACCCAATTCCTCACGTACGGTATTGAATATGCCCTGCCAGTCATCGGAATAAGTCATCCGGTAAGTGCCGGACATTCGATTCTTGGCTTCGGTGTGATAAACAAAACCCCAGGAGAGCCAGGGAGTGGGCTCCCACAAAGCACCAAATACCCCGGTCACAGACATACCAGTTTCAACATCCACTTCTAAAGTAACGGACTGCTCAAAGGGATTAACGGATTGGCCGCAGAGGGTAAATGCGTCCCCCAAACAATCGGACCCTTCTTCCAATTGAGAAAGCGCCGTGTTGATCACACCAAGAATGATGCTGGAAACCCGAATATCCGTGTAGGCTGACAAGCCTTGATAGGAAAAATGTATACCCGCCCCCACGGACAACTGGTCATTTATTTTAAAACCGATGGAAGGAGAAAAGTAGGTTAGCCGAGTGAGAGACAATTCTTTACCCATAAAGCGTGCTGGATCATCGTCATCACGGATGTAGCCCGCTGCATAGGGAACAAATGCAGCGCTAGCAATGGTGTAATTTCCTGACTCAATGTGGGTTGCTGCACCACCACTCGGTAGGGTCACCACCGGTAATGGCCACTCTTCCCGACCACTAACAAAAGGCACCTTCAGCGCAACTACCGCAGTGGAACCACTGGAATTTTCCACCGGGTCATCCACGCCCAAGCCCCAGCTGTCAATTTGGGCCTGGGCATCGGGATGATAAGCACCAAAATCCAAATCGAATTCCAAGCGAACCGCGTTAAGGTTAACCTGCCCTTCTCGCCCCTTAATTCGAGCCAACCCCGCCGGATTATAATGAATGGAGTCTACCCCAGGGGGATCGGCAGTCACCGCATTACCCAGAGCCAATGCTTTTGCATTTCCAATAGTGAGGTTTTCTAACAGAGACGCCATAGCGGAAACAGGCACAGAAATAAGCAAAAAGGCGATTAAGCCCAAGCCCACCGTTTTAATATTCATTTGAATATTTGTCCCAATTTTTAGGCCTGTACACGAAGCACAGATAGTTATTATTGTTTTTGTGGTTTTTATTTTTATAAGCCCGGTCTGATAATTCTAATGACTTATTAATCGCTATTAATTAACAATTAACTTATTCAGACAACTTACTCAAGATCCGGGAAAACAGAGACAGCATGACAACGTCTCTAGCAGTTTATATTGAGGTGTTTTACTTTCCAAGTGTATTTGGCGGTCAAATTGGGGGGCAAAACGGTTAGGGAGTAACGGCTGATTAGAGCGCAGTGTCCTCCAAGGAGGACACTGAATTGTGAAAGCTCAATCACTCATGAATCATTCTTATTTCACTAAGTGGCAAAAGGCTAAAATTGATAGGCCACTGATAAAGTCACGAAACCCTGTACATCACCCATTTCATCTTCTATCTCCCGCTCTTCCTGACGTAAGTCTTCAGCGGTGAGCAAGCCGTTGGGATCTACCACGCTCACCTGAGCGTCAACATCTCCCGTGGGTACAGCAAAACCGAATTCACCAAAAAAGTGGAATCCCCCTTCACCATCCAGGCGATTACCCCAGCCCATACTCACGTAAGGCAAAGCATAGTTGCCTTCAATTTCCGTAGTAAGTGAGCTTAAACTGCCCTGGGCAAGATTTTTTCCCCCCACGGTCATGGCGCGATTGGTATCGGCATCGGCCTCAATATCAAAATCCCAGTACATTAGGCCTCCAGAGAAGAACAACTGGTGCTTCCACCCTTCCTGAAACGCGTACCAATCAAGGCCTCCCTGAATGGAGCTAAGGGAAATATCCAGATTCTGATATTCGATTTCATTAATATTCTCATCAATATCACCTTCACCACTGAGACCTGCTACCACCACTCGCCATTGCAACTGATCTTGATCTGAAAAATGCCAATCAGTGGTACCACTGACATTCACTCCCATCCCAGTACTGCCAAATGTGGCCCCCACGGAGTAGGGTTCACTGTGAACCAGAGGGCTCACCGCCGCCAGGGTTAGAGCGCTCAACAAGCATAAAGTGGGTTTTGTAAAAGTCAGATTAGGCATAATTTTATTCCTTAGTTGATAGAGTTGGTTAATATCTGATTGCTATGATCTGGCCTCCAGGCTTGTTGAGCATTATGGGCAAGTGGCGTTGGCAACTCAGTGTAGAAAATGCCTTGAATTGTCTAAATATCTCGACAAACTCAGACAAAAGAGCGGTGGAGAATTCGACATATAATCAATAGGGTATGAATCTGCCCCGACCCCGTTGCACGCCAATGAATATTTGAGGACACCATGATAAGAATGTTCTTTAGCACCTATTTGTTGCTTATCGCCTGCTTGCTATCCTATGGCTACCTAGGGGAAACCCTATTGCGCATCACCGTAAAAAATTGGATTGATCAAGATATGCGCGATAACTTCGTAGGCGTCTTTTACCTAATAGATGAACTGCAGAAACGTACAGATCCGCAAACGCTGGAATCACTTCTGCAAGGCTGGCCCAAAGAATCCAACGTGCCTCTAACCACCCTACCCCTACATCACGAATCCTTAAGTGAGGAACAAAGGTCATTGCTGGTTGAAGGCCAAATCGTAGTGGAAGATGCGGAGAACCACGTTGTGAGCTATCGTTTAGAAAAAACGAGCCAGATAGTGCGCGTGGGCCCAATTGGCACCCACCACTCCCTGAATACGGTGGTTGAAATATTTAATCAAACCATCCTCTTGGTATTGGCGTTGCCAGTGATTTTTTGGATTGTACGCATGCAACGTCGATTTAAACTATTGGATCACGCGGCCCAGGTATTGGGTGAAGGGGATTTTTCATTTCGGGTTTCAGAAGCGGCGAAAGACCGTGTTGGCAACTTAAACCACACCTTTAATACCATGGCATCCAAAATACAGCACTTAGTGGAAGGACATAAGAGCCTGACCAATGCAGTGGCCCACGAACTGAGAACACCCGTGGCTCGATTACGCTTTCAATTGGACATGTTGAACCAGGAAACAGACCCCCAGGAACAGCAAGAATATCTTTATGGTATGTCCGACGACTTAAACGAGCTGGGGGAACTGGTAGAAGAAATACTTGTGTACGCCCGCTTTGAACGGGAATCCCTTTTGCTCCAGTTAAAACCAAACTCCTTGCACCACAGTCTTCTCACGGTCATAGAACAAAGGGATTTCGACGGCGGGTTTGATCACGGTTCGGTGCAATTAAATTACAACATTAACTGGTTTGAAAAGGGCAAAGAACCCCTACTCCCCTTCGAACCCCGCCACCTGGAGCGGGCCATTGGCAACCTGGTGTCCAACGGCCAGAAATACGCCAAAAGCTGGGTGGGCATTAGTGTTGATTTGGAGGAAGATCGCTGTACTATTGTGGTGGCAGACGATGGCCCGGGCATTGACCCAGCGGACCAGGAAAAAGTATGGCAACCCTTCGCCCGCCTGGACAATAGCCGAACCCGCTCCACCGGAGGCTACGGATTGGGCCTAGCCATCGTTAAGCAAATAGCCCAGCGCCACGGCGGAGAAGTTTCCATTGGCAGATCACAACATGGCGGTGCCGCCGTGCGCTTCTCCTGGCCCACATCCAACAGTAAGCAATAGTTTAAGTACTATGAAAACCATTGTAGTGGTTGAAGACGATGAAAAACTGTCATCGTTAATCCAAAAATACCTTCAACAGCAGCAATTCGACGTTACCGTTGTGAGCGATGGCAACATAGCGGTGGAAACCGTTCTTTCTATCCAACCGGATGTGGTGATTCTGGATTTAATGCTCCCCGGAAAAGATGGCCTTACCATTTGCCGAGAGATCCGCCCCCTCTACCGAGGCAGCGTTTTATTCCTCACCGCCAGCGAAGACGCCATGGACCACGTTGCAGGCATTGAAATGGGGGCTGATGATTTTGTAGTCAAACCAATTCAACCGAGAGTGCTACTAGCCAGAATTCGGATGTTGCTGCGGCGCACGGAAGGAACCACGAACACGGCAGCCCCAACCACCCAGGCAAGTACGCAAAGTAACCAAACTGCAACAGAAGACAAAAGCCTCCATTTTGGAAAATTGAGTTTATTCCACGGCAGAAGGACCGCCGTACTAGACGGAGAAACTGTGCCCCTTAGTACCAGCGAGTTTGATCTGCTTTGGTTACTAGCATCCCACGCAGAAGAAGTTCTAACCCGTGACACCTTATACCACGCTTTACGAGGTTTCGAATACGATGGTGTTGATCGATCCATGGATACCAAGATCGCTAACTTAAGAAAAAAACTGGGTGATTCTGCATCGCTGTCTACGCGGATAATTACGGTGCGGGGGAAAGGTTATTTGTTTGTGCCTGATAGTTGGGGTTGATTTAAATCCAATTCGTTTATTAAACGAACGGAAGTTACTATTTCTATACAATTATTTTTTAATATTCTTCCAAATTTATTTCATTTATTGGTATGTTTAGTGTATCTGAAGCCAAAGCAGATTTTCGTTTGGTTTTTTGATTGATACACAACCTTTTGTTTCTAAATACGATCGAAACCCAAGAATATGCAGAACACCGTATCCGTTGATCTCAGCTATTTATCACGGATGAAATTGCTGCTGTCACCAAAGGTCTGTAGCGTAACTAAAAGATCTTATAAAGATTGGCGGAAAAAAACCGTGAAGTTATTGATTAATGATTATCTAATCAGCAGAACAACCAAATAGATATGTAGCTGAATTTTTCAATATTAATTGATGTGGTTAGATAGGGGGAAATGATCAGTAATATAGTTACAGAAATAACCAATTTAATAAAATGTCAATGGGCAAGTAGAGACCATTGAAAGCCTGAAGTTATGAACGAGATCTGAGTGAATTCATAAGTCTTGAATTTCAGGATTTTTTTGGTAGTAATAGAGGAACAGATAAGCTGGCTTGCTCAAGGTAATGAGAATCACTAATTTTAATCACAGGAAAAAACATTGAAAATGAAATCGTCGTTATTAGTAATTTTCGCGTGCGCTTTTTCGGTGACTTACACAACAACCGTCTTAGCTGAAGAAACCGAAACTGTCGAAGAAGCCGAAGTTGTAGAAGAAACTGAAGCTTCAGAGGAGACTGAAGTTAGAGTTGTAGAAGCAGATAATGAAATCGCAGAAAGTGTTGAATCTGAAAATCAAGAACAGAACAAAAAACCAGTAGTTACTGGTAATAGTACGCCAGAAGTAGCGAATGAGGGAGACCCAAAAATCCAAACCAAATTTGCAAATCAGGATAGTTATGTCGGTGATAAGATTAGTTTCGAATTCGACATACCAGCAAGTAAGGTCAAATTGGTTAATGGGGAAACCATTGCAGCTGAATGCATTCCAGCCGGGTTACAAATGCGCGTCCTAACTGATCCAGAGGATGACGGTACGGTACGAGCAGTTATTTTGCCTGGTAACGAATATCGTAAATGCAGTGAAACAAATTTGACGAAAGGAAGCCATCCTCTCGCAAGTAAATTAATTGAGATAAATCCTAATTACGAGGGTACCACCCCGAGACGAACTGGCTGGACTTATGGCACATTGGTTGTGCCTTATAAATTAATAATAGGTGGATCACGGAGCATTAAAAGCAGTACTACAATTGGCCCATATGCAGGAACGTCGATTCGCGGCTGGAGTGGAGTGGAAGCTGAGTTCATACTGTTTGCCGGCCCTACCCTAGTAGAAAACGCTTTTGTCGATAATGGTGAGGCCAAAACTGAATCACTTTTTGGTATTGGCTATGGTCTTGGTTTTATCGCGACTTTAAAACAAGAGTTCAAACTGGGTTTAGTTTTTGGTGCAGATATGGTTAGCGACGACTCTAACTACAAAGACAATAAAAAACCTTGGGGAGCGATCGCTATAGGTTACGAATTCAACTAATGTGGATATTTGTATAAGAGGGGTGGAAAGTTTAATAGGCTTGATCATATGGCTCATATAAAGTCATTAAAAAGGGGGTTCCACTGGAATCACTCGCTGCGCTAGCTCTACCAATGAACGCGACGTTATTATTTTAGACATTAACCAAAGGAGATGAAAATGAACGAATTAGTTGTTAAAAATAAGTTGTTAGGGGAAGACATATTTAAAAAACCCTGTTTTTTATTTATTTGGTTATAGAGAATGTGTGACCGTATAACTTGGAATTAACATATATAACGAAGTACATACATGACTAATTTTTTATTTTTTCAGTCAGCATAACAGCATGGTTGAGGGTGTTTTTTTCGATTTTACCTGCGATTTTTACAAACTAAGAAACGCTGGGGATCCACCTGAAAGCAACCCCTACTCTAAGGACTTAGCAAATCTGAGAAAACAATATGAGATTGTGTTAGTCGTAGTAAAGCAAAATGGCACTTACTAGTAGGCACTTTCACGTTTCCCTTTGAAATTATTTGGGACGAGATTAGTGGGAAGCAGATCGACAAAATGACCACGAAAAATGAGATAAAAAGAACTGAGAGTAAAGGAAGAGGAATAATCTCAATGAAGAAAAGGTGCTTTAAAAGAGTGGCGAACTCGCTGGTCAGATATGTAACATTTGGCTTTACGTACGGTATTCAATAGCATGAGGAATATAGCCGCAGTTTTGAACACTCTTCTAATATCCAATTAAGCTATTGAAATAATCACCAACACGAATACTTCATATGTAAATAACAACCATAACTATAGCCTTATTATCGGACACAGCCTTCTAGTTTAAAAATCGATGTGTAAACATAAAATGTTAAAGGAGATATAATGAACATACTCGGTGATGATGAAGACGTTATCAAGACTGACATTCTTAAAGCTAGGGGTAATACCTTAGTTTTTTATAACACTATTTATCAGATATCGAATATATCTGAGATTAGAACTATAAATTTATCAACTGAAAATAGCATGCCCCAGTTTTACTGGGTCTTTTTACTGATTGGAATCGGGTCGCTTGTTCCGCTTGAACCGGTATTTATCTTGGTGGGATTGTTCTTTCTGGGAATATTTGGAATGCTGGTATACAATCATAATAAAAATAAAGTTAATGAAAAATATGGACTATACATATCGTTAAATTCTGGTAGAAACACCGTAATTGCTTCCAAAGAATTAGCTTTCGTAAACAAGGTAGCTATTACATTACACAATATCATGAACAAGAAAGAAGCATCTGTGAATTTCGATTTTTCAAATAAAACAATTAACGAAGTAACAGCTTCCGAGGGTTCGGTAATTGTAAGCGGGGAAGTATCTGGAGATATTGCTACCAATATTTGAATACAATGAATAAAAATACGACAAAAGCTAGCGAAGGAAGTGTAGTGGTCACTGGTAAAGTTGAGGGAAACATTTCAACAAACTCCAGTGTAGACAATAAGGGTGGACAAGAAGAACTCGATAATGTCTCTGAGAGTAGAAAAACAGCTTTATACGCTGCAATTATCACGGCTATTGGCGCTATAGTCTCAGCTATTTTACTTGTTACTAGCGATTGGTTTGCTAGCTAATTACTTGCAGCACATAACATAATGACTACACCTCCGGTCTGAACCCATACAAACGCGAATCCTTCAACCGGCAAACTCAAACCCATCAACCTCAGTAAACCCCATTAACTATTTCCACAATTCTATTTCTGTAAGCAAGAGCAACGGTGTTTTTGCAAGACAGATAAATTCCAGTATTACCTCCCATCAAGTCCTCGGCGATTCGTCTGATTTGTTTGATGGCATAATTGTACGATGGTCGATTCAAAGACGTTGGAGGCCTAGGAACTAGATCCATTGTATCTGAGCAAGCCCCTGCTGCATCCAAAACATCGACTACTGCTTCTACAGAGTATTCGTTCTTAGGTACAAACTTGGCATTGTGCTCACCCCAAAAAAACGCCACCACTCGCTTAAAGTCATTTGAATCATCAATATCCATTTTTACTCCATTCCATTCACATTGCCTTCATGGCGTCTAAGAGCTTATCACTATCCATTTGGACTACATCTATCTCAACCCAAGTATCGGTCCGATCTTTACTTAAGAGGATCAGTTTATCCTTATCTACAAATTTAATGACGTGAACAGTAAACCCGTCTTTGATAGACTGATAGCTGGATATCCTTTGTTTAGAAATTTCGTCTTTTATCAGCTTCAATTGCATATTCGAAGTAGCACTTTCGCCGTATACCACGTCAATAAAGCCATCTAACGGTAAATTGTTAAGGGCAAAATCTTTATAGTGATTAAATACAAAAACTAGCTTGGCTCCATCTTCAAACGTCAATACTAAAGAGTCGCTAGCAGATGCGCCGATAAGAGTTGGTTGTTCATCAAGCTTAAATTGATATCCCCCGAAGACCGTCGTAGGCCCATCAACAGACAGGGTACTACAACCAGAAATTAGTGAAAATATGACTATATACTTTGCTGCGCTGCGCAAGAAATTGCCCACTTAATGAATACTCCAGATTCAAGTTTTCCGAATTATGGTACAGCAAGTTCAACCATCAACAAAATGGTTCTCAAACCACGGGCACACAATAGCGTTTGTTAGACCATAGACAATGAGACTCGTTTGGTTTATTTTTCGATAATGAATACACTCCTTAGATACAACTTATCGCTGTTCCTATTTATATGCGTAACGGCTTTCACCACACTAACAGCTCACGCCAGTGACCGGGCCAGTTTCACCAGCACAGGCAAAGCCTCATACTACGCTGACAAGTACCACAATAGGCAAACGGCCAGTGGTGAGCTTTATAAAAAAGAGTTGAAAACAGCGGCCCACAACAAACTACCCTTTGGCACCAAAGTAAGGGTGAAAAACATAGACAATGGAAAGTCCATAGTTGTTAAGATCAATGACCGAGGTCCTTTTGTGAAGGGACGCATAATTGATTTGTCAAAGTCAGCATTTAGCAGTATTGCTGACTTGTCTGAAGGTGTTATCGAAGTCAAAATTGAAGTTGTAAAGTAGTCTTCTACAACTGATCGTAATTCTTAATTCCTGGAAAATCAGGATACCGGTTCATCTTCATTATGCTCTGGCCCCTGGCCAAAGTAATTATGGGTAACTTTTTAATGGCCAGGTTGATCAGCCACTTTGGCATGTATCCTCCCGCCTCTATGTGGGCTTGATAGATGACCTTGGTTGACTGTGGCCCCAAAGGCTGCAGTTCCACAAATCCTTTCATTTTTTTAACGTGAATCAAAGACGTTTCATTGTTATCTGAAACCAGATCCATTGAGTAGTTAACTATTCCGCTTTCTTCATTCTGCTCTATCTTATTGTGGAGAATCAGGTCGCGTGGTTCCGTTAAGCCGTAGGTAGTATTAACAATGTATATCTTGCGCTCAAAGGGGGAAATGGTTTCTTTTAGCTCTGCATGTATACAGCCCTCCATCCATCTAGGCATATCTTCTACGGCCCAAAGTAAGGAAACCATGGGGCCCACATCAGCAGCCGATACACCTTCGGCGCGGAATTCATCAAATTCACTGCCTGGGACCGGTCTTGTGAATACGGTAATTCCATGCTGCTCATAACGTTTCTGCCATTGATTGGCAATTGCGACATTAAGCTCTGTTCGAATTTTTGTTTTAAATTGGAGCCTGGTGGACCGCATTATTATTTAAGCCCATGCTTTATGGATAAAACTGGTAAGTTTGGTTCACAAAGTATACAAAAGATTATGAGGATTACTATATTAGTTAGCCCGATGCAGAGGAACTATTAACAGAATCTAAGCAGATTCAATTCTACAAATAAAACAGCATACAATGATCAGTATATTGAAAAGTTTCATTGGCTTACGCACTTCAATAAGCCCGATTAAATGCCCATTTAACGCGATAAATAGGAAAAATCTGCCAACAGCGTTATCATTGACCCACTAAAGTCGAACGGCCAATAGATTCGATATATTGAATAAGGAACGTGGTGAATAATGAATAATAAAGCAAATATCCCAATTAAAGATATAACCGAAGCCGATCTGGAAGAACCGCTAACGTATCCGGTTGAAGCCTTTGTCTCCAGGGAATACGCCGCCAAGGAAGATGAACTCCTGTGGGGCAAAGTTTGGAATATGGCAGCTCGATTGGAAGATATTCCCAACGTTGGCGATTTTATCACTTACAACGTATGTGATGAGTCCATCATTATTCTGCGCTATGACGAAGATACGCTGAAAGCCTACTACAACGTTTGCCCTCACCGGGGTCGTCAGTTGGTAGATGTTCCAGATAATGTAAATTGCGTTAAGGGTAATAAAAAACGATTTGTGTGCGGGTTCCATGGTTGGAGTTTCGATCTGGATGGTGAGAACACTCACATTCTAGATAAAGACGATTGGAAAGGTGCGCTGGAGAAAAAAGAACGAACCTGTTTGTCTCCAGTGAAGGTGGACACCTGGGGTGGCTGGATCTATATCAATATGGACCCGGACTGCGAACCCCTGCTGGAGTTCCTGGGTGAGGTAGATCGTATCCTTAGCCCCTATCAATTTGAAAAAATGCGCTACAAGTGGCGGCAATGGTCGGTTTACCCCTGCAATTGGAAGACCGCCATTGAAGCCTTTATGGAACCCTACCATGTGGCCGGCACCCACACTCAGCTGCTCAAGTACGGCCAGTTCTACGCATACAGTAAAGCCTACGGCTTACACGGAGTCAGTGGATTTGATGAGCGAGACAAGAGCCAAAAAACCAGCCAGAGTTCCGGTGTGTCTCGAGCCGGTTTGGGTGATCCTCGGATTTCCACCTATGAATTGGCGAAGGAAAATTACGAAACCATAAACTATGCAGCATCTACCGATACTTTGGTGAATGCGGCTTCCCGTTTAAAAGACGAATTACCTGAAGGTACCCCGGTACAGGAAGTAATGAAACATTGGATGGCATCAGCCAAAGCGGATGACGCTGCCCGCGGTGTGGAATGGCCAGAGCTCACCCCTGAACAGGTTTCTGAAGCGGGACTGGCATGGAGCTTGTTCCCCAACCAGACCATTTTGCAAGGGGTCACCTTTGCTTTGTGTTATCGGGTTCGCCCCTATGGTGATGATCCCAATAAATGTATTTTTGAATCCTATGCATTGGAACGCTACCCCGAAGGTGAAGAGCCTGAAACTGAATGGGTTCACGCAAATCCAACGGAAGAAGAATGGGGACTCGTGCTGGCGCAAGATTTTGCCAATATGGAATTTGTGCAGAAAGGCATGAAATCACGGGGATTCCGGGGCACTTTGCCTAACCCCCACCAGGAGCGCAAGATCACCAACTTCCATCGTCACTTGTCCAAGTTCATGGGAACCGGTCACCTTCGCCTTCTGGACGAAGAGTAATGTTCATGCCAACGTGCTGCTATTGCGATAATCTTTCGCGTCGGTACGTTGGCATCGTAAACCCTACCTGCTAGGCATCATCTGCCGTGGCCAAAGCGCTACAACGAATACGGTCCTCTGCTTTGGCGCCAAGCAATTTTGCCAACCAGGGTGGAGGATAGCCCATAATGGACTGTAGTTTGGCAAGCACTTCCCTTGCCTCTCCCCCGTTAATTTCCTTAATGATGTACACGCCCACCTTAATCACTTTCGCGGCGGCAGGCCCACCCACAGATACAAAGTAACCCACATCGCAATCGGCAATCAGGTTGGCTCTGAACTGGTTCTTGTCATCTGAGAGATCAGCTTCCAGAGCGGAGCGGATATCAATCAACTTCAATTCCGAGGCATTCATTTGATATATCAGGTAGCGCACGCAGGATCCAAAGTGACCGTTCAGCTGCTCATCGCAGTTTGAGGCAACCGCAACCCGAATACTGGTTTCCTCATCCCCATCAAAGGTTTCTATTTCCGGCAGTTTCTCTTCCGTAGTTTCCCCCCAGAGCACCCTCACCGCTTCCTTCATGGCATCGAGACCAATACCGATGTCTTCCCCATCCTCTTCTCCATCAAGGCTAGCGAAGCTGGTTTTAAGATCCGTCACTGTCACTGTCTTTAAAGTGTCTTCTGATATGTCGCCATCGAGACGCTGGAACAGAATCTCCAGCAATTGGCCCACAGTAATACCCGGCAAAATGCGAGCAGCGAGGGCAATCTTTAAAGCTGATTCACGGCTTATATTAGGGGCGCTCATGGGGCTCTCCTATAAAATCATACGAGTAGATCAAGAAAGTTGAACTAAACCGCTATTGGATTTTTTGTTCCATTCATCCATTGTGTACGCTTTAATGGAAAGTGCATGAAGCGCACCGGACGTTAACAAGTCAGAAAACCCGCCCAATATCATCTGCTGACGCTTCATGGTGGGCAAACCTTCAAATGCCTCGCTTATGATGCTAACGCTGAAGTCACAGTCCGCTCCGGATACGTCGAGTTCTGCGTCCGGTACAATCTCCAGGATCTTCTTTTCGATCTCTGCTGCTTCCATTGCCGGGCTCCTTTATTCTGTTTCGAACATTTTTTGAAGCGAGCCATCTTCCACCATCTCACATATCACGTCGCTGCCGCCCACCAGCTCGCCGTTTATAAATAACTGTGGGAATGTGGGCCAGTTAGATACTTGGGGCAGTCTCTCCCGGATAAAGGGAGCGGCCAACACATTCACATAGGCAAACTCGATACCAGCACTGTTTAACGCCTGTACCGCAGCTTGAGAGAACCCACACTGTGGAGCATCTGCGGTGCCTTTCATGTACAGAAGCACTGGATTAGTTGCGATTTGGCTTTTGATTTTATCGATTGTACTCATGATATGAACTCCACAGTTAACCAACTAGTTTTTGGCTTTGATTGAAGGCACGTTTCAACATCTTCAGAATGGCGGGTGTGGACGCCACATCCAGAGCACTGAAGTCATCCAATGTCTGTAAGCGAAAATCGGCACCGGCCTGCAACAGCATCTCCACCATCTTTTCCCGCTTGGCTGAAGCCGCATAGATTAACGCAGTGGCACCGTTATCGTTCTGAATATTCAGGTTGGCACCGGCGCGAATGAGCTCCACCAAAGTATGATGATCATTGGCGTAGCAACATAGCCAAACAGCACTGTTACCATCACCGTTGAGCGCGTCTAAATTCGCGCCTCTGTCTATCAGCTCCACCACGTATTCAGTCTTTCCTTGGCGAGAAGCAAACATCAATGCGGTTTCCTGATTGAAACCTCGGCGCTCAATGTCGTCGCAGCTATAGCCATTTTCGGCCAGCCAGTTACATAACCCACTATTGGGCTCACTGTTTTTGTGTTGGGATTCCATCCATTCACCATATCCGCCAAAAAGAAAATAACACTGCTCAAATCCAAACTCAGTGAACACAAGACTGGCATCTTCACTGGTAATGCCATGTTCGCAATAGAGCAGAACCGGGAGCCGTTTGTTAACATTGTTTAGCAATAAACGCAGCCGGCCCACAGACACGTTGATGGCATTGGGAAGGTGACCGCAACGGAAAGACAGCGGATCACGTAGATCGACTATCAAGGTGTGGGTTCGCTGGATCAACCGTTCGGCCTTTTCTATATTGATACCGTTGCTGCTCATTACTGCTCACCTCTTGCTGCTAAACTGTTGTGTTCAATCTTTCAAATAGTAATAACCCGACAAGCTGGTTATGCGATTATCCACTTCAGGGACACCCAGGGCGATGTGGTAAAGGAACTGCCACCGTGTATCCAAAAGTCCTAATAATTCGTGCCAAGGGTCATCAAAGAAGCAACCTATTCCCGTTGCTGCTATACCCTCATGGGTTGCTTCCAAATAAAGCTGGTGGGCCAACATACCCGCTTGCCAGTGCATGTAGCGATAGGCCTGTGGGCCCATTCTCTTAAGCCCCTTGTCAAATTCCACAATAAACCCAATGGATACCGCGCAATCTGAGCCGATCTTCTGCTGGCAGCAGAGTGTGGCGTTGGCACGCTGAACATTGGCTACCGTAAGTTGAAACAGCTTTGCTTCATCGGGTAGCTCAAGGTTCTGATCTTTCCACTCGTCCCATTTACTAAAACTCTTTCGTAAATCAGTCTCAGCAGAATTTGTGCCAGATAAACAGTAGATACCCGGTTCCACTCCTTCTACCCTGTGCACCATTACCACAAAATGCACCAATGGCTCGTTTTCACCAGTGATATTGAAAATGGGTTGGCCCGCAGAAAATAAGGCTTTTATAAGGGATTCAAAGCTTTTGCGGCTAATAGATTGCGGTAAAAAGCGCTGAGCACTGCGGCGTTGAAGTACCACCTTATCAAACGGCTTTTCATTGGAGTTGGCATCTACACTGTTAACAGAGGCGTTCAGTTTTGATAAAGGTACACTCCCCTTTGTGGCATTACCGACAATTTCTGTTACCTTTGCAATCTGATCCACAACCGGCCATTTGTAAGGTCCACGCTCACCCAAAATATTGGGTGTGCCTTGCCAGGATGTCACAGGAGGGAGCTCCAGGTTATCAGCGATTGCTTCGGAGTTTTCTGGTTCAGATGACACACTGATTTTCAGTAAACACTCCGGAATTTCTTTTTCCACCTTAGCAAATTCGGGTCGATTTAGACCCAACCAGGATTCCAATTCGTCTGAACTAATTCCAGCCAACCACTCCACCTGCCAACCTAATGCCCGCGCTGCGTACACCACTGAGGATAAGGCATGCCCCATATCCAGCTGGCAGTATCGAAACGCCCTTTCTCCATACTTCCAAGCCTCGCGCCAGGTAACAGAGCTAAAAGCCAGTAGAAAGCTGGAGTGATCAGTACTAGGGGTGGCTGTGATGGCACGTTGCTCCAAGCTATGCCATTCAACGTTATAGTGATACAACCCAGCGCTAAGATCAGAATTGATCTGGGGTAAAAAAACGTAGGTTTCCGTGGGGTGAAGATTACCACTTGAAGGATTCACCCGTAAGCTCCACTTATCAGGTCCGTATTGCTTCCAGGCGGTTAGCCCCATACTATGGCGTAAAAACAGGGACAGGCTGGATTGATCCAGGGCCACTGGTTCAGAATCTTTTACGGTATGAAAGCTGTTCCAATGATGTTCTATTGAGAGGGGCAACGGAAAGGAATGGGCGCCATCGAAATTTCGAAACGGGTTGGGCTGGCTATCCCAATCGAGCGTTTCCGGGCCTTTTGCGTAGGCTTCAAATCGATGTTTTGTTCTGTTGTGGTAAACGACAACAATTTCCTGGTTTTTTTCTACTTGGTCACCTTGCACTACTCTAGTCACCACTATTCCTCTGGGCCAAAACAATCATCGTAGGCGGCGCATTCGCCGCATGTGGGAGCGCGACAAACATAGGCGCCTTCTTTTTCACATAACTGTTTATAGAAAAACTTCTTCCACTTCATATCATGGACATTACGGGCAGCAAGGTCTGTGAAGAAAATATTGAGTAGATCCGACAAGCCAGTACGATTGGGCATTCCCAAGTCGTGCCAAAGGTGGCCTCCCCCCATACAGGCTGCGGCAACTATTTCTGCCAGCAATACCTCGTATTCTGAAATGTTGGCTCTGTTTTCCAGCAACAAATTGCGTACATCATTCCACTCGTCCAGTCGCATTTCCAACAGATCCTGTCGGGTATCTTCTTCATCACTTTGTTTACGCAGTTGATCTTTTACAGGCTGGAAATTACAGGTGGTTAAAAGTAATTCCACGTTGGCATTACTCAAACCCAGATTGTGAGGAAGGCAGGTTTGACCCTTGCGTTGGCTTTCCAATATAAGGGCTATAAATTCTAAGGCGGAGTAGCTTGAGGTTATGCTCGCATTTATAGTTGAAGCATTCATTTCATCACTCCTGTTTTAAGTACCAAACTTATCAGTTAGTTCTTACTAGTTCTTGAACAGGTTTCCAAATCTTGTCTAGCCAATGTGGATTCCTGGTCAGTGTCTACACCTAATTCAACCCGTAGGGTATCCCAATCGAATCCCACCCATTTTTTTATGCCCCGTTGAATTAGGGGGCGACGAATCAGTAATGGATCGCTGCACATGGCGTGGAGCAATTCGTCATCGGTCAGTTTATCAGGTAGAATCTTGCCTTGTTTGATAGCGGGAGCAGTGGGGTTTAGCCAGCGGCTTCTTGGCAGGGGACTGAAGAAGCCTTTGAGTATATCGGGCGTGAAATCATAGGTGAGAAGATTGCGGCGATCCAATCGAAAGCCGGCTTCATCTAAAACGATGGCCTGCTTTCGATTGTTAATACAGCCGGGTTTCTCGTAGAAAATCAGCGTTTCCGATGTACTCATTGGCTTCTCAGCAACTAGTCATGTGCATTAGCGAAGCTGGATTTCCCGCATCACTTCTTCCATTTTCTCTGGCGGAATACCCGTCAATGAACCCAATTTGTTAATTGGGTTACCCGCACTATCCAATATGGTTTCCTCTATTGGGCAGATGCTGGAGCACTGAGGATCTGCGTAATCGCCCTCACACTCAGTGCATTTCTTTGGGTCTATCATGAACTGAGTTTCAGCGCTGTATATGGCTTCACTTGGGCACACATCAACACAAGCCCAGCAATTAACGCAACTATCTACAATGCTCAGTGACATAACCAGGTTCTCCTCTAGGCTTCTGCAAGTTCAGCTGTTGGGGCTGGGTTTTCTAAAGCACCATTAGCAATCATTTCTTCATATACTGATTGCACTGCTTCATCGATTGGCTCCATTGCATATTCGCCATTGGGTTGAATGCCGGCTTCTTCCAACAATCCCCATGGCTCGTATCCAATCTTGGAACAAAGCACCACTTCACAGCCTTTCAAGGCACGAATACTACCTGCCAGTGCGCTTTCTTTCTCACCACACTCATCGTTGCCCACACAATACTGGTCAACTTTGCGGTGGCTAACGAAACGAACGCCCTTGCTGGATGCTTCGTAGATCAGGAATTCGGTGGCATGTCCGAAGTGCTGGTTTATCACGCCTTGACCGCTAGTAGCGATTGCCATTAACACGGGGCGGTATTCCTTGGTGTCGTCCTTGTGCGCAGCTACGGTGGCATTCTTCAAGCGATCTTTTTTGGCTTGCTTCTCTGCCAGTTCTTCTTCAATACCGGCGTGCACAACCGCACGCACCTTCATGGCCTGATCGTAGTCGATGTTCATTTCTTCAATCTTATCCAGGGTAAATTCTTCACCCCGGTCTTCACCTAACAGACCAACCGCATCCGCTCGACACTGACGACAATGACGCATCATGTTCATATCACCGGCGCACTCGTCCTGAAGATCCTGCAGCTCTTCTGCAGAGGGACCACGCTGACCCATTACACCGTAAAAAGTACCGTGCTCTGGTTCAGAGATAAGCGGCATAACATTGTGAAGGAAAGCCCCCTTTTGCTTAACGATACGGCTCACTTCTTTAAGGTGGGCGTCATTGACACCGGGGATCATGACAGAATTGACCTTAACCAATATGCCCTTCTCCACCAGCATATCCAGACCCTTCTGTTGTTGCTCGATCAGGATCTTGGCACCTTTCTCACCTTTAATGCGACGATTGTTCCAGTAGATCCAAGGATAGATCTGAGCACCTATCTTGGGGTCCACGGTATTAATGGTGATGGTCACGTGGTCGATATTATGCTTAGCCAGTTCTTCAACGGCAGCGGGGAGCGCCAAACCGTTGGTGGACACACACAATTTGATATCAGGTGCTTGCTCACTTAGCTGACGAAAAGTGTCAAAGGTTCTCTCAGGATTCGCCAATGGATCGCCGGGGCCAGCGATACCCAATACGGTCATTTGTGGAATGTTGGCAGCAACCGCTTTGGTTTTCATTACTGCTTGATCTGGAGTGAGAAGTTCTGACACCACTCCGGGTCGGGATTCGTTGGCACAATCATATTTTCTATTGCAGTAGTGACACTGTATATTGCAGGCCGGTGCAACCGCTACGTGCATACGTGCAAAATAATGGTGGGCTTCTTCTGAGTAACAAGGATGGTTATGAACTTTTTCTCGAATTTCGTCTGGCAAATGGGACATCTGATCATCGCTACTTCCACATGAGCTGGTTGAGCAACCTCCAGCACTTGATGCTTCAGGAGCGGCATTGTCTATAACACTCAAATCCATGGTTTTACCCTCTCGATAACGAACTCAAAACTGACATAGAAAGCCGTGTTAACTACCGACTCTTTATTGGAAAATTAACACCCTGATATAGGGGGATTTTCCTTTGCTATTTCAATTGCAACAGACATACCCAGTATCAAAAAGCCTATCTCTTTGTATTTATTGGTATTTTTAAATAGATATATTATTGTTTGTACCGCTTGAAACAAAAAAAGGTGACATTGTTGTCACCTTACTCACACCATTTGTACTGGTTTTGTGTTTTGTCAAGCGTCTTAGATCTTACGCATATTAATGTTCAGAGTTTGAATTCGGTAGGCGATCTGTCGAGGTGTCATACCTAATAATCGGGCCGCTCGGGCTTGCACCCATCCAGCCTGTTCGAGAGCGGCAGTTACCCGCTCTCTTTCATCGAGATTTTGATCTTTTAAATCTATTTCCGGAACATTGGTTCTGGCAGGTGCCAAATTGGTTTGGTCAATACCAGTAAGTGAAATCACATCAATGTCAATACAACCTTGTTCGCACATTACCGCCGCTCTTTCCAGGCAATTTTCAAGTTCGCGCACATTGCCGGGCCAGTGATAGCTCATCAACGTTCGGATTGCACCTTCAGTAATCCTCAGTTCCCGCTTCTGTTGTTTGGATATTTTATCCACCAAAAATTCAGCCAATTCAGGCACATCCACCAAGCGCTCCCTCAATGGCGGCAGATTAATGGGCATTACGTTTAAGCGGTAATACAGGTCTTCCCTGAAATCACCGTTTTCCACATCGTTTTCTAAATTGCGATTGGTTGCCGCAACGATCCGGACATTTACTTTAATGGTTTGGTTCCCGCCCACTCTCTCCAGCTCGTTCTCTTGCAGCACACGCAACAGTTTGGCTTGAAACATAGGAGAGATTTCACCGATTTCATCTAGGAAAAGAGTGCCGCCATCCGCTTGTTCAAAACGGCCCTGACGCTGCTTAACCGCACCGGTGAAAGCGCCCTTTTCATGGCCAAATAGCTCGGACTCTAAAAGGTTCTCAGGTAATGCTGCACAATTTAGCTTGATGAAGGACTTGTTGGAGCGCGGCGAATTGTAGTGAATGGAACCCGCCACCAGTTCCTTACCGGTGCCAGATTCGCCTCGAATTAGTACGGTACTGTCCCACTTGGCCACACGACGAACTTGCTCGAATACTTTACGCATGGGTTCGGAATGACCCACCACCATTTTATCGTAACTGTACTTCATCCGAACTTCACGGCGAAGCTCGTCCCGCTCCCTCACCAAACCTTTTTGGGTCACAGCAACTGTGGACGCCAGTTGGATGTTTTGGGAAATGAGGTTGGCCACCATTTGCATGAATCGAGTACGTTCAGAAAGATATTCATCAGCAGGCACTGAAGGCTGGCTTGCCAATACACCGATGACCGCACCATCTGCTCCCTTCACGGGCACACCTATAAAGGGAAGATCGTATTCGTAAATATCCATTTTATGAATAAAGTTGGGTTCCGATGAGATTCGACCCAGTACAATATTTTCACCACTTGCCAGAATACGACCAATAATACCTTCACCACTGCGATAGAGAACACCGTTCGCCTGCTTCTTAAGCCAATCCAAATCTCCCTGTACCGCAGAAACTTTAACTTCAGAGCCGTCTTTGTCAGAAATTGAAACTATACCCCGAGACAGGCCCAGATCATCATTGAGTATCTGCAACACGTCACTTAAGGTTTTATTGAGATCTAAAGATTGCCCCAGAATCTTGGACACCTTGTAAATCGCTTCTAGCTCTTTTTCGAGCAAATCGCGGCGACTGGTAACTAGGTTAGTTGACTCCACGGTCTGCATAGGCATCATCCCCTATTAACAATCAACTGTTTTATCTGGACTTTCCAAGACTGATGGGTAAATGAACCGTCACTTCGAAACCTTTCTCTGCCTTGGTTTCAAATGAAATCATTCCCGAATGTTCATTTACAATTTCGTGAACCATGGTTAAACCTAAACCCCGGCATTGATCTCCAGGTCGTTTGGTACTGAAGAAGGGCTCAAACACTTTTGTGGACAATTCATCCGGTATCCCTGCTCCGGTGTCAAGCACCTTAAGCGCAATAAATTCATTTTCATGTTTGGTGGTAATCTCCATGGTGCGATGCCCTTTTGCAGTGGCATGGATAGAGTCCACTGCGTTTTCCACCAGTTGTTTAATCATGGCTCGCAAGCGGTTTTCAAAACCCATAACGTTGGGCAGCCTTTTTTCTGGTTTCCAAAGAAACTCTACACCGTAAGTGGTAATCGTATCCGAGCAAATGGACACAGCTTCACGCACTAATTGATTAACGTTCACAGGCATTGCAGACTGGGTCTTGCGCATTGGGGTAAGGTCTGTAAGCCCCCTCAAGGCACTCTCCCCAGCCTGAAGGGCTTCCTTCATGGCTAACAATACGGGGTCAGGGTCTTCACCTTCGGTTCCCCGTTTTTCCAACATTGACACTGCAGCGGCCATGAGATTCACTGGTTTTTCAATTTGGTGAATGGCGCCATTGTAGGTCTCTTGCATGCCCTGAATAAATTCTTCCTTAACCACCAACTCCTTCAAAGCCAGCAATCGGGCCCGTTCCTGTCGACGTTTATTCGCTGTGATTTCTGAAATAACCAACAATCGGTATTGGTTCTTGGTTTGATTAAAGAATTGATCAACGGAATCATCTTCCACCGTTATGGAAGTACTAAAACAGGAGAACCAGCGTTCTCCTTTACCGGCATTACCTAATGGAAATTCAACGCCATCAAAATGATCTTTTGCCTCATCCGGATCCAAAACCCGTCTGCCGGTTTGTTCTTCAATGATCTGAGCAATTTTGATCACGGGCTCTTCACCCATATCCGCTGCCAGGGCTTTGTAACTTAAGTTATCAAGCACAATGCCACCGTCGTTATCGATCAGAACCGCCGCCGAAGGCGACGCATCCAGCACGGCTTCGATCATGGCTTTGTTGTTATTAACTTGGCTTTGTAAGCGGTAAACGTCCGTTACATCCCGGTGCATACCTAGATAATTGGTTACGCCACCTTGGTCATCTATAACGGGAGCCACTGTGAGTTCCGCCAGATAGCGGGTATTGTCTTTACGTCGATTAACCAGCACACCAACCCAGGGCTGCTTTTGTTTTAGCCTGGCCCACAAGGTTTCGTAAACCAGAGGGGGTGTGGTTCGATTGGACAAGATGGATTCGTTCTGTCCGATAACTTCTTCATTTTTGTATGCGGTCACATTGGCGAAAGCTTGGTTTGCATACACTATGTTGGCTTTTAAATCTGTTATTGATATGGCTACCGGGCAATTTTCCACGGCATGGTAAAAAACATCAGCAGGTATTTGAATTAGCTTGCCAGTATCATCATCACTGCCACTGTCCTGTCCCACCTCACGTAACAACGTTACATTGGTGCTGTCTGGGCCAGTTTTTTTGCTCATAATTTAAGCCTCAAGCATTGAAGAGGTATTTCTACCTGTGTATTGCTAACCGTGTTATTACCGGAGCAATATCTATACCAACCAAAATAACCCCTTAATAATGCAGCAGCGCCCCCCATTTACGGGACTAAAGTGGTGCACAACAAAAACCGTTTGTAGCAAACCCGACATTCCTAGGGCAGCACCGGATTTGCTTCTGTCGCGATTACCACATTCCCGTAATCAAAATAGCAAACCCCACACCAAGCAAATCAACACGGAAACTTGTAACGCCCCAGCAATAAAGGGCTAGCGGCTATTTCCATGGTTTGAGCCGCTTTAGGCACAGTAAATGCTTAGGTACGCAAAAGGAGGATACTATGGCTGAAATGCTCTTTCTCATCATTGGTACCGTGTTAGTGAACAACGTTGTCCTGGTCCAGTTTTTGGGTTTGTGTCCTTTCATGGGCGTGTCAAACAATATTGGCACCGCAACCGGCATGGGATTGGCTACCACATTCGTTTTGACCTTGTCCGCTACATGCGGTTGGCTGATTGAATACTATTTGCTGGCACCTTTAGGCCTTACCTACCTGCGTACACTGAGCTTTATCCTGGTTGTAGCGGCGGTAGTGCAATTCACTGAGCTGTATCTAAAGAAAACCAGCCAAGCCATGTATCAAAGCCTGGGTATATTTCTACCATTGATCACAACTAACTGCGCTGTATTGGGAGTAGCGTTGCTCACGGTGCGGGAAGGTTTTGGCTTCATAGAAAGTATCATCTATGGCTTTGGCGCTGCAATCGGGTTTTCCATGGTCATGATCATCTTCGCGGGTTTAAGACAAAGACTCGCATTAGCTGAAGTTCCCGACCACTTTTCCGGTGCTCCTATTGGACTCATCACAGCAGGGCTATTGTCGATGGTGTTCATGGGATTCGCCGGGCTGGTTTAACGAATAATAAAGGAGATCATTTATGCTTGCTGCTATTGGTGTACTCACTGTTATGGGATTAGTTCTGGGATTAGGATTAGGCTATGCCGCGCGAATCTTTGCAGTGGAGAAGGACCCAGTTGTAGAAGAAATAACAGCCATGATGCCAGGAACACACTGTGGGCAATGCGGATTTGCTGGCTGCTCTCCTGCAGCTGAAGCCATTGCTTCTGGTGAGGCAGAAGTGACTTGTTGCCCTCCCGGTGGCAAACAGCTGGCTTCAGATATAGCCGCTAAGTTAGGTATAGAAGTAAACCTGGAAGACATGGCTGAAGGCCGTCACTTTGCACAGGTAAATTCTGAATTGTGCACAGGATGCACCCGTTGCTACAAGGTATGTCCTACCGATGCAATATTGGGCGCAAACAAGCAAATCCACCGTGTTATCTCAAACGCCTGCACTGGCTGCCAGTCCTGCATTAAAGCATGCCCGGAAAAATGTATTTCTTTGGTACCTGAGCAAGAGTCCTTAGACACCTGGCATTGGCCTAATCCTAAGGCAGCCTGATTGGCCGAAGTAACTGACTGTGAGAGGATTCAAACATGTGGCTATCATCATTTCGCGGTGGGGTTCATCCTGACGGTTTTAAAGAACTGTCGACCCAGCATCCCATTGGTCATGTGCCTCTTCCGCCTAAATTGTACGTACCTGTTCGTCAACACACCGGCAGTGCATCTATCCCCCTGGTTAAACCAGGTGAGAGGGTTCTAAAGGGTCAATTAATCGGTAAGGCAGGAAGTGGACTGTCTGCTCCCATCCATGCTCCCACATCAGGAATAGTAGAAGACGTAAGGCCCGTCACTGCAGCTCATCCCTCTGGTCATAGTTGCACTGCTGTGATAATTGATGTGGATGGACTTGATACCCCCATTGAAACCAATACTGTAGACGATCCTTTTAGTCTGACCCGAGAAGAACTGGCAGATCGCATATTCGATGCTGGCATAGTGGGAATGGGTGGAGCCGCGTTCCCCGCCGCGGTAAAACTGAACTCTGCCACCAAGCGTGAGATTGATACCTTGATCATTAACGGCGGTGAATGTGAGCCATACCTGACTGCAGATGATTTCCTTATGCGGGAAAGAGCAAATGGTATCGTCGAAGGTTCCAAGATCATCCGCTATATCATTGGTGCAAAAAAAGTCGTAGTGGCTATTGAGGACAACAAACGGGAAGCCATCGCTTCCATGAAGGAGGCCACGAAGCAGTACGATTATATTGAAGTAAAAACCGTTCCCACCCGTTATCCCATGGGTTCGGCCAAACAAATGATTCATGCTGTTACTGGTAAAGAGGTACCCGCGGGTGGGCGCAGCTCGGATGTGGGCGTGCTTATGCACAACGTCGCGACCGCCTATGCCATCCACCAATGCCTCGCTGAAGGTATGCCACTCATTTCCAGAATTGTGACCGTTTCCGGTGGATCGGTGGTGGAGCCACGTAATGTGGAGGCCCTCATTGGAACCCCCATAGAACACTTGATAGCACAGTGTGGCGGCACCAAAAGTGACGTTAGCCGTATTATATTGGGAGGCCCGATGATGGGCCAGATAATGCCTTCTATGGAAGTACCATTAATCAAAGGGGCCGCAGGTGTTTTGGTATTGGAGAACAATGAAATTACCCAACCTTCACCTTCACCTTGTATCCGTTGTGGACGCTGTCTGAACGCGTGCCCAATGGGATTGGTACCGCTGGAAATGGCAAACCATTCAAAAGCCAACGATTTCGACGGCGCCAAAGAGTTTGGTTTATCAGATTGCATTCTGTGTGGTTCCTGCTCCTTTGTTTGCCCGTCCCACATTCCCTTAGTGCAATATTTTCAATACGCAAAAGGCATGCTAAATCATCAGAGGCTGGATGAGCAGCATGTGGAGAGAACAAAACAATTATCGGAAGCCCGTCGATTGCGGCAGGAAAAAGAAGCTGCCGCCAAAGCCGCTGCGAAAGCCGCTAAAGCCAACAAGCGGAAGAAAACACCGAAAAAAGCTGCCGCTAAATCTGCGGTGGGAGAATAGTTATGGATAATTCGTTGATTGCAGCGCCCCACGCCCATGACCATTCGTCGGTGAGTCGCATCATGCTACACGTGTGCTGGGCTTTGATTCCATGTACCTTGTTTGGTCTTTACCAATTTGGCTTTCCGGCCATTAATCTTTTTGTGTTAACGGTTGCATCAGCCATCGGCTGGGAATCGCTTTGTTTGTATTTCCTTAAGAAACCACAGCATCAACTAATGGATGGCTCCGCGCTACTCACAGGATGGTTGCTGGCTCTTACGCTGCCCCCTTGGGCGCCCTGGTGGCTGGCGGTTGGAGGCTCATTTGTGGCAATTGTAGTAGGTAAACAAATTTTCGGTGGATTGGGCCAAAACGTATTTAATCCCGCCATGCTGGCCCGAGTTGCTCTACTGATTTCATTCCCAGTGCAAATGACAGTTTGGCCAATAACGGGGCTGGGGTTTTCAGACATCAGTTTTGTGGACGGGCTGAAAATTACAGCTGATGTTTTCCAGATGCCCGATGGATACACTGGCGCCAGTGCATTGGGTCATTTGAAAACAGAACTCAGCATAGGGCATCCTGCATCGCAAATAATCAATGAAGACTTTTCCGTATGGAATTCCATACTTGGGAATACCACCGGCAGCCTGGGTGAAACCTCTGCTTTATTGATCCTGTGTGGTGGTGTCTGGCTTTTGTTTAAACGTATCATAAGCTGGCACATCCCAGTTGCCATGTTGGGTTCCTGCGCTGTGTTAGCACAGTTATTTCACTGGATTGATCCAGACCAATATGCGGACTTCAGATTCCATCTTTTCTCTGGCGCCATGATGCTGGGAGCGTTTTTTATCGCAACCGATATGGTCACTTCTCCCTCTTCTAAGTCCGGTCAATTGGTATTTGGCGTTGGCTGTGGTTCCATCGCCTTCATCATACGAACCTGGGGCACTTTTCCGGAAGCGGTGGGGTTTGGCGTATTGTTTATGAACGCTCTAACGCCTCTCATTGATATTTATTTTAGACCCCGGGTTTATGGCAGAACCTACGGTGGAACTCCCAAGCGTTACCAGCAAGAGGGTGAAACCTCATGAGCTTACATACAGCGACCCCCGAACAACCGTCTTACCGCAAACGACTTGGCTACCAGGCCATGCTGTTGGGTGGTATCTGCTATATGGTGGCAATCCTCATTATATTCGGAGATATCTCCACCCGAGATGCCATAGAAAAAGAGCTAAAACAAGATCGACTCGATACGCTAGATCAGGTACTTCCTGCTGCCATTTATGAAAATAATATTTTGGAAGATAAGGTTACAGTGTCAGCATTAGATGATTCGAATACAAAAATCACGGCCAATGTGGCGACACTACAGGGTGTAAATACTGGTTTTGCTTTCCCCATTGTGGGTGATGGCTATAGTGGCGAAATTGAAATGCTAATGGGCATAAACCATGACGGCGAAATTCTCGGAGTAAGAGTCATCACTCATGCAGAAACTCCCGGCTTAGGTGACAAAATCGAAATTAGCAAGGCAGAGTGGATCAAATCCTTTGATGGTCATTCCTTAGCAAATACCCCTAAGAAAGACTGGGCTGTGGTGAAAGACGGTGGCAAATTCGATCAATTTGCAGGAGCGACAATCACCCCAAGGGCAGTTGTTGCCGCCGTCTACAGCGGTTTGCAGCTCTATGAGAAAAAGCGAGACGAGTTTAATTATATCGCTCCTGTTAGCGAAGGAGCGGTAGAGAGTAACGACGACGTGGTAGCGAAAAATGAGTGATAATAGCGACAGCCAATCAGCGCAGGCAAAACCAGAGTCGGTTGACTACAAAGGCCTGTTCCATGAGGGTTTGTGGAACAACAATGTAGCCATGAGCCAGATGCTGGCGTTATGTCCTTTACTAGCGGTGACCACCAGTGCCACCAACGGGTTAGGCATGGGGTTGGCCACACTGGTGGTTATGGTCACCGCCAATTTAGTGGGTTCGGTGTTAAGACACATTATCACCCCGCAGGTGCGCATACCGGTATTTATCGTGTTGATCGCTTCCATTGTTACCCTGGTTGATATGTGGCTGAACGCCTGGATGCATGAGCTTTATAAAGTACTCGGGCTTTTCATTCCGTTAATCGTTACCAACTGTGCCATATTAGGTCGGGTGGAAGCCTATGCATCCAAAAACACCGCTATCCCCGCCATGGTGGATGGGCTGGCCATGGGGCTTGGATTTATCTGGGTACTGGTGGTAGTGGGCGCCGTACGGGAAATATTTGGTAGTGGCACTCTGTTTGCCCATGCATCCCTCTTGCTGGGCCCGGGGTTTGCTTGGTTGGAAACCACTATTCTACCCAATTATCAGGGCATACTGTTGTTGGTACTGCCACCGGGTGGGTTTTTGATCCTGGGTTTTCTGCTGTACGTAAAACGTCTTATCGACAGCGTGTTAGAAGCCCGAGCAAATTCAAAGGCAGCCGACAGTGACAGCAACGATTCCCTCAGCCCTGCATCGGGAGGTTAAGCCATGAAAGTGAGTATCGCTTATGCAACGGAAACCTCGCAGATATGGAATAACATTGAGGTGAATGAGGGTGCAACAGTTGAAGACGTTATCACCCAATCAGGCATTCTACAAAGCTATGATATCGATCTAAAGAAACAAAAGGTGGGCATCTTTGGAAAATTCACCAAGCTCAATGCTTCGGTACAAGAAGGCGATCGGGTTGAAATCTATAACCCCATCACGCGGGTTCTGGACGAAGACGATGACGACGATGATGATTAAATAGAATGTAGCAAATCCGACACACCCATTTTTCTAAACCTTTCCCCGCCTGTAGCAAACCCGACAACCCAACCTTGCAACCACCATTAATCCTATATATTTCAGTCAGTTATAGAGATAAAACCTGCCCTTTTACTGGCATATTACCTGCAACTGAATAACTATCATTTATTTAATTCGAATGATCTCAAGACTAAAAAGGGTGGTACTAAATCATGGCTAGAATCGGATTGTTCTTTGGAACCGACACTGGAAAAACGCGTAAAGTTGCAAAAATGATTAAGAAGAAGTTTGACGACGACACTATGGCAAAGCCCATCAATGTAAACCGTGCTGTGGTGGATGAGTTCGTAAGTTATGATTTTCTTATCCTAGGTACTCCTACACTGGGAGAAGGTTTATTGCCCGGACTTTCTGCAGAATGCGAAAACGAGAGCTGGGAAGAGTTTCTGCCTCAGCTTGAAGATCAGGATTTCACTGGCAAAACCGTAGCTATCTATGGTTTGGGGGACCAGGTTGGTTATGCTGACGAATTTGTTGATGCCATCATGGAAATCCACGAATTCTTTAGCGAAAGAGGCGCGACCCTGGTGGGCGAATGGCCAACAGAGGGGTATGAGTTCGAACACTCTGAAGCGGTCGTGGATGGCAAGTTTGTGGGCCTTGCCCTGGACCTAGACAACCAACAAAACCTGACTGAAGAACGTTTGGATGTGTGGCTGAAATCCATATCCAGTGCATTTGATCTCACTTTGTAGCATTTGGTCTCACTTTGTAATAGGGACCTGCTAACGCACGCACAGGCCATGGGGAGCAGCATTGGAGTCTGTTCTCCCTGGCCTTATTCCTCTAGTCTATTTTTGCGGTACTGGCTAGGCGTCAGTTGATACTGTCTTCTAAACGCTTGGCTGAAAGCGGCCTCTGATTTGTAGCCGACTCGGCCGCTGATACGAGCGATATTTAATTCGCCTAGAGCCAGCAGGCGCGCAGCCAGCCTCAGGCGATGATTGGTTAGATAGGTCAACGGGGGCATGCCCACCACATCTGAAAAACGATCATGAAATGCAGAACGGGATAGACAGGCTAGTCCTGCCAGTTCCAAAACGGTCCATGGTCTACCGGGGCTCTCATGAATAGCACTTAGTACCGGAGACAAATAAGGGTCACTCACCGCTAATAACCAGTTATGGTCGGATTCACTCAGGTTTTCAATGTAGTCCCTCATGCACTCTATCAAGAACATGCCCATCAACCGGTTGATAAGGGTATCTCGCCCGGGTCGAATACTTACTGTTTCCTGCTGTAGGAAACTTAAACCCAATTGCAACCATTCTGGAACATCGCCACCCTGCCCCTGCCGAATCAACAGGTAAGAAGGCAGTGAAGACAGCAGTGGTTTTGCCATCTCCTGATCCATTAGGCAGCGGGCTGTTAGCAAAAAGGTATCAACCGTTCCGCTTCCAAGATTAACCGGGTCCGTGCGGTGACCTTGAAAATCGCCGTTCAAATCATGGACTGTGTGCATCTGCCCCTTGTTCCGTTGTAATCGATGACCATCGCCAGCTGGCATTAACACGATATCACCTGCCTGCAATGGTAGTTCCATTTCATCAAGTAACAGTATGCAGTCTCCCTGTAATACCGCATGGAAGGTGGTATGGCCCTGCTGGCAAAACCCCCAATCGCCGCAAGCATTAACATAGAGAAATTCCGCTGAGGACAAATGGATATCCTCGAGAATGTGGCTTAACGCATCCACAGGGACCTTAACTCCTTTAGCTCTATTCGAATTAATTCTTTAAATAACTGAAGCTTACAACTCTACCCGTGCGACTCATAGCGAACCCGAAGTATTATCGGATTCTAACGATAGTATGCCGGACGCACACTACTGGCTAAATTTCGTTCTTAGGCTCACCATTAAAGCGGTGGTTAATCACAAAAATAAAGCAGTTCCTGCCGAAAGAGAAGGTGACCAGATGAACGCAAAAGTGCCCCACGGCCCTATGGGTCAAGCCAAGAAACTGTTCAATCGCAAAACCTCCCGCTGGAAGGATCCTAAGCGCTACAAATGGTTATTGAGTCCTGCACTACCGGTAGTGGGACTGGCGGCATTATCCGCCTATGCCGTTGCCCCAAAAAAGCTGAGAGTTTTGGCGTGGACCGGCCCCATATTAGTCCATGGAGTCATTCCTGCTCTGGATCGCTGGATAGGCGAAGACGAAAACAACCCGCCGGATGAAGCCATCGCCGACCTGGAGAATGATCCCTACTACAACCTCATTACCAAGGCATTTATACCCTCTCAATATGCCATGACCATATTGGGCGCCTGGTTGGCCACCCGTAAGAAAACCCCCATGGTGGACCGCTTGGGACTCACCATTTCGGTGGGGGCGTTAAACGGTATCGCCATTGTTACGGGTCACGAGCTTGGCCACAAACATGAACGACACAATCGCCTGGGGGCAATGCTGGCTTTGGCTCCCACTTTTTACACTCATTTCGCGGTGGAACACAATTTTGGCCATCACAAAAGGGTTTCCACACCGGAAGACCCCGCTTCCGGCCGAATGGGTGAAAGCTTTTGGAAATTCCTGCCTCGCTCAGTGATTGATGGTTTTAAATCTGCCATAGAAATCGAGACCACTCGGTTGAAACGTCGGGGTAAGGGGTTCTGGTGCATTCAAAACGAATTACTACAGGGATGGGCTATCACCGCTGGGTTTGTTGGGGTAACCACAGTGATATGCGGCCCGCGGGCCATTCCGTTTTTGCTGGCCCAAGGAGCTTACGGAGCGAGCCTGCTGGAGGTAGTCAATTATATGGAGCATTATGGTTTACTGCGGCAAAAGGACGAGAACGGCAAATACGAGCGCACATCCCCCCAACATAGTTGGAATAGCAACTACGTGGTAACTAATCTGGTGTTGTATCAACTGCAACGGCACTCAGATCATCACGCCAACCCCACCAGAAGCTATCAATGCCTGAGACACTTTCCAGATGCGCCCCAGCTACCGGGCGGATACGCTTCCATGCTGTTACCGGCCTATATACCCAGCTGGTGGTTTAAAATAATGGACCCCAGGGTGTTGGAACACTACAACGGCGATATCACCAAAGCCAATTTGGATCCGGACAAACGGGAAGAATTGATACGAAAATACGGAGGGACCCCGGAACAGGCTGCCTAAAAACTCTGGGCTTAATTGCTTGATAATTGGGGTGCATTACCGTAAAAATACGGGGGTACCGCAATTTTTAAGGATAGAGTTTTCTACATGTTGATCAGTAATATTGAGATTATTCCAGGGAAGAAAGTGGTTAAGCACCTGGGTATGGTTCAAGGCAACACGGTTCGGGCAAAGCACGCAGGGAAAGATATACTGGCGGGATTAAAGAATGTATTCGGAGGTGAACTAAAAGCCTACACAGAGCTTTTGCATGAAGCTCGGGAAGAAGCGACCGCACGGATGGTGCAACAGGCAGAGAGCATCGGCGCTAACGCTGTTATCAACGTGCGTTTTTCCACCTCTTCGGTTGCCGCCGGTGCCGCAGAACTATTTGTCTATGGCACGGCTGTGGTCATGGAAGATTAGTCGAACGAGCGCTACCTACTATGTATGATTTAATTATTCTATTAGCGTTGTTATTCATCGGTTACATCTTTGGTCAGGCTGCCGAAAAACGACACTTCAAATCCATACAAAAAAGAGAGCAGGAACATCAAACCATTCTAGCTTTCAGTGAACGACTACCTCCGCCCATTACCCCCGCACCAGACACCGCCTTGGTGGCTGGTAACGTCGTTATTTCAGTTGATTACTTTAAATCATTCGTGGCGGGCTTACGCACATTGATCGGGGGTCGATTAACCTCTTACGAATCACTGCTTGAGCGAGGGCGAAGGGAAGCAATTTTAAGAATGAAAGAAGACGCTGCCAACAAAGGCGCCACACAGATTTTTAACGTAAAAATAGAAACGGCGTCCATCTCCAATAATGCGAACCGAGGTATTGGATCGGTAGAAGTCTATGCCTATGGTACAGCATTGATTCCACCCAATAGCTGAGCATGGATTACGAAAACCCGAAAATACCCGAGGGTATTAACGTATCCACAACCCACCCACTGAAAGACTTCGCCCTGTTGGTAACGGGCGTAGCCACTCTTTTTCTAATGGTAATGCTATGTTTATATTTAGCCGCAGATTACTTAAGCCCCTATATTCCGTTCTCAGCTGAGAAAAAAGTAGCGGGGTTGGTATTAGAGCAATACACCGATACCGAAGCACTTTCACAACGGGATCAAGTAATCGAAGATTATCTCAATGAAAAAGTACAACTCATTGCCAAGACCCAGAATTTCCCTGAGCATATGGATTTAACCGTCCATTATCTACCAAATTCAACGGTAAATGCATTCGCTACCATCGGCGGCCATTTAATGATCCACCGAGGACTACTGGAAAAGGTGCCCAACGAAAACGCACTGATTATGGTATTGGCCCACGAAGTGGCCCACATAAAGCACAGAGACCCCATCCGCGCCCTTGGAAGGGGCATCATGCTGGCTACAACCATGGCTTTTTTCACTAACGCCAGTAGCTCAGGTTCGGTGCACTCCATCTTCTCCCAAGCGGGACTACTGACTTCTCTTTCATTCGGGCGCGAACAGGAACGAGATGCAGATCGCGAAGCTCTAGATTCACTCCAAGCTCTATACGGACATACTGCTGGGGCAGAAGATCTATTTACGATATTTATGAAGGAATTGGGAAATGAGCCGCCAGAATGGCTAAGCTCCCACCCACTAACAAAAGACCGAATTGAGGCAGCCAGGGAATACGCTGAACAGCAAAGCGAGCCAATGGCAACGAAACCCCTGCCAGAGGAGATCTCAGACATTTTGAAAAATGGCTAGCATCAATAGCCTGCTAGCCACTTGAGGATGGCCCTGTGAACGTCTGGCAAATATTTACCCGCAATAGTCCAGTGACAACAACCTGGGATTTCAACTAAGGTCGCCTGATTTCCAAAGCGTTGACTAATACTGCGCTGAACTCGAAAAGGTGTAATGCGATCTTCAGTTCCACCAATAATCAAAACTGGGCAGCGAATTTTTTCACTGTCAACCCAAGCCGCCGAGCGCTTATTTAAGAAAGAGGCCATAGTAAGTTGAAACGTAACACGGCCTGATTCATATGTAGCGCTTTCTACGATGTTTTGCTGTGTTGCCAGGCTTTGTGAGTTTGCAATACCATATTGCACCCGTCTTAAATTAAGCTCAGTTACACTCTTCCAAAGCGGAAACCGCAACATATTCATTCCCAGTGTTCGAAACACAGAAATACCCAGCCCGACGATACCCGCCGGTGCGGCTGAAGACAACAGGATAAGTTTTTCGCAGGGTATTCTTACAGCAGCCAATTGAACCAGTAGCCCACCCAGAGAATGGCCAACTAGAATAGGAGGAACTGGCAGTTGGCGGATGTATCCCACCAGATAATCAACAAACTGCTGCAAAGAGGTTTCACCAAGCTGCTTTTTACGTTGCTGAGTATATTCTGATATTTTCCGATGCCCCGGCAAACAAATGGAATCAACACTGTACCCTTGCTTTATAAATACATCCCCAACTTCATTCAGGGTATTCTGATCACCCCACATACCATGTACCAGAATAACTGGAGGCCGAATGCTCAGTTTATTATGCTCTTTCATGCGGTTTCTTTGCACTGATCCGCGGTTGCTCTCGATTGTACCTTGACAGCATTTCGAAATTCTAAAATGCCATCGTCGATTGGATCATGCACCAGGATCTTTTTGTCTTTTCCGTAATGCATGGTCACTTTCCAAGGCGCATTTTTACCCTGTCTGGGCATTCTGTCTTTTGCTCTCTTAATATATCCGGGAGCAAACTCATCCAGCATTCCTACGTCTGTGATATTGTTTTGCTTATCCATTGGCGTCGCCACGGTGTATCCAGATTTGTCCATATGATTAAGCAATCGACAAAGATATTTGCCACCAATATCACTCTTCAGGGTCCAAGGGGCATTGGTGTAACCGAAAATCCAACCGTAGTTGGGGATGTCTTGAATCATCAGACCCTTGTAGGTCATTTTTTTAGGCAGAGGAACTGGTTTATCATCAATTTCAAGCTGGAGCCCCCCCATCAACTGCACATCTAAACCGGTGGCAGTCACAATAATGTCTGCTTTAAGATGCTGCCCTGATTGTAAAACGATACCGGATTCATCAAACCCAACAATATTGTCGGTAACAATATCAGTCTTTCCAGAGCGCAGTCCTTCAAAAAAGTCACCATCCGGTGCTGCACACAGGCGCTGATCCCAAGGCATGTACTCTGGACTGAAGTGGCGAATATCGATGTTGGGTGCCTGTTTATGCATATGGGATATAAGCAATTTTCGTGATCGCTCAGGCCAACGCTGACAAGCAAGGTATAGACCTCGTTGAAACAGTATATTGCGGTTTCGAGCCAGCCTAAAAACCCACTGTTTAGGTAGAAATTTATTTAATGTGGTGGAGATTTTATCGTTGTCCGGTAACGACATAATGTAACTGGGGGAGCGCTGTAGCATGGTTACTTTTGCTGCTTCTGACGCCATACTCGGGACCACGGTTACCGCGGTGGCACCACTGCCAATCACCACAACTTTCTTGCCTTTGTACTCTAAATCCTCAGGCCAATGTTGAGGGTGAATAATCTGACCTTTAAAGTTTTCTTCCCCTTCGAAATGCGGGCGATAACCATGATCGAAATTATAATAACCCGCGCAATTTACAATGAACCCACAGCGATAGGTTCTCTCTTCGCCACTGCTTTCATGGCACGCTGATAAAACCCATTCCTGATTCTTGCTAGACCAGTTAGCACTGGACAGTTTTAAACCGTAGTGGATTTTGTCATAAAGCCCAAACTCTTTTGCGGTGTCGACAACGTAGTTGCGAATATCACCTCCCCTCGCTAGAACTTTTGGGGAATACCAAGGTTTAAAATTAAAACCGTAGCTTGCCATATCAGAATCTGAACGAATTCCAGGATACTTAAATAAGTCCCAGGTTCCCCCCATATTTTCTCTGCGTTCAAGAATAGCCAGGGTTTTGTTGGGAAACTCCCGAGCGATGTGACAAGCGGTTCCAATACCGGAAAGCCCGGCACCAATGATGACAATATCGAATTGCTGCTGGTCCATGGTTGTCTCCTTTTAATCATTATTTTCGACAAGCCAAAGGAGTATTCCAAAGCAGCACCTTGACAATATTGACTAATCACGACATAGTTTTGACAAATCACGACAAGCATTTGAGAATCGATTCCCTTAACTTCGTTTAGGAAAACTCATGTCAAGCATGATTAGAGCGACAAACTTGAGGGGTTACGAAGACTTGGTGAGGCGAGCAGGTGGCGACCCAGCTCTATTCCTTAGTAAACATCAGATCCCCATTGAAGATCGAAGAGTTGACACTTCGTTTTTGCTGTATCGAAACTTTTCAGCCCTAATAGAAGATACTGCCTTCGCTCTAGATTACCCTCAATTCGGGCTAAAACTAGCCCAGTATCAGGGCATCGATATACTGGGGCCTTTGAGTGTTATAGCCAGGAGTGCAGCCACCGTGGGGGAAGCAATTAGCAGCATTGGTCGCTACTTGTATCTGCACTGTCCCGCCATCAGCATCCACATCAGTAAGGGAAATGATAGGATTAATTTTGAATTTGTAATCGACGATGAAAAGGAAGGAGGCTACAGAGGTCAAATCTACGAACTTAGCCTTTCCAACTCAATACAGGTGTTGTCACTGTTGTGCGGTGACAGCTTTCGTCCTACCAGCGTACATTTCAAACATCCCCAGCTTGCCAGCAGTGATATTTACGAAGATGTATTTAACTGCAAACCCTATTTTAAACACCACTGGTGTGGCTTTTATTTATCAGCTCACTACTTTGATACGCCGCTCACTAGTGCAGATCACCAAACGTGGCAAATGGCAGAAAGATACCTGGCAAGCTTGCGCCCCCCAAATACCAGCTCGTTATCTGACAAGGTAATACAGTTAATTGGTGCGCTGCTTCCAACAGGACATTGTAGCGGCGAAGTCGTTGCTTCCTATCTCTCTCTGCATCAGCGCACCCTGCAACGGCGTCTCGCTCTGGAAGGCGTCACCTATGAACAGCTATTAAACGAAGAACGTAAGCGAATAGCCCAGAAGTACCTGCTAGAACCCAACTTGGTGCTCAGCCAAATCGCTGGACTACTTGGATACTCCGAGCAATCCGCCTTCAACAGAGCATGTCGTCATTGGTTTGGGATTACACCAAAAGCTTATCGCGCCCAATTATTACAAACCAGCCTACTGGAGAAAACAACTCAATCCGCAATCAAGTCCAAAGACGAACGATCATAGGCAACGAAATCCAGCGCATGCAAGTTTTTCATGGATTTCTTTGGTGAATCGATCAAAAGCAAATTAACTACCCACCTAGGTACGTTACCCGCCGGATCAAAATGGATTTGATAGGTTAATTCTACCTTTGGCCGTCCCGAGCTCCCCTGCTCCGCCACTTCCCGAACAATCCAGCCACCGTGAAAATGCCGCACCCCAACCAGTTTTTGATTTATGAGCTTGGCATCACTCAAGGCTTCTACGGACACGCTGACTTCACCATTATCCATCTCACTAATGGATTGAAGAATGATACCCTCCCTGTCTTTGAAGGGATAAGGAAAGTTATTGACGTAGTAACACAGCTGTTGTCGCTTACCCTTGTTTTCGAGCACCTTGGCTTCAACTGTACCATCGAGCCAATCAGGGAAATGATCCAGATCGGTTAACACCGCCACCATCTGCTGCAAGGTGGCATCATAAACGGAAACCGCTCTAAAGGCTTTGACACGGAATCCCTCAACCGGCGCCGTGTAAATTGTAACAAGCTTATCTGAATGAACTTCTTCCCAATCTAAATTACTAAACGGTGCCTCTCCAGCCGCATTTACTTGAGCGAAACAAGCCGAGCACATATATAAGCTTATAAGAAACCCCAAACTCAAAGCACGATGACATCTACTACTTCTCAACAATTAACTCCTTTTATTCTGCTTTCATACCTGAGCTGTGCTAATGCTGACAATCGAGCACCACACAAAATTACTTACGGGTAGCTAAAAAGTGTAATACACTCATGTGGGTTGATAACGGGAACATATTATAAAATACCATGAAAGAACAGATTTTTGCGTTCAATAACGACAACTATCTTAACTGTCAATCAGCCTATCGAGGCGCAAACCAAAAAGAATATTACTCTGGCAAGTATGTAATTGATGCAAAATCTCAAATAGACGTTCGCGCCGATAAGAAAGAAGTGGGTGCCACTACCATTGTGTCACTGCAATCAAAATCTAGATTATTTTTTCAGCGAAGCTGGGAACATATTCGCGAGGACGCTACTGATCTAACGGCGCTGTGGTTTCTCAAGCATGGCACACTGAATATATCCCATCTGAATGGTGTCAATGCAGCCAAAGCAGGTGATTTCGGTATCATAAACTCACTATCACCGTTTTCAATGGAATGTTTCGTTGACACTTCCACATCCTTACTGGATGTGTTTCATGTGATGATTCCTACTTACCTATTTCGGTGTTTTCTGGGGAACGAGATTAAACCGATTTTTTGCTCATCTGGCTCAAAACGGGAATTTAGCATAGCAGACTGGTTATTTTCCGAGCTATTTGAACAAGATGACAGGCTCGACACACGAGCAGAACAAATCATGTTAGAAAGTGCCCTGTCCATATTGAGCGAGGGCGTCATTGGCAGTAAAAACGCATTGAACCCCCGCCAATCTCTTTCACAAAAGCGGTATAACGCGGTAATAAGTTACGTCAAAAACAATTTGAAAGAGCCTGAGTTAAATGCTGATTCCACTGCAAAGGCGTGTAAAATATCTCGCCGTTATTTGTCTTATTTATGTAAGCAAAATAACACCTCCTTTCCAAAACTGGTCTGGGGGCTACGTTTGCAAACAGCAAAAAACAGCGTCTCTAATCCGGCAAACAGCAGCCTGTCTCTTTCACAAATCGCCTATGAGAACGGTTTTAAGAGTCCAGGTCATTTCACTCGTCTATTCAAACAAACCTACAATTTAACACCCAGTGAATACCGCGCGAAACTGCGCTTATCTGCTAATCCTTAATAAGCCATCGCCTCAAGCGGCTGCTTGCGCCTTTCGCCACTCGACGAAACCGCCCTGCACGCTGTAGACTTCTTTATAACCAAAATTAGCGATCAGTTCAGCCAGGTCTTTACTGCTATTGCCGTGATAGCAGTAGATAATCACTGGAGTACCATGGGCACGTTTGCGAACAATCTGCTCCAGTAGCCCGTCGTGAACAAGCATGGCACCTTCAATGTGCCCGTCCTTATAGGACGTGGCATCTCTAGCATCCAGCAGCATGGGTTCCTTATCTTGCAACAAATCCATAGCTTGCTTTGGAGAGATTTCTTGGTACTTCATATGGCCACCTGCTGAGTTGGTTGAGAATCATCTGTCACTTCCGTGTCAGTGCCTAGTATTTCAGAAACGATCAGCTCTGCCGCATCGTTAACGGTTTGTTCATCAACGATGCAGGCACCGATATCCTGTTTAGATGGCAAATCAAACATAGTCTTACGCAAAACCGCTTCCATTATGCTGCGCAGACCTCGGGCACCGGTACCGCGATCAAGGGCCTTTTGTGCAATGGAGCGCAGAGCGGCATCCGTGAACTTAAGATTCACCCCTTGGTATTTGAACAGCTGTTTATACTGCTTCACTAACGCATTCTTTGGTTCCTGTAAAATTCTGAGCAGTGCGTCAATATCCAGCTCTTCGAGGAAGGTAATAATCGGAAAGCGGCCAATAAACTCTGGAATAATACCGAACTGCTGGAAGTCTTCCGGTTGCAATAAGGCAAACAATTCATTGTTGGATTTCTTTTCTTGAACTGTCTTTATACCTTCGGCGTGAAATCCAATGCCCGCATTGGAAGGCTGAATACGCTCAGATACTATTTTGGTCAGAGCGGGAAAGGCTCCACCAACGATAAATAATATATTGGTGGTATCAAGGCTGATTTCTTTATTGTTACCCTGACGCTTGTCACCTTTGGTCAGGTTAACCTGGTAGCCTTCCACCATTTTTAGCAAAGCCTGCTGTACACCTTCGCCAGAAACATCGCGCACAGCAACTCCACCAGCACCGGTGCGTGCAAGTTTATCAATCTCATCAATATAGACAATTCCCCATTCTGCCTTCTTAACATCCCCATCTGCAGCTTCCAACAGCCTTTGTAAGATGCTGTCCACATCGTCACCCACATACCCGGCCTGGGTCAGGGTAGTGGCATCAGCGATAACAATGGGCACACCAATAACCTTGGCAAGACTCTTAACTACCAGCGTTTTTCCTGTGCCGGAAGGACCTGCCATTAACACGTTGGACTTCTCTAGTTCAGGACTGTCTCCGGCTTGTAACACATCGTCATTTTCACCTTGATTCAGAAGCCGCAAATAATGATTGAAAACCGCGACAGACAAGGTTTCTTTAGCCTCTTTCTGGCCTATAACGTAGTCATCCAAATGTTGTTTAATTTCTTGAGGGGTTTTTAAACTACTAATCATTGACGCTGCTTGCTTTTTGACTCCCCAGCTGGAAACCACCTGATGAGCCAATTGAACACAGCCTTCACAGATCATCCCATTGTTGCCAGAAATCAATGGTGTTTCGGCCGTCTTGGGAGTGCCGCAGAACGAACAGACCGCTTTGGTGGGCGAATCAGACATAAGCTGTTCTCCTTAAATGTCTTAATGTAACTCAGTCTTCAGAACAAATAGTTTTAATCCACTTGCGTTGTTGCTGCTTTCGATTTTTTTCAGTGATCTTTTCTATAATAGCGGGTATGGCTTGGGAAACAGGCATTATGCCTTCCTGCTGAATACTCTCGCACATAAGAACATGAAAGCCCATAGGCGATTCAATAACGTCGCTCACCACACCCGCTTTCATGGAAAATAGTTCCTCATCCAAAGTGGGGAATAACACCCCTCTCTTTAGTGTGCCCAATTCGCCACCATTCATGGCGGTGGGACACTCGGAATACTTCATAGCTTGTTCGGCAAAGCGACCAGGCTTTTTCTGCACACGACTTGCGATTGAAGCCGCTCTCTTTTCAGCTTCCGGTCGGGAATTTTCCGGATACTCAGGGTTTATAGTAATAAGAATATGTCGTGCAACTCTTAATTCAGGATGCTTGAATTTTTCCTGATGCAAATAGTAGTAGATTCGCGCGTCGGTTTCAGTGCAGGGGCTCACGGTAGCAGCAACTAGATCCATTACCGCTTCTACCCTTAAATCTCTGGCAACGGATTGTTCAAAAAGCTCCATAGTCAAGTCGTTGCTTTCAAGCTCCTCCACAAATTCCTGCTGAGATGGATAGCGGGAAATTACCGTGGTGATTTCTTGCTCCAAGCGTTCTTCGGGAATCGCAACCTGCGATGCTTCATTAGTGGATAGAATCTGGGATTGGATAAGATATTGCTTTTCCGCAATATCTTGAGCCTTAGCACGATCTACTGCATTGAGCTGATTAAGCGGCGTTCCGAATTTGCTTACCGCCACCTGCAATGCAGTATATCGATAGTCTTGAGATTCCGCGCTGATTGAATGCATTATGCTTTATCCCACCTGCTCTTTCTTTTCGACTTTTGGTGCCGCTTCCAATAAAGCTTCGGGTATTTTAAAAACCCGACCATGAAAACGAACATGGTAATTGACAGCCTCACCGTCCTCTTTAACGATGGTTTCGATCTCACCAATATCACCGGCACTGATAATCACTTCGCCATTAGCTGACAAGGTCTTAGTGGCTACCACTTTTTCTCTAAATTCAAATTTATTTGGAATCCACGGATCAGAAGCCAGGATTAGCTCTTCTTCACGGCAACCTACAGTACGCCCTGCTTCTAGAAAATGAACACGGTAGATTATTTGGTCCTGCAGGTAGCTACCTACATCGTATATTGCACCTACAGAACCTCGCCTAACCAATAGCCGACCCACTTCTTCACCAGGATAAGTGCCATCATTTCTCACATTTCTAGTGAGTCTCACTTCAGTACCGTACTCAAATTGGGGCTTCATGGCTTATGATTCCAATAATTGATCTACAGGAACAAATGTGGTCTGGGGCTCTTGCATTTTGAATACTTTGAATACTTTTTCAGTCACAGCATCGGATTCCACAAAATCCTGATAAGCCCGTTGTAGCAACTTGGTATACACTGCTTTTAATGCGGGCTCATTGTCTTCACTGGGCAAGGAATCTTCACTTTGCTCCAAGTAATCATGGAAGCGCTGCATAATGTGCAATCGATTTACAAATACCACACTCTGCTCATAGGGGATTTCAAAATAGTCCAGGAAATCTTCAGCAGAACTTAACTCTTCCAACTCATCTAAAAACGTTAAATCACTCATGGCACCACCTATTTAATATAGTTAAACAACTACTGTTAGTTTTCCGAAATTGGCGTTTTTGCGTCGACGATAACCTTCTACTGTATTCAAAAGTGCTGTTACTCCGAGACGATCTTTGGAATCAAGCTCAACTACTTTCTCTAGCATTTGAATACCCAGGTCCATATTGCCTAAACGTAAATTGAGATAACCCGCTCCTTTTAATGCAAGCAGATAAAAACGCACCAGAGTCATTGAATCCATTACTCCGTACCCCAAGGTAGTTAGGTCCATGCGTTCCCAGCCACAAGGAAAGTTAAGTCGACGGGTTATCTGCTCCAGTGAGGCATGAGCTGCCACCAACGCGTCGTCGTAGCGATGTTGATAGTAGTAAAACCGATAAATTGCTACCAACACGGTGAGGCTTGTGGGTGCCAGGTAATAGGCTCTAAGTAAAGGTTTTTCTGCGTCACCCTCTGCGTACAGCTCAGATGCTTCATCGATAAGTTCTTTCACCGTGCTAGGCAGCTCTTCATCGAAGTACATCTTGCCGCCTTTAAATTCATGTAGATCCATTTACCCGCTCCTGATATTTAGCGTTTTTGTTAGCTGGCTTTGGCTACCATTGGCCGGTGTTCAGCAGAGCCACCAGCACAATCGTTCTCACAAATTTCATTGTCTACATCACAATCGTGAAATAATTCAGATTGATAATTTGGTTCAACAATTCCATTTGCTTGCAATAACTTTTCCATACCGTCCATGCGGGACAAAAGACATTCAATGGCTTTTCCCACGGGGTCAGGAATTAGGTGATGATCCAGGTTAATTCCGTATTTGGAGGTGGAGGCCTGGTTTTTGCCCACCACCACTTTTCCCGGAATACCGATGACGGTGCAGCTCTCAGGGACTTCTTCCACCACCACGGAATTGGCTCCCACTCTGGCGTTATCTCCCACGTATATGGCCCCTAGTATCTTGGCGCCAGCTCCTACCATAACGCCATTGCCTATCTCCGGGTGTCTACGACCCTTATTCCAGCTGGTGCCCCCCAGCGTAACACCGTGGTACAAAGTGACGTCATCCCCCACTATGGAGGTTTCACCGATCACTACACAAGCACCATGGTCTATAAAAAAGCGACGGCCAATCTGGGCTCCTGGATGAATATCCACATTGGTGAGGACTCGGCTAAAAAATGACAAAACCCGAGGAATAAATCGCCAGCCTTTAGTCCAAAGTTTGTGGCTTAGCCTGTGTACCGCCACTGCCTGTACACCGGGATAAGTGAGCACCACTTCTAATCGATTTCTGGCAGCGGGGTCACGTTGAAATACACATTCGACGTCTTCTTTGCATAAAGCAATGAATCCGGGTTTAACTTCATTTTCTTCGTGATGTAAGCTGCGGGTATTCATGGTTAGTCCCTCTAGTCATTTACTGCTAATGCAGTAGAACTCTGATTAAGCTGATCATAAAAACGTTGCAACGTGCGCTGGCTGGGGCTGCGCTTAAAATTGGTTGCATAACGTCTTACCTTTTGTAACAACAACCCCGCCTGGGCCTGTGAAATCTCAATACCGATTTGTCGGTAACAGGTAATGAGTTGACGGGTACCTGAATGTTTACCCAAAATAAACTGATGCTCTTTACCCAGTTCAGAGGGCGAAAGAGCTTGATAGTTACGTGCGTCTTTCATTAGCCCATCAACATGGATACCGGCTTCATGACAGAATACGCCCTCACCCACGATACTTTTTTGCCAGGAAATGGGGCGGCCAGATGCTTCACTAACGTATTTCGAGAGGGGCGCAATAGCCAAAGGATCAATTCCGGTTTGAATGCCATAGAGGTGTTTTAAACTCAAAACAAGCTCTTCCAAGGGCGCGTTGCCAGCCCGCTCTCCTAATCCATTCACAGTAGTGTTAATGTGGGTAGCACCCGCTGCCACAGCAGCCAAGGTGTTAGCAGTGGCCAAGCCAAAATCATCGTGTGCATGCATTTCTAGATCCAGGTCGCTGCTCTGCCTGATTAGGCTGATTTTTCGGTGGGTTGTGAAAGGATCCAACATGCCTAAGGTGTCCGCGAATCGCACCCGGTTGGCACCGGCGTTCTCCGCGCGTTCCACCACTTGCTGAAGGAACGATTCATCCGCCCGTGAGGCATCTTCACAACCCACGCAGATTTCATAACCTCGATCTTTGCCCATTTTTACCATGCTATCGATACGGGCCAGGACTGAGGTTCTGCTTATGCCCAACTTGAATTGTATCTGTTGATCGGAAACCGGGATGGATAGATCCACCATGGTGACGTTGGTGTACTTGGCCGCATCCAGATCGGCTTCGGTCATTCGACACCAGGCCAAGGTACGCATGGCAGGATTAAGGTCTACAATGGCGCGCATTACATCCTGCTCTTCAACACCCATTGCGGGAATGCCTATTTCGATTTCTGGAACGCCCATCTGACCGAGCATCGAGGCAATACGAAGTTTCTCTTCTGCAGTGAATGCCACTCCGGCGCTTTGTTCACCATCCCGTAGAGTTGTATCGTCGACAATGACTGTTTGCACTTGCATCTACCTCTCACCAACAAACTTCATCATTCCAATGACAGTGCTGCTGCAACCCTTGTTCCACACGTTATTATTGTTATTATTCAATCACTTACATGATTTCCCAGCACTTATTATGACAAAAAACACAACAACCTGGGTTGCTTTGTTATAAAGGTGACAAAGAAGCGCCGACAATGATTTAGGTAAAATCATTAGCAAAAAAAAGTGCGCCAGCGGCGCACAAAGGTCTTACTCTCGGGAAGTCAATTCTCTAATTCTGCCTATCAGGCATAGACAGGGGCAAAACTCTCATCAGGATTTTCAACCGGTGCTCCGTCCTTCCAATAGGGCGATAGCTTCCGCAGCTTAGCTACGATGGGAGGAATCTCTTCAATCACTCGCTCTACTTCTTCCATAGTGTTATAGCGGGAAAGGGAGAATCGAACGGTTCCATGGGCGGCTGTGTAGGGAATCCCCATGGCCATCATTACGTGGGAGGGCTCCAAAGAACCTGAGGTACAAGCGGACCCACTGGATGCAGCAATGCCTTTTTTGTTCATGAGCAGTAGGATGGCTTCACCTTCGATATACTCAAACGCTATGCTGGCCGTGTTGGGTAGACGATTTTCCACATCGCCGGTGGCGAAAGCATTAGGTACAGCATCTAAAATTCCCTGTTGCAACCGATCGCGCATGGCTTTTACTTCGCTATTTTCTATTTCCATATTGGCGCGAGCGAGCTCACAGGCTTTACCCAAACCAATCACGCTGGCTACGTTTTCAGTCCCGGCACGACGACCCCGTTCCTGGTGGCCACCGCGAAGCAAGGGGCGGAAACGAGTACCACGCTTCAGATAAAGTACACCCACACCCTTGGGCGCATGGAGCTTATGACCGGACAGAGACAGCATGTGTATATTGCTGTTTTCCAGATCCAAAGGGATCTTACCCACCGCTTGCACTGCGTCTGTGTGGAACATCACACCGGCTTCGTGGGCCAAATCCGCCATTTCTTCCACTGGGAAGATGGTGCCAGATTCATTATTGGCCCACATAACACTGACAACGGCAACTCGATCAGACAGTAGAGATTTATACTCTTCCATATCCAAACGGCCGATACTATCCACCTTTAGCTTATGAACAGTGTATCCCTCAGTCTCTAGGTGCTCACAAAGATTGAGAACCGCTGGGTGCTCCACCACAGTGGTGATAATTTCTTTTCGCTCTGGCTGGGCCTTGATAGCCGACAGTATGGCAGTGGAATCTGACTCCGAACCACAGGAAGTGAATATAATTTCCGAGTCAAACTCTGCACCTATAAGCTGTTGAACCTGCTTACGAGCTTTCTTTACCGCGATACCTACCTTGTTACCAAAGCTATGGATGGACGAAGGGTTACCAAATTGCTCAGAAAAGTACGGCAACATGGCCTCCACAACTTCAGGGTCCACCATGGTGGTAGCGTTGTTATCCATATAGATATCAGACATGATTATGCTCCTTCCAGGGCTACGGGCATTTCAGTGTCAGGCAATACCTTAACGAATTCACCCAGCTCCTCGATTAAGCGCTGCTGAATTCCGCCCAGGGTCATGGCTGCCATCTGGCATCCGCTGCAGGCGCCTGTCAGGTGCACATAGATAGTTTTTCCATCCACGTCCACTAGATCCACATCACCGCCATCCGCTTGTAAGTTAGGACGTATGGATTCCAACACCATTTCGATGGTACGAATGCGCTTTAACATCCCGCTGGCCATACTGGGCTTGGCAGGTGCTGCGGCTACGGCAGCGTTCCCAACGCCTGCTGGGTTAAATGTCTCGCCCTTCTCAGCCATCACTTTAGTCAATACCTTTTCAATGCCTTCATGACATGAAGAACAACCACCACCTGCTTTGGTATAGTTAGTCACTTCTTCTACTGAGGTCAGGTTGTTGGCTCGGATAGTTTCTTCAATGTGAACTTCATCAACAGCAAAGCACTTACAAATTAAAGCGCCTTCTTCATGATCATCGCTCCACTCTTCACCGCGGTAATCGGCGATAGCCGCCTGCAAAGCCTCACGACCCATCACAGAGCAGTGCATTTTTTCAGGGGGTAATCCATCTAGAAAATCAGCAATATCCTGGTTGGTAACCTGTAAAGCTTCGTCCAGGGTTTTACCTTTAATGATTTCGGTCAAGGCAGAAGAAGAAGCAATAGCAGAACCACAACCAAAGGTTTGAAACCCGGCGTCTTCAATCACTTCTGTTTCTGGGTTAACTTTTAGGGTTAAGCGCAATGCATCGCCGCAGCTAATGGAGCCAACATCTCCAGTTGCGTTTGCATCTTCTACTGCACCAGCGTTTTTGGGATCGAAAAAATGCTCTTGAACTTTCTCAGAATAATTCCACATCGCTATCGTCTCCAGCGGCTAATTATAAAATTTGATTTCGATTAAGCGGAAAAGGATTTTCCGCAACCACAACTGGCTGTGGCATTGGGGTTTTCAAATTTGAACCCGCTGCCTTCCATGCTATCTACGAAATCAACCGTAACACCCTCGAGAAGCGGTTGGCTGGCTTCATCAATTAACATTTTTAAACCAGAAATTTCATGAATGATATCGCCTTCAGAGATTGAGTTTTCCAGTTTCAATCCATACTGAAGCCCAGAACAACCACCACCATCTACTTTGATTCGCAAACCGGCGATTTCCTTGTCGCTGTTTTCTATAAACCGGCTCACCGCTTTTACTGCACTTTCTGTAAGAGTAACCATCGTCTCTCGCTCCCTAATGGCAAATTGTTTGCAAGATATGTTGCTGTAGCTTCTAGCTGCAATCGATATACCAGCAAAACTAAACCGGTTTTATTGTTATATTTCAACACGTTACAATAGGCTGACAGGGCTTATATATGTTTCAAAAACCACCTGTGACACAGCTTTGTAGTAAAAACGACACTCAACATTCGAGGTAATGTTTGCTATGCCCTATTTACCCCTAAAACCCGGCGACACCATCCTTTCCACTAAAGATATTGTCAATGATGGCAGCTTCCCCAACGCAGAGGAAAATGCTCTATTAGTGCAGTCTGGAACCCGCGGAGTGGTTATCGAACAAGGCCATTTGGAAGATAACGAAGCCAAGATCGTCTATCTGGTTAAGTTTGAAGATATCAATAATCCCGCTGAGCTGGGTCCACCCATCGGTTGCTGGCCGGAAGACATCACAATGATTCCAGACGCTTAGTTTTTGCTACTTGGTGTGCAGGGTATGCACTTTGTATGTGCATCCCACATCGAAAAGGCGGGTTCCACCTGCTTCACCAGCGACACGAAAACACAGGTCCGGATCGGTGATCTCCACTCCAGCGAGATAATCGATACCGGAGCTGGCCCAATGGTTGCTCCAGGGCAAACTGGGGCCCAGTAAAACAACCGTGGCGGATTGCGCATGTTGCAGCAACATGGGAAGGGTTTTATTAGACAGACTACTGGCGGTGATAAATACCCAATCGGATTCTGGCAAAATGTAAGCACAGGCTGGATCGGGTAAATCCCCTTCAGCTGGATTTCGTTCAAGAGTAACCCAGCTACCACACTCAGCGAAGGGCTGTAAATTGGGATAGTTTCCAACAACCGCCACATTGGCCCCTTTAAGCCGGGGGCGAAAATGATCGAATACATTAATATTTGGGGGACCGTCTGCGTGTACGGGCTCGGCGCAAGACAAAAGCTCGCAGTTATGATTGATCACAGCATTGATAACCGCGCATCCAACCACCGCTGAAGCTGGCTCCCAGTGCTTTATCCAATGGACTAAGCCAGCAGCCTCCCTGCCCACGAGGGTTCCGCTCCAGGGAAGGGTTCTGCCAGGTTTGGGCGGGCTAAAACAAAGACCCAGACTTTTCGCGCCGGAAAAATCCAACTCCACCACGGTCCAATTAAGCCCCATCACCAAATTAGACACCCGTACAGAAAAATCGGGATGCAAAGCCAGTTTCTGTTCTGCTTCTAGGATCAAAGCATCATAAATGGCCCAACTGGATACCATCACTGCACCATGGGTATGAGTTTCAGCTCAGATTTGATATCGTCACCGTTTCCCCAAGCTGTCACACCTTCCACAAACCATTGGGGTTTTTTGGGATGCACCTGAATCACATCCACTTCAACAAAGACGCTGCCGTTATCTCTAATCTGGACTTCGCCTTTTTGATTGTCATGCTTGTCGCGCCATACCCCTGACAAGGTGCGGCTATTGTCAAATGGATCAACCTTAAGGCAATACTTGGCTTCGACGTAGGAAGGAATAATCTCATCCGCTTGGGCAATACCCACTAGAGTCAGTTCTGATTGGAGTTTATCTACTAAAAGAGCCAACTTGGCTTTGCAGGCCGCACTCTGCAAATGGGGTGAGCCCATTTCATCGAGTTCATCCTGCAAGCAATCAATGGAAAAGCGAATGGTGTCCATTGCAATCAAAACCCTTCCGCTATCTGCAAATAACTTAAACCGCCAATTTCGTCATAGGGATCCAGCTCTTCAAGCTTAGTTAACACGCGTTTGGCCATGGCAACTTTCCCCCGCCGCAAACGAATCACCCCAAGCGCCTTTAAACAAAACAAATAATGGCGTTGATCGCTGTCATTTTCCAACCAATCCATGGCGTTAGGAGACAACTTGCGATAATTTCTATCGAAGCCTGCTCTGCCAGATGTGAGCTTCATAGCTTGCCACACCATAGATTCGGCTTCACCATACCGGCCCCTTCGAAAGTAGAACTTGAATAAGGCAATGTAGGGATCAACACATTGTGACCAGCCTTCCTTGATTTCAAGCAACCGAGCCTCAATGTCGGAATTGATGGTAACACCCTCACCAACTATTCTATTTAACTCAATTTCAAGTTCTACCGGTAACCGGGTGGAAAAGAAATGGCTGTTTCTATTCAATAACTGAATCGACATAAAGCTGCTACCAAACTTCCGCAGGCGCCTGTTTGTCTGCAACCGGCTCACCGCCTATGAGGTGCTGACTGACAATGACCTCAACATCCGCTGGACTGAGCTGTGCGTACATAATCCCTTCTGGATAAACCAAAACATTGGCGCCAACGTGACAGGGGCCGAGACAGCCCGTTTGCGTGAGCGCAACCTGCTCTCCCAGTTTATTCACGGTGATCTGCTTCATAAATTCCTGAAACAATTCCGCAGCACCACTGATGCCACAGCTACCCCGTGGATGACCTGGCTGGCGCGATTGTCCACATACAAACACATGATGTTTTGGTTTAGGCATTACTACTTACCTCTTGTGAATGGGATCTATATGGCTTCAGCCGCTTTATGAGTATGACAATTCTTAGGACAAACTCTGGCGCAAGACATACAACCAATGCAATCCATTTCATTGGAAATACTCATCACCATCATTTCATCATCGTCATCATAAAAATCATCATCTTCATCAATGTCATCGGATTCACCACGTTCCACCAATTCAAATACATCGCGGGGGCAAACCTTATAACAACGACCACATCCAATGCAGGTGGATTGGTCCAAATCTACTACGAATTCAGGTGTCCATTGCTCACCACCTCGGGTAAGCGCTACGATTGGTTCATCCGACATGATTGCCTCCTCTCTACTGCAACCTATCAATGGAGTAACGGTTAAAGCTGTTTACTACGCGGTTTCAACCTCAGCTTCAGCCAAGGCTTTATTTGCTTCAGACCAAGCCAAACAGGCTTCATAGGTTTTCTGACTGGTCTCAACCAGTTTATCGAAATCCGTCCACAAGCGGTCTTCAACTAAATCATGAACCTCTGATGCCATTTCAGTGGCAATGCGCTTTTTCTTGCGAACCGATTTTTGCAAAGCTTTTAGTTCATCTTCATTCATTGTCAGTCTCCCCTTTGAATTCTTGGTTATAGTTCAGCCACAGCTCGATGGGCGGTGACCAGATCAACTGCCTTAGCAATCAACTTTTCGCTGTCTTGCACCATCTTTTCCAGGCTAGGAAAGCCAAAACGATGAACGTCGCGCAGAGTCTTATCCAAAGCGATGAGCTTACCAACAACAATAAATGCGCGCCCAAACCCTTCGTGGGTTAGATTAACCACTGGCACCGCCATTAACCCTGTTTCTTTTTCAATAGAGGATGCTAATGCGTTGTAGTAGGCCTTCAATCTGGAAATCACGATTTCGTCAGGATCACCCACTACCGGTATTTCTCGCTTACGTTCCTTGGTCAGTACCAATGGATCGATAACCTTGGCATCACTCCAATTGTCATAGGTACCGTAACCATCAACAGCTCTAAGTTGAATCACCATTTGGTGCACAAAAGGGTGCTCTAGTTCGGGCGCTTCTACCGCTAACGCTTCAGCTTCACTCATAACTCTTCTCCAGTTTCTAGTTTAAATTCTGTATTGAACTTACTTATTCTTCCCAACCGTTCATTTCCATTTCGTCAAAACGTTTGGGGTCCAAGCCGTGTCGTGTCACCGCTCTAGCAAGCCAGGACGAGGGGCCAGCCCTGAGTTCCTGTTGCAGGGCTGCTATCAAATCTTCAATAACGGCACCCTCTTGTACCTTTATGGGCTGAACTCCCATTTCTGTCAGTTGTTTAGCCGCAGAAGCACCACAGGCACGACAATACACAGCGATGCAACCTTCAAGCATCTGCAGTTTTATGCTCAGCTTATCTTCTTCATTACTTTCATAGGGCGAGAATTCGCAGGCATTCAGCAGAATTCTCGTTTCCATGTTCACCCCATAGACCATAAATGCGCTTGCTGAGCCAAAATGCTGATCTACGTGCACCCGGTCTTGGGTGGCGAAGGCAACTTTTAGCAGGGTGCTGCTATCATCTTCGGTTATGACTTCCAGTTTTCGGGTCAGGGTTGTCATCAATGCCCTCCCCAGGGTGTTCTGCCCCCCTGATCCAAATCGTATTCCATGCCTTCGTATACTTTGTGTGCTTCCGGCTTCTGCGAATAGACAGAATGATAGGGCTGCAAATCCTGGTGTTGGTTCATCATCATATTGGCAAGATCAAACAGGGCCTGCTGGATGCCCCGGTATCCACACCACCCTCGTTGAAAGCCACCCACCAAATCGTACTGGGGGAAACCCACTCTGAGCAGGGGAATACCCAACCGATTGGCACTTTCTGCAGCATGGGAATTACCTATTAGCAATTGCGCGTTGTTTTCCTTAGCGCTGTTTTCAAGGTCTTCCATGTCACCCACTTGAACTGAATCTATGCCCAACTTGCTGATAAATTTGGCTTTGGCAGGAATCACTGCGGAGACCAGTTCCGCTCCCATGCTGGACATGAGCGCATCAAATGCCACTAAAAGATCAGGATCAGATGCCATACTGAATTGGGTAGCACCGATCATAAAGTGCGTATCCAACATGGCATCCTGGAGTTGCTGACGATGGCGACGCCAACGCTCTGCCACAGGGGCTCCACTGATTTTGGCCAAAGTGGAAAACCATCTATCCACAGAATCCAATGTCATCAAATGAGAAAAGTGATGATCAGGAACATCAGTTCTTTGTTTCAAGCTTTTTGCGGCATTGGAGATGCTGTCACCGATGACTAAAGTGGCTACGCTTTCCCCAGCGGTTACCAGGTCTTCTACCGATAACCCACCGGTGGTAAGGGGATTGTAAGTGTCATCGGACAAGTGGCCATCCAGGGAACCGGATAAGTCCGGTATCAGCATGGGGCGCAGGCCAAAACTCTCGATACTCTCTACCACAAACTCCAGATCACCTGGAGTTAAATTACCATGGCACAGGACATTCACCTGTTTATGGCGCAAACCTGCTCGGCTTTTAGAATCGGGGTCGGCTTTATCTGCCGCCGTATTTGGCACCAAGGCCTCGATTATGGCCTTCAATGCCAAGGCGAAACCGCTCTCAAAACAACCGGTAAAATCCGGGGTGTTAACGGCCACCACATTGCATTTCTCGTATTCTTTATACTTAGCCCGAAAACGACGCACCGAACCATGGATGTCTGCACCCTGGGTTTCTGCTAGCCCGGTTGTCACCATCCCCACAATGGACGGTTGGTTTTTCTCACATACAGTCTTGATTGCTTCGACAATATTGTCATCGGCACCCATGACCGAACTGACCTGATCCATGGCCGTAGTTTGTAACGGAATTGGCTCACGAAAATGACGCACAAAAAACACTTTTGCAAATGCAGTGCAACCTTGAGAACCGTGCATGATTGGCATTGCCCGCTGAAAGCCAAGAAAAGCTAAAGAAGCACCCACGGTCTGACTGGCTTTGAGGGGACTTACGGATAACGCTTTTTTACGTTTGATGATTTCCGCCATCTTCGTTTACCCCTCTGCCTTCAAATGACCGTTGTTATCCCAGGGAGCGTTGCATCGGGCGGCATGCCAGACCGGACTTTCTAAAGTGAGCGTGAGCTGTCTTACCAACTCGATCATGCCCTCATACCCAGCGTAACCAAAATCCCGTTCCTGGTTGATATCCAGGAAAGGAATACGGGCTTTTAAAGCGGTATACATATTGCGACCACCTGCAATAAGTATGTCGGCTTTATAATCGTTTACGATACGTATGAGTTCTTTTGGGTTACCATCATCAATCATTAATGTGTCGTCACCCATTAACTCTCTGATTCTGGCTTTATCTTCTTCCGTTGACTTTTTAGTACCCGTGGCAACAACTTTCATGCCCAAGTCCTGCAATGCCGAGATAACCGACCAGGACTTTACACCGCCGGTGTACAACAGAACACGCTTGCCTTCCAGACGGGGGCGCCATTCGTTTAACACTTCCCGTATGCGCTTTTCTTCCCTTTCTATTAAAGCTTCAGTTCGCTCTGTGAGGTCAGGGTCGTTAATCAAGCCAGCAAATCCGCGCAGTGCTTCAGAAGTGTCGGTAATGCCGTAAAAACTACCTTCAAACCAAGGTATCTGATAGCTGTCCTGCATTTTACGGGCTACGTTAAGCATGGCCTTTGAGCACACCATCATATTGACTTCCGCCCGGTGCATGGTTTGCACCTCGTGGAAACGGGCATCGCCAGAAAGCGTGCACAGAACCCGTAAGCCCAGCTCGTCAAGAAGAGGAAGCACATGCCAAAACTCGCCTGCGATGTTGTACTCGCCGATTAAATTCACATCATGCACTTTAATGCCGCTGCGTTTACTGAAGCTTGGCAACGGAGTTGGTTCTGCGGTACCCACCACGTGTTTCACCATGGCATCACCGGCAATGCGATTGCCCAGGTTCTTAGTGCCATAAAAACCCGCTGCATCTACTGGCACCACGGGCACCGACCACTTTTGCTCGGCTGCTTTGCAAACCGCGTCCACATCGTCACCCACCAAAGCAGGCACGCAGGTGTTGTAAACAAACACTGCAGGAGGATTGTAGTCATCTATGGCTTGCTTAATGCTGTGAAATAAGCGCTTCTCGCCACGCCCCATTATCACATCCTGTTCGGTTAAATCGGTGGTCATTCCGATTCGATACAGGTCAGGGCCACTACTTCGGGTACCACGGTTGTCCCAGGAGCTTCCTGCACAAGCAATTGGACCGTGGACCACATGTGCCACATCCGCTATGGGTAGCAGAGCGATTTGCGCTCCGTCAAACGCACATCCCCCAGCAGCGGAACCTGGCTTGGGTTTTGCGCAGCCAGATTTTTCTTTCTTGTTGTGCTCGCAAGCCGGTTCATCCAGTAACTCTGCAATTTCTTTTGCTTTCATCGACCACACTCCAACCAATGCTGTCCACACAAATGGTGCTTTCATCATTTGGAAGCAAAAACCAGTCCCTGCAAACAAAATTGCTTAACTTACTGTTTTAAATAGGTTTATTGAATTGTAGGCAATGTAGCCTTTGCTACACTGGGTGGGGTTTGTTACTTTGATTCCTAACCTTCTGTATGACGCCCTGACCGCTTAAGCGCAGGCTTTTCGTTTGCCTTCAGATTCCTCCTGATAACGAATGGCGAGTGAATTCTGCTGTGACTCAGCCAACTGACCACCCGCATGTTTAAACACTTGATGCTCTTCTTCAAACAAATGCTGATGGATCAAAAAGTGTAGCTCTCTGGCTTTTAGAGGCCATTCCGGCCCATTGGTTTGGAGGGAGCCGAGTTCCGTTAAGGTTTCAATTATCTCCTTATGTTCACGAAAACGCCGATTTGCCTGGTCTTGCTCAAAACCGCTATCCATAAGGGGTTCATACAAATACTGCTCTTCGGCACAAACGTGGGCAGTGATCTCGGTACTCAAGCGTTCGTATACCGCTTCGCGACACTCCACATCCCAGCGGGGAATGCGAATCAGCTTGTCCACCAGAGACCTTTGTAAGGCATGATCTTTAAGCAATACATCAAATATGGTGCGATTCATGATACTTACCTTGTTAATTACTACTACTTATTCATAAGCAAGCACTATGCCACGGAGTAACTACAGGGCGGCAAAGTAGTCACAATCCATGGATTCATATACTAGTTCCGAGAAGGGCTGCTCAACTTCAGTCTGTTGATGGGTTACTTCCAATAGGGGAACAAATTGCCGTGTTATGGGTCGTAACTTTTGGGCAGGTATGGGGCTAGTACTCACGCGGGTAAATTCGAGTTGATCTTGGCGCCAGTTGTACTCATAGATAGTAGATAGATTCGTCATAACTACAGCCATAACTACAGGACAAGCGAATGTTCAATGGGGTAAGGGTTTCCTATTTTGTTTTTTTGCTGTGCCTTTTGAGTTTCGCAGTAACTTTGGCTGCCGCAGAAGAAAAAGCAAAGATAACAAGCTACGGTGGTGAGCTTGAAGGTTTTGACTATCCCTACCCGGTAAATCGCTTTGATTTTGTGTCGCAACAGCAAAGCCTACAGATGGCTTATCTTGATATTCCCGCAACGAACGCTAATGGGCGAACGGTTGTATTGCTCCACGGTAAGAATTTTTGTGCAGCCACCTGGGAAGAAGCGATAAAACGGCTAACAGCAGAAGGCTACCGAGTAGTGGCACCAGACCAGATTGGATTTTGTAAATCCAGTAAAACTCTCAGTTATCAGTTTAGCTTTCAGCAACTGGCCTCAAACACCAAAGCCTTGTTAGATAAGCTGGAGCTAAAAAAAGCTGTGGTTCTTGGGCATTCCATGGGCGGTATGCTGGCCACTCGCTTCGCGCTGATGTATTCAGAGTTCACCGAACAATTGGTACTGGTGAACCCAATTGGCCTAGAAGACTGGAAGGCGCTTGGTGTCCCCTATCTTTCTGTTGACGCTGTTTACGAAAATGAGAAAAGGAAAACAGCTAAGGGTATTCGGCAGTACCAAAAATCCACCTACTACATAGATCAATGGCAGCCCTCCTACGATCGCTGGGTAGATATGCTTGCAGGTATGTACAATGGCGAGGATGGTGATTTAGTGGCTTGGAACCAGGCTCTTACGGCGGATATGGTGTTCACTCAACCAGTAGTGTACGAGTTTGCTGAACTTCAAGTTCCAACACTGTTGCTAATCGGTGAGAAAGACAATACCGCTATTGGTAAGGGTCGGGCTCCCAAACAGGTGCAACGAACACTGGGCCGCTACGATGTATTGGGTGAGCAGGCCGCGAAAGCCATACCCAACGCAGAACTCATTGAATTTCCGGAGCTCGGTCACTCTCCCCATATTCAGCAACCTGATAAATTTTATAAAGCTTTGTTAAAAGGGCTAGAAGCCGCAAATTAACGTTAACGAGGAGATTGAGATGAGACCTACATTCAAGAGTATGCTGTGCGCTATATTTGCATTAGCGGTTGTAGGCTCAGTATATGGCAATGAAGCTGAGCTTAGTGATGTAGCACAATTGAAGTGGAAATATAGGGTGGTCATTATTAATAGTCCCGAGCCAGAAAAATATGCTGAGAAAGTATTGGGATCGGTACAACAGGGTCTGGCGGATCGTGATATTGCTTGGTTTATTATTAATGATAGCGACGGTATTAAAACCAACTACCAAGGAGCGATTTCAGCTAATTTTGTGCAAAATACCCGATCGAAGTATTTGAATAGTGACGTTTTTGTGACCCTTGTTGGAAAAGACGGCGGAATCAAAGTGCAATCAGAAGAAATGAATCTTATTGCCCTGTTCGAGACTATAGATGCAATGCCCATGCGGCAGCAAGAAATGCACCGCTAAAGATCATCTGGAGAAGAAGTTCGATTCCCTCCTCTTGTGAAAAAACCGATGACCCAGCAAAGTAATATCAGTATTAGAATCATCGACAGAAGGTAGTATTGAGGTAAATTTAGCACAGATAACGTTTGAGACGATACAACACACCACAGCAGTGGAGAACTCAATAAAACCAATCTTGGCCACCCTTTTCGTGTTAGCAGTATAAAACCTAGGGTAACGATAGCTGTGCTATCGGGATGAAGTGCAAAAAATTCTGCTTGACTCCAATGTCCATTTAGCATGACCGAGATGGCAGGCCAAAAAGTGCCAACATAGAAAACAAGCCAATAGACCCTCTGATTAGCCGATTTAAAATGGTCGCGATATTTCAAGCCGATGGTTATGTTCATAAGGATGGCCTGAATAATGAACACGCCGGCAATATAGGTTGCGGCCCAATTAAGCTCTTTGAAGTAAGTATGAAAATAGGTTATTGCGCAAACCAACCAGCTCAGAGAAAGGACGAAGTTAGCGGCACTTAACCGGCCTTTTTGAATCAACCAGATTAAGAAGAAGGGAAGACAAAATGCCAAAAGCTGCCAGGGTGTCGACTCGTCATTGATACGCTCTAGCAGGCGTAGATACACCTCTGGTGTATAGGGGATGAAATCTTCAATTGAATAGGTAAGCCAATCCATACAGAATATTCAGATTGATTGAACCAGTTTCGCTAAGCGACTACGTTGTTTTTGTTCAATCAAGGGTAAGTTACCAGCCTGCATATTTTCACGCATGTGTGCGGTTTTGGTGGTGGCAGGAATAGCACAGTTTATTGCAGGGTGAGAAACGATAAACCCCAGCAATAGATCGGCCCAGTTGCGATAGCCAAGCTCTTTATTGGCCCATTCGGGGATTTTTGCTTTTCTCTGCAAAGTACGTATCAGTGTTCCTCCTCCATAAGGTCTGTTAGCGATAACCGCAATGCCATGTTCCTGAGCTAACGGAAGCAGGCGTTGCTCCGCATCCCGGTCGCTAATATTATAAGTAAGCTGAACGAAGTCCAATTCCTCGGATGCAAGGATGCTTTCCAGCTCGCGGTGCCTGCGGCCATGAGAAGTCGTGACTCCCAGGTATCGAATTTTGCCCTGCTGCTTCATCTCACGTAGATTTTTCAAGTGATCTTGCCAGGACAGGAGATTGTGAACCTGGACCAAATCCAGTTTTTGTAGATGCCATCGCTGGGCTTGCGCTTCGGTTTCTTGTTCTGTGGCGCCGCTATTGCCGGTCCAGACTTTATCAGCTGAAAACAGCCCCTCTGGTACACTGATCCTCTCCAGGCCGTAGCCAAGCACGTCAGCTGAGGATCCGTACATGGGCGAACAATCAATCATACCTCCGCCGAGCTCAAAAAATAGCTTCAGCACTTCCAGGCGTTTGTCTCTGATCTGTCTGTCGGTACCCACGTTGAAAGTTTGCCAGGTGCCCATGCCAATCACCGGTAATCTTTCTCCTGTGGACGGAATGGTTTTGCTGATGAGTTGACTGTTATTGGGTTTTCCAGCAAACACCGTGCGAGTAAAAGTGACAGTCCCTATTAGCCCAGTTGCTGAAGTGATTATAAATCTACGCCGGTTAAACATGGGCATACCCCCAATCACATGGGGTTTTGATTTCGTAACCCATATTACTTATCGTAGCCTGAAGTCGAGCTGTATTTTATTCCACAGCCATAAGGTTGGGTTGCGGCAGGCTCTGGTGACTTGCCAGCCAGTACCGCAGCGATTGCATTGGCGGCGTAGGGCGTCGCTTCGGATAGTGTTTTTTCATTTGCCGAGGGAATACTATCTATGGCACCGTTGTACCGTACTTTTCCGTCGGGTCCGATGACATACATATGGGGAGTGGTTTTTGCGCCATACAACCGGGCTACTTTTCCATCGGCATCCAGCAAGACGTAATTGGCGTTGTTATCAAACTTTTTGTTTTCCATAGCGTATTCGTTAGCCGTGAAATAACCTTGCTTACCTTTTGCAGAAGAGGCAATTGATAACCATACGACATTATCTTTGCTGTACTTCTGCTGGAGCTGAGGAATGTTCCCGCTGTCATAATGCATTTTGGAAAACGGACATTCGTAGTTGAGCCACTCCAGTACCACCGTCTTTCCCTTAAGGTCTGCTAATGAAACCTCGCTGCCATCGGTAGCGCTGAGTGTGAATGAAGGTGCATCTGAATTCGGACGAGCAGCGCCATGGGCCTCGCTTACAACCAAAACCAGACAAACCATTGCCAATAAAAATGTTGCCCGGAACAGTAAATCGATTACGGTTTTCTGAAATGAGTAAGTGGATAAATAGGCGGAATACATAAAAGTCTCCAAATTTATTCTACGTGGATGAGGTGGAATCAAAGATGATGCTTGGGGTTAGAATCTGAGGCAGTATTAATGGCTCAGCGTTGGGTGGGTAATAAACATAAATAGGAACTCCGCTGCGTTCGAAACTTTGCAGATAATGTGTTATCTCGGGGTCGGAGTTGGTCCAATCAGCCCGCAAAACAATGATATTTTGTTCTATAAAATGATTTCGAACAACATCTGTATGCAAGGCGACTTGTTCATTGACTTTACAGGTAATGCACCAGGAAGCAGTTGCGTAGACAAAAACAGGAAGTCCCTTATCACGGTAATTCTTTAATGTGGTCTGGGAAAATGACTGAGCTGTTAGCGTATTTTCAGAATCGTATCCGTTGTTGTTGCTGAGTTCTACCGAGCTCAACGGTAGAAAAGTCAGTGGGCCCAGGCAGAACAGAAAAAATACTAGAGCCAGTAAACCTCGGCTAAGTGCGTTACGTGGCCGCAGTGGCCAACACCAGCAAACAAAAACGAGACCCAGCATACCTGCCAGAGCCAGAGCCATAGCGTTGATTCCAGCTTGTTTACCCAGGATCCACAATAACCACAGCGCAGTTAAATACATTGGAAAAGCAAGAAATTGTCGAAAACGTACCATCCATGGCCCAGGCCTGGGTAAACGATGTATCAGCTTTGGAAACCAGCTAAGAACAACAAAAGGTAAGGCCAGCCCCAAACCAAGAAATACAAATATCAACATACCTTGGCTGGCAGGTAGTACCAGCGCAGCCCCCAGGGCCGTCGCCATAAAAGGTGCTGTACAAGGAGTGGCAACCAGTGTTGCCAACGCTCCTGTGGCAGCACTTCCCAGCCAGTCCTGACGTGCAGCCATATCTTGACCGCCTCCAAATGCACTGCGTATTTCTACAACCCCAGAGAAATTTAATCCAACCAGGAACATGATATAAGCAAGCAATGAAATAAACAGGGGGGACTGCATTTGAAAGCCCCAACCCAATGCTGCGCCGGATGCTTTCAGCGCTAATAACAAGCCTCCTATAGCCAGAAAACTTAATACCACTCCTCCACTGTAGGCCAGTGCATGCAAGCGTATTGTGTTCGAGCTTTGGCTAGAGTGATTGGCAATGGCTAGAGCCTTAAAGGACAACACCGGAAATACGCAGGGCATGGCATTTAGAATGAAACCGCCTAACAAGGCCATGGCCAGCAGTACAAACAAACTTGGCCTGTGGAGCGAAGGGGTCGACTTAACGGGGAGAGCTGAAGATTCGGCTTGGATTGCGTTTAGATAACGGATAGAACCTTGGCTTGATATCTCCAACAAACCGCTCAATTTCCCAGGCAATTCTGCGAAACCGCGGCTTAACTCCAGCACCAAACTTCCGTTTTCAATGCGGAATTGTTGAGGCGCTGCGGCTTCCACGACACCAGCCTGTTCAGAAAAAAAGTAGACTTCATCAAAGAGTGTTACTGTTGCCATTGACAGGGTCAGCTCAATTTTTTCCGCTTTGGTTACTATGGATTGTATAGGTAAGCTTTGTGGTTTCGTGTTAGCTAGCAGTTTTTGTATCAGATCGAAGGAGGATGACCGTTGAACTTCACTATCTATAGGGATATCGAGTGTTAGTTGCGCTTCTTCCGGCACACATTCTTCTTCGCAGACCAACCAATGGGCATTCAGTTGAATCGGTAAATTGGATTGCTCTAAACCGACCTTCTGTATCTGCAACTGTACTAGATGATAGGCTGATCAGGCATAGCCATAATTCATCAACGGTCCAATGGGGAACCGCGAGGGGGGTTGCCACTGAATCGGGCCAGCTGTCACGTTTTCCGGTAATACCCACTTCAAACGCGGGGCTAAGCCTGAATCTCCAGGGTTTTTCCAGTAAGTATGCCAATCCTTTCGAATATCTAGTTGAAACATTAGCCAGATGTTTTGCTTACCATCGATTTTGCTGTACTCACTGTGCAGGCTGGCCGTGGTGTACTTCAATTCAGCAGTTGAGGCGCCCAGAGTGTGCACTGGCACGAGCATCAGGCTAAATAGAAACATCAAGATAAGCTGTTTCAATTTATGGGAGGAAGCCATTTTCTGAGGTGCCTCTTTCTAAAAATGAGGTGCATTTGATGGTGGCAGCTAAAAATAGGACAGCGATTTAACAGTAATGATTCCCACTAATATCAAAATTTTAGAACAAAACGAAATTCGAATTAGAAGCCAGTATTTAGGCATACTTTTTAAGTGGTCATTGCAATGTCTTGGAACAGTCGAGGATCATGATGATGGTCCACTACTACTCCCAGCGGGAAAAAGCGGGGTTGTTTATCGCCGAGGCTGCTCAGGTGTCGGCAGACTCACAAGGCAATTCCTTTACTCCGGGCCTACACATAACGGAGTAAATAACAATTAGGCTCAAGGTACCCGACCATGATCACGAAAACGGTGGCAACGGCTAGCTGGACCCAAATCTACGCCTAAAGTGGTCGCGAAGGTTAAAGTGACGCTGGAGATGGACTATTTGTGCCAATAGTCGTCAAGGTCTTGCTCTCCCAGCACTCTCTAAAATCTTCCACAGACTAATTACAGGGCGGCAAGCTGGCTAGAGCAAGACGGTGCCCGGAATTGGGAAGTACACCAATTGATTCAGTAAACAGGATGTCACCTTGCTTAAATAACGGGGTTGAATCAGTCAAGACAGCAGATGGGCTGGTAAGTCCGGTTACCAAATCCACGGAGTCGGACCCGTCTAATGGTACCCAAGTGAGTTTTCCACCTAGGTAATCCGCTACCAGCAAGCCATTACAATAGAGATCAAAATCATCAAAAACAGTGAGGCGAGTAAATAATATTTCTGCGGCTTCAACCTGTTGCCATGCTGTATCGACTTTCAGTTGCTTAACGTAGCCAAGATCCGTAAGGAAAATACTGTCTTCAACAACTCTGACCCCATTTGCAGCGTTAACACCATGCCTCTTATTAATCCAATGATACTCTTCACCGATGATCTTTGGAGAGTCTCCAGAAAAATCAACTTCTAACCGACTAACGCCACCTTTACCAAAGAAATTCTCATCGGCTAATAATATGTAATTAAAATGAGGCACAACGTCGATACCATTGGCAAACTGATAGCGTTCTAGATCCCACACAGTCTTCACGGAAGCATCTTCGAGTGAGTAAGCTATCAACCGACCGGATTTTTTATAGGTTAGACCGGTAAAAGTGAAGCTTTGCTGCTGGGAACAGACAAAGAATAGCCAATTGTGAAGTTCCGCGAGGCCAGCAAAGTAATCACAATCTGTGGATTCATATACTAGTTCGAGAACGGGTTTTTCAACATCATTGAGTTCAGTTATTTTTAGCTCGTATAAACCTTCGCTGGCGGTTACAAAAACCCTTCCACTCTGGGTTTTACGGATATTTTCCGCCATATGAATTGGTAAAATAGTACGCTCGTTAAAGCAGCCTAGGACGTTAACAAGAACGACTAATGCTAAAAGCCTCATGACCCATTGCACTGGTTACTCTCCCTGTGTGCGCTTTCCCAATTGTGTTTGGGATATTAACAGCAGGAGAGAACCAGAGCAAAATTAGATCTCACTCATTATACCGGCACTCATTATACCGGCACTACTTATACCGGCACTACACTGGACCTCTAGCCTCACCTTTGACCTCAATGGTTCGCTCTAAGGCGTCAGCCATAGCCACTTCGTCGTATTTGGGTTTGAATGATTTCAACTCGTCCAACAAAGTGCCAATTTTTTCTTCGGCGCTCTGGCCTTTCAGGTCGCTTTTTTCGATACAAAGCAACTCTAACGCTTCGTTCCAAATCATTCCGTCTTCCAGTGGCACCACAACATACTGGCTACCTTGACTGGGTACTACCATGGGATCTCTGATATCCCTGACGAAGAAAAGGAACTTGCTGTCTTCGGCGAAATCCTTGTCGTAATGCTCAGTAACCAGATCGAGATCAGACAGATTATTCAGACCAGCAACGAATAAATTAATTTTATCATCCGCTACATACAGTACCGCTTGCCTTGCCACCTTTGTGGGAGGCTTGCGGTCCCCTCTTTCGGTTACTTCACCAAACACCAACACTAAGTCGCCACGGTATACTTCATCTTGCCCCAGGCTACCGGTGAGGTTGACATTAAATAGATAACCTTCATCTTTGTATTTGGAAACTAGCATGTTACTACCCTATCTAAGTTAATTAAGAATCTTCCAAATTTAAACTGTCCAGACGTTGCTTAGCGAAGCTCCGTACTTCCTCATCGTCGTCGTTTAACGCCGCTTCTAAGACCGCTGCAGGTGCCCTTTCTACTGCCGCCAACCGCACTGTCCAGTCATCGTCTTGCAATAAAATAGCTAACTCATCCTGCTCACAACGGCCGGCGATCACTCGCCTGACCTCCGGTTCCGAATCGTTTAGCATCATTCCTAAACTCGCCGGAGGTAAGCGTTGGGCCACCAATTTACGAACCTGTCGATCGGGGTCACGAATTAGACGAAATAATCTGCCTTCAGGAAGCCGCTGAGCCACATAAGCTCTGACCAGGTAATCCGGGTCGTCCGCCATATTCTCAACTTGATCCAATGGCAAACGATCTACCACCGTGATCCGTACTTCTCGATCAGAGTCCCGCATCATGGTATGGAGCTGATCTCGGGGCAATCGATAAGCCACTGCACGTCTAACCGCTTCGTCAGTATCATTGGCTTTTTTTGACAACTCCCTCTGGGGAACATATCGAACCGCTACCGCTCTACGTTCCCAAAAAGCGTCATCCAGGTACTGAACAGCAAGCTCGGGATTGATTTTAAAAAACCGATCAATCTGTCTGCCACTCTCTGCACGTACACACACATCCCCTGGAACGCAACGCCCCATCAATAGCAAGCGTTGCCGATATGGACAGTATCGGCAATCCGCTATGGGTGTTAAATCGTATACGTCACCTTGCTCTTGATTATCCATGACATTAATCGTCTATCACTTCAGCCAACACAAAACCAGACGCATTGGCCGGCTCAGTGGTGAGTTTTGAGCAATGTTCAGATGAATCAACGAAATAAACATTAAAATCACCTTTTTCAATTGCAGGAGTATAATTGTCCATGTCATCCTCCATGCAATAAGTAAAGTGGTAATCGTACTGCTGTTTAAGTTCGCTGATCAGCTCTTCTGAAAGGCCTTTTGCTTGCACTGCTTTGACAACTTGATCAATATGCTCTGGCTCAATCATGCGTTTGCCTCCATCTTAAAGCGAGCACGCTGTTCCGGATCATGGCCCATGGCTTTCGCTAACCAAGGGGGCGGTGAGCCCGATAGAGTGTCCTGTAATCTTTGCAGCACCTCCTCTGCCTCACCACCATTGGGTAACTTAATGGGATGCAAACCCGCACGAACCGCTTTCGCCGCAGCCGGTCCACCAATGGATACGGTGTAAAGAACCTGGCAATCACTGATGGTTTCAGCGCGAATGGCATTTTTATCTTCATCTTCGCTGGCATCACGAGGCTGACGAATGTCCACTAAGCGGGATTCTTCGCTACTCACCTGGAAGATTAAGAAACGGGCGCAGGAACCAAAATGGCCATCAATTTTACTGCCTTGATTAGATGCACAGGCTACACGAACTGAGTCCTTCATGTCGCCAGGCTCAACTGCCTGAATTTCAGGTAGGGGAACCGGTTCAGTTTCGATGTTCCGGCCTTTGAGGAAGCCTAGGGCTTGTTTCAGATATTCTTCATCGATTTCGGAGAGAGATTCGATTTGTTTGAGCTTGCCCAAACGCACCTTATTCAACTTCCCGGCAGTGAGGGGCTCACCCACTAAGCCAAGCAGACCAATAAGAAGATCTTTGATCTCAGTATCTGGTAACGCTCGAGCTGCCAAGGCGATGCGTAAAGCAACCTCTTGAGACAATTGACTCATGACTAACCCCCCGCACGTCGTGCTCGCAAGGTGATTGGCAGCTTTGGCTCCGCGTCTAATGGGTCAATATAATAACTGGATCCATCTGCCAATTCGAGTGTGCCACCCCAACCGTCCGGTCCATCTTTCTCTATGGATACAATGGTATCTTCAAGGTCTTTTTTCGCTACATAAAGGGTTAACTTTCCACTTTCGTCGCGTCTTATCATTACGTTCGGCATACAAACTACTCCAATTTAGCTGCTCTAGAAATGTTTAACTCAAGCAAAAAATCGGGGTGGTTTACACCACCCCGCAGTTGCTTTGGGAGAGTTAGCGAACCAAATCGTAGTTGTAGTCAGTGGTCTGCATGCCTCTGGTTTCATCATCCAAACGCTCAAGTACCGCATTAACCAGGGTAGTAAGCATTTGCATAGCACCTTCATAACCCAAAGTGGTTTGACGATGCAGATGGTGACGGTCAAAGATTGGGAAACCAATTCGAACAAGTGGTACTTCATGCTCGGTACCCTTATACAGAGTATCGCGCTGAATAAACTTGCCGTAAGAGTTACCAATCATGAAGTCAGGCTTGTTGGTGAATACCAGTGAACGCATGTGCCACAAGTCTTTACCGATATGAACTTCACATAAGTGATCCATATTATGGTCTTTTAGGATAGCGTCCACTGCTTTTCTCCAACGCTTGTTAGCGTTGTTACACAGGATGTGAGTAGGCTCAGCACCCAGTTCAAGCAAGAATTTAACCATGCCCATAACAAAATCAGGATCACCCCACAAAGCGTACTTCTTGCCGTGCATCCAAGTGTGGGAGTCGGTCATCATATCAACCAAACGGCCACGCTCTTTGGCAAGTACTTCAGGGATAGGCTTACCCGTTACCTGGGATACGGCCATTAAAAATTCATCAGTCCAATCTAGACCCATTGGAATGTTGATTTTAGTGGCTTCGTGCTTCCAAGTGTTCTGAACCAGCTTTTTAGTCTTAGGCAGCTGCCAGGGTTGGAGCAAGAAAGTATCCAAAGCATTAGGTGCGTCCTTGATTTCGTCCTGAGTGGTACCGCCGGAGTACATGCGGAATTCACCATCAGCTGGAGTATCAAGAACTTCCTCTGGATCAGACAACAAAGTGTAATCAACACCCATGTCATCCATCATACGCTTAACAACACGGAAGTTACCAAGATAAGTTTCAAAGCCGGGCACCAGGTTGATCTTGCCATTGCTTCCAACTACTTTGTCTTCCATATAGTTAAGAGTAAAGTAACGACCAATACCTTCGAACATGTTGTCCCAGCCAGTTACGTGACTTCCAACAAAGCTTGGGGTATGTGCATAAGGAGTTGGGTATTCTTGAGGAACGTGACCTTCTTTCTTGGAGTTGTTGATGAATGCGTTCAAGTCATCACCAATAACTTCAGCCATACAAGTGGTAGACACAGCAATCATGTCAGGCTTGTATATGGCCTTACAGTTTTCCAGACCGTCTTTCATATTTTGTTGACCACCGAAAACAGCGGCATCTTCTGTCATGGAATCAGACACACAGGAGATAGGCTCTTTAAAGTGGCGGTTAAAATAGGTACGGAAGTACGCTACACAACCTTGACTACCGTGAACATAGGGCATGGTTTTTTCAAAACCCAGTGCACATAATACGGCACCCAGAGGTTGACACGCCTTAGCTGGGTTAACAGTAAGGGCTTCACGCTTGAAGTTGATTTCTTTGTACTCTTCTGTGGTGGTCCACAAAAAAGTCTCGTCGATTTTTTCTTGGGAATGAGGCTCCTCGAAAGACTCACGCTTGTTTTTCAAGGAATCCTTGTAGTCCTGATCGCGGAACAAGGGATAACTGGGTTTGATATCGTCTACTGACTGACTCATGGTGCTCTCCTTTAGGCCACCAATCTGTGGCACTGTTTCAGGTTGAGTAATAGCGTTTTGTAAGGCTGCGGGTTTAAGCCCGCAGCCCTGTTTTAACCGAAGATTTAGGCGCTAGCAGCAACCGCTTCTTCAGCTTCATCTTGTACCCAAGGTGCTTTCAGTTTATTCCAGCAAGGGTTATTCAACGTCATGTCCATATCGCGAGCGAAAATGGCGAAGCCATCAAAGCCGTGGTAAGGACCTGAATAATCCCAGGAGTGCATCTGACGGAAAGGTACACCCATTTTCTGGAATATGTACTTTTCTTTGATGCCTGAACCGATCAGGTCGGGTTTGACTTTCTTAACGAACTCTTCGAACTCGTAGCCAGTTACATCATCATAAAGTAAAGTGGCGTCGCCCATTTCCTTAAGGGTACGATCGTAGTCGTCGTTGTGACCGAATTCATATCCAGTTCCAACCACTTCCATACCCAAATCTTCATAGGAGCCAATTACGTGACGAGGACGTAGACCACCAACGTAAAGCATCACTTTCTTGCCTTCCAATCGAGGACGATACTTCGCAATTACTGCATCCCACTCAGGCTTGTATTTGGCGATAACTTCTTCGCACTTGGCCTTGATGGAATCATCGAAGTGAGAAGCAATCTTCCGTAGCGACTCAACTGTCTTAGTGGGGCCAAAGAAGTTGTACTCAATCCAGGGGATTCCGTACTTTTCTTCCATGTGACGAGAGATGTAGTTCATGGAGCGATAGCAGTGAACCAGATTCAATTTGACTTTAGGAGTCAATTCGATTTCTGCTAAAGATCCGTCACCAGACCACTGAGCAACTACTCGTAAACCCATTTCTTCTAACAGAATACGTGAAGACCAAGCATCACCACCGATGTTGTAGTCACCAATGATGGCTACGTCGTAATCAGTTTGTTCAAAGCTGTCGTCGTCATCTCGTGCATCCAGAGCCCAGTCGCGAACGGCGTCGTTAGCGATGTGGTGGCCCAAAGATTGAGAAACGCCTCGAAAACCTTCACAACGAACAGGTACAACTGTTTTGTCATGTTCTTTGGTTTTCTTCTTGGCAACGGCTTCGATATCATCACCGATCAAACCGATAGGACACTCAGACTGGATAGTAACCCCTTTGTTTAATGGGAAAAGAGCTTCTATTTCATCTATGGTCTTATCTAACTTTTTGTCACCACCGAATACAATATCCTTCTCTTGGAAGTCAGTTGTAAAGTTCATGGTAACAAAAGTGTTTACGCCGGTAGTACCGATGTAGTAGTTGCGACGTCCAGCACGTGAGTACTGACCACAACCTACAGGGCCATGAGAGATATGGATCATATCTTTTATGGGACCCCAAACCACCCCTTTAGAACCCGCATATGCGCATCCACGGATAGTCATTACACCAGGTAAGGACTTCTTGTTAGAAGTGATACATTTTTTGGATTGCTCCAAAGATGTATCATTAGGGCTTAAGTGCTTAGCACGATCTTTCTTTGCTTTCTCGGGATATACTTCTAGTACTTCCGCGATAAGCGCGTCAGTTTCGTCTCGTGTCATGACAGTCATAGTCTGTCTCCTCTCTATATTTGGAGTTGCAGGTAGGGGCTAATCTGCCCCATACCCGGCCGAGCCAGAATCAGTGGACTTAGGCTTCACTAGACGCAGTTTGTCCAATGATGCTTTCGTCTTCTTCTTCCATAATGCCGAAGTCCATCAGCAATTGTTCCAATTGATCCATGGTCACTGGCTCAGGAATTACCAAGTTAGTGTTGGAAATGATTTTCTGAGCTAGAGCGCGATACTCGTCCGCTTGCTTAGCTTGAGGATCGTACTCGATAACAGTCATACGACGGATTTCAGCACGCTGTACAACGTTGTCACGAGGAATGAAGTGGATCATTTGAGTGCCGATAGCAGCAGCCAAAGCTTCAATCAACTCGTCTTCTTTGTCAGTGTTACGGCTGTTACAGATCAAGCCAGCCAGACGAACACCGCCAGAGTTAGCATACTTAACGATACCTTTTGAAATGTTGTTGGCAGCATACATAGCCATCATTTCACCAGATACAACGATGTAGATTTCTTGAGCTTTGTTTTCGCGGATAGGCATAGCGAATCCACCACATACAACGTCACCCAGTACGTCGTAGAAAACGAAGTCAAGATCGTCTTCGTAAGCACCTTCTTCTTCAAGGAAGTTGATTGCAGTGATTACACCGCGACCTGCACAGCCAACACCTGGCTCAGGACCACCGGACTCAACACACTTGATGTCGCCGTAACCGGTTTTTAATACATCTTCCAATTCCAAATCTTCAACGGTGCCAGCTTCGGCAGCCATTTCCATGATGGTGTTTTGGGCTTTAGAGTGAAGGATCAAGCGAGTAGAATCCGCTTTAGGGTCGCAACCCACGATCATTACTCTTTTACCTGCTTCAGCAAGAGCGGCTACCAAGTTTTGAGTTGTGGTAGATTTGCCGATTCCGCCTTTTCCGTAAATTGCACATTGACGCATAGCCATGATGATTTTCTCCTAGTTGACTTGATTACAAGTTCTGACTTGTATTGCTTCACTGGAAGCTCATAAGCACTTGACCATGTGCGAACTCCGTACCAGGTTAAACCAGTTTATGTAAGTTACTGTTTTTTAAATACTATTTGGTTTGAAACCGGAATAACTACACGTTGGTAATCCAACAAAATAACAACCTAACCGTTGTAACACCGACACAATGTAGGGGTTTTGTCGGTCCATTTGTTTTCAGCATCAGAGAATTTATTGCTGGGTTTTTTCTTCTTGTTTCATTAAAGAAAGGGGCCTGTAGGAAATACGACAAATTGTTTTGAAAGCGTGTTCTTAGAAGATGACATTTCCTCATAGGGCTACTAATACGTGCAAGATTCCACATAAAAAACAGAACCTTAGTTGAAGGTTGCTGTTTGGATTGGTTATTGCAGTTGGCTGTAATGATTAGCATTTGAAAAGGGCAACATGGAACACCCCGTGTTTATTGCCCCTTCACTCAAACCATTGCGGAGCAGCCCATGAACAGTCTTGATCAGCTATCGGAAATTATCGTAGGACTCAAAAACGGAAGTATCGTACCTTATATAGGACCACAAGTATTAAAAGGGGTGACGTCATTGGATGGAAGCCAACAAATACCTTACGATAGCGACAGCCTTATACTTGCCATGAACAACGGACAACCCATGGCACCACGATTAATGTACGAGTTTCCCCGTGCCGCAATGAATCTGGAGTTGAAGAAAGGTCGCAGTTTTGTTGAACGCTTTCTCACAGAAACCTATGGTGGCACCCAATGGAAGCGATCTGCGTTTCATGACTGGCTTGCCACCATAAAACCAAACTACGTGATCGATATCAATCGCGATACCCAATTGCAAGACAGTTACAAAGATACGCCCCATACGTTAATCATAGGCACCGCAAGAATCAGTAAAACGGACTACCGCTTTAAAATATACCACTACGATGGCAGTACCTATTCGAAAGAAATCGAACAGGCAGCGGTGGATACCAGCCTGCCTATACTGTTCAAGCCTGCAGGTACCCCTATTCCCGAACCTAGCTATGTGGCCGCAGACGCTGACTACGTGGATTACATTACCGAACTCATGGGCGGCTTTGCTATTCCTGATTTCCTTAAGGAATACCGTAAAGAAAAACAGTACCTGTTTATTGGTGTCAGTATGACCCGTGATACAGAAAGAATGGTATTGAGTGACATTGTTTATGGAGCACCAAAAGAAACAGGATGGTCTCTAATGCCAAACCCAACCGATAAAGAGCGACGATTTTGTGGTAATAAGAATATTTCTATCATAGAAGCCGATTGGCAGGATCTACTGGAAGCCAGTAAAGAAAGCAACACCGAAGTGGCCTAAAAAATACAAAACCCCACCGCTTGGGAGACCTGTTCAATGTATATTTGTTTATGCAAGGGTATTAGTGATCGCCACATTAAGGAAGTAGTGAGTCAAGGGCACTGCGATTTTAAACAAGTTAGATGCAAAACGGGCCTGGGTACCCAATGTGGGGTTTGTAGAAAATCGGTAAAGCAGTTTTTAAGTCAACTTGAAGTTGACTCAATGGAACACAAAAATTCCGCTGAAGTATAGGAGGTTTCTGAATGCGTTATTCACCCTACGATTATGAATATTCGGCGCTGATTGAAATGTCCGATGGTGAACTTATGGAGTTCTTCTTAACTCGTATTTTTGAAACAGAAGAGGTGTGGGGCCTGGATGACTCCGTGGAGTGGGCGTTACGAGAAGATGAAGAACAAGAAACACTTCCTGTGTGGCCCTACAAAAACTTAGCCCAAGAAGCAGCCGTAGGGCCATGGACAAACTACAGCCCGATGGATTCGTCTCTGGAAGATTTTATCATGAATACGCTCCCCAGTATGATAGAAGACGAGGTCATGATAGAAATCATTCCTCGTCAGGATCGCAAGGGTTGTATTGTATCTCCCCACCGCCTACTCAGTATTCTAGAAGGCATGATGGACGCTGGAGAATACACTCTGGATGGCTAATAGTCTGTTCCCCCGTTTAGAATACCTGGCTCAAAGCAGGACCAACTAAATGGGGGATCAGGTGGCGATTAACGTCAATGGTTGGCTTGTAGTGGGTAAACAATCCGCCAAGGGTGGAAAACACCCTGGCCAACATAATGAACTCTGCAGGTAGCTTGTCAACGGGATCTAAAGTTGCCTGATCCATCAAAGCTTTCGCATTGTTCAAAAAATCTTCCTGACTGGTCCAAACCACGTCACCTTGACTCATATTCTCGGCCACTTTTTTCATTTGCCCCAGTAACGCGTCCGAAAATGCCAGCAGAGTATCCGGCCTGCCACTTCGAGTTTCAAAGCCCATCTTCAATATTTCTTTAGCCATGGTGTCGCGCTCGTCCAACATGGCGGCACCCAGAACTTTGCTGTAGCCCTCCCTAAAATCATCAGACAACTCCATGGTGCAACCAAAATCCAGCAGCACTAATTCCTCATTCTCGGTAACAAGAAAATTTCCGGGATGAGGATCCGCTTGAAATACGCCAGCCTGCAGCACCTGGCGCAGATAAAGATCCAGTAAACGGGATAACAAGTCCGACATCCTGTCGAGTTCACCGGCGTCTCTATACTCGTCCAATGTTATTGAAAGTGGCTTTCCTTTAATAAAACAACTCACCATCACTTTTTCTGATGACATTTCTTTTACCACCTTGGGCACCACCAAACCCGGTACGTCCTTTAAAAACTCCCCGACTCTGGTCATCCAGTTGGCTTCTTGCCGATAATCCAACTCCTCATAGATAGTACGCTCTAACTCGGCAGTAATGGTATCCAGATCCGTGGTGGGCAACATAGACTCGATACTTTTCATAAACGTTTTCAGGAGTGACATATCCAGTTTAATAATGCGTTCTAATCCAGGACGTTGAATTTTTACCGCCACTTCTTTGCCGTCTTTTAGTCGCGCCCGGTGAACCTGGCCGATGCTTGCGGCTGCGATGGGATCAGGATCAAACTCTAAAAATAAATTATCAATCCCATCATTCAACTCGGACTCGATCACCGCTTTTACAGCTTCAAATGACTCGGGTGTGGCCTGATCCTGGAGCACGCGAAGCTCTTCAACCCATGCTTTAGGAAGTATATCTCCCCGTGCAGACAGCAATTGGCCCACTTTTAAAAACGCACCGCCCTGCTCCAGGGAAACATCACGGAATAATTTTGCGTTTTTACTATGAAGCTGATCCAACTTGGATTGGTATTTTGCACGAGATATAAATGCAGATCGAATTCCCCAGAACCGATAACTACTGGTAATTCGAGTCAACATACCGCCGGTGGTTTTCAAACGGCTAACCTGTTCTTTCCATAGCTCAACGTCCCTGGCCACTTGTTGGTATTCCGCTTTAACCAGGTCGGCTCCTTGCCCCACCGCTTTCATTGTGTCGAGGGCTTGTTCAGCCAGCTCCCTGCCCTGCCAAACCGTTTGCTCAATGGCGCTAATGGAGGCGTTCATCAGCTTTAACCAGGTTTTCAAGCCTTCATTACGTTGCCCGTTACGGGGAGACGCGGTCGCTTCCATCTGTTGTTCCTCTTTTAGGTTATGTGTTTTTTTGTAGTACATATAAATACGTAAAAAAACCGGATCTGCTTATCCGGTTTTTCCCTAGATTAAAGGTCTTCTATACAGCTTTCACAAAGCCATACAGGCTGGCTTATTTCTTCCGTACTAATACCCCGATAGGCGCGCTTACCCCGGGATAATTGCACGCCACATTGAGTGCATTTGGCTGTCTTATTCAAGATGACGTCTTGCCAAGAGTCGACGTCATCAATCCGGGCCGCGGTATCAACCTTAGAATGATAATCCGCTTCTCCCCTGACACTGGAAGCCACTTTTTTTGCATCTCTGCTGACCTGCTCCACCAAGGCGCTGGAATCGGCGACGATGTTGTCAACCAATGTAAAAGTGTCTTCCAGCACGTTCCGTATCAGGTGAGAAACTGTCATCCTGCGGCTTTCAGCCGCCTGTTTTAACGTGGACTCAAGGTCTTCTGGCACTCTGGTTTGGATAACACGAGCTTTACGCTGTTCGTCTGGTTTAGGCTTTCTTCCACGACCCTTACTGGAGCCTGGCGCAGCACCTTCCGCATCAGTATGAGAACTGGATTTTCGGGACACAAACACACCTTAAGATTAATTAACTGCATTTATTGTATTACAACAAATGCAGTTTTCAAGGAGTATTTCCGCTAAGTTAATTAGGCTCAGGTGTTCGCATGGTGACGAATTCCTCGGCACTGGTGGGGTGTATACCGATGGTTTGATCAAACTGGGCCTTGGTTGCCCCCATGCCAATGGCAATACCAATGCCTTGTATAATTTCCCCGGCTTCAGCCCCCACCATGTGGGCTCCCAACACAACATCGCTTTCTTTATCCACAATAAGCTTCATGAAACTTTTCTCTTTGTGTTCCATAAAACTGTATTTCATTGCACCGAAAGTGGATTTATAAACTTCAATATCTAAACCTTGGTCCCGGGCCTGTTGCTCACTTAAGCCCACGGTGCCAATGCTGGGTTGGGTGAAAACGGCGGTGGGAATATTTTGGTAATTCACCGGTTTTGGCTGGCTTCCAAATAAATGATTGGCAACAAACATACCCTCAGCCAAGGCCACAGGCGTTAATTGCACCCGGTCAATCACATCGCCCACTGCATAGATAGATGGGTCAGTAGTCTGATACTCGTCATTTACCTGAATAGCACCACTATCACTGAGTTTTACACCCGTTTTTTCCAACCCCAGATCATCAACTTTGGGTCTACGCCCAGTGGCATAAAGCACCAAATTGGTATGAATCTGATTACCTTCTCCATCGGTGACAGTGAAATCGGAATCTCCGTTCTTTTCTATCAAGGTGACGCCATGATTAAAAAGAAGATGGATTCCCTTATCCTCCAGAGCTTGTTTTAAATGCAGACGCACGTCTTCATCAAAGCCTCTCAAAAACAAATCTCGACGATAGCTCAGGGTGACATCTACCCCAAGATTGTGAAGTATGCAGGCGAATTCAATTGCGATGTAACCGCCACCCACCACCAATGCGGATTTAGGCAAGGCATCAAGATAGAAGAATTCATTGGAAGATATTGCATGCTCGATTCCAGGCAGTTTCGGCATATAAGGCCAGCCACCTGTGGCTACAAGAATGTGTTTTGCACTGTACTGTTTAGAGCCCACTGTAACCTGATTAGAGCCTGCCAACTTGGCACGCCCCTGAATTACCGTAACCCCGCTATTGACCAGCAGGTTATGGTAGATGCCTTTCAGACGGTCAATCTCACGGGTCTTGTTTTCCCTCAAAGTGGGCCAATCAAATTGAGTGTCCTGGATTGACCAACCAAAACTTTTCGCCAGCTCCAATTCTTCTTTTACATGAGATCCATAGTAGAACAGTTTTTTAGGGACACAGCCCACATTCACGCAGGTACCTCCGTAATACAGCTCTTCTGCCATACCCACCCTAGCACCCAAGCCTGCTGCAATCCTACCGCAGCGAACACCTCCGGAGCCGGCACCTATAACAAAAAGATCAAAATCAAACTCGCTCATTGCAGCTCCTCTACGTTATACGTCAGGTTACCAACAAAAAGGGAGCCGAGGCTCCCTTAAATAAAACCCTATTGATGATCTACCATGATTACATACTAAGAATCTCAATCTCAACCCGACGATTGGCTGCTCGACCTTCTGCGCTATCATTGCTCTGTATAGGGTAGCGGGGCCCATAGCCCACGGAGTGCAAACGACTGGCGGCAACCCCCTGCTGTTGTAAATATTCTTTAACACTGGCAGCCCGTTTTTCTGACAGCAGCTGATTATGCTCGAAGCCACCCGTGCTATCGGTATGGCCAGTTACTTTGACACTGGATTTTTTGAATTCATTTAATACCTGAGCCACGGAATCCAAGGTTTCATAGAATGAGGTTTTAAGACTATATTCATCCGTTGGGAAGGTAATATTCCCCGGCATATTTAGTTCAATCCCCTGTTCAGTACGTGTCACGCTGACACCGGTTCCCTGCAACTTTTCCCGCAGTATTTTTTCCTGGTGGTCGAAGTAATAGCCGGTGCCACCCCCCACTGCTGCGCCAATAGCAGCGCCTTTTGCCCGATCCTTTTTACTGGATACGGCCATGCCCACCACTGCGCCCGCAGCAGCCCCTATGGCGGCATTGCTTACCTTTTGCTCTCCAGTATGAGGGTCGGTGGTACATCCTGCCGTGAACAGGCCCAAGGCCACAGCAAGGGAAAATGAACGTAATGTCATGAATCATTCCTTAGTTACAAGTAAATCTGATTTAGGAGGGGTATGATAACGGGAAATGTCTGAACAGACTCTGAACACAGGAGAAATAAAAAGGCGAAATGAGATCCACTTCGCCTTTTCTAGGATGGAGCAAATTCGTTACGATGCGGCGTTTCGCCGTTCTTCGCCGCTGCGCCTGTTTTCGTTTTCCTTGGCCTGCTCTTCAGTTTCATCCTTGCGACGGTCTCTACCCTTGCGTTCCTCAAGAGCGTTTTCAATTTTGTCGAAGATCTGTTTTGATTTCGGATCCATAACTGCACTCCTAATATTGAATTGGCCTGTCCATGAGTTTATTTTCGGCACAGGTTATGTACACGGTTTAGACACTAAGTATAGTCAGGGTCTCCCTATATTGTATGTTTAAAAGGCATTTGCTTATATCTTTTTAGAATATAATCAATAACCTGCAGTTATTTATAATGTGATCGATATCACATTTTGCTTAAATGTGGTTATATATCGATCAATCAGCGTCTGTTAGGGCTCTTTTATGGTGGTAGGAATTCTCAGTCTTTTGTTGTTTCAGTTACTTGGCCACGTGCTGGTGGGTGCGTTTAACCTGCCCATTCCGCCGCCTGTACTGGGGCTGGTGTTGTTGTTTTGTTACCTGTTAGTCAGGGGCCAAGCAGATGAGTCATTGGTGAAAACAACCTCCATTTTACTGCCATTGTTGCCCTTGTTTCTGATTCCAGCTGGCGCGGGCATCGTCCAACATCACTCTCTTTTGGCCAATGAATGGATCCCCATCGCGGTGGCATTGAGTGTCAGCTTGGTGGCTTCTCTGGTGATTGTCCCCTTTGTATTTCTTTTCTTTATCCGCCTCTTCCGCAAACAATAAACGGAAATAGTGAAATGACGCCCATTACAGATTTAATAACCGGCTTTCCCCTTTTTGGCGTTTGTCTAACTTTGCTCGCTTTCTATATTGGACAAATAATATACCAGCGGAGCGGGAACTTTGCCCTGTTCCAACCGGTGGTTACTGGCTTGCTATTGGTTATCGCTTGCTTAATTATCTTCGATATTCCCTACTCCCGTTACTACTCCAGTTCGCTGGTGCTTCACTCATTATTGGGGCCAGCAACAGTGGCCCTGGCGATCCCATTATTCCAAAATGCGAAACGTATCCGGGAATTATTCCTGCCAATTCTATGTACAGTGTTAGTGGGCGGCACTCTCACCATAATAATTGCTTTGGCAGTTTTATGGATGTTTGACGCCTCCTCCATCACCATGCTCTCCATGGCACCGAAATCCATAACCACCCCAATTGCCATGATTGTGTCTGAACATATTGGTGGGCTGCCTGCCTTGAGTGCTCTGTTTGTGTTGGTTACCGGCGCCATCGGAGCCATGGTGGGAATACCGATCCTGAACGCGATCAATATAGAAGATGATGGGGTAAAGGGGTTTACTATGGGCCTTACATCTCACGCCATAGGTACAGCCCGTTCATTAGAGGAAAGCCCAGAATGTGCTGCTTTTTCGGCTCTGGCCATGGGCCTTACCGGTGTGGCCACTGCACTTCTTCTACCTGTCGCAGTGGCCTTGCTAATCTAGGAATATATACAAACTTAGGAATCGCCCTGGTTTTTCACCAAAAATCGGGTTCGATCGTGGGCCCCTTTAGGGGGTTGGCTCAATGCCTCAAATTTACCATCATAAATGACAAATGCTTTTTCCTTATCATCAGAAGCGAGCATGGGGATGTTAAACACACCATGAACCTCTCCATTTTCTTCCATGGTGATACGAACACTGGCCACTATGTCTTCGGGTAATTCAATGGCTTCACCACTGGTAGATGAAGCCAAAACATCACCTTTGCGAAGGTAATACACTCCAGGGCCGGTATAGCGATTAACAATGAGGTAAATAAACTGGTTGTCATCTTCACTGCGAATACGTAGCTGGGTTTCCAGTAACGCAACGGTTTTTTCCCACCAGACCTGCTGGCTGCTGACGTAATGACGGGCCTTAGTGAAATCATCCTGGATATGGTAAGCGATGCCACCTTCGTATTCATAAACGGGGCGGTGTTTTTCATAATAGCTGGCGGCAAGTTCCAATTTTCTGGGATCTCTGATTTCACGTCCTTTGTCAAACAAACAGACCTCGATTGGCTGGCCCGCCTGATTACACTCTCCCACTCCGTGTTTTACGCCTTTTGAAAAGGTGCCACGATAGACATCGCCACTGGCATCGGTTTTGATCCCATGGCCATGGGGCTTATTATATTTGTAATCACCTATATAGCGCTCACCATTTCGATAGGTCATTAGGCCTTTGCCCTGCTTCTCATCATTGGCCCACTCACCATCGTAGAGTGAACCACTCTTGTAGTACAGCTTGCCTTTTCCGTTGCGCATCCCCTTTTTCCACTGGCCCACGTAGCGATTTCCGTTTTGGTAAATCATTTCTCCAGAACCGGACGTAAGCCCTTTTTGCCACTCTCCGTGGTATACGTCGCCATTGTTGAATTTCAGTGTACCCATGCCATGCATAACGCCATGACGGAACTCACCTTCGTAAAGATCACCATTTAGGCTCTGGTACACCCCCCTGCCATGGGGTTTATTATGGAGCCACTGCCCGCTGTAGCTATCGCCATTGCTATAGCGCCAGCTATCTCCAGACAACATCAGTTCGGAAATGGTTTCTCTAAACACGATTTCAGTCATGCTGTTAGTTACCGCAGCGTTGGCGCCATGGGAAATAATCAACAACAAGCAAACAGGGAACAGAGGCAAAATTAAAGAGTAAGTACGATTCAAACTGGCTAACACCAAAAACCCCCGGCAACGTAGGTAGCGTAAGATAAGTGCTTTATTTCATTATTAGAATAGACAATATAGTACGTTTAGAAAGAATTGGTCTCAATTCCAATTTGTTGCATGAATGTTAACACCGTTAGCCCTTGACTCCGAACTCTGCAGGTTCGAACAGAAAGTCAACATCGTACTGATCAAGAAACCCGCCGATGGTAATGATCACCCGAGCCATTGCCACAAACGAATCGGGCATTTTCACCCTGTTTTTCCGCAACTTATCCATAGAACTTCTAAGCCTTTCTGAAACACTGAGCTGCTCTGGGTTATCTCCCACCACGAAGTCCGCAATTTCCTGTAAAGTTTCACTGCGATCACATACAAACCCTGCATTGGAAAATAATTCGCTTAGCTCAATGTCGTGATGTCCCATAATACCCAGGAGTAAAACCGTGTAATTAAGACGTTCCTGGTGGTTTAAACGGCAGATTGCGCCAAAATCCAAAATCACAATATCTTCGTTTTCCGTGACTATGAAGTTCCCTGGATGGGGATCTGCGTGGTACACCCCTAACTGGGTAATCTGCTGCAAATAGCTGGCTTGGATCCTATTCAAAAGGGGTATTGCCCTGTCTGGATTCTGCCGCAAATAATCCGCCAGCGGTGTTCCTTCAGCCCAGCTTGTCACCATTATTTTTTGGCCGCTCAGATCTTCTACCAGCGCAGGTGTCACAATCCCGGGCAAATGGGCAAGAGATCTAAACTGACGCAGGTTTTCAGCTTCTCGCGCAAAATCCAGTTCCTCCAGCGTCAAGCTAAGAAGCTGCGCTACCACTTGTTGAACATCCAATTCTTTAACCAAAGGACCCAAGGCCCTGGCCAGTGTGGTAAAGACCAAAGAATCTTGCTCGAAGTAAGTTCTGGCATTGGGCAATTGCAGCTTAACAGCAACTTCCTGGCCCGACCGAAGCACCGCCCTATGGACTTGCGCCACCGATGCAGTAGCCACAGGAACAGCATCAAAAGAGCGGAAATGGTCATCCCAACTCTGTCCCCAACTTTCAATAATTAAGGGGTGAATTTCCTCAAAATGGGCCGATTTAGCTTCACACTGAAGGCTCTGCAATGGCGCAATAAACTGCAGAGGTAATATGTCGGGGCGACAACTGAGAAACTGAGCAAACTTAACCCACATTGCTCCATTTTCCCGGCAAAGATTCGCCACCATACTGGCAGCTTTTGTGTGGATTTTTGCTAGTTCATGTTCAACATCATGGGAATGGTAGGATTTGGAATCGGATTTGAATTGACGATATTCTTTTTCAATCTTCACAAGTGTGTGGGTGGCTGCAAAATAACGCTCCCTGCCGCTGCCCATGAGCGTTCTCAAAAAGCCGTAGTTATATTTGATAGACTCTATGGCACCCATACCACTCCATATTCTGGTTGGCGGAAATTATACTGCGTTGATTAGACTTAATCTTTAAACAGACAATCCTCAACCAGGCGGTCCAATGCCTCTAAAAAGTCACCAACGGGATTGATTAACTCAAAGCCGGTATCGAAGAAGTTGGGGTTGGCATCGTTATGGCACCAGCGGGTTTCCGCTTGAAACTCCACTTCTTTACTGCCCTCTAGGGAATCGGGAAGTAACATCTTAAGATTGAATACTTTGCCAACCGGCAACTCGCTTTCAGACACCACCATTATTCCTTTGGTACTGATGTCCACAAGGTTGCCAATGAGCCTGTTTTCATTCTGATCGTACACCCGAAGGTAGTAAATCAAATGCCGCCGGGGTACGCTGCGCTGATTGTCTTCCAATTTGAATTCTGTAGCTTCCATAACCAATACCCTATGCAGGTTGAAGTGATAGCTAAAGATTAGTAGAGAATTACGAATTATTCCTGGCGCAGCTGCAGTGCTACGAGGGCCTATTGAGCCCACTGGCCAAGAACATCCACCTCAAACAAGGTGTTTCCTTGACTCATAACCACACCGGATTCAGTGATCTCACGCACTTGAATATCGGAATTATAGAATTGCCCTTCTTTCAGCCTTTTACCGTTAATAATAATGGATCGGTATTTTGGCATGCTGGAATACATGTGGGATGAGAACGTCAAATCAGGAATACCCTGTCGCTGCTGAGGGCTTAGCTCCTCCAATTGGGGAAGGTAACCCACAGAAGGTGCAGGGCTACTGGCAGCGGGCTTGGTTTGAGCACTCTGGCTCTTAGGCTTTACTATGGGCTTGGTTGTAGGCTCAGCTACAGGCTGAGAGGTGGTTTGAGCGGGTTCCACCACAGGTGTTGGCTCGTACACGGATTCCCGCAGAGCAATTCTAGGCGGTGGTTCATAGCTTGGGGCGGGCTGGACTGTACTGGCAGGAGCGTTACCAGGTGCATTATTCAGTTGCGTTGAAGCTTGCGGCGGAGCCGAAGATGAGCTTGCCGTAATCTGTGTTGGTTGAGCCAGAGAACCCGAAACAGCGGCAGAAGGGGATTCCGCTTGCGCCATGGCCGGTGCCGGCGACGAGTCAGATCGATTCATGAAGTAAACCACAGCCACCACCAGGTTAATGCTCAATAATGCCACTGCGATCATGGGCCATGGGCTGGATTTGGTTGGCTCACCAGTGGCAAGGGTTGGCGCACTATTGAAGTCAGGCACTTTACCCCTTTGCCGCTCCTGTTCCGATTTGCGCAGTGCATCAAGAATATAAGACATCAGGACCCCTCCTTTACACTGGACAACAAAGGTACGGACTGATCAATACGGCGCGACAATTGAATCAAAGTGCCGGTTCCAACCACACCGTCATCAATTTCTCCCACTCGGCGCTGGAATTCTTTCACTCTTTCCACCAGCTCCCCTTCATAGGAGGATCGCCCTAGAGCGGGCTCTGGCTTCTGCTCCAATATATCCAATTGCAAAGCAACCCATTTGGACAGGGGAGCAATGGTACCGGGGTGCATTGGGCCGTGATAAGTGGAAGGTTTTTTCCACAGCAGGTAATAGTGGCCGCGCCAGTATTGATCTAGATTTTCCAGGCTGACGGTTTGGGTCTGCCCCCCCAGGTAAAGACTGGCTGATTTGTCGGACAACCCCCGCATAACCACAAAGCGTTGCTCGCCTCTGTCATCGAAGAGCTTAAGCATCACGGGCAACCCGTAATGACGAATGGAACCCAGACTGCCCATGCGATTGAGGCAAGACAAACCTAACCCCTCCGCATATTGACAGGCACTGCCGTCGGTTTGCGCGTTGTATTGCTCCCCCCAGGCATCGAACAAATCGGAGTAGGCGTCAGCTTCGTTCATATTGCTGGACAACGCAAAGGCGTCACTAAAACCCAATTGCTCGGGCTCTGGCTCAGGTTCTGGCTTCACCATTTCAACGGCTTCCGCCATGGGCTGCACCGGTGCCATAACGGCTAAGGGCGGCGGTGGTTGCACGGGGGAAGGCGCTTCGATCAAACTGCCTTGCATGGCGGGAGCCACGGCTTCGGCCTCGATGTTAGCGGACGAAACCGTTTCTGCTGGCAAGGTAGCAGGCCGCACGAAAACAAACCACAAAGCCCCCAGACACAGGGCCACAACCCCGGCAATAGCAGCCCCCACTGCAAAAGGCATCCAGCTTTGATTTAGGGTTTCAGAGGGAGAGGAAAATCGTTGACCCAACACTTCGTTGGCAGCCCCCGTGAGGGTAGCCATATCAACCACACGGGTTTCCCTAGCGTAGGCTCCCAGCATGGCCCGATCACAAATTAGATTAATGATGCGGGGGATACCCCCTGAAATTTGATGAAGCCGTTGCAGCACCGGCTCCGAAAAAATAGAGCGGGGATCAATGGCCCCAGCAATGGCCAAACGATGGTAGACATAAGGTGCTACTTCTTCCGGTCGCAACGCCGTGAGATGGAACCGGGCGGTGACCCGCTGGGACAATTGCCGCAGCTCAGGCTGTTGAAACATCATCTGCAATTCTGGTTGACCCAGCAATACGATTTGCAGCAATTTTTTTTCGTGGGTTTCCAGGTTAGTAAGAAGGCGAATTTGTTCCAACACATCTGAACGCAGATTTTGCGCTTCATCAATAATCAATACCGTGTGACGGCCTTCTCCGTGTTGTTCAATGAGAAAGTTACTGATGCAATCCACATAATTTTTGATTGAAACACTATCATCGATGTAAGGAATGGACAGTTCATCGCAGAGTGTCGCCAGCAGTTCTTCCACTTCCAGCTTTGGATTTAAAATGAAGGCAACGTCTGTGCCTTCGGGCACCTGCTCCAGGAAGCAACGACAGACGGTGGTTTTGCCGGTACCCACCTCCCCGGTGAGCAACACAAAACCGCCATCACGACCCACACCATAAATCAGATGAGCCAGAGCTTCGTTGTGCTGCTGGCTCATATAGAGATAGTGAGGATTTGGCGCTATGGTGAAAGGGGGCTCGCTTAGATTGAAGAAACGTTCGTACATTTACTTTTGTAGTACCAGTTTTGCGCTAACCAGGCCTTGTTCCCTCTCTGCGTCCACTGATGCATTCACAATTTTTACGCCATATCGGGTCTGCAGCCGGTGCAACCAGCGCACGGTGTTGTCAAAAGGTACGCTATCGAGCCAGATACGGAGCTTGCCATCGGACTCGGGTTCAAACCGCCTTACGGTGACCCCTAAAGAGGGCGCAGTGGAAGTGATGATGGTTTGCAAAGGCTGATCAGAGCGTGCTGTGGCCCGACCCTGGGCCGCCATTTTCCGCACATTGGATTCGTTATCCTTTACCCATTGCAACAGATCCTGTTTGGCTGCCAACTTCATCTCCGCCTGTTCAACCGAACGCTGGGCAGGAAGCACTAACAGCAATAACACCAACACCACTAAGGTCAGAGCCCCGAGCCCATTTACTAACATTCGCTCGGAATCGCTCAAACTGTCGTAACGTCGAACGACAGGATCCAGGTGTGGTTGCAGTTTTTGAAACAACTCATTCATGACCGTTCGCTCCTGATTTTCAACCGGGCCTTAACCACGCCCTTATCTTGGGTTGCGGAAGCGGTCTCCACAGCTAGGGCCGCTTTTTGCAAACGATTTTTAAAGTCTTCCAACTGATTAAAATCCTTGATCATCAGGTCCAGCCTAAGATCGCCTTGACCTTCATCAAACGCTACCCGACGGGGCGTGATGGCATTTTGCTGCGCCCGATTGACGTGAAATATTTGCTCCCCAGTTAACGCTAGCAGTTCCATAAAGCTTTGTTGCCCACCGCCGGAGCCTGAGGATTTAAGGTGTTGCTCCATTTGGCGCTTAACGTTAACAATACGCTTATCCTGGGGAAATAAGCGCTTGTACAGTGTTTTGGTTTCAGCATCCACCCGCTGGGCTTCTTTGTCAATTTGCCAGGCTTGAGTGTGCATATAAACGCTATGAAGCAATACAAATATACCCACCAAAGCCGCTATGGGTTTCCAATTAAATCCACTGGGGCGTCGACGGGCAGTGGTGCCGAACTTACCCTGAAGCAGGTTATTGGGGCGTTTCTTAAGGTTCATGGCACTATGCAATTGATCGCATAGTAAAGCGAAATCGTTTGAAGGGATTTCTTCAAACACCACTTCGAATTCCTGGTCTGCCACAGCACCGGTTATCTGGGTTTTCATCCAGTTTTGCAAATTTTGATTAAGTTGAGCCTGGCACAATAGCACCCGCAGTACTTCAGGCTTATGGGGCCAATTGTCCATTATGGAGGCCAATACCACCGGAGCGGCGTCCATTTCGATGGCTAAGCCAGACAGCTCACCGTTCTTAACCATCATCTGTTTGCCATCAATCAACAGGGTCCACTCCTGATCCGCCAGGGGCAAACACAGCATATCGGGCTGAACTGAATCCAAGGGCAAACCAAATTGGCTGAACAGCCCGCGAATGGCGGTCATCAGCTGGTTGGGCACTGCCAACACGGGCACCCCCCCTTCCGAGGAGCGAGCACCGGCAACCAAATGTAATTGCGCCACATCCTGGGCCAAATGATCTTCAACCATGTAAGGCAATGCTTGGGCCACATGGCGCATTTGTTTAGAGGGAATATTGACGTTGGTAGTAATGGTATTGGCGCCAGATATCACCAGATCTATGCCATATTGATAACTGTGGGGCCAACGGTGTTGTAACTGTTCCACAAAATCCACAAAGGGAACCAGCGAAGCTTCCCCTAAGCCAGAATCCGGGTCGGCGCTACACCATTCCACGTACAGCTCTTCAGGCACATCCATGGGCTCCCCTTCCTGGAAGCCATCTAACAGCCTAAGCCATTGTTTTTCATTAACAAATCGAACAAATACCTTACTTGCCACAGACTCTTTCCTAAATTGCTTTAGTTATCATTATACCCGTTTTAGCGGATCAATCAGTTTTCGGCTTATGGTTTTGACCTTTATATCACTATTACTACTGCCTGCGGCAATGGCAGGCCTGTATATTATGGACTCCATTATCACCGCCTTACCATTAATTATGGCCTTTGCTTCCAACAAAAAATACTCACTATTGACGCTAAAGTTGCCCACGGGCTGCTGAGCAGCGCCCCCCGCCCCTGTGGGATTGCTGTTTCCAGACTGGGATCCAGTTAGGCTTCCGGGTGAGTTTGCAGGAGTGGCCGCACTTGCGGCCGTGGGCGTATAGGCCTTTTGAAATAGATCTGCGAGTGTGTCGAAGCCATCACCAACTTCTCTTGTGGTTTTCAGTTCTTGATTAAAGCCTCCAATCGCTGTAATGATGTCATCTTCCGCCGTATTAAGGTTGAGGTTGGTTTTTACCGGCAAAAAACAAATCAAATCCTGGAGATCTTTAACGTTTTGTGCGGTAAACCCTTCGATCAATAATAGCTCACTGGCATCGAACATAAGCTGGTTGGCGGTTCGATAGGGGGCTGGCCGGACAGCTCCTTCAGGGGTTAAATAATCCAAATCTTCCATGCCATCGGTCCCTGTAACATCAGAGTCAGGATCTAGCCAATCCACCAAACGCTCAATCAGCATATCAGCGGATAAGTTGATGTTGTTGGGGTCTGGGACCTTTTTCAGAGTCATCAACTTTTTCAACAATGCTCTTTGAGCCGCTTGAATATCCGAATCATCATCCATAATGGAATTAATATTAAACCGTGACTGCAGATCGATTAGCTCGCCCTGAATCACTCCACCTTCCACTGGAATAGGCTGACCATTATACTCGTCCCATCTTTCTTTTCCCTTAACGTCTTTGAAAACCGGGTTATTGGGACTGTTGTCCTGCTTCAAATCTAGTATCAAACCTTGTTTAACCACATTCTCTGCCGCCAACAACAGGAAAAATGCCTGATCGCGGGATAGAAACGATGAGGTTCGTTTAATGTCCAGTTTTTGTCGATACCCAATATCCGTGGCGATTAGCGCCGCTAAGGCCACCATCAAAATCACCGTGATGAGCACGGTACCCCGCTGTTTTGCCCTCAACGCTGGCTTAAAATTCACACCCACCTCCCTGAGGAGTGCTGCCGGAATTGGGCTTTAACACATCCACCATACAGTTAGCCACAAGATATTTACGGTTAATGGGCCCCATGTCGTCGGTTTCCAATTTAATGTCCACCACCTGCGGCAACAGCAAAAACTCTCTATCAGGAATCAAACTGGGAGTGGGTTGGTTACCGGTAATCATACTGTCCGGTGGCCAGGTTACGCTGACGCTGGGAGTGTTTTGATCATTACGATAGTGAAATTCAAAACTCAGACGGGTGACACCTTCTAATAGCTTGGTGCGAGTGGGCACGGTATCCTCAGCGCGATCCAACACCCGCCAATATGCCCGCATAAGGTTGTTATCTTCCAGGTAATAGGACACCCGTTGTAATTCGGAACGGTGAACTTTGGAAAAAGGAGAACGGTTCCAGGCAGAGCGAGTGAACTCTATGGCGCTGTCGGATTCGGCTCTAAAAGCGTAGAGAGGCTTTTCACTGCCAAATTCATCCCGAACGGAACGGGGATTCAGCTGGTTAAGGTCTTTTGAAATAATATTAAACGCATATTGATAACGTTTAAGTCGCTCAGCGTTAGCCTCTGTGACTTCCTTGGTACGCTGAAAGCTGTCAAATGCAATGAACATACTGGATGTCATCACTGCAAAAATTGCCATGGCCACCAACAGCTCGATTAAGGTCATGCCGTCGTGGGTTCTAATTGCTCCGGATCCATAAGCCTTCATTTTAGACTGGTCACAATGGTGAATACGGTGGCGAAATAATTGGGATCATCCTCCTCGCCTTGAATTCCTGCGCTAATGAAGACACCTCGCGCATATTCTGCCCCCTGCTTTTTAACCTGGGTATTCACGACCCATTCTCGACCGGCATATTCAACCTTATCCACTCGATCCGTCAACGGTGGATATTTGCCAGTTTGCAGCAGCTCCACCATTTTATTGCTGGCGATCCAGTGGGCCACGGTTTTATTTTTAAGGTAAGTGGCGTTTTTGACGTTGTTCTGAATAGCGCCGCTCAGGGAAGCCACCGCCACCGCGAAGATGGCTAAAGCCACTAATACTTCGATTAAGGTAAAACCGCTAGCGATCTTCTTCATCTTCGTCTTCTTCGTGGGCTAGCCATACCCGGCCAGTTTCATCAGCAGATACAGTGGACAGGATTTCCTCATCGCTGTCATCGGCATAATAAAAATCCAATGTGAACGGGGTTAACTCGCCACTGGATAAAATGATGATAGAAGGAATCAACTCCTCTTCTTCCTCTTCCAAAATTTCCGTGGCAGCCTTGGCCTGTTCACGTTGGTTTTCATCTTTCCCAGCTTCCAGATCAATCTGTTCCTGATCCACTTCCAGAATCAATTCCACGTCGTCCCAAAGCTGGTACTCACGGAACGCCTGCTCATCGCTAATCAGGTTCCACTGGGGATTTGGGTCTGATTGATTGGCCACATCGATTTGAGGGGCTAGCTGTGATAATGAGTTGTTGCCGTCATTGCTGCCGCCGTCGCCATTTTGTCCATCTTGACTATCGTCGCCGTCCTCTGCTGCCGCTTGGAGGCTGGGATCTAATGGCGCTTCCCAGCGAACAAACTTATAGCTGTTCTCATCCAAGATAACGCCAATTTCCTGCTGACTGAACATGGCCTCTTCCAGCGCCATTTCCACCAGGGTTTTAAACCGCCGTGCTTCTCGATCCAGTTCTTTTTGCGGATCGGAGTTCACCATGCTCACGGCGATCAAGCCAGTCATAATCCCAATAATGGTCACCACCACCATGAGTTCAATCAGGGTGAAACCGCGGTGGCGCTGGATTAACATGGACTGGTTCTACAGGTCGTTAACAGAGATGTCGGCTCCGGTACCTTCGCCGCCTTCTACACCATCAGACCCGGTGGAAAACAGATCATAGGGGCCGTCCACTCCGGGGCTGATATACACATAGGGGTTTTGCCAGGGGTCCGTCGGGCTTTTCTTCAGATATCCACCTTCAGGCCAATAGCGAGCATCATCGGGTTTTTCCACCAACGCATCCAAACCCTGGTCGGTGGAGGGATAGCGATTATTGTCCAACTTAAACAGATCAAGTGCCTGTGAGATCGCCTGCAGATCACTCTTCGCTGCGGTAATATTGGCTTTGTCTGACTGACCTCCCACATTGACCACAACCAGGGTGGCCAAGACTCCCAAGATCGCCACTACGATCATCACTTCGATCAGGGTAAATCCCTTCTGGGCGGCTTTTGGAGCTATTTTTATTGCGTTCATTGTTTAAAAACTACCTTATTAAAATTTTAATTTATTTTAGCTAGCCAATCAGCGAGTTCATACTCAGGATTGGCATCATTATGGACAGCACGATCAACATCACTACCCCCCCCATCACCACGAGCATCAGCGGCTCAAACAACGCCACTATGGTGTCGATAAGATCAGACAGTTCCCGCTCCTGGTTGGTGGCGGCACGGGCCAGCATGGAATCCAATTCACCACTGTTTTCGCCGCTGGCGATCATTTGCATCATCATGGGCGGAAAGTGACCGGCTCCATCAAGAGCAGCAAACAAACTACTACCCTCTTTTAACTTTTCCGACCCCGCAACCACCGACTCACGGATACATACGTTACCCGCCACCTGGCCGGAGATTTTCATGGCCTCCACTAAAGGAACTCCGCTGCGCGACAGTATACTCAGGGTGCTGGCCACTCTTGAGGCATCTAAGCCGCGGTTGATTTTGCCAAGCAAAGGTGCCTTTAACAACCAGGCATGCCAACGAAAGCGAAATGCGTCATTTTTCAGGGCTTGCTTAAACGCAAAAAATGCCCCTACACAAACGAGCAGAATCAACCACCACCAATTTTGCAAACCTTCACTTGCCCCTATTAAGATGCGAGTTAAGGTTGGAAGTTCCTGACCTGAATCCGCAAACACGTTCACAATTTTCGGCACCACAAAGGTGAGCATCCCCACCACGATCAAGATGGCGAACAAGGTAAGTACGATGGGATAAATCATGGCGCCCTGAACTTTCTTCTTGGTGTGATAGCGGGCTTCGGTATAGTCAGCCAACTGCTCCAACACCAAATCCAGATGCCCGGAGTGTTCTCCCGCTGCCACCGTGGCGCGGTACAGATCGGGAAAAGAGCTGGGAAACTCACTCAGGCTGCTGGCCAAAGAATGCCCTTCTACCACTTTGGCACGAATGGCCAGAATCATACTCTTGTTTCTTGGCTTTTCCTGCTGCTTTGATACTGCTTTGAGAGCCTCTTCCAGTGGTAAACCCGCCTGTAACAGGGTGGCCATTTGCCGAGTAACAATGGACAGGTCCGCCGCACTGATGGACATTCTCGACAAACGGAACGGCTGAGAGTCGGATTTATCCGCTTTTTGCGTGGTGGTCTCAACCGATAGGGGCACCAAACCTTTTTCTTTAAGCTGCTGACGCACCTGTCGGGGGCTATCGCCTTCCAGCACACCCTTTTTTTGCTTGCCGCGCTCGTCCAGAACTACATAATCGAATGCTGGCAAAGGTTAGTCCTCCCTGGTGACCCGAAGCACTTCCTCGATAGTGGTATCCCCTTCCAGGATCTTTCTAATACCATCATCCCGAATGCCTTTGCCTTTCTTGCGAGCGGCATCGGTCATTTCTTGTTCGCTGGCGCCATTATGAATGAGCGTTCGGAGCTCATCGTCCACCAATACCAATTCGTAGATACCGGTTCGGCCGCTGTAGCCCAAGTGATTACATTCATCGCAGCCCACCGCTTTGTATATGGTGGGTGGATTTTGAGGGTCAAAGCCTAGCAACCCGCATTCAGACGCTTCCGGCTGGTAGCTTTCTTTACAGTGGGGGCACAGCACGCGCACCAGACGCTGGGCTAACACCCCCAACAAGGCGGAAGATATGAGGAAAGGCTCCACTCCCATGTCGTGCAAACGGGTGGTTGCACCCACCGCCGTGTTGGTGTGCAGGGTGGACAAAACCAAGTGACCGGTCAAACTGGCTTGAACCGCGATCTCAGCGGTTTCCAGATCTCGAATCTCACCCACCATCACCACATCGGGGTCTTGACGCAACATGGCGCGCAAACCGCGAGCGAAGGTCATCTCCACTTTGGTGTTCACTTGGGTCTGACCAATCCCTTCCAACTGATATTCAATGGGGTCTTCCACCGTAAGAATATTGCGGGAAGCATCGTTAAGCTGAGTCAACGCTGCGTACAGGGTAGTTGTCTTACCAGAACCTGTTGGCCCTGTTACCACAATAATGCCGTGGGGTTTATGGATAATAGAGGTCATGCGCTCCAAATCCGCGGCTGCCATTCCCAGGTGGGTCAAGTCCAAGCGACCAGCTTGCTTATCCAGCAAACGCAGAACCACCCGCTCCCCGGAATTACTGGGCATAGTGGATACCCGCACGTCAATTTCCCGGCCGCCCACGCGGATGGAAATTCGGCCATCTTGGGGCACTCTCTTTTCGGCAATATCCAGCTTTGCCATTACTTTAATACGGGACACCAGCAACGGTGCCAACTCGCGTTTGGGCTGAACCACTTCCCGCAGAACACCATCCACCCGAAAACGCACCACTAAGCGCTTTTCAAAGGTTTCAATATGAATATCCGAGGCGTTCACCTTCACAGACTCAGTCAACAGCGCATTGATCAGACGAATGATTGGGGCATCGTCTTCCTGCTCCATGAGATCTTCTGTTTCGGGTACTGAGTCTGCCAGGCTGGCTAAATCAAGCTCATCACCCAGGCCTTCCACCATTTGCATGGCCTCGTTTGAGTCGTTTTCGTAGGCCTTTGACAGGCGCCGCTCAAACTCGGTATCGTTCACTTCATTAAACTGGATCGGCATTCCCAAAAAACGACGGGTTTCCACGATGGTGGATGGCAGCAGCCCCGGCTTGTAGGCCACCATGGCATCCACTTCGCCTATTTGCTCAATAACCACACCGTAGCGCTTGGCAAAGGAAAAAGGTAAACGTTTGCGGGCAACTTCTTCTGAGTTCATTGGGCCTGCGGGTTGTAGTTGTTCTGTCATGAATCCTTCTCTTTTCCATTTGGGCCGCTGATTGAAGACTCAGCCCAGCCATAGCTCGTTATTCTAATCAGACCGCTAATGATGCACTTAGTGCCGGCAATTATCAATTCGGGGCAGCGGATATGGGCCCGAACAGTCTGTCACTCAACTCAACCAGCGCGCCCCTAGCGTTGAGGGCTTTCACATGGATCTCGTCCTCAGGGCAATAATCCGGTAACTGGCGCTCTGGACGCTTCTTACCTTTCACAAGTTTACGTTGGGAGTTTTTCAAATCCATGTCCGCGCAAACCGCCAATTGCTCATATTCGCGATATTGTTGCTGATACTGTTCATAAAGCCCACTTAAAGAGCTTAGGTCAATTTGACAGCGGCTGCCCAAACAGCGAGTCACTTCTATATCCGGGACTTGCTCCATTTCCAACAACATCAACTCAGGGATATTCACCACCTGATATTTGCCGTCTGCGGGATCCGGTGAATAACACTGGCCCGCCTTTTCTCTTGCGAAGAAATAGACCGGCACTGTGGTGGTGGGTGTGTGGCTTCCAGGCAACGAAAACTGGGTAATCTCTTTCCTTTGGATGAACATCCAGCGGTCATGACGCCCTTCATATTGATCTTTGCAACGGCGGGTATTGAAATTGTCTCTAACCTTGCCCAAGTGTTTCGAAACGTGGGGAAACAGCGCTTCAAAGTTGGCTATATTGGGCCCCATCTGGCGGTTTTCCTTCTGCTGCTGCCGCACCCGCTTATTGTAAGGGCTTTGGTCCACTTCACCCTGCACCTGGCTCTCACCGTACTCAATAGCATGGCTCATATGAGCCCGGGTGAATTCCTGGGCCACGCACTGCTGGCGCTGAATCTCGAACTGCTGGTGGATGGCATCGCATTCCGCGGAGGCAGATTGTTTAATCCTACATGATTTTAACGCGGCGGCGTCATCCGCGAGCCTATGCAAGCAAACCTCAAATACATGTGCGTTGGCGGCAGCCATGGTCTTCAGCAAAATAATGCCAACAATAATCCAGTTAAAACGCAATAGCCCACCCATCGGAACCCTCAACCCATATTCATTAACTATAGTCTTATAGTCGGCATAGGTTTTCTAAACTAAAGTAGAAACATTAATCATGGTATACTGGTTAAATGTTGATTTTCCGTAAGTTTTATCCATTTTCAGGCTTAGCATTTAAAGGAGACAATTCATGCCCAATGGGACCATTCTTGTAACAGGTGGCGCAGGCTACATCGGCAGCCACGTGGTAAGGCAACTGGGAGAGCGCAACGAAAACGTGGTGGTGCTCGATAATCTCAGTACTGGATTCGAGGATGCGGTCATCCACGGCACCTTTGTGAATGGTGACACCGGTGATTCTGAATTGATCAACAAACTGATGAAAGATCATAATGTGGATACGGTTATGCATTTCGCCGCCCACACCATTGTTCCGGAATCCGTAGAAAACCCACTAAAATACTACCGCAACAACACCGCCAACACCCGCAACCTGTTGGAATGCTGCCAAAATAACGGTATCAAGAATTTTGTATTCTCTTCCACTGCCGCAGTGTATGGAGAGCCTGAAGATGCGATCATCACCGAGAAAACCAACACCAACCCCATTAATCCCTACGGCATGTCGAAGCTCATGAGCGAAGTGATGCTCAGGGACTTGACCGTGGCCAGCCCCATGACCCACGTGGTGCTTCGCTATTTTAACGTTGCCGGCAGCGATCCCCAGGGGCGTATCGGTCAGAGCACGGCGAAAGCAACGCTTCTCACCAAAGTGGCGGTTGAAGCCGCCGTGGGGAAACGCCCCCAGGTTTACATTTTTGGAACTGACTACGACACACCGGACGGAACCGGTATTCGCGACTACATCCACGTGGAAGATCTTGCTTCTGCCCACCTTAAAGCCCTGGACTATCTGCGCAATGGCGGTGAATCCACCACCCTAAATGCGGGCTATGGCCATGGCTACAGTGTGCGGGAAGTCTTGGACATGGTGGGTAAAGTGGACGGCAAGCCCCTCAAAATAGTGGAAACCGATCGTCGCGCTGGCGACCCCCCATCCCTGGTGGCCAAAGCCGACAAGATTCGGGAGGTATTGGGCTGGGTTCCGGAATATGACAATTTGGAGACTATCGTCAGCTCCTCCCTCAACTGGGAAAAAAAGCTGGTTGAAAAGAACCGTTAATGGATAATTTGCAGACTATTTTCCCCCCTGGAGTTCTGTGGAAAGTGGCAGAACCCTGGATGTGGGAAACCCCTGTTTGCGCCCAGGAAGAAAGCTTGATCGCCCGCGCAGTGGATAAACGTAAGCGCGAGTTCAGGGCGGGGAGACACAGTGCTCACTGGCTTTTCAAGCAACAGGGGATCTGCTGTGAAGCCCTGCTCAAAGGCAAGCAACGGGAGCCCGCGTGGCCCGATGGTTGGGTAGGCAGCATCAGCCATACCGCTGGTCTGTGTGTGGCAGCCATTGCCCCTGCGGACAAATTTCTAGGCATTGGCTTAGATGTGGAACAGTGCTCGCCGTTGAAGGATGACATCCGAGACTTGATTTGCCGTCCCGAAGAGCAAGATCAAATCCTACGACTACAAATGCGACCTGGCAGCAAACTTGCTTCTCTAAGCCTGGATAAATTAGTTTTCAGCGCAAAAGAGTCGATCCATAAAACCTACTTTCCAATTAACTACCATACGTTGGACTTTCTGGACGCCCGTATCAACCTGGATGATGAGCAGCCCAGGTTCACTGCAGAAATAGTTAAGCCGGAATCCAACCCCAATAGACCCATTCGATCATTGAGCGGACGCTATTGTTTTGACCAGGATTTTGTTGCATCGTTTATTTCGCTTGCTCGCTAGAAATTGAGAATCAAATCAGACCATAGGAAGACTTTCGTGACCAGTACGGACTTTATTCTCCCCCATCTAACCCAACACAAAGACCGCCTATACGCAAAGGGGCTCAAAGCCTTATTCGCCGATGACCCCATGCGGTTCGATCATTTCAGCACCCGCTGCGGTGATCTTTTACTGGACTATTCCAAGAACTTTATTGACGCTGAAAGCCGACAAGCATTACTGGATCTGGCCAAAAAAGCAGACCTTGGGCGTCACATTGATGCCATGTTTAAAGGTGAGTACATTAACAACACTGAGAACAGGCAAGTATTGCACACCGCCCTGCGGGCAAAGCCAGACAATATTCCCCAGGATTATCGTCACCAGATTGAAACCACCAAACAGAAAATGTTCAGCTATGCTCGACAGCTGGAACAAAGCCAGCTTAAAGGCGCCACGGGAAAAGCCATCAACACGGTGGTTAACATCGGTGTTGGGGGATCGGATTTAGGCCCAAACATGGCCGTAAACGCACTCAAAGCAAGCCACTCCAGCCCTACTCGCTTCCTCTTTGTTTCCAACATAGACCCAGTACAAATCAGCCGGGCCCTGGACCAATGCGATCCAGAAACCACGCTTTTTATCATTTGCTCCAAAACTTTCACGACACTGGAAACACTGGCCAATGCCCATGCGGCCCGGCAATGGTTCCTTGATAAAACAGGCGGCGATGAAAGTGCCATTCAACACCACTTCCTGGCGGTATCCACCAACCTGGAAGCGGCTGCGGAATTCGGAATTCCTGAGCAGAACCTGTTTCCCATGTGGGACTGGGTGGGGGGTCGATACTCACTCTGGTCTGCCATCGGACTTAGCATTTGTCTGGCGGTTGGAGCGGAAGGGTTTCAGGCCTTTCTCGACGGCGGCGAAGCCATGGATGATCACTTCAAAAATACGCCATTTGATCAAAACATTCCGGTATTAATGGCGCTGCTGGGCATCTGGTACAGCGATTATTTCCAATGCCAATCCCAGGCACTGATTAGCTACGACCAAAACTTGGAACAGTTTCCTGATTACTTGCAACAGCTGGATATGGAGAGTAACGGCAAGTCAGTTCAGAAAAGCGGTAGCCCGGTGGACTACGCAACCGGGGCCATATTGTGGGGTGGCGTCGGCACCAATACCCAGCACTCCTTCCATCAATTGATTCATCAAGGTAGCCATTTAATACCGGTAGATTTCCTGGTGGCGGCTCAATCGAACTGCCCTGTGGCCAACCAGCATCAGGATCTTTTTTCTAATTGCCTAGCCCAGAGCCAAGCCATGATGCAAGGTCGCAGCGAACAAGAAGTACTGGAAGAAATGTTAAGCAACGGAAGTGATGAGGAACAAGCTCGGTTTCTTGCAAAACATCGGGCCATTGCGGGCAACAAGCCAAGCAACACACTTATGTATAAGCAACTCACACCGTTCGTTTTGGGACAGCTTATTGCGCTCTATGAACATAAGATCTATGCACAGTCGGTGGTGTGGAACATTAATGCTTTCGATCAGTGGGGAGTGGAGCTGGGCAAACAATTGAGCAAAACCATTAGCTCGGTGATTTCAAACCCTGAGCAGGCATCCCAGCAGGACAGCTCTACCCAAGGTTTGATTCAGTACTATCTCAAAAACAGATAGAGCTGTTTTTACGGCTTTTTATAGAAATTTTCATACATGTAGTTGGTGGCTTCCACAAAGCCATCAACGCTACCACAGTCAAAGCGCTTACCTTTGTATTTATAAGCCATTACACAACCCTTTTTAGCTTGAGTAAGTAAGGCATCGGTAATCTGCACTTCACCGTTGGCACCGGGAGGCGTGTTCTCAATGATATCGAATATATCGGGAGTAAGGATGTAGCGGCCGATGATGGCTAAATTAGTGGGTGCATCTTTTGGATCCGGTTTTTCCACCATGTCCGTGACTCGATACAGCCCTTCTTTGATGTTTTCACCATCAATGACACCATAGCGGAAAGTTTCCTCTTTCGGCACTTCCTCAATGGCCACAATGCTGCAGCGGAACTGCTTATAGAGATTTACCATCTGGCTCATAACACCCTCTTCCTGCTCAATGCAGAGGTCGTCAGCCAAAATAACGCCAAAAGCTTCTTCACCCACCATGCCCTTGGCTGTAAGGATCGCATGCCCCAAACCTTTCATCTCATTTTGTCGGGTGAACGTAAATTTGCATTTTTCGATAAGTTCCCGAATAGAATCCAGGTAAGCTTCCTTACCTGTGCCGGCAATCTGATGCTCAAGCTCGTAATTGATATCGAAATGATCGGCAATGGCGCGCTTGCCACGACCGGTCACAAATCCGATATCGGTCAACCCTGCATGCATAGCTTCTTCCGCACCGTACTGAACCAGCGGCTTATTCACTATGGGGAGCATTTCTTTCGGCTGTGATTTAGTAGCTGGCAAAAAACGTGTACCGTAACCGGCTACGGGGAAAATACATTTACTGATCATGACCCAACCTTAGTTCAAATTTAAATTTAAATCCTTGAGTATTAATGACTCTAAGATGAGCCATACCCGAATGCAAGTTTAGCGCCCGAATTTTACACCGAAATGCTAAATAGGTTCGAATGTGTATTAAAACCGTAAAGGAATTGTTTGGCCCACCCCATATTGAAATGGGTTTACAAAGTTGCAGCACCAATACTGTACCAATGCCGGGAAACTCTCCCCGATTTTGTGCAGCAATCCAAAAGTTGGGCATAACCCTTAACACCACCGTTACGGGCTGGTTTGCTTTTTAACTGTGGCCACGGGAGCATAAACCGTTGATTATGCGCCCCCTTTCATTGCTTTGTGCGAATAAAGGATGAATTTTTCTACGGTTTTGGGTAGTCTAGCAGCACCTTAAAAGGGCATCAGAATGCCTTCTATGCCGATAATTTTGCTCTCGCCAACAACCAATTGCGCCGCTATTAGCAATCCCAACTGTTGGCAAAGTGCAGGGAACACATGACCATGGGGTCATATAATTACGATATGTGAGGTAGTTATGACTACAGATAATCAAAAGCCTTCGTTGGACCAATGGCAAGAGCTCGCCACCAAAGAACGTAAAGGAAAAAACCCAGACGAGCTGGTTTGGGATACCCCAGAAGGCATCGCTGTTAAGCCACTTTACACTGCCGAAGACACTGACCCACTGGAACATGCCAACACCCTTCCCGGTTTTGCACCCTTCGTTCGAGGCCCCAAGGCCACCATGTACGCAGGCCGTCCCTGGACCATTCGACAATACGCTGGTTTCTCCACAGCGGAAGAATCCAACGCGTTCTACAAAAAGAACCTTGCTGCTGGACAGCAAGGTGCATCAGTGGCGTTCGATTTAGCCACCCACAGGGGATATGATTCCGACCACCCCCGGGTGACAGGTGATGTGGGCAAAGCCGGTGTTGCCATCGACTCTGTGGAGGACATGAAAATCCTGTTTGATGAGATTCCATTGGATCAGGTGTCCGTATCCATGACCATGAACGGCGCGGTTTTACCGGTGTTGGCCATGTACATCGTGGCAGCTGAAGAGCAAGGGGTTTCTCAGGACAAACTGTCCGGAACCATCCAAAACGACATATTGAAAGAATTCATGGTGCGTAATACTTACATATACCCACCGGAAGGCTCCATGCGGATCATAGCGGACATCATTGGCTACACGTCCGCCAATATGCCCAAGTACAACTCCATTTCAATTTCCGGGTACCATATCCAGGAAGCCGGAGCCGATGCGGCACTGGAACTCGCCTATACCCTGGCGGATGGTAAAGAGTACATCGACACCGCGTTAAAAACCGGGCTGGACATAGACCAATTTGCACCACGGCTGTCATTCTTCTTCGGCATCGGTATGAATTTCTATATGGAAATTGCCAAGCTAAGGGCAGCCCGCCTGCTGTGGCACAAGATCGTAAGCCAGTACAATCCGAAAAAGCCCACTTCCTGTATGCTGCGAACCCACTGCCAAACCTCAGGCTGGTCGCTAACGGAGCAAGATCCCTACAACAACGTGGTTCGTACCACTATTGAAGCCATGGCAGCGGTATTTGGAGGCACTCAATCTTTACACACCAACGCATTTGATGAAGCCATCGCCCTGCCCACGGAATTCTCTGCTCGAATTGCCCGTAACACCCAGATCATCGTCCAGGAAGAGACTGGAATTACCAAGGTCATCGATCCCTGGGGTGGTTCCTATATGATGGAAAGCCTGACCCAGGATATCGCGGATAAAGCCTGGGCTATTATCGAAGACATTCAGACCCGTGGCGGCATGGCCAAAGCCATTGAGCAAGGCGAGCCCAAGTTGAAAATCGAAGAAGCCGCCGCCAAAAAACAAGCCCGTATTGACCGCGGAGACGATGTCATCGTTGGTGTAAACAAGTACATTCTGGCTGAAGAAGATGCCGTTGACGTGCTGGAAATCGACAACACCTCTGTACGAGAGCAACAGATCAACCGCATCAATCAGATTCGCACCAGCCGTAACAAAGCGGCCTGCGACCAAGCCCTGGAAGCATTAACAACCTGGGCCGAGTCCGGTGAAGGTAATGGTTTGGATCTAGCCATCAAGGCGGCCCGCGCCCGGGCCACTGTGGGCGAAATCAGTGACGCAATAGAAAAAATCTGGGGGCGTTATAACGCCAGTTCAAAAACCGTATCCGGAGTTTATGGCAGCTCCTACGAAACCGACAGTGACTGGCAACAGATGCGTGACGACATCGAAAACTTCGAGAAAAAGCATGGCCGTCGTCCTCGTATGCTAGTGGCAAAAATGGGTCAGGATGGCCACGATCGCGGTGCCAAGGTGATCGCCACTGCGTTCGCTGATGTGGGCTTCGATATCGACCTGTCTCCCCTGTTCTCAACGCCAACGGAAGTTGCCAAACAGGCGGTGGAAAACGACGTTCACGTAATTGGCGTTTCTTCCCAAGCAGCGGGCCACAAAACCCTGGTACCGGACCTTATCGCGGCTCTGAAAGAGCAGGATGCCAGTGACATCATTGTTGTGGTGGGCGGCGTAATTCCCCGTCAGGATTACGATTTCCTCTACCAATCCGGTGTGAAAGGTATTTTTGGGCCTGGAACGAAAATTCCGGTATCGGCTCGGAAAGTACTGGACGAGATTAGTCAGGTAGCCTAACCCCTTGAGCAGTATCAATCTAGAAAAGCTTTTGCAAGGCAATCGACGTAGCCTTGCAAAAGCCATCACCCTCAGCGAAAGCAAGCTGGATGATCATCGGGAGCAAGCTCAACAATTGCTGGAGCAGGTTCTCCCCCATTCTGGCAATAGCATCCGTATCGGCATCACCGGCATTCCCGGTGTCGGTAAATCCACTTTTATAGAAGCTTTTGGGCTTTATCTTATTAAACAGGGGCACAAGGTTGCTGTACTGGCGGTGGACCCCAGCTCCCCCATCACCGGTGGCAGTATTCTGGGTGATAAAACCCGTATGGAGCAGCTGTCTCAGCAAGATAATGCCTTTATCCGCCCCTCCCCCAGTGGAGGTGCCCTGGGTGGCGTTGCCCAAAAAACCCGAGAAACCATGCTGCTGTGCGAAGCTGCGGGTTACGATGTGATTCTCGTGGAAACCGTAGGCGTGGGGCAAAGCGAATATGAAGTGGCGGGCATGGTGGATTTTTTCCTGGTGTTAATGCTGCCCAACGCGGGCGATGAGCTGCAGGGCATCAAGAAAGGCATTCTGGAACTGGCGGACACCATCGCCGTAAATAAAGCGGATGGTGACAACCGGGCCATGGCCATGCAGACCAAGCGCCACTATGAAAATGCACTGCATATTCTGCAGCACAATCATTTCTGGCAACCACAGGTTACCCTTTGCTCCGCGCTGGAAGGCAGCAACATTGAGGAAATCTGGCAGTTAATTCAGAAATATAAGGAAAAGTCGGAGCAAGCAGGCTATTTTGAGGCTAATCGGTTAAGCCAAAACCGCAAATGGATGTGGCGACTGGTTCACGAATTGATCGATAGACGATTAAAACAAGATAGCGGGGCCAAACAAGTGTGTGAAGACATGGAATCAAGGGTAAATGCCGGTCAAACAACACCTTACATTGCCGCCCACAGAATTGTAGAATCGCTCTAATGATTAAAGCCTAAACATTGTAGCTCGCCGGTTTGGGGGTTTGATACAATGACGTTACTTTTAGGTCACATTAATCACAAAAACTGTGTTTTATTTACATTGTTCAATGGTTGGCATTCGTTCAAAATACGATCACCATATTAGAAACAGTGTGTTGGATAGGTGGATAGATGATGAGCGAGTCTGATCAGCAGAACCGGGGTAGTTCCAGCGTGTCAGCAGCTGTGCCCACTCTGATCAAACAGGTGAAAGACAACACATTCTCCATCTTGTCCAATAATTTCAGCCAGTTCTTCAGTAGCTGCGACGATTTGTTCTTCGACTTGGCGTCCAAAGCCGGTAGCAACAACGAACAAAACCTGTACTTCGATTCCATGCGTGAAGTGCGCATCAAAAAATCCAAGGTCTGGACCCAGTTTAAAGACCGCTTTGAAAGTAATTTCCGTCAATTAACCAATGGAAGATTGGGGGCCGTGGCGGATGCAGGATCCAATCGTCCAAGCGATGACAACATCTCCCTGGATGCCATCCAATTGGTTGGAAAAGATGACATGGAGCAAGACGTAGCCATCACCGGCATCGTCAACCGCGCCCGAATCGACAATCAGGAGCTGCTTTATCAATTAAATTGTCGCTTTGACTATCTGATGCCGGATGTGCGGGTATCGGAATCCAACAACCCCCTTGACCCGGCGCAGATTTGTGATGCGGTTAATGAGGGTCTGAAAGCGCTGGAGCTGGATGTTAAATGCAAGGTGATTCTGCTAAAGCATCTGGACCGCACGGTGATTTGTGAGCTTAAGAATATTTATTCTCTGGCTAATGAATTAATGGTTAGTGCGGGGATATTGCCCCAGATTCGTTTTGACGTTAAGAAAAAACCTAATTATTCCTCAGCTCAAAATCAAATGACGGCCAGTGAACTGGACCAAATGGCTACGCCATTCGATGTGTTGCCAGACCAGCCGGCATCAGGAATTCCAGCTTCAGGCTACCAGGGCGGAGCCATACCTCAAGCACTGGCGCGGCAGCCGGTATCCGGTGCTGGCATGACCTTTGGTAGTGTTCTACAAATGCTGGATAATGCGCGCGCCAGCGGCGTCAATGACCCTAGCCTGGTATCCCACCCGGTCACGCCAAAATCACCGCCCATTGCACAACAAAACCTGCTCGAAGCCCTCACCCACATGCAGGTTTCCTCAGACTATCTGCAGTCACCTCAGGAATACAATATTCGAGCAGCCGTAGAAAAAATCTTGGAAGAAAACAAACGCTCCGGGAAAGGCAACGCGCTCAACGAGTCCGACGAAGACATCATCAATCTCGTGGCCATGTTTTTTGATTTTATCCTGGATGATCGTAACCTGCCGGTGGCGTTCCAGGCTCTAATCAGCCGACTACAAATTCCGATTCTTAAAGTGGCCCTCAAAGACAAAACGTTTTTCACCCACAGCGATCACCCAGCCCGCAGGCTAATCAACGAAATCGCTTCCTCCGCCGTGGGCTGGGATGAAAGCAGCGAGTCAACCCAGGACAAGCTGTATAAAGAAGTTAATCGAGTTGTGCATCACATCATTGAGCACTTCTCCGGTGATGTGAACATTTTTAAAGAAGCGCTCAAATCGTTCCACGATGCCGTTAAGCTAGATAACAATAAAGCCCAAGTACTGGAGAAACGCACTCAGGAAGCGGCCAGAGGAAAAGCCAAGGCGGAACATGCCCGAGAACAATCCAATGAGGTGTTGCTTACCCGTCTGAAAGATGCCCGTTTACCGGAAAACATTATGGTGTTCCTGGTAAAAGAGTGGCAAAAGGTACTGTTGTACATTCACCTAAAACAGGGAACGGAAAGCACCGAATGGCTTGAAGCCAAACAAGTGATTGACCAAGTGGTTTGGGCGATCCGACCTCACCACGATGAACGGGCGCTCAACCGCCTGGATAGAATTAAGGAAGATGTACTACGCAAGATTGCCCACGGACTTGAGGCGGTTTCCATCTCCAGGGAACGCATCCTCAACACCCTTAGCATTTTAGAACAGAACTTTAGTCTGGTTCAGTCTCAAAAGCTTGAAAACAACCAATTGATTGGCTTGAAGCCAGAACATCTGGCTGCCCTGGGACAAACGGATACCGGAGACAGCAAGGAATGGGATCAACTTACCGCTGTGGAACGGCAAAAACTGAAGTTACAGGCGGCAGCCAAAGAGTATGTCAACAAGGCAACCAAGCTGAAACCAGGCACCTGGGTAAATTATTCTCCCCCCAACGCCGGAAAGTCCTTCCGTTGTAAATTGGCCATGGTCACGGATCCGGGAGATGCTTATGTCTTCGTCAACCGATTTGGGCTTAGGGTTTTTGAACGTCATTTGAATGACCTCGCCATCGATCTTCAAAAAGGCTATGTGAAACAACTGGAATCCGGCGTGCTGTTTGATAGAGCCATGGGAAATATCACGGACCGTTTAAAAAGCTTGGCGAGTTAACCTAAGCAGGCTAAGCTGTCATATTAATCCGTTGTTTTATCTGACATAAGCCCCTTAAATGCTACTCGACAACGTCACCTTTATCAGCTACCTGGGCGGCTCGGTTCTATTGGCTGCTCTGGCGCTGGTTGCCTGTTACTTGCTGTATAAGGGACACATAGTGGTGTCTCTTGCCTTCGCCACCATCGTTTCAACCCTTTGGTGTGCCACCCTGGCCTACGATGCCATAACACCCCAACTTACCATTCAACAAATGATCCTGGCGGAGACACTGCGCTCGGGCAGTTGGATCATTGGCATATTGCAACAACTCAAATATATCAACCGAAGCAAAGGCGCCCATAAAGGACCTTTCATGTTGCTGAATGTACTTTGGCTGTTGAGTGGTCTGCTTTTTGTCATCATCCTGCCGGGCTACATTGAAAGCAAAGAAGACGCCTACCGATTGCTGGTGTGGTCCAGTTTATTTCTTACCTTGTTAACCATTGTCGCCATTGAACAGTTATTCCGAAATTCGCCCCACTACCGAATCAATAAAGTACTGAGTTTGGGCCTGGCAGGCATGTTCCTCTACGATCTCTACCTGTTTGCCTATGCCTTGCTGTTTGGTCAACTGGATGAAGAAATTTGGCGGGCCCGGGGTACGGTGAATGGTACTTCGGCTATTTTTCTTTGTATCTCACTTTTGGCGGTGAGCGCAAAAAACTATCCCCAAGCCAGTCGGGTCGCCATATCCCGCCCCATGGCCTTCTATACAACCAGCCTCACCACCGCAGGCTTTTTTCTATCGCTCATGGCTGCGGGTGGCTACTACATTAAACTATACAGTGGTAATTGGGGCACCGTACTTCAGGTCACACTCATCTTCAGCGCCTTAATCAGTATCGCGGTGGTCTTCTTGTCTAAAGCTGCCCGCGCGAATTTGAGCGTGTATATCGATAAACACTTTTTCGTGCACAAGTATGACTACCGATCCCAATGGCTTAATTTAATCCATAAGCTCACTGAAACAGCCAGTAACGAAGACCCGCACCTTAAAGCCATCAAGGCCGTGGCGGACGTAATCAAGAGCAATGGCGGCATGCTTTGGATGGATAACGAATTCGGACGTTTTATTCCTGTGTCCAGTTTCAATATGAAACTGCCGGATGTTGAAGTGGAAGAGCCCATAGACAGCCCTTTCTGTAACACGCTGAGAGAAAAAGAATGGGTGTTCTTCACCGTTGCCACGCCGGGCCATGAGCTCAGTACGCATAACGAGTATCTGCCGGACTGGACGAAACAACTGGACGACTTGTGGCTCATTATCCCATTGCTGGTGGACGACAACTTAATTGGTTTTATGATTTTAAGCACCCCGCCCCAGGGCTCCAACTTAACCTGGGAGGACTTGGACCTGTTTAAGACTGTCGGCCGCGAAGTGGCAAGCTATATTTCCCGCAATGAAGCGGCGGAACTACTGGCGCAATCAAAGCAATTCGATGCTTATAACAAGCTTTCCGCGTTTGTAATGCACGACCTGAAAAATTTGATTGCACAACAGGCTCTGGTAGTGGAAAACGCCGCCAAACACAAAGAAAATCCGGCTTTTGTGGACGATATGATCCGCACCATCGACAATTCAGTACAAAGAATGAGCAATCTTCTGAAAAAGCTACAACAAACCCAACCTTCAAAAGGTCGCTCACTTAATCTGAAAAACGTGGTTATAAATTCCGTAAAGAAATGCCAAGACAGAATTCCTCCCCCGTCGTTGAGAATATTGGCAGATTCCCTTAAAGTTGTGTCCGATGAAGACAACCTGGAAATGATCGTTACCCACATCATAAAGAACGCTCAAGAAGCAACTCCCACGGACGGCTATGTAGATGTGACCTTGCGTAAGGAAGGAGAGCAAGCGGTAATTGAAGTAGAAGACAACGGATGCGGCATGGATAGTGAATTCGTTAAAAACCGACTATTTCGCCCATTTGATACCACCAAGTCTGGCAAAGGAATGGGAATAGGTGTTTATCAAACAAGAGAATTCATTCGAAATCTGGGTGGCGATGTGATTGTTAGAAGCGAACCCCAAATTGGAACCACTTTCACCGTCTACATACCAGCCGAAAGCGCCGCTCCCAACGATTCAGACAAAGTAGAGAACCCATGACAGACAGCAAGCCAGTCTTACTAATTGTTGAAGACGACCTTGGCTTACAAAGCCAGTTACGTTGGCATTTTGAATCCTACGATGTGGTGGTTGCACCGGATCGAAAAAGCGCCATCGCTGCCGTGCGAATGCATGAACCAGCAGTGGTACTGCAAGATTTAGGTTTACCCCCGGATGAAGAAGGGGTCGAAGAGGGTTTTGCCACAATACAGGAAACCTTACGCATTACACCCCACACCAAAATCATTGTGGTAACTGGTTATCATGACTATGAAAATGCGCTGCGGGCAGTGGCCCTGGGTGCATACGACTTCTATCAAAAGCCCGTCAATACCGATACCCTGGATTTGATAGTTCAGCGAGCTTATCAAATGTGGTCTCTGGAACAAGAGAATAAACGCCTACAGGACTCACGCCAAACACCGTTACCCGGGGTAATTGCTGGCGACGAGCGTATGGCCAGTGTGTGCAAAATCGTAGAAAAACTGGCACCCACCAATGTCACCTGTCTCGTTCTTGGCGAATCAGGCACCGGTAAAGAAGTAATAGCACGAGCAATTCACAATCTGAGTCAACGGCGGGACAAACGTTTCGTGGCAATCAACTGTGCCGCGGTGCCAGAAAACCTCATGGAAAGCGAGCTTTTTGGATACGAAAAAGGCGCTTTCACAGGAGCAAGCAAACGCACCCTGGGCAAGGTTGAAGTGGCCAGCGAAGGTACACTCTTTCTAGATGAAATAGGTGACATGCCACTCCCCTTACAGGCTAAATTGCTGCGTTTCCTGCAGGAACGAGTGGTAGAGCGATTGGGTGGGCGAACCGAAATCCCTGTGGACGTACGAGTGGTTTGCGCCACCAATAAGAACCTGGAAGATATGGTAGCCAATGGCACTTTTCGCGAAGACCTATTCTACCGTATCAGTGAAATGGTAATTGAGCTACCGCCACTGAGGGAAAGAGGCAGCGACAAAACCCTGCTGGCAAGAGCCCTTTTGGCAAAATACACAGAACAACTGAACAAAAACATTAAAGGGTTCACACCGGAAGCAATCTGCACTATCGAAAGCTACGAATGGCCTGGTAATATTCGTGAAATGGAAAACAAGCTAAAGCGTGCTGTGATTATGTGTGAACATAAGAACATTAGCGTAGCTGACCTGGGCCTGCCTGAAACGGAAAGCTTATCTCTTAATTTGCGCACGGTAAGACAAGACGCCGAAAAAGTGGCCATCATTAGAGCAATCAACATGTCCGAAGGTAACATATCCGCTGCCGCTAAACTTCTGGGTGTTACCAGGCCCACTCTATATGACCTGGTTAAAAAATACGGAATTCATTTTCAAGAGAACCAGTAAATTTGTCACCTCAACAGATTTTACGATTCTGCGCCCTACTACTTGTAATCCAGTGGATGTTGCAAGGCTGCGAGAGCGGCTCGCCTGCCGCTGTCAAAGAGAGCACCAACAACCTCCTACAGAAGGCTCAAATCGCTTACGAGGAAAAGCAGTATGCCAGCGCTCGTTTCCTGCTGCAGAAAGCGCTAAAAAGCGAGTCAGATAACCGAAAAATAAAGCAATTACTGGCTCAGATTAACTACACACAACACAAACCGCTTGCTGCCATCGATATACTGGAAACCATCGAAATAAAGACCCCTGCAAGTCAATTTCTGCTGGCACAAAGTTATTTAGCCATAGGTCAACCTGAAACAGCAGTGAAAATCCTTAACAAAATCAAAAAGGATCAGCTCCCACCTGTTAAAGTTCAACTGTTGGAGGCAAAGGCCAATTTAGAAATAGGCGAAGTTACTCGGGCGGACGATCTTCTGAAAAACCTGCTGGATACGGTAGATAAGCCAGAAATCCTCTCAGAGGTCGAATTTTTACAATCACGCTTACACAAACTCCGAAGCTCCCTAGACGATGAAGAAATTGCATTGGTGAGATCAGTTCAACTGCACCCGAAAAATCTAAATGCAATCATGGCTCTTGCGGGAATAGAAACTGAAAAGGATAACTTTGATACCGCAGAGGATTTATATTCACAGGTACTGTTTCAACTGTCTCAAAACCCTCACATTGATCCCCTTAGAACCAGAGCCTTCAATCAGCTAAGCCTACTGCTTGCAGCCACAGGACGAACCAAAGAAGCCATTGTCTATTCACGCCTCATAGCGGAAAACGATTCCGCTGCGGAAGATATAGAAGCGAGCTTACAAAGCGCCAGAGTTGCCACCAAAAACAACGCCTTCGATGACGCAATCAGAACGCTATTGTCACTGTATAACGGCAACGAAATACTCCGCTTTAGTTTGCTAAACACACTGAAAACACAACCAATACAGCGGGGACAACAAGGCACAGAGTTCGCTTATGGCTATCGACAGCAAAATAAGGCTGCTTTTCAACGCTATAAGACCGCAAATTTTTGGCACCAGCACCTAGATACCATCCTAAGAAACATTGATGACCTACTTGTGGAATCACCAGGAGATAAACAACTGCTCAGCCTCAAAGCAATCGCCCTATTGTGCCGCGGACAAGGTGATAAAATATCAGAAGAGGAAGAGCGTGCTGCAAATGATAGCGGCTTCGGCCCAGAACTGATTTACAGTCTGGCGGCACATGACAACCGCCAGGGGAAACAAGACAATGCTTTAAGCCGATTACAGGCAGCCCACAAACAATACCCGAACCACGCATTGATAATGCAGGCGTTATTGACTCAGCATCAAACAATGCAGCAACACAAAGAAAGCGAGAAATTAGCCAAACGTCTAGCCCAGCATCCGAGTAACGATGCGAGATTACTGTCTGCACTGTTCTATTTAAGCACGGATAAAGAAATTGCCAAACAACTGGTTAAAAGCACCACGCGGGGCGATATCAACAGCGATAACGTCACAGCAGCTCAGCTTGTGTTGGCTATCAACGATGAAAAGCAGAATGAAGTAATTCAACACGCATCCAATTTATTGGAAAGCCACCCAAATGACGTGTTTGTGCTAAGTAGCATTATCGGTGCCATCAAAGTCATTCAGAGTGATAAAGAAGCGCAAGCCTATCTTCGCCGCCACAAAAATAAACACGAAGGAGTTTGGTCCACCTATTTTATTCAAGCACAGGACAGCTATAAATCGGGCCAACTGAAACTGGCCGTGAAAAATATAGAGCACGCTCTTAGAATTTCAAATTACGATCCAGCAGTCACTGATTTGGCTCAGGCCATATACCACAACCGGGCCGAACAAAACCTTAATCAACAAAAATTCTCTGAAGCTCGTAATTGGGCATTGCAGGGTATCCAACTTGCCCCCAATGATGACAGTCTGATTTATTTGTTCACCAGCATTGAACTAGCAGATAATAATTTAGCCCAAGCAAAAAACATAGCTGATGCATTCGAAGTGGAAAACTCCTACATAAAACACTTAATGAAAGCTGATATTAGCCGGGCAGACAACCAAATAGAAACGGCAATGGCACATTATCTTAATGCCTGGCAACAGAATCCCAATGATGAATTAAGCCGACTTATTGTAAAGCTTAATCAGGATCAACCCGATGGAGAAGCCAAAGTCCAAGCCTTTTTAGAAAGATGGATTGACACTGTGCCGGATAGTTATACCGCCCATACCCTAAAAGCCATCAACTATCAGAAGCAGGGAGATTTTCTGGCTGCCCTGGATTCCTACGACCAGTCATTATCTTTGCAGCCAGATCAACCCTTTGTGCTCAATAATATGGCCTGGATTCTAAACGAACAGGGCAAGCTACAAAAGGCAGCAGCATTCGCCAGACGCGCAATAAACCTGTCTCCCGAAAACCCATTTGTGCTAGACACCTATGGTTGGATTCTGTACCAGCTGGACGATACTGAAACCGCGAAAGAAGTGCTGGAAAAAGCAGCCAGTCTCGCTCCAGATAACCAGGAAATACGAGCTCACTTAGACGCTGTTACTCAACCCGATCAAGGGTAGCGCGGCGTCAAACACCACAGCTGACACTGGCCGATCGAGCAGGATTCAGTTGACCTTCGGCAATCTCAGGTGGATAAAGAACAATATCGCAACCTTTATTGCCGTTTGTTAGCCAATTAAGTAAATCAGCTTCCATAGATACTGCCTGCTCAGGCTCAACAAAATCTATGGTCACGTCACATTGCCTATCATCACAATACAAGGATGTGATTTCGGCAGCATCGATCAGTGGAGACCCAGAAAAGCTGCTTTCCAGGTTGGCTTCAACTTGCCACGTGGGGGACGGTTCTGGTTTGAGCTGACCCAGGGAGACATCATAAGATATTCCCAACAGACTCCGCATCTCATGCTCGTTAGTAGCGTCAGACACCGCCTCAGGGAGACCAGATTCCGGCTTTTTTTGTTGTAACTGATCAATTTTCCGCTCCAGATAAATAAGCCTTTCTGTTAGGACTGCCATCTGGTTAGCAAGTGTTTGTAACTGCACCGGATCCTGGATGGTGGCAGACGATATTTCATTGCTCGTCTCTACCACTTCACTAAGTTGAGCACCACGGGGTAATTGTGGACTGAAGTAAAGTGTAACTACTCCAGCCGACACCATCGCGAGAATGAAGAAATATCTCACTTTAAATATCTCCTACCACACTGCCTGATTGTTTGAGCAAGAAGTTTAATTAGACCAATACACTCTGTAGGACTTCACTACCGATGTGCCATTAACTCCATTAATCACAATAAAGGCATTGTCATATTGACCAACTGAGACTCCAGGTTTGTGGAGAATCCAAGCGCCGTATCCCTCAAAATTATTGCCGCAGTTTATGGCACCATTTTGATCACGAAAACAGAGACGTGGATTACCCATATTAGATCCAGTTACACCTGCCCAAGAGATTTTTGAGTTGGTGTAAGCGGTGGCACTATGGGTGGCGACAGGACAGATAAGGACGGTTCCCGCAGTGTCAATTCCGTAGAGGCCCACAGTGGTGGGTATCCATACATCATCGGAACCCACATTTCGGTTAGTGTAGGAACACTCCGTTCCGTTATAGGTAATGGATTCTGCCATAGCACCAGTGCTGATTGACAGACCCGCTAAAATGGCTAGAAGCCATAAATAGATTACGCGCATTGTCTTTCTCCAGGTTGATTAAAAAGCATTTGCCACTGTCATAAAACCAGTGCCACCTGAAAAAGAATACCCGCAAGGGCAAAACAAAGATTATGAATAAATGCCACAACTAAGTGACAACAAGTACCAAATCCGTACACGGCCAAACAGCAATCAGCCGTATTTGTTTTCTTTAAACAAGCGCTGTATCTCTTTAACTTGTTCCAGATTGGAAATAAGAGCGTCAACACACTCAGAATCCAGCCTGTTACCCGATAGCTGCTGCAGTTTTGTAAACGCTGCCTCAAGGGTCCATGCATCTTTATAAGGGCGACTACTGGTGAGTGCATCAAAAACATCAGCTACCGCCACAATACGAGCTTCCAAAGGAATAGCACTACCAACCAACCTGTCTGGGTAACCACTACCATCTATGGCTTCATGATGATGGAGTGCAATATTTCTTAATAACTCCACATCACTAACGCCGTCCAGTCCATAATTTTTCAGCAGATTATCTATTAGTTTTCGGCCTTCTTCGGAATGGGTTCTCATGGTGGCCAGCTCAGCATCGGTTAAAGGTCCATCTTTTAATAAAATGGAATCCGGTATGGATAATTTACCCAGATCATGGAGCGGAGCGAAAAGCAGAATATGGTCCACATACTGGTCATCCAATCCGTGGTTGGGAGCAATGGTTTTTGCTATCAGGTGAGCGTAACGGGACATACGCTCCAGATGCCCACCGGTCTCGGGGTCTCTTGAATGGGATAAGTCCAGGGCTGATTTAATGGTGGCCAAAAGGACTCTCACATTGGCCCGCTCATTGTAAACAAGCAGAGTAATCATATGACCGATCACGTCCAACTCGTTCATTACTCGCTCTGTGAATATGTCGGATTCATCACCATTAAAAAACAAAAAACCAAAGAACCCCCCTTCCCAGAACATGGGAAGTGTATAGCTGGATCTAAGCCCTGCATCATAGATTGCCAGGGTGTGTTGATGCTCTTCACCATGCTGGTTAAAAACACTAAGGTCATTGATGACTCGTGTCTGCCCTGATTTGGAAAGCTCCAGCAACGAGCGACAGTTCGATAACTTGGCCTGATAGTGGGTGAGAGGGCTTTGTTCCTTACTGCTGTAGACAAAAGTACGTAAGTAATCTGTGTCCCCGTCGTACAGGGCCACCGCCACGCGGGTGATATGGGGCATGTGTTGCTTCATCACTTCATGGATGATCTTGAGCTTTGACTCAACTGAGCCTGAGTTTTGCAGCCCATTCCAAGAATCTGTGTGTATTTCAGTCTGCATAATGAGCCCCTTTTATTAAAAATGGGGTATACATTAGAAAACATTTTCTGGAGCGGTATTTTGATTCAAAACATCAAAATGAGTGGATAAATCGATAAAAATAAAAAAACCCGCAAATTGCGGGCTTTTGAAGGGTGCTGACAGGATCAACACCGATAATTTGGATTGTTATACGGACATGGCAACGGTTATCACTTCTTTGGCAATAAAACCAAATATACCTAACCCCAATGTGAGGAAAATGGCCAGTGTGCCTAGTTTTCCTGCTTTCGATTCTGCAGCCAGCTTGTACATGATGAAAAACATGTATGCGATAAGCCCAGAAACGCAAACATAAAGTGACATTGTTTCAAATTGCTCGATGGACATAACGCCTCCCAAAACTACAAATAAAGTACAACTGGCGCGTACAACCGGGCGGAACTATACCTTTCACTTAGTACTTAAACAAGAACTTTTTAATGACTTTTAGGTCTAACCGCTGATGGAACTGTCAGTAATGGCCAATTAATTGACTTGAGTCAAAAGTTCCACGACTTGAAGCGATCTTCTGTTAATAAGCATGACATTTCATATTAATTCAACGTGCACTGCCATTTATCAAAATCCGGTTTGTCCTTAACTGGAATGGTGCGCAATGGTAGCTTGTCCACCTCAAATACCCCTGGGCCTTGATCCGGCCACTGACCCAGAGACAATTGATATTTCGGGGTCAGCATTTGGCTCTGAAGCACCAACTTTTTACTGGTAATACGTTTGACTGCCATATAATTCAAATTCAATCTACTTTCGTTAAGTAAATTGCCTTTATCATCAAAACGGCACAGAAGGTTAGCATAGAGTACGCGGCCGTCCTCCCTCACATGAAGATACAGTCGCTGATAAAAGACATCGCCATCGGTTTGTTTTCCCTCATAGTACCAATGGCCTACGATGGGTTGTCCCCTGAGTGGAACCGGTTCCACCTCGAAACCACAGCCACTGGTTCCTAAAACCAATAGCATGAGCAATACGCTTTGCACTTTAGTTTTCATAATCAGTCCAAACCAATAATAAATTCAGCTGCCCACTCAGCAGCCTGCTGCCAGTGCTGCGGTTGTGTTAACCCTGATGCTTTACGGGGTTTAAAATCGTGGTCACCATCCTCCAACCATCGCAACACAGCACTATGGGGTAGAGGGTAGTCCATCACTTCCTCTAGCTTGCCAAAAGCATCTCGGGTGCCCTGCACTATCAACCAGGGTGCTTTGATCTGGGGCCAATGATCGCCACGTACTTTATCTTGCTTACCCGGTGGATGGAACGGATAGCCCAATGAAATGGCCGCTGCCACCTGATTCTCAGCCAACATTAATGACGCCACCCGCCCGCCCATGGATTTTCCGCCGGCAATACAGCGGTCAGGGCCACCATATTGTTGCACTACGTCATTGAAGCAATCGATTAATTTTGGCATTCGATCCGGTGGACTCTTTTTACCCGTATGGCGACGTCTGTCCATATAGGGAAACTCAAATCGCACTACTTTGACACCGGCATCGCTTATGGAATTAGCCATAAAGTTCATATAGTCGGAATCCATGGGCGCTCCGGCACCATGGGCCAGTAGTAGCACCCGCTGGGATCGCAATCGTCTGGGTTCACTGATTAAATGCGCCACACTCACACCCAACAGAAATGAAAAGGGCGCTAAGTGTAACAGCAAGAGCGGGCTTAGGCAGGGTTTTGCATCAGAAATAGGATGGACTTCAGCCGGGAAAATTAACAACCCAGGCTAGAGCCCATCACATTTTTAGACTTTAGGACTAATACAGATTTTCAATAATGGTGGCGTTTGCTGTACCCAAGCCCTCACAGATGGTGAGCAGCCCATACTTTTGCTTCTGCCTGCGTAACTCATAGATCAATGTGGCCATCAATTTAGACCCGGTTGAACCCAGTGGGTGTCCCAGGGCCTGGGCACCACCATTGACGTTTAACTTATTGAGATCTGCGCCAGTGGCATTAGCCCACGCCAATGGCACTGAACCAAACGCCTCGTTTACCTCATAAACCGCCATGTCATCCAAACTCAACCCACTACGCTCAAAGATTTTCTGCGTTGCAGGAATGGGTCCTTCCAGCACCATGGTAGGGTCCGAACCCACTACCGTCATATCATGAATTTTGACTAAAGGTGTTAGACCATGCTCTTTCAACGCTTTTTCACTCACCACCAAAAGCGCAGATGAACCGTCACAAATCTGACTGGCCGAAGCTGCGGTGATAAGACCGCCTTCCTGCAGAGGTTGCAGCTCCTTGATGGCCTCCAGGCTGGCGTTGGGACGTAAGCCTTCATCGACCTTATGGATAACCTTTTCACCTTCAACTTCCACCTCCATAGGAATAATTTCGGAGTCGAATCGGTTCTCTTCATAGGCTTTGGCACCTTTCATATGGCTTTGATAGGCGAAATTATCCAAATCATCACGACTTACGTTGTACTTCTCTGCCATTCGCTCGGCACCCACGAACTGGCTGAATTCAACTCCGGGATAGCGGCTGGAAATTTCTTTTCCATCAAACGGACCCCGCATCCCTGCACCGCTGGGGATGGTCATGGTAGAACCGATCGGGACCATACTCATGTTTTCCACGCCACCGGCTATTACCATATCTTGATTACCGGACATCACGGCCTGCGCCGCAAAATGGAGAGCCTGTTGGCCAGAACCACACTGGCGATCGACACTGACTCCCGGGACACTTTCAGGTAACTTAGATGCCAACACACAGGCGCGGGCGATGTTGGCGGTTTGGGGTCCAATTTGGCTGACACACCCAAAGATCACATCGTCCACCTTAGCTGGATCAATACCCGTTCGCCCCAATAGCGCATCAATAATAAAGCCGCCTAAGTCAGTTGGGTGGACTTGACTCAGACGACCATTTCGGCGTCCACCCGCTGTTCTAACGGCATCTACGATATAAGCAGCACTCACAGAAATCTCCTAATTGCACATATTGAATAAAGTAAACACGGGTTTACCCGCAAAGCAGCTAATGATGACCAAGCGGTTTTAAAACTGCAATGACTTTATGTGCCAAGGGATCTGCAATTTGTGTCTATAGATACTCTCTGCTTCAAGACTCCGTGCTAGTGGGAGATGTTTTCTTTGCCGCCGTTTTTTTAGCCGGTGCCTTCTTAGCAGCGGTTTTCTTGGCACTGGTCTTCTTGGCCGTGGTTTTCTTAGCCGCCGCTTTCTTGGTAGTGGTTTTTTTAGTCGTGGTTTTCTTAGTTGGCGATTTCTTTGCTGGAGCCTTTTTCTTTGCCACCGCCTTTTTCTTCGTGGTAGTGATGCCAGCTTTCTTAAGTAATTCTTTTTCACGTTTTTCCACGTCTTTCGCAGTCTGCTTAATGCGGGCTTCAACTTTTTTACTGTATTCCCGTATTCGACTGGTGTAACGATTTTCCAAAGCGGTTTCAACTTGCTTACGAGCTTTCTCGTAGGCGTCTTCCAAATCCGACTCTAGTTTCTTGCGCAGTTCTTCTTCCTTTTCAACCACCTTGTCCCGCAGTTTCTTTTCAGTCTCCATAAACCGTTCACGAAGCTGAGCAATTTGCGCCTCGATCTTTGCCTGCGTCAACTCTTTGCGGGTTTCTTCGACCATATGCATGGCATTGTCCAGAGCATCCTGGGCCTGCTCTACCGCAACCTGAGCGGCTGCAGTGGCCTTGATTCGCCAACGCTCCTGGGACTTAAGCAATTGATCACGGGCACTGGATACCCGCTCCTGAGCTTTATGCAGTTGCTCTTCTACTTTCTCCACCCACTGCTTTGCCATATCGGCATTGAGACCGCTAAATGTATTCGCCATATTTATCTCCCAATTATTAAAGTTACAGCACGCATCAAATGCTAGCGCCACTACAAACTGCGTTACTACAGCAGGGATGCAAAATACGTTATGACAATATAATTTAGAGGTTGCAATCTAATTTTGGCAAATTTCAAAGAGAAGATGATTTTTTGCAACGAGAATAAGCTAAACAAGACAAGCGTGATTATCCCAGCGCACGGGGAATTTACCCAAAGACTGTTTGACCAGCCCCTCGGACTCTATGGACAGTTTTATGAAATCACCAAATCCTCCACTGGCCAGCCAGTGTCCCTGAGGGCAAGCAACCAACCCCGCAGCATCTTTGCAAGGTACCGAATGCCGGTAACGTTGCTGATGCAAATCCCATAAAGTAATTAAGTTACCCCGAGGACAACTGACCAACGCATGGCTGGCAGTAGAATTGACCGCCACACTGGCAGTGTACTGACGCATTTGCAGGCGAATGGACTCAGGACATCTGAGCCAGTTGATCTCCTGACCTCGGTAATGACTGCCCACTAAAGGGACACTCTCCCCCAGGTCCCCTTGATGCTGAACCCCACACACCACCCTATCATCCCTGCCCACGGACAGGTGACGAATGCTCATTTTTTGGTTGGGTGGCTGCCAGGATTCCAACAGCTGGCCACTATTAATGTCGATATACACCAGATTTGATGCCATGGTGTTCAGGTTTAAAATATCCCGCCCCTGGGCAGGGTGCGTGTGTAACCCGCCATTGGCAACAACAGCTGTTTTTTGGTCCGATAGCAACAGTATTTGATGGGGCCCCACTCCGTAACTGGAAAATTCACTTACTTTTTCCAGCTTTTCATCCACGCGGTAAACGCCAATCAGACCTTTACCATCTTGATAGTGATTCTCCGCCAGAAACAGGTATTCCTGTGAAGCAGATACAAAACCATGGCCATAAAAATGTCGGCCTGACTGGGATTCCAGTGTCTGGATTAACTCTCCGGATTTCAGGTCAATCACGTAAGTGTGATTTCCCGGTCGCCTGGCCACAAACACAGCCTTGTTAACGCGGGGAATAACGGTGGAATCATGAACACGCTGGGGCACGGGTACCATATATTGAAGCCCCCCCGCTGAACTGAATCGGCTTATGTAATGATTGCCCTTTCGATCATCGCAGCCACTCAGCAATGACTGACCAGAGATTGAAAGCACCCCCCTCTGTTCGCAACCCATGAGTGATTCCAGTGACAACCATCCTAAACCATAAAATCCATAACGAATCAGATGACGACGCTGCATATCTCAATCCCCGTCGTTAGAATTGAAGCCCAAAACGATGCCCAATGCGGGAGCTACCTGATTTTTAAGTAGACTGTTTAGGTCACCTACCTGTTGGTAGAGCTTATCTACTTCAATTTTGCCTTCTTCGCTATTGACCATCTGACTCAGAGGTTGGGTTAGCGAATCAGCACTGTTCTGAACAGTGACAGTGAATTCCAAAAGTTGATTTGCCAGATCAGTATGCCCAGCATCAATCAGTTTTTTCGATAAATCATAATAGTCAGGGTCATTCAACGCTTGTGCGAATGCGTCAATATTGGCCCTGATGTTGTTTAGAGAAGATTGGCTACGCCATGATTCTGAGAAATAGCCATTTGCCACTTTGTTACGATTTTTATATCCAAGCGGGCCACCCAACTTATCCATTTTAACTCGCTCCATTTGCCCCAAGAGGGCATCAAATATCTCTCCTTCAGCTTCCACCAGCTGCCCCTGTTCTTCCAGTTCATTGTTATGTGTGAGCCATTGCTCAGCATAACCACCCTCTTCCCACGCCATGGCTAACTTTTGTGTGGTTTGCTGCAAGTGGCGGGCAACAGCTAACTGTAGCTGACACTGTTTCTTAAAATCCATCCACGCATTTTGGGCAGCAAAATCCCCATCAAATAACAGCAATTCCATGGCACTGATGCCCTGAATCACCACACTGGCTCCGGCGATACTGTCTGCGGCAATTTCCTGGGTATTTTTGCCATACTGAGTCATTTTACGGGCCAGTAGATTTTTCTTATCCGGCCAAAATTGAATGGACCAGCCCGCATTGTTATGGGTTACCGGACCAAACTGTACCCATTGTATTTTTTGCCAGGCGCCCATGGTCGAGAGCCATTTTAGGCGAACCTTCGACAGTTTTTCTGCACTATTTTCCGGGTTCGAATCGCAAAAAGCCTGGCTCTCGGTTGCCAACTCAGCGCTTTGCCGATTCAGGTCTGCATAGCCTTGGGTAATGCGGTAAGCCATGGCATGCAGCCAATTATTCTCAGGAGCGGGGGATGGGCTGCAGGCAGTTAACAAGGCCATTAAACAGCAAACCATAGAAAGTCGACGATGGTAATTCATATAAGCCACCAACTTGTAGAAAAACGATATTGAATGGTTAGAGTGACTTTAAAAAGGCCACCAATGCATTACGACTCTCCGGGGACATTTCTCGTACCTTTTTCCTGCTGGCCGCGGCTTCGCCACCATGCCACATTATGGCTTCCATTAAGGTTCTGGCTCGACCATCATGCAGATAATTTTCGTGGCCACTGACCACTTTGGTGAGACCGATTCCCCACAGGGGAGCTGTCCGCCATTCTCGCCCTTGGGCGGCGAATGCGGGCCTGTTATCCGTCAGGCCCTCCCCCATATCATGTAAAAGCATGTCAGTGTATGGGAAGATGGCTATCTCTGACTGCTCCGGTTGTGACTCCAGTTTTGCCGTCAACATTCCGACTCGATGACAAAGATGACAATCGGCTTCCATGAACCGTTTTGAACCTTCTATCACGGCTGGATCGTCCACGTTACGTCGTCGTGGTACCGCCAGGTTTCGGGTGTAGAAAGTCACTTTATCCAATATTTTGTCAGACACTTCAGGGGTTCCACCATTAGGTGCTTGACTGCAATGTACCTGTTTTGGCTGACAGGTATCACGGGGAAACAGGGAGGAAGTGAGGCCAATGTCTCCCACAAAAGCGGCCGCGTTTTGCTGCCGTAAACTGGGTTGTTCTGCTTTCCAACCAAACCGACCAACTACCATCTTGTCAGTGGCCTCATCACGCACCATGTTAAACCGACCGGATATTCCGTCTCCGTTTTTATCATTAGGATCCACATACTGGGCCAGGGTTTCTTCCGGGATAGCTTCTAGCAAGCCTAATCCGATCATGGGTGAAGCAATACGTATGGATGTTTGAGTTCGGGGATCTAACGGACCGTAGTTTAATTGGGTTAATCTCAGCTTGGGTTTAACCAGCTCTAACTTTTCACCACCAAACAATTCCACATAAGACTTTTCGTATTCCACCACAATCTGTGCTTCCGCAAGTACGGGATCGTTAGCGAAATCCTGGATCTGTGTTCCATAGCTGGGATCAGGTATGGCTCCATGGGCACGCACCACTTCCCACTCTTGTTCTGACTCGGGTCGCAAACCAATCCGGACCAACATAGAAACTGCGTTGTCTTCTGCTGTCAGTGGCAGATGGCCACGGCCATCTTTTATATGACAATTCTGGCATCCATTGGTATTAAAAAGGGGCCCCAATCCGTCACGGGCTTTGGTGGACGCAGGGGCTTTTACCCAGGGATTGCGAAAGAAGCTGTTACCGACGCTGAAATCCAAACGACGCTCAAAGGACATATTGCCAGAAGGTTGCGAGAACGCATTGGCGTCGGTTTTGGTGGTGCTGGCTTCTCCGGCAGAAAGCACAGGAAAATGAATGGTTGCCTGAGCATTACTGTTACCAGGAGCAACAAATAACACAAAATAAGCGCCTAAAAACAAAAAGCCCCACACCTTGGTGCGGAGCCTTGTTAATACGTTATTTGCTACAACTATTGATTTACATGGAGTACTAAAATTCATGGTCTGCCGTATCAGGGTTCAAATTGTCAACGCCAAGGCTCATTGCCACCTTTTCAATGTCTCGGGTTAACGCCACCAGCTTGGTGATTGAATCCATTAGAATAGCAGCACCCTTGTCATTGCCTTCGGCAATCATCTGGTCAAACTTCATTGCATTTCGACCCGCTTCAGCTTTATCCACCATGGTCTGTAAGGATTTCATGGTGATTTCAAATTGTGCACCTGTTTTCTTTGCAAGATCAAGGTCTGATTTCGCCACCAGGTCGGCTATGGACGGACCAGTCAGTTCACTTCCGTCAACTCGCCGGTATCGACCAAGGTAAACGTTTTCTATACCCTTGGCATTATAAAAATGTGAATAGTGGGTATTGTCACTGAAGCAGTCATGCTCGTCCTCTGTGGAGTTGGCTTCCAATGCTACTTTTATCCTCTCGCCGGCAAGCTCTCCCAGGGCAAGACTGCCCATTCCAAACAGGGCTCTGGTCAACCCCAATTTCGGTTTTAACGCGTTAAGTTCAGACCGATAATTTTCCGCACCGGAACGCCATTGGGCTTCCATCTCTTCAAGATCATCGATCAGTAATTCTACTGCAGCTTCAAGGTAAGCCACTCTGCGATCACAATTACCATTGGTACATCCCTTACCCGCTATAAAATCTGTATAGTCACGGTTTCCAGCTCCCGCCCCTGTACCGTTGAGGTCCTGCCCCCAAAGTAAAAACTCGATTGCATGATAACCGGTAGCCACATTAGCTTCTGAGCCACCCAGTTCATTTAAGCTCGCCAAAAGGCTGGGGGTTATGCTTGAAACATCCAATGTTTTGCCACCCACCTTGATTGCCTTGTTGGCGACGATATTGGCAGTGGCACCCACATTACCCATCTCATAGTGGTAATCCTCAGTGGCTACATAGTCTATCAGCCCTTCATCCAGGGGCCAGGCATTCAATTGGCCTTCCCAATCATCCACTACGGGATTACCAAATCGAAAGACTTCGCTTTGCTGGTAGGGCACCCTGGCCGCTATCCAGGCTTTACGCGCATCTGACAATGTCTCGGCACTTGGATTCTTAACTAGTGTATGGATTTTTTCTTGCAATTTATTGGCCGTGATCAATGAATCGGAGAAAACCGCATGGGCAATGGCAGCGTAGTGATCCACTACACTGGCTTCATCGGTTTTTGCCATAACAGGAATAGACAAAATGAGGCTGGAAAATACAGTAACTGCTTTACGAAATTTCATTGCATGTAATCCTTCTAATTAAATTTCTGCGGCCAGTTGCAGGACAATGTTATTGGCACTGTTGCCACTGCCACCCTCATTTTGGTCGTAATCCACATCATGCCAAAACTCCAGCCCGACCCCCAAGCCATCATAGACTGTCGTGCTGCAGCCCAAAGACAATCTCTGTTCCGGTAACGCTCCCCCGGCTTCGTCAGTTTGTTGAGCAGCTACAGCAAAGGTGTAATTCCGACCCTGGATATCTGTGCCCAAACTCACCTCAAGATGAATTGCAGATGGCTCTGCATTTAGACTGGTGATGCCATTGCTCCAAACAATGTCATCAATAGCGGTTAGATACTCACCCATAAAAACCACATTGTCTCTCTCCCAATTAGCCGCTACAGATATTCCACCGTCGTCCGATTGATACTCAAATCCTGCTTCCGGCGCCTCACTGAGACTGTCGGATTCAGCCAGGCTGGAAATATAATCCACGCCAATATTCCAAGTTTCTTCACCGAAGCTGAAGGTTAAACCCCAGTTTTCCAGGTGCTTCTCTCGATCAACGTCGCCATCGAATAAGTACAACCCACCACTTAATCCACCTTGCTCCATCGCAAAAAGCCCAGCGGTTTTGTTGGTTTCTCCCAATTCCAACGCCAAAGTATCATTCACCAGGGCAGTCTCAAACCGACCGAATGGTAAGTACTGCTTACCCACCGTCAGGTTAACAGGGCCAAACAACTGGTCCAGACGCAATGTGGCCACATCCACATCAAAGGGAGTATCGCCTTCTTCGTAGAGCATGACTATTTCAGCACCCACTTTTTCCGACAACTCAGCGCTCAAGGCCAGCTCTACGGTGGCTACGCTGAGACTGCTGTAGCTACGATCGGAAAAGTCTTCACTGTCTCCTGTGGCTGCTTCCACTTCCACTACGCCACCAAAGGCAATTCTGTCCCCGATGGAACTGACAGGTTCTAGGTTCACCTTGGCTTCGAGATCGGCAATGCGCTGTTCCAATGAATTCACATAATCAGATTCCGCCGAAGCAGAAAAAGAGATGGCTGTGGTAGCAGCCAGAATGAAGGATATAGATGATTTTGGGACTAGCATGATAAGACAACTCCACTACGTACTTACTGCCAAGCACACACTTTTTAAAGGGAGATTCAAATATATTTTATTTGCAAATGATTATCAACTACTCTAGTTTCTTATTTGTAATTATCGAAAAAATGAGCAATTGCTTCAATGGCTTCGCGGCCGTCTTTCAGCAAGGCAAAACTGTAATGCCAAACATGCTGCATATCTTCCCAAATTTGTAGCTGGGCGTTCACACCACTTTGAATTGCTTTTTCCAGCAGGCGAATGGAGTCGTCCAAAAGTACCTCATGACTGCCCACCTGCAAAAGCAATGGCGGCAGGCCACTTAAGTCTCCATAGAGTGGCGACACATGGTGATGTAAGGGGCCGCTTTCGTGGCGATGAGTGGCGAGATAATGATTGGCGAACTGTTGCAATAATGAATGGCTGAGAAGGTAATCCAGGGATGCTTTATCCAGTATGGATTCCCCACTCATGGTGAGATCCGTCCAGGGGGAAATACAGGATGCCGCTGCGGGTAGTGGTGTGCCGTCGTCCTTCAATTTTAACATGGTGGACAACACCAGATTGCCACCGGCGGAGTCGCCACAAAAAAAGATATTGCTGGGCTTAACCCCCCGCTGCAATAACGTGTGGTAAACAGCCAAAGCATCCTCAATGGGAGCTGGAAATGGGTGTTCCAGAGATTTTCTATAGTCTGGAACCACCACTCTCATTCCCGTTTCCCTGGCCAACTGCGACACCACATGGCGGTGACTTTTCGGCGACCCTACGCAGTAACCGCCGCCATGAAAATAAAGTACCACCCTCTCGCCACTGGTTTTCGGAGGTTGATGAAGCTCGCATGCCACGCTTTCTATAACTTGCTGCCGCACCCGGATGCCCCTGGCCAAGGGCATCAAGCTGCCCCAAAAATCCATGTTGCGGCGTGATTTATGGATAAGGTCGGGCTCCACATCCAATTTGGGCGCAAATGAGGAGCGTAAAACACCGTTGATCAATCCGTTGATTATTTTTCCAGAACTGCGGGGAATGCGTAGTACAGTCATATCAACCTAATCAATCTTTGCCAGCGCTCTAATGTACTGATAAACACTTCGGGACAAGGCGTTGAGATCGTAGCCACCCTCCAAAACAGACACAAGCTTTCCGCCACAACATTGATTGGCCAAATCCATCAGCTCTTTTCCAAGCCAATGATAGTCCCGTTCATCCAAATGGATATCCGCCAAGGGGTCAAGATGATGGGCATCAAACCCTGCACTGACCAACACCAACTGGGGTTGAAAATGCTGCAATTTATTCATCCAGTTCTGCAGTACCCAGTCTCGGAATTCTTCGCTGCTGGTGCCGGCATGCAGGGGCGTGTGAATTATGTTGGAGCGGGAGTTATCCGGCACCGTATGGGGGTAGTAAGGATGTTGAAAGCTGGAACAGAACATGACCCGTTCATCGTATTGCAGGATATTCTCCGTGCCATTACCGTGGTGCACATCAAAATCCACTATAGCTACTCGTGTAAGGTCATATTGGTGGATAGCGTACGCCGCTCCCACCGCAACATTACTGAAGACACAAAATCCCATGGCACGATTCTTTTCGCTATGGTGCCCAGGGGGCCTAACGGCGCAAAATGCGTTGTCTGCCTCCCCTGCCATGAGCATATCCACCGCTTTACATACCGCGCCAGCTGAACGCATAGCCGCATCCAAGGTATGTTGATTGGCCACCATGTCTTCGCCCAAAACCTTTTCTGCTTTAACGGGAAATTGAGCAAAGATAGCATCAACATAATCTCGGCTATGAACACGATACAAGTGCTTTTTATCCACCTTAGGTGCATCCACATGGGTGAGAAAATCCCAAATTTGACGCTCCATTAAGTATTCCCTTATGACACGCAGACGCGCTGGAGACTCAGGGTGATCTGTGCCCATATCATGGAGTTCACAATCGTGATGGCTTATATAAGCTGTTTTCATAGTTTTTTGGCTATTTGGCTATAATTTCTTGGCTAAAGCTTCTTGATCACGTACACCGTACTGTCATCGTCAGGATTATCCTGAATTTCAAATCCCATGGTACGAGCTAACTTGCGCATGGCTACGTTGTCATTCAACACCATACCATCCATATATTCCAGACCCTTCTGTTTGGCAGCGTCGATCAGTAACTCCATTAATTTGTACCCGATCCCCGTACGTTGCCATTGATCCGATACTACAATGGCAAATTCACAACTGACGCCGTCGGGATTGATAACATAGCGACTCACGCCAATCTCCGCATATTGACCAGGTTCCTGTTCCACCAGCGCCACCAGCGCCAACTCCCGGTGGTAATCTATTTGGGTAAAACGGGCGATCATCTCGGGCGTGATCCGTTTTATATTGTGCATAAAGCGGTAGTATCTCGAACGATCAGACAGGCTTTCAATAAAATTTCGCTCAATGTTGGCATCCTCTGGCCGAATCGGTCTGATCAGCACATTTTCACCATTCTTACGCTGCCAAACGGTTTCCAAATAGTTCGGATACGGATGAATCGCCATATGATCATAGGGCCTATATCCCGGCGGCAGATAATCCACTTCAATTACCGCGTCCAGCACGATTGCCCCGCAATCATTTACTACCAATGGGTTAATCTCCAAATTTTTCACCCAGGGTAACTCACAGGCAATGGCAGACATCCTCAACACAATGGCGTCCAGTTTATGGCGATCAACGGCAGGCAAATTCCGGAACTGCCCCAGCATCCTGGCCACCTTGGGGCCTTCCACCAACGACTTTGCCAAAACCGAATTGATCGGCGGTAAGCTTATGGCTATATCATTTAGCACCTCCACCATGGTACCACCATGACCGAAGACAATAATTGGGCCAAAAACTGAATCATTCTTAATACCCAACAGCAGTTCCCGGTCAGCGCCTGACACCACCATGCGCTCCACCAGTACACCGTCCACCTTCGCATCCGGAGATTTTGAAGCTACCTTATCCAGCAAACTCTTGTAGGCAGATCGAACGGCGGCTGCGTTAGTCACATTCAAGGATACCCCGGCAACATCAGTTTTATGGCTGATATCCGGAGAATTGATCTTCAATACAACCGGAAAACCCGCAGACTCGGCTGCCACCAGCGCTTCATTGGCCGATCGCACGTTCCAGCTGGGGTTGATGGGAATGGAGAACGCTCGCAGAATCGCCCGGGATTCCATTTGGTCCAGCCGTTTACGCCCTTCCTGTAACGCCCCTTCAATAATTAGACGGGCACCTTCAATGTCCGGCTCTGTGGTATTTTCATTGGCTTCGGGGGCTTGAATCAGATAGGTTCTGTTTTTGTAGTAGGTAGCAAGATAATTAACCGCTTTTACGGCATTTTCCGGCGATGAAAAAACCGGTATACCTTGGAGTTGCAAACGCTTTTTAAGGGGTGAGAGCTTCTCTCCACCCATGCAGCAAGCAATTATAGGCTTGTGGGTTCTGGCCTGGATTTGTTTCAGTTTTATCTCAAGCTCTTCCACCACTTCGCCCTTGGGTGGGGTCAAAATGGCAATAAGAAAATCCACACTCTTGTCCGATGCCGTGAGTTCGCAAGCTTGGACAAAATCGTGACCCACACCAAAGCCGCCGCTATATACGGGATTATCACAAAAACTAATACTGGTGAGTTGCGCCAGTTTTGATTTCAATTCATTACCGAATTCTGCCAGGGGAATGGACAGGTCTTTAGCCTTATCACAGGCCATAAGTGCCGGAGCTAGCCCATGGGAAACAACGGCTATGCGATCGCCACGCACAGACTTATGAATGGGAAACGCTCTTGCGGCCAAAAACAGGTCGGTGATGGAATGGGCTCGAACAATACCCGCGCGCTCGAGCACCGCATTAAATACTCTGTCATTGCCCACCAAGGAGCCGGTATGGGAAGGATCCACGCCCAGCTTTTCCGTAAACCGCCCACTTTTTAAAATAATAACCGGCTTACTGCGGGCCACACCTCTTAATCCCGACAAAAAACCTCGAGGGTCCTTGACCCCTTCTGCATACACCAATATGCATTCGGTTTCGTGATCCAACACCAAGTAATCAAGAATATCGCCAAGATAAACTCGAGCAGCTTGCTCTAGAGAAATGATGGTAGAAAATCCGACTCCACTGGATTCAGCCCAATCCGTAACGGCGCGGCAAATGGCACCAGAATGGGAGATAAGGGCAATCTTGCCCGGCTTAACCTGAACAGGGTCCAGGGTTGCACATATACCCTGGGAAGGCCGCACAAAGCCATAACAATCTGGCCCCCACATCCGCAACCGCAGATTATCTGCCACTTTTTCCAGCCGTTCAGTGAATTGCCTGCGCGCATAGCCGAGCATATCTTCGGTGCCACTAAGCACGACCACAGAATCCACTCCAGCGTTTGCGCAATACTGGAGTTGTTTTTCTGTTTCGCTGTCCTTCGTCATCAGAATCGCCAAATCCACTTTCCCGGGAACTTGATCGATCCTTTCATACACGCGACCACTTAATAAACTGCGGTGTCGGGGTCGAACAAACCAGACTTTTCCAGCGAATTGCTCTTTAATCCGCAAAACCAGTTTGGCTTCTTCCGAATCACTGTCTTCGCTACTGCCGATCACAGCGATCACTTTTGGCTCAAAAAATTCAGTCAGATAGTGTTTATTCATAGAGTTTGCCAAATACTTGCCGAAGCGCGGTTCGGGCTTGCTTGATACCGGTGAAATTAAGCCGCTCAACCACATAGGACCAATCGTGTTTTTGTAGCACCTTTAAAACCACCAGGCTTTGCTGATCATCATCCAAGTTGGACAAAGGCTTGCGATTAGGGTGACTGGACCAAAACCAGCGCCAAAGGCAAGGTGCCACATTTTCGTACACAAATCTGCCTTCAATATAGCCCTTCAGAGAAACTATTTCTTGCTCCAGGTGGCTGTGACCGCAATCTATCTGATCCACAATACTCACGGTTTGCTGGACTGACAAACTTCGCAGACTCTCCAATAACGCCAGTGGAAAATCCCGCCGGAAGCGATCACTGGCTGCCTCTACCATAGCAACGCCTTCTGACGACAAACCCTTTGCCACCAAACTAGCATGGGAACCTGTGGTAGCCTCGCGGGTATATCCCACCCTCAGAAGCGGGTATTGATTACGCTGCCAAAACTGCAGCACCGATGGAGAGGCAGAAAAAAGTGAGCCAATCACGTCCACGGCTTCCTCCCTCGCCAGCTGCTCCAGCTTGGTTAAAAGCCAGGAGCCAAATCCACGCTCTTGTAGCTGGGGGTGAACCGCAATTCGCACCACGCGCCATAAACTGTGTGTTAAAGCGTCGGGTTGTTGCAAATGTACAGCCAAGCTTTGTGCCAGATTCTGGCCCCGGGGCCGGCGTTGACCAAGCAGAATAGCCGCCCCTAATTCTTGCGGAACTTTACCTTCCATAGCCACCATGGCAACTGCTACTACACTATGGTGGGATTTCACTACAAAGGTTCGAATGTTTGCACCATCCAGCAAAGTACGGATGTCGTTGGGACGGGTACGATAGTGGGCATCCACCAACAGGTTAACCGTTTGCTCAACCTCTTGGTCGCTCAACTCAGAAACCAGACACTGGTTTAATTGTATGTTTTGATCAATTTGCCCCGAATTGGATTCATCCAAAATTAGCGCTCTGTTAACAAGGCCTTCTAACCAATCCCCCTGCTGCCACCGGACGGGCTCAGTAAGATAATGACACTGCCAACCCGGTTTATGTTGATCAAGAAAAGGCTTAAAGCGAATTTGAAAACCTCGTCCAGTACCCTCATAGCCTTGAACCGTAGTGGCAAGAATAATTCTAGGGTAAAGGGTCACCATTTGCTCTAGTAAATTTGGCGCAATGGCAGCCGCCTCGTCAATCAAAAGCAGCTGAAGTTCGGGACGGCTTTCCAGTAAATGATCGGGAGCGAAATAGCTCAGCGTTGTAGATTCAGCAGCGCTGGATTGGGCTGTGGCAAACCCCATAAAGGTCTCCACTGCCTGGGGTCGAGGTGCGGTGATGCCTATTGCGATGTTCGATTTAAGCAGGCTCGCCACAGCAATACCCATTGCTGCACTCTTTCCGCGCCCGCGATCGGCCTGGATAACAAATGGTTGATGAACTCGGTTAAAAAACCAGTGTTCAATGGCATCCACCACCTTACGCTGATCCGTAGTTACGCATCCTTTCGAATCTGAGATGCGGCGCCATGGAGCTTCCGCCGCTAGTGAGGGTAGTTCTTGGCTACGAGTTTTTCCAATTACCGCCACTTCTGGAGAATGAATCAGTTGCCGCGACAACCGTGCCAGAAAGTTCCTACCTACATCCGCAGCAGTCCAAGGAGTAACCGCTAGCTGAGATGCAAATGGGTCTTCGAACTCTGATAGCTTTTCAAGCTCAGGCGTAATTAATATAAAACAACCTCCCGCCACAACCGTGCCCACCAGGGAAGCAAGCGCATCAAGATTCAATCCGCTATAGACATCAAAAACCGCCACCTCACACTCGCGACCCAGCTCATGGTTAATCCTGTTGAGGGGCAAAGTCCATGAATGGGCTGGTGCCCGCTGGCTAAACCACAACGCCGATTCAATGCCCTGCTGAGTCAGCCAGGCTTGTACTTGGGCTATGGCCCAATCTTGATCTCCACAGAGCACCACTGGCAGGCGAAATCCCGCTGTTTTTAATTGCTGCAACAATGGAGTAATAGAATCAAGCGAGGAATTCAATAAAGTATCCAAATTCAGGTGTCATTTGATATATCGAGATTATATTCGAAACTGAAGATCATTTATTGATTTATTCAAATTTTCTCTATACTTAGCATTAGCGTCATCATCGGTAGGTAAACCATGGATAAGAATGACATAAAGTGCATACGCTACGAGTTTATATTTGATACTGACGATCATTTTCAGTACGAGGTAGATATTGACCCCAACACATTGGAGCACGCCGCTCCACTTCAGGCTGCCCCAGACTGGTGTAAGCTTGAGAACGAGAAATGCGCCCATTGCCCGCTGAGCCAAACAGTAACAGAATACTGCCCACTGGCCAGAAGAATTGCTCCTGTTCTGGAGCTCCCAAACCATCCAGCCTATGAAAAGGTACAACTCAAAGTCCATAAAGGCAACGTTACCATAGAAAGCCTCACTACAGTTCAAGAAGCCTATCAGTCACTAATCGGTTTGATTATGGCCACCAGTGGCTGTCCTCATACTGGATTCTTTAAACCAATGGCTTGGTTCCATGTACCCTTTTCCAGTCAAGACGAAACCTTGTTCAGAGCCTGCGCTACTTTTTTGTTATTTCAATTTTTCGATCCGGTTGGCCCTGAGAACGAAAACCATTTTTCGGATCTCAAGCAAATCTATCAAGACGTTCATAGGGTTAATATCCATATTGCTAAGCGCTTAAAGCAAGCGTCGGCTTCCCAATCCACCTTGAACGCCCTCACTGTGCTGGATATTTTTGCTCAATCATTTTTGCCCACCCTTAACGAATCCTTACAGGAGCTGGAGTTTTTATTTAAACCCAGCGTGGGCGAAATCAGCTTTGGCGGGTAATGAGGTATAAATGGGGACAAAACGGTTATTTTTTAGCACGCTGTTTATAATTTATGGTTTGCTGGGATACAGCCTAAGTTGGTCGCAAACCCTAACCCTAACCGAAGCCAAGAAATACAGCATCGATGCTATTCCGTCAGTGGTTTCTCAACCAGGCGAATCTGACGCCCATTTTATTGAAGACCTGGACGTCCTCAAACGACTTGATTTTACCCCGGCAACGTCGGACCATCCAGCAACCTCATTCTGGTATCTTTTTGAATTAAAAAACACCACTACAGTAACTACCTGGACCATCAATATTACCAACACCCTGGTAAATCAGGTTAATGTTCACGTACTTTCAGCACACCATCAAAACAGCGTCCGAAGTGGTTATATTAAACGCATCCCCTTTGATCTTAGCAATGGTGCCAGCGTAACCGTACCACCCAATAAGAAAGTTCGTGTGTGGGTTAATTTACAGGCCCCTCAAATCGCTAAAAAACCCAACATAAGCATTCAGCCCTTGCAAAGTTTTAGCCAGGAACAGTTCACCTACAGCGCTTTGATCATGCTGGCCCTGGGTGCCATGTTGGCTCTCGCAGCCTACAATGCATTTTTGTTTTTCCCCACTAGAGATCCTTCCTTCCTCTGGTACGGTTTATATCAACTGTTATGTTCCTTTGGCTGGGCTGCCCATTTCAAATTGTTGTTGTATGGCTATGATATTGAAATGGATCAAAGTACGTTTTATTTGCCCTTTTATATTGCTGGGGCAACCAGTTTAATGTTTGCAGTATCATTTTTGCGCCTGCATGCCCGCAACAAACTCACCCTGTCTATAGAAGCATTTTCCATCGCCATTATCGTTTTTGGTGTAATTGGCTTGGCTTTGCCGTTCAAATATTACTATTTTTCATTGGCTGTTGTTGCCTATCTTTGGATGCTGGTCATGTTAATTGTGGGCATTCGCCGGTTAACTGCTGGATTTAAACCTGCGCGCTTTTTTGTGCTTGGGTTTGGAATTATGACAACCTTTTTCCTTGCCACCCTTGCCATCTATGTATCGGGCCGCGACATATTCGACAACTTCCTGGTGTGGGCCCTGTGGGCGCAACTGATTGACTCCGCTGCTCTGGCCTTAGCCCTGGCTGATCGCATTAACTTCCTGAGAAAATCACGTCAATTTGCGGATAAGCGGGCCACTACGGATCAACTCACCGGCCTGCCCAACCGCATGGCTTTCGAAAGAGATGTTAAAGCCTGGGAAAGTTTCTACAAAGAAGGCATCATCAATGATTTCTTTCTCACCTTTATTGACGTGGATGGATTAAAGGTAGTGAATGATAGTAAGGGCCACAATGAAGGTGATCGACTGCTTTCGGTGATGAGCAAGTGGATCACTAAACAGGCCCATCAGCAGAAAGTCTACCGTGTGGGTGGTGATGAATTTTTGGTGCTTTCCAAAAATCATATCCAATGGAATCTTCCAGATTTACATCAACTGGTGGACAATGCGGGCTTCCCAAGCTCAGACCTTAGCATAGGAACCAGCAGTTATTCTGAAAGTCAGAGCCGATCTCAACTACTGAAACTGGCCGACGAGAGAATGTACGCCTTAAAGAAAAGCAGAAAGTAGAATTTTATTCAAGAGTAAAAAAAGTGATCCCATCACCTTTAGCCATTACCTTGCAGCTGGGCCTTTCCTGCTTTATGGGAATGACTTTTTGAACAAACTGAACATCCACACCGGGGTATAACTTGTTTGAGGCCACCACTTCGAAACTGTCCCGGGCAGAGGTGATCGCTTCAACTAATTGTTTCTTGTTTTGTTTCAGTTCAGAAATTAGACCTTGAAAATGCTTTATCGTGTTTATTATTTTTTCTGCCTGTTTTTTTGCTTCCTTGCCACCACCTTTGGCATCGAACCCTTTTAATGCCTGGTTCATTCCATTAACCACTTCAACCCTCTCGGCCAACTCTTCATTCACCGATTTTATATGCGCCAACTGATCAGCAATGGCAACGGAGAAATCCACATGGGTGGGCACATAAGAAGGCGCACCAAGAGTTCCACAACTCAGTCTGGAATGGGGTTGAACACAACCACCGATTACTTTTGCCTCACTTTTTCTTGGGCTTTCTAAGGTTATTGCTCTAGCCTGCACTTTACTGTGCATAATGTGCTTAGTGACCGACATATCACCCGCTACTATGACATCAGCATACTGAACGTAGTTAGCATGGAAATCACCACCCACTTCAATCTTTACTGAAAAAGCATCTTCGCCAGTTTCTCGCTTGTGGCCTAATACACCCTTGCCTATCACCAGATCGCCACCGCAGGTAATTTGTGAACTCTCCACATAATCCCTGACCAACACTTTTTTGGTGGCATTGACTGACATACCTTCACGCACGGAGCCTTCAACCACAACGGTACCGTCAAAATCGATGTTACCCGTTTTTAGATCAACATCTTTTACGCAATAGGCTTCCGACACTTCGTAACCATCGTCGGCCTTCAGGGGGATGCCCTTGCGTGCAGCGATCATGAGATTTTTGTCCGTTGGGCTGAACTGTGCGCCCTCCCCAACTTTTAATTCTCGGTCTTCTGGTTTTACCGCATATACGGTTTCACCCAACACATCGAAACCCGGTTCTCCCACCACTGGCGGTACTCGTCGCACCAATTCATCCCCGGGCTCAACAATATCAATTTCACCAAAGTCATGCATATCCACAGTGCCATCACCCCGCAACTGGGGCTTCATCAGTCGATCCTGAAGTGGCATGGTGAGCAATATAATCTGAGCCTGCTTCGATTGACCAGGGGACTTTCCTTTCGCGACCACCTGTTTCACTTTAGTCCCTGAACTCACGTTGAGCAGTTGATTGGCGCGGGCAGATAGTCTGGCTTCATCAACGCCCTTCACTACGTTATTGTCAGCCAAAGCCTGTTGAAGCTCATTTAAATTGGGGTTATCAACGCCGTAGGCACTTTCGATCATCAAACTGCAGCTCATTTTATCCGAGCTAATTTCCACGGAAACGTGGGCCGCCTTTTTTTCCGCCACCACCAGTTCGATGGGTTCGCCTGTATTCATGGGCTTAGTGTCTTCGTTTGCGGCGAGATCTTTATAATCAGCAACGACTTTTTGTAGTGAGGATTCCATTAAGAAATAATTGCGGAATTCGGTGAGGTTAAACTGGTTCCGAAGAAAGTCTTCACTCAATTCAGGCGGGTCAAGTTCAAACAACTGGATTTGAACCTGATCGCCGTTTTCTATCGCTTCAAACCGAAGTTCCGCCATATTTTTGTAGGCTGCCCATGGAGGCGAACCAACCCATTTCTCGTTCTATTTAGTTTGAGTATAGACGCAAGTTTTTGAATTTAAAGCTTTGTTGAGATTAGGGGCCGCTCAAGGGCAAGACTAGCTTTAAGCCTTAGATTAAAGTTAAAAGCACTTAAATTACAGTGACTTATTCTACAATTGGCAGCAGAAACTACGATTTCCATTGGAGTGATAATTATCCAACTTTGATTTACATGATAGATACCACGATACCTGACTCCACGTAGAGGACAGCGCCACCACTCTCATAGCGAACGTAATCAACACCACCGACAGTTTCCACTCCAGCGGAAACCCAGCTATCCGTTGCAGCTAAACTCACCCCATCACTACTGCCGCCATCCACATAAAGACTCCGACCTTCAATTGACATGGCCAGTAGCGCCCGTTCACTTAGCATTAAGCTGCTGCCGTTGTCACCCAGATCTATAACTTCAATCCCGCCCACTGTAAGCGGGGCCAACGCGCTAAGATCCAAACTCACTGCCCCTGGCATAATCGCCAAGGTGTCAGCACCCAAGCCGCCGTTTATTTTATAGAAATCCGTATCTACAATCTGGATCACATCATCTCCTGACCCTGAGAAAATGGCATCTGCACCACCTCCTGACACCAACACATCATCGCCACTGGTTCCCACCAGATTTTCTGCAGCTGCAGTGCCGCTGAAACTGGTGTTATTGTCACTGTAGTAGGCTTTACCCCAGATAACCGCAACTTCACCGCCTTGTTCTGCCAAATTATCGCCCCATGGAGAGCCCACAATAAGGTCACTAAAGCCATCGCCGTTGATATCAGCGGCGCCAACAGCCTGGCCAGTGAAATCTTCAATTTGATCACCCACAATCTGGAATCCCTCACTGGGATCCAAGCTGGAAAGGTCGATATTTCCTCGGCTAACGCCATCTTGCCCTAGAATCAACCAGGCGGCACCACTGTTTTCTCCCCCATCGTCATTGCGGTAGGCGCCAATAAGTATGTCGTCGATACCGTCCGCATTGAAATCGCCCCCGTTGGATAGCGCACTAGCCAAACGATCATTTTGAGCAACACCACTAATGAAATAGCCTTCATTCACCCCAAGGGTGTCCACAGTTAAATTGCTGTAGGAGCCACTTTGATTACCATAAATAACATGTACACCACCTATTTCGTTGCTGTACCTGTGATGGGAAATAATCAAATCGCTGATGCCGTCACCATTAAAATCGCCTCCATCAACGGAATGTCCCAGGCTGCCTTCGACACCGGTGGACGAGACGGCAAATCCGTCAACACCGGATAAGCTGGTAACATCCACCGTGTTATAGGTGGGCCCTGGCTGACCAAATATGATAAAGGTTTGTCCACCCAAAGCGGTGACTGCATCCGATTGCCAGGCAGATACCGCAATATCATCGTAACCGTCTGCATTGTAGTCGCCCACGAATCGGCTGCTCTGACCCAGCTCCCAGTAATCGCCGGTGGTACCGTTGATCACCATACCGATGGTATCGTTGCTGCCTAAGGTATCGATATTAATGTCGCTGATGGTAACAGCGCTCTGACCAAACAACACCACCGCTTTACCGCTATCAGTACCACTGGGCAGATCGCTCTGGGGAATGCCAACAATCAAATCGTCAATGCCATCGCCGTTGAAGTCTCCACCGGCATCAATGGTTTGACCATTTTGATCATCATAGGCTCCGCCAGTGCCAGTGGACTCTCCAATATGGGCATAGGGCTCTTCTGTGTATACCTTAAAGCCGTCTGTACTGGCTAAACTGGCTACGTCAATGTCACTGCCGCTGGGCTTACCAAAAATGACGTACAATGCGCCTTCATTACCACCGGCGTTATCCACCCGTGTGGATGCCACAAAAACATCATCATAGCCGTCGTCATTGAAATCACCGGCACCACCCACAGCAGCGCCAAGATAGTAGAGCGAGTCGCTGGAATAAATTCTAAAACCGTGAGTGCCATTGGTGATGGCGCTGGTTACCATATCCGAGCGGGTGGCTCCTGCTGCGCCATAGATCACGTAGGCTGCTCTGGAAGTACTATTTTCGTTGGGAGCACCCACCACAAAGTCTTCGAAGCCATCACCATTCACGTCACCTACCGTATTTATAGCCACGCCAAAGTGACCGCCTGCGCTGTCTGCTTCAACCAAGAAGCCTTGCTCAGAACTAAGGCTGCTCAGGTTTATGGCACCACTTGTGGTTTCACTGCTTCCACTCTCTTCGCTAACGGACATGGACATAGACATAGGCATTGACATGGCCATAGCTGCACTGTCCACGGTTACCGTCATGACCGCTGAAACCGCTGAAACATAACCAGACAAGTTAGTAGCCTGTGCTGTGATGCTATAGGTTGCGTCCGCTAAAGAAGTTGCGCTGTGGTCATAACTCCAGTTACCCACTGCATCTGCAACCGTGTAGCCAATAAAACCACCATCGATATACACATTTACCGTAAAGTAGCCGCCGCTGGTACCACTAAAAATCAAACCACTATCAGAGGTTATACCGTCTCCCACCGTACCCGTATCTTCACTAAAACCGGTCACCGCAGGTGCACTTGGAGTTGCCGGTTGCGATAGGGTTTGTTCAATATAAAGGGATATTTCGTTAAGGTCATAACGGTTGTAGGTGACGCTGTTGACCACCGAAGTACCATTGGCAGTCCAGGTTTCCGCGCCATCGGTAATAACATAGTCACTGGTTCCGCCCTGCACATAGAGAGTGCGTACCTGTTCTGAAAGCATTAGCAAACTGGTGGAATCCAGGGTTAGACCGTTGCCATTATCACCCAGATCAATTATTTCAATGCCTTTAATAACTTCGTAATCCACAGACCGTAAATCCAGTGACAATGTGGACCCGGTTAAACTCAGAGTGTCTGTACCACGACCACCATGGATTCGGGCAAAACTGATATCCGCCACTTGAATAGTATCATCACCGGCTCCGGCATAAATGGTGTCGGCACCACCGGCACCGTTTAGGGTGTCGTCACCACTGGTGCCCACCAAGTGATTGACACCGCTATCACCGGTAGTACCCACGTCGATACCTGCAGTGAACGGTTTGCCCCAAAATACATTGACCTCACCGTTATAACTGCCTGCGTTATCTCCCGCTACCGAAGACAACATAAAGTCTTGATAGCCATCACCATTAATGTCACCTGCGGTGGCGGATCGTCCAAACTCATCACCGGACGCGTCACCCACAACTTTAAAGCCGTCACTGGAGTCCAGAGTATCTAAATTTATGTCGGAGCGAGATGTACCGGATTCACCAAAGATTACCCACGCAGCCCCGGCTGATGTTCCTCCATCATCATCATGGATTGTGGACAACATGATATCGTCGATACCATCACCATTAATGTCACCCATACCGCGCACTGAATGCCCGCTGCGATCCGTGCTATTTTCACCATTAATCACGTAACCAGCGGATCCGACCGACGCCAACGAAACATCGCTATAGGACCCACTGCTGCTGCCATAAATAATAATGGCAGCACCGTTAGTGGAATAACCGTCAGTATTTGCTTCTGGAACGCCGATAATAATGTCGGTGAGACCGTCACCGTTAATATCAGAACTTGATACGGAACCACCAAGCTGAGCATTAGTGGTGGAGGTTCGAATGGTAAAGCCATTGGTTCCGTTCAACGCATCTAGATCGATATTGGAAAATCCGGGACCAGCATGACCAAATACCACGTAGGCTTCTCCGTCATCGCTACTCACTCCCGGTGCGCCAATAATCACATCGTTCTTGCCGTCACCATTGAAATCACCAATGTACTGGACACTATGACCCACATAATTACCAGCGTCATTGCCATTATAAAAGAGGAAACCTTCGCTGGCGTAGCTGTCCAACCGGAAGTTAGCGCGGGTTGATCCTGCTTCCCCAAAAATCAGATAAGCGGCGCCAGCGTTAAGGCCAAAAGCATCGCTTTGATTGTGACCAATAATAAGGTCGTCAATACCATCACCATTAAAGTCGCCACTGGCATCTATAAACTGGGCATTCTGTGGATCGGTTGTATTGTAGTAACCAATTTCGTCGTTAGATTCTGAGCCTAAGATCACAAACCCATCGCTATTGGTCGCGCCTATGCTCATACTAAAATCTGAAGCGAGGTTAACGTTCCCGGGAGAAGCATTACCCCATATGACATACAGCGAACCTGCATCACTGGCACCACTGCTTTGACGAGCCGACAGTACTACAAAGTCATCATAACCGTCGCCATTTAGATCTCCACTGATGTCCACCATGGAGCCCATTTTGTCGCCGGTAGCACTGCCTGTGACATAAAACCCATCACTGGAACTGAACGAAGACATACTAATATCACTTCGACTATCACCAGATTTACCATACACCAAGTAAGCGTAGCCTCCACTAGTGTTGCTCAAATTACTGTCTGGCACCCCAATAACCAAATCATCAAATCCATCACCGTTAAAATCACCGCCACTACTGATACTGTGACCAAAATAAACCGTGGACGATTCGGCTCCCTCAATAAAGAAACCATCGTTGGTGGTCAAGTTGGTCACGTCCAAATCGGCGGAGGTGATTGCAATGGCTTTGTTATTTCTTAAGGAGTTACTTGCTCCCGGCGCTGCCAGGGTCAGATTTGAATTTGCGTATAAATTATTGCGAATGGTGCCGCCATTTAAGGTCAATGAATTGGTACTGACATAGCCGAGATCCGAGGTTTCATCACCGGATGCCACCACGTATTCCAAAGTAATGGTAGTGCTGCCGGTTCCACTCACGTAATTTGCGTAACGGTCAGTGCCATTCAAATCCACCAATAATTGGGGCATTCCGGTGACGTTGACAACGGCATCAAATGCCACTTGGATTTCAATAGTGGCTCCAGCTCGATAAGTTCCATTTGGGGTAGCTGATGTGACGTTGGTTACCGTGGCAGGGGTGACAGTGGCCGTGGTGAAATTAAGGGTGCTGTTGCCACTGATCCCAGCAAAATCCACCCCTGCCCCGTTACGTAAGGCTCCGCTATCCAGCTCAATATAATAACTGGTGTTGGATTCCAATACGTCAGACTGTTGTATGACAATGGAGCTGGTACCATTACCCGAAACCTGACCACTTGTAATATCAATGGTATCCACGATGGCGTTATCGGAAAGCTGACGAATACGCAAATCACCGCTGTTTACGGTCATAGCCTCACTGAAATTCAGTGTAATGGTGGCATTCAGTGCTACACCGGTGTCCTCATCTGCCGGAACCGTACTCACTATGGCAGTATCCCCAGTAGTGAATGTCCATAAGGTGTTGCCGCTGATACCTGCGTAACTGTTGCCCGCCAGGTCCGAATAGCTACCTGCATCAATCTCCACGTAATACTGTGTACCACCGTATAAACTTGCGCTTGGGTCGATGGTAATGGTACTGGTGCCCGATCCACTTACCCTTACTCCGGTGATATCAAAGGTTTCCACCAAAGAATCGTCTGAGGTTAATCGAAGCTCAATATTGCCACTGGTTTCATAAACCGTTTCATTAAAAGTCACCACCAAATTTGAATCCACGGACACATCGGTGGCGGAATTCGCTGGAGACAGGGTATTCACCAGAGGCGACGTACCATCCACAGTTATATTGAGGGCAGAAGATTCCGCAGAAGCATTGGCGGCGGCATCGGAAGCAATCGCAGTAATACTGTAGCTGCCATCGTTGAGGCTGGTGCCAGTGTAATCAAGACTCCAGTTACCGGCACCATCCGCACTAACACTACCTATGGCTGCGCTGTTTAACAATACATTGACGCTGCTATTGGCTTCCGCTGTGCCCGTTATTATCAAGGTGGCATCACTGGTAATGCCATCTCCACCAGTACCCGTATCATCACTGATGCCGGCCACCGTAGGCGTACTTGGGGTACCGGTGTCCACTGTGAGATTAAAATTCGATGAAGGAGATGAAGCGTTACCCGCCACATCCGATGAGATGGCGGTAACCACATAACTGCCATCAGCCAAACTGGTACCAGTGTAATCAAAGTTCCAAATTCCACCGGCTCCTGCACTAACGCTGCCAATAGAACCGCCATCAATAAATAGCTCGACGCTGGCGTAGGGATCGGCGCCACCGGTAAATTCCAAGGTATCGTCGCTGGTAATTCCGTCAGCAACGTTTCCTGTATCATTGGTAATGGAAGAGATGGTTGGAACCGATGGCGCTATGGTATCCACCACAACATCCAAACCGGAGGAAGCAGCTGAAACATAGCCTCCTAAATTGGTAGCTACTGCAGTAATGGTGTAGGTGGCATCGGCCAAACCGGTGGCGCTATGATCATAACTCCATGCGCCAGCGGCGTTTGCCGTGGTGGTGCCCACACTGACACCATCGACAAAAACTTCCACGTCGTAATAGGCGCCAGAGGTTCCGGAAAATACCAAACCCGTGTCTGAAGTAATTTCATCGCCCACGGTGGCGGTATCCACACTGATACTGTCTACACTGGGGGCCGAAGGCGTAGTGGGTTGAGACAGACTATCTTGTATGTACAGAGAAATTTCATCCAGATCGTAGCGATTATAGGTCACAGTGTTTACAACACTCGTCCCATTAGCCACCCAGGTTTCGCTACCATCGGTTACCACATAATCGCTACTGCCCCCTTTCACATACAGGGTTCTCACTTCGTCTGACAACATCAGCAAACTCAACGAATCCAGCGTCAAGCTATTGCCGTTATCACCCAAGTCAATAATCTCAACACCATTGATGACTTCATAATTCAGGCTGCGTAGATCAAGATCAAGACCACTACCGGCCAGGCTTAAAGTATCGGAACCTCGCCCTCCATCAATAAAGCCAAAACTGAGGTCCGCCACTTGAATGTCATCGTCTCCTGCACCGGCAGAAACCCTGTCTGCACCCCCGGCGGCAACAATGACATCTGCACCAGAAGTACCCACCAGGCGATCTGCCCCCGCAGTCCCAGTCAACCCCGCCGTTACCAAGGCGCGGAAGTCTTTACCCCATAGGACATTAATTTCTCCAATGTTGACTCCATTGTTATCGCCGTTTATGGATGTGATCAACATGTCCTGGTAGCCATCACCGTTGAGATCACCAGCAGAATTCACCCGTCCAAAATTGTCGTAGTCTGAATCGCCTATGATTTTGAAACCGTCGCTGGAATCCAGAGTAGCAAGATCAATATCGCTGCGACTGGTACCAGAGGCTCCATAAATTAGCCAAGCGGCTCCAGCATCAAAACCACCAGAATCGTTCTTATCCGTGGAAAGCAATAGATCTCCTACGCCATCGCCATCCACATCTCCCACTCCTTCAGCGGCATAAGCAAGGTAGTCGCCAGTACTTTCGCCTTCAATGTAATAGCCGCTGGTGCCCAGTGCTGCGCCGTAGGTAAGATCAGAATAAGTGGCAGCAGTATGCCCGTAGAGCACCATCACAGAACCGCTATCACCGCGACTGTTGGCGTTGTGACGAACACTACCAATAATAAGATTGGACAAACCGTCTCCATTGACATCACTGGCTGCCACAGAACCACCCAACCAAGCGTTGGTTTGGGTAAAGCCAATGGCAAAACCTTCCGTATTGCTTATGGTGGTCACATCGATATCGCTGAAGCTGGAGCCGGGCTTGCCAAACACCACGTAAACCCGACCACTATCGCTGGCACCGGTGTCGTTGTATGGGGCTCCTATCACCAGATCGTTGTAACCATCGCCATTAAAGTCGCCTGCGAACTGAATACTGAATCCCATCCTTGCATTGGTGGTGGCGCCAGCATGAACTCGGAATCCCTGACTAGTGGAGCTCAAACTGGTGGACAAGGTAATATCGCTGCGGGTGGCACCGGTGCTTCCCAATATCAAATACACCATTCCTGCATCAAACCCATTGGCCGCACTTTGATGGTGCCCCAACAACAGGTCATCTATACCATCTCCGTTAAAATCGCCACGGGCATCCGTGGACTGGTTGTTCCAAGGTTCAACCGCAGTGGTGTAGGTGGTTGGGAAGTACTTGGTACCTTCGTAACCCAGAATACGGAAGCCATTGGCACTGGCGCTGGTGATGGTTGAAGCGCTGAAGTTGGCGCGATCAGCCGCCTGCCCCCAAACCACATACACGGTACCGGCTTCGCTGGCACCATCGTCGTTGGCGGAAGCACTCACAATCAGGTCGGAGTAGCCGTCTCCGTTAATATCACCAGCTAGATTAGTGCTGGTTCCTAAATAATCGGCGGTGGTTTTACCGGAAATGTAAAAACCCTGGCTGCTGTCCATGCTGTCGATATTGAAACTGGATCGAGTGGAACCTGCTGCCCCGTAAACAACCCAGGCGGCTCCTGCTGATGCCGCGCCAACACCACTTTGCTCCGCCGAGACAACCAAGTCTTCAAATCCATCCCCGTTTATATCACCACCACTACTCACGGTACGGGCAAAGTTTTCACCGGTACCGGAACTTCGGCCCTGAATAAAAAAGCCATCGGCTGGGGTTAAACTGGTGATATCCAGATAGGGAGAAGATACATTAATGTTTTTATTGGCGCTTAGGGAGTTGGCTGCTCCTGGGGTCGCCAATGTTAAATTGGCATTGGCATTATTTGCACTGCGTATAGTTCCGCCGTTTAAAGTGAGAGCGCTAGCGGAGGCATAGGCCAGATCGGTTTTGCTGTCGCCCACAGTAACATCATAATTAAAGGTCAAAGTGGTGCCGCCACTACCACTACTGTAATTGATAAGTTTGTTGCTGGAATCCAGCTCAAGCTCAATTTGTGGCGCTCCCGTTACGTCCACGTTTTCATCAAACACAACCTGGATAACGATGGTATCCCCGCTGCCATAGGTGCCGTCGGCGGTACTGGAGGTCACATCAGTTACACTGGGTGTGGATACATTCACGGTGGTGAAATTGAGCGTTGTGCTATCGGTGATACCCGCAAACGCTACAGCATTGTCATTACGTAGAGCGTCATTATCAATTTGTAAGAAGTAAGCGGTGTTGGGAGTCAATACATCGGTCTGAGTAACAACCAAAGTAGAGGTTCCTCCTCCCGTGACTTGGCCGCTGGTCACATCAATAGTATCAACAGGCGCGCTGCAAGCGGTATCCGCTAAATTACAGATTCGAATAGCACCGCTATTCACATTCACGGTTTCATTAAAGTTAAGGGTAAATGTGGCATCCAATAATACACCAGTGGCTTCATCCGCTGGTGTGCTACTCACGATTGAGGTGGCAGCAGAAGTAAAGTTCCAGGTGCTGTTATCGCTTATACCCGCAAAGGTATTACCCACCTGATCCACCCATGCCGTGCTGGCTATATTGACGTAATACCCGGTGCCACCCACAAAGGTTCCTGTGGGGTTTAGGGTAATGGTATTGGTTCCAGAACCGGATATTCTTGCGTCGCCCACCGGAATGGTTTCGAACACAGTGTCGTCACTGCTGTGATAAATGACGATATTACCGGTTCCCGCAGTCACCACAGCGTCGAAAGTAAACACCAAGTTATCATTGAACCCTACAGCCGTGTTGTTATCGGCAGGTGACAACGTGGAAATAGCCGGCCCATTGGTGATCACGGTAAGATTAAAATCGGCAGAGCTAACCGAACTGGTTCCTGCATTGTTTATGGTAGTTGCAGTCAGCACATAACTGGCATCAAGCAGTGTGGTAGCAGTGTAATCAAAACTCCAATTACCACTGCCGTCGGCACTGGTGGTTCCGATACTGACACCATCCAGAAAGGTTTCCACCGTTATATTGGCGGTTGCGGTACCACTTATGACAAGGGTGTTATCGCTGGTAATGCCATCACCCGCTGTGCCTGTATCATCGCTGATTGCGGTCACCACAGGAGCAGTTGGGACAGAAGTGTCTATGGTGACAACGAAGTCGCTGGAAACCACCGACAGGTTTCCAGCAGCATCGGTTGCCTGAGCTGAAAAGGTGTGGGAGCCATCTGCCAGTACGGTGCCGGTGTGGTCGTAGCTCCAGTTACCGCTGCCATCCGCTATGGTGGTGCCAATGCTGCTCGCATCTAAAAATACTTCAACGCTGTTGTTGGCCTCTGCAGTTCCTGAAATCACCAGCGTATTGTCATTGGTGATGCCGTCAGCTGCCGTACCGGTGTCATCGGTTACCGCCGTCACTGCGGGGGCAGCGGGCGCGTTGTCATCCACTGTTAGTGCATAACCAGAAGATACGACTGAAACATTGGCTGCTAAGTCTGACGCCTGAGCTGTAATTGTGAAACTGCCATTGGCTAGAGTGGTTCCGGTATGATCGTAGCTCCAGTTGCCACTACCATCCGCAGTGGTGGTACCCAGGCTAACGCTGTCTATAAACACTTCTACACTGGCGTTCGCTTCGGCTGTACCACTAATAAATAAGTTGGTATCACTGGTAACACCATCTGCCGGTGTACCCGTATCGTCGCTAATGGCAGCTACTACCGGCGCAGCGGGAATCGCCGTGTCCACAGTAACGAAATAGTTAGATGAGTTACCCGAAGCGTTCCCCGCACTATCAATCACTCGTGCGTAAACCGTATAAACCCCGTCAGGTGACGTTGACCCACTGTAGTCCGCAACCCAGTTTCCGCTGCCATCTGCAGTGTGACTACCCACTAAACCGCCATCGTAATATAACTCAACGGTGGAATTAGCCTCCGCAGTACCGGACGCAATAAGGGTATTGTCGCTGGTAACAAAATCGCCCACGATGCCCGTATCATCTGTAATAGCATCGTAAGTCGCCACTGCCGGTGCGACGGTATCGATGACAATATCGAAACTAGCGGAAAGCGCCGATAGGTTGCCAGAGCTGTCAGTGGCTTGGGCAGTGAGAGCATAACTGCCATCCGCCAAAGTAGTCGCCGTATAGTCAAAGCTCCAGTTACCACTGCCATCCGCCGTGGTGCTGCCAATACTAGCGGCGTCCACAAACACTTCCACAGCAGCATCTGCTTCTGACGTGCCGGAAATCACAAGGGTATTGTCGTTGGTAATGCCATCTGCACCAGTGGCAGTATCATCGCTGATGGCTGTGATGGCGGGCGCGCTGGGCACATTACTGTCGATAGTGATTGAGAAACCGCTGGAGACGGCAGAGTTATTACCTGCACTATCCATGGCCTGGGCGGTTAGTGTATAGCTACCATCGACTATGGGCGTTGCCGTGTGGTTGTAGTTCCAGTTACCACTGCCGTCGGCGCTAGTGGTGCCGATACTACCACCATCAATAAAAACCTGAACACTGGCGTTTGCTTCCGCGGTACCAGAAATGAACAAAGTGTTGTCGCTGGTTATACCATCTCCCGCGGTAGCGGTATCATCGCTAATCGCGGTTACTGTGGGTGCCGCTGGAAAAGTGGTGTCCACAGTCACACCAAAACTGGAAGACAGCGTAGATAGGTTGCCAGCAACATCCGCTGCTTGAGCCGTAAAGGTGTAACTGCCGTCGGTTAAGGTGGTACCCCTGTGGTCATAACTCCAATTGCCGCTACCATCCGCAGTGGTGGAACCAAGACTAACGCTACTTTCAAACACTTCTACCGTGGCGTTGGCCTCAGACGTACCGGAAATAATCAGAGTACTATCACTGGTTAAACCATCGCTGGCCGCAGCGGTATCATCAGTAATGCCTGTGACCACGGGCGCACTGGGTGCAACCCTATCCACAGTAATACCAAATCCCACTGACGGAGCAGAAACGTTGCCAGCGGCGTCGGTGGCTCGGGCGGTTAAAGTATATGAACCGTCTGCTATGGCTGTTGCGGTGTAATCAAAACTCCAGCTTCCACCCCCATCTGTGGTTGTGGTACCAATGCTCGCCGCATCCATAAATATTTCAATTGCACTACTGACTTCCGCCGTACCGTTTATGACCAGTGTATTGTCACTGGTTATCCCGTCCGCTGCACTGGCAGTGTCGTCAGTGATGGCACTAATAATCGGTGCACTGGGTATACCGCTGTCTATGGTAATAACGAAATTTGCAGACAACGGCGAAACATTTCCTGCCAAATCAGCGGCCTGAGCCGTAACGGTGTAGCCTCCATCAGCAAGGGTTGTAGCGGTGTAATCGTAACTCCAATTACCACTACCATCCGCGGTTACGGTGCCAATACCGACCCCATCTAAAAATACTTGAACGTTGTTATCAGATTCGGAAGTACCCACAATAACCAGCGTATTGTCATTGGTGATCCCATCTGCGGCGGTGGCGGTATCATCATTTATTGCAGTGACACTGGGTGCAATGGGGGCACTGCGGTCCACCCTAATTCCCAATCCCGAGGATATTGGCGATAGATTCCCTGCTGTATCTGTGGCCTGTGCTGTGACTGAATAGCCACCTTCGGCTAGGGTCGTACCAGTGTGATCATAACTCCAGTTACCAGTACCATCTGCCGTTGTAGAGCCTATACTGATGGCATCCAAAAACACTTCTACGCTACTGTTTGCTTCCGCACTGCCGGTCACCACAAGGGTGTTATCGGAGGTCACTCCATCCCCTGCTGTGGCGGTGTCATCACTGATGTTCAATACGACTGGAGTGGCAGGCGCGCCACTGTCTATAGAAATACTGAAACCCGTGGATAGCGGCGAAAGATTAGCGGCTAGATCTGAAGCTCGGGCAGTGAGAGTGTAGCTTCCATCGGCTAAAACAGTGCCGGTATTATCATAGCTCCAGTTGCCAATACCATCTGCCGTAGTGGTACCGACACTTACCCCACCAAGAAAAAGCTCCACCGTACTATTGGCTTCGGCGCTACCATTAATAACCAGAGTGTTATCACTGGTAATGCCATCGGCACTCACATCAGTATCATCATTGATAGAACTGATATCCGGGGCCGAGGGTGGGGTACTATCGACAGTTATATTAAAAGGCCCAGAGGCTGTAGACAAATTGCCGGCTCCGTCTGTTGCCTGAGCGGTGAGGATATAGGCTCCATTTGCTAATACTGATGCAGTATGATCCAGGCTCCAATTGCCACCTGCGTCGGCCACGGTACTACCGACGCTAATCCCATCAAGCAAAACATCCACCTGAGAGCCAGCTTCTGAAGTGCCTGATAAAACAAGGGTTGTATCGGATGTTACTCCGTCTCCACCGACACCGGTATCATTACTCACGGCCAGAGCCGTGGGAGAATTGGGCGCCAGGGTATCGACGCTAATGGCATAATTTGCAGAGACCGCGGATACGTTGCCAACCGCATTTTGGGCTTGGGCGGTAAGGATATAACTGCCATCCGCTAACGTAGTACCGGTATAGTCAAAGGCCCATGCGCCGGAACCATCGGCACTGGTGTTGCCCACAGCAACACCATCAACAAATACACTGATGTCGGTATTGGCATCGGCACTACCCATCACCAGCAATCGATTATCACTGGTAATGCCATCGGTGGCGGTGGCAGTATCATCAGTAATACCCATGATTACTGGAGCGTTGGGTGTAGCACTGTTTATGGTAATGCTGTAGTTGGCGGAAGCGACCGACATATTACCAGCATCGTCAAGGGCCTGAGCAGTGAGGTTGTAACTGCCATCGGCCAGAGTTGTAGCGGTGTAATCAAAATTCCAGCTGCCATCGTTGGCCGCAACAGTGGTACCAATGGGTCCACCATCTAATTGCACGGTTAGTTGAGACCCTGCTTCTGCGGTACCAAATATCTCTATTTGGTTGTCACCGGTAATACCATCTCCCACCGTCCCAGTATCATTATTCACCCCCGCAACCACAGGAGCCAAGGGAGCTACTGTATCAACAGTTAGGATGAATGCTGCAGATGTGGAGCTATTACCTGCGGCATCTTCGCTGTAAACCACTATGGAGTGAATACCGTCTGCCAGGGAACTGGCACTGTGATCAAATGACCAGTTTCCACTGCCGTCGGAAGTGGCATTACCTACGCTCACAGCGTCCAGCAAAACCGTGACGCTGAGGTTCGCTTCGGCGGTACCGGCGAATACCAGATTGCCACTGTTAGTGATGCCATCACCAGGGGTATTACTATCGGGAGCCACTGAGTCCACCGTGGCCATTACCGGGGCGACTGTATCAATAGTTAGCGCCAGTGCCGCCGAAAATCCAGAAGAATTGCCCGCGGTATCAGTGGCACTGGCGGTTATGGAGTGTGCTCCATCAGCCAATGCCGTTGAGCTGTAATCAAAACTCCAGGCACCCAGACCATCGACAACCGAGGTTCCAGCAACGACGCCATCAACAAAAATGTCAACCTGAGTATTGGGTTCGGCAGTACCGCTGAATAACAGGCCATTGTCCGAAGTAATGCCATCGCCCACAACGCCGGAATCATTTGAAAAAGCCAAACCCAGAGGTGGACTTGGTGCCAGCGTATCGATTGAGATCACCGTTGCGGTGACAATTGAGCTGTTACCTGCTGCATCTTCACTGGTTAAACCCAAACTAAAATCGCCGTCACTCAAGCTGGTAGAGGAATAGTCAAACAGCCAATTTCCGGAAGCATCTACGGTTGTGGAGCCAATAGAAGATCCGTTGAGACTAAGCTGAAGCAAACTATTGGCTTCACCACTACCGGAAAAAATTAATTGGTTGTCTGAAGTAATAAAGTCTCCGCCCACATGGGTATCGTCGGTGACCATGGACAAAAGGGGCGTTAACGGTGCAGTGGCATCTACGGTAATGGTGAGGGTGTTAGAAATGGGGCTTTGATTACCAGATAAGCTGCGGGCTAGAGTGGTGACGGAGTAAACACCATCGGCGAGGGAAACTGGGTGACTGTAGTTCCAATTCCCCAGGGCATCTGCCACAACGCTGCCAACGGTGGAGCCATCGAAAAACACTTCCACCTCAACATCGGGCTGTGCTGTACCAGAGAATGCCGGAGTTGAATCAGAGGTAATAAAGTCACCCACAATACCAGTGTCGGTGGAAAAGTCCACAATGGTGGGTGCGGTGGGTGGAGTCGCGTCCACAATCAAATCAAAAGCTGAAGAAGCAGATGATTCATTACCAGCCACATCCGACACCACAGTGGTGATACTGTATATTCCATTGGCCAGGGGGCTTGAGGTTAAATCCAACGTCCAGCTGCCATCACTGCCGGAATTCGCACTTCCAATAAGGGTGCCATTAGCCATGACTCGCACAACGCTATGGGCTTCCGCGTTACCGCTAAAGCTGAGGGCTCCGGTGTCAGTGATACCGTCTCCCGCCGTGCCACTATCGGGACTGAAAACGATATTTGTGGCCATACTTGGCGCTGTTGTATCAATAACTATGGAGGTGTCAGTGGACCAGTTTGAGACATTACCTGCCCGATCAGTGGCTTGGAATTCTATGCTGTGGCTGCCGTCGTTCAGCAAAGCTCCCGAATAGTCAAAGCCCCAGTTACCAGAGGAATTGGCTTCAACACTCCCCACCACAGAGCCATCCAGCCGAACACGAACAGAAGCGTAGGGCTCACTAGTACCGTTGATGACAAGCCCATTGTCAGAGGTGATACCATCGCTGGAACTGAGCCCGGTGTCCTGGGACACAGAAACGAACGCAGGCGCACTGGGGTCTAGACGATCCACAACCAAGGTGAACTGAGCAGAGATGGCACTAACCAAACCCATTACTTCGCTTTCTGCCGTTATCTGATAAGTACCATCCGCCAGATCCACGGAACTATGGTCCAGGACCCACTGGTTATTTACATCTGCGATCACGGTGCCAATCAGGGCCCCATCCAAAAAAACACGAACCGCTAGACTGTACTCCGCACTACCGCTAATAATGACGCTTCCGTCACTGGTGTAACCGTCTCCAGCTTGATAGCTGTCGTCAGAAATGGTTTCAATTAGCGGAGCCGCCGGTGCATTTGGGTCATAACGAAAATTGAATTCCTGAACCGCCCGGGTTTCGCTGCCATCACGATCAACCGCCAATGGCATGGCCGAGTAATCACCTGGGGCGAGGGAAACAGAGGTGTAATCAAAGAACCAGTCACCGCGCATATCTGCAGCAGTTGAACCGGCTAGGGTACCGTTAACCCACAACTCCACCACTTGGTAGGGTTCTGCAGTACCGGAAAATGAAATCGTATCATCTATTATCCGTCCCTCACCAAACGGGGTGGAATCGGACCATAGAGAAACCAAAACGGGAGGTTGATGAACCGCTCCATTGACAGGGGTTTGATCTGAAGGTAATCCATCGTCATTTTGACTGGAGTCTCCCGACCCCGAGTCAGGCTCTTGGTCAACGGGTGTCTCATCGGATCCGGTGTCGTCACCTGCATCCACGGGCTCAATAACCACATCTGTACCCGGATCAGAACTGGGGTCACCACTACCCCCTCCTCCTCCACAAGCGGACAAGAGCACAACAGATCCAATTAAGATCAAAATGCGAATTACTTCAGTGACTGACACCTAACCTCCGAAAGCGCTGACAATCGGGTATTCGACTACGTCAGAGGGTCAACTAGAAATATAGCTAACTTTGATCAATGCACCGGCGCTAGGCGTGTGTTTTATAAGAATTTTTGCGAACTTATGTAAAAAAAATGAAGACAAATGTTGCTCTCCCAGCGATTCAAAAAATCGCCAGATAGCGGCTAGAAAAATGATCGTAAGCACAGCAACAACTTACATGCAGAACAGAAAATAGGGCCGATTACGTCAAGTTTCTGACAAAAAAGGGTCACTAAGTTTTTTTATAACGATAGATAAAGAAAAGAGCAAAATTTTATAACAAAATCTACAATGAGGGTGTCACCAGATTCGCATTTGTATTACTTAAGCCATATATTGTACAAACGAGTTACCTTAGGCATATACTCAGTCACGGTAAATAATAACAGCACGAATCCAGCCGGATAAACTATGAAGAATAAACTATTGCTGCCCTTTGCCCTTGTTCCCTGCATGGGGCTTTATTCTAACCAGTCAATAGCATCCTACGAAAATGAAGATCTCTTTAGTCTCGACCTAACCCAATTAATGAACATTCGGGTGGATTCAGCAACCAAGCGACCACAAACTCTCGCTGACACCGCTGCGGCCATTTACGTGATTTCCCAGGAAGAGATCAGACGCTCAGCCGCCACAACAATACCGGACGTGCTGCAACTGGCTCCCGGAGTTGAAGTGGCTCGCATCAACGGCTCAACCTGGGCCGTCACCGTGAGAGGCTTCCAGACACAATTTGCCAACAAGCTTCTGGTCTTGATAGACGGACGCAGTGTGTACACTCCGTTGTATTCCGGAGTGTATTGGGACAGTCATATGCCCCTGCTGGAAGACATTGATCGCATCGAAGTGATTCGCGGCCCAGGCAGCAGCCTGTGGGGATCCAATGCGGTAAATGGGGTAATCAACATTATCACCAAACAAAGCATAGACACCGTGGGGCAGCTGGTGAGTGCAGGAGCCGGTAATGTAGAAGAAGGGTTTGTGCGCTATCGAGGTGGGCATGAGTTCGAACAGGGAGCCTTTCGCTACCACGCTCAATATCGGGAGGTGGACGATTCCATTGATCACGCCACGGGTGAGGACGCTGGAGACGATTGGCGAGTGGGTTCCGTTGGCTTCCGCACGGACTGGCAGACTGAACACAGCGACAAATTTACCCTGCAAGGGGACTACGTAAAAACAGACAAAAACAACAACTTCTACCTGGAGCCCTATACCATGCAACAGGTGCCCGAAGCTCGTAGTAATATTTCCGCCGAAAGCGCAAATATTCTGGGTCGTTGGACTCACCCCTATTCACAGGGAAACTCCCACATTATGCAGGCCTACGTGGATTGGTCTGATCGCGAAGAAAGCACCTACCGTTATCAGAGGACAACGGTGGATATCGACTATCAATTTAATCATCAAAAGTCAGAGCTCCAACAATTTACCTGGGGCTTTAGCTACCGTTGGATTGATGACGAATACCAAGGCAGCTTCGCATTAGAATTGCTAGACCCGGAACTTGAATATCATTTAGCCACTGCCTTCTTCCAGGATGAAATTTACCTTTCCAAGGATCTTACCTTAATAGCAGGGGTGAAATTAGAGGATTCACATTACACCGACTTTGATTACCAACCCAGCCTGAGATTACTGTGGAACAGCAATCAAAACCTAACCCTTTGGGCAGCCGCTTCACGGGCTATACGAACCCCATCCCGGGCAGGAAAGAGCATGATAATCCGAGGTGCCCTACCCGACTCCATTCAACAAGTGGTAAAAAATGGGATTTTCAACCAAACCGGGTTACCTCCCGCCGTGGGCACGGTGATTGGCCAACTGGAAGGGTCAGAACAATTTGAGGCGGAGTCCATGAGAGCGTACGAGCTGGGCTTGCGCAATCAGGTTAATTCCCAATTGTTTGTGGACGCCACCGTCTTCCATCACGAGTACAAGCACCTGCGCACCTTCGAAATCGCTAATCCGGCAGTGAGTGTATTGGATACTGATCAGGCCACTTATTACGTGGCCAGTGGAAACTTTGTTTATGGCAATGAAGCGGACGCTAGCGCCCATGGGTTTGAACTGGCTGCCAATTGGAATCCCTATGGTAAGTGGCAAATGAAGTTAAGTTACAGCTACCTTAATATGGTGGTGGAACCCTACCAAGGGGAGACCGCCACTGGCGCATCGGAATTCAGTGATCAATCCCCCCTACATCAAGCCCGGTTCAGATCCTGGCATGAATTTGGTGACAGCTGGGAGTTTGACTGGTCTGTTAAATACTACGATGAATTACCGAACGATGACATAAGTGACTACACCGATCTGGATGTCCGCTTGAGCTATCTGATTTCCAACGAGTTTGAAGTTTCATTAGTGGGCAAGAACCTGATCGACACTCCCAGAGTCGAGTTTGAAGACACCATACAAGGCCCCTACCGAACGGAGATGCGCCGATCTATTTATGCCCAGTTCACCTGGCGTTCTCAATAACGCCACCACTGGCAACGAGACAATTCTTGCCATTACCTGAAACCCAAAAGCAATCAAACCATCACCAGCCCATGATGGGTGGCGTTATTTAATGGGAATCATGTGGCATTGTAAGGGAACTTTTGTATCATGTCAGACCTCAACCAATCGGAGGTAGAACCATGCTTGAAGACTTAATACCAAAAGAAGCCACCCAAGAGCTCGTGATGGACTGGGGCATCAGTATCGGGCTGGCGATCATCGTATTTGTGGTGGGTCGCATCGTTGCAAATATCATCGTCAAAATAGTCAAACACGGCCTCGAAAGAAGCGGCATGGACACCCTGCTGGTTAATTTCGTCACAAACATACTGCGTTGGGTGCTGGTCCTTTTTGTTATCATCGCAGCCTTAGAACAATTAGGGGTAGATACAACGTCTTTGGTGGCCTTACTGGGTGCTGCTGGTATCGCCGTGGGTTTGGCGTTAAAGGATTCGCTGCAAAATTTTGCGTCCGGAGTGATGCTCATTATCTTCCGCCCCTTCAAGACCGGTGACTTTGTAGAAGCGGGTGGTGTTGCCGGCGTGGTGGAGAACATTGGCATTTTCACCACTCTCATGAAAACCGGCGACAATAAAGAAGTGATCGTTCCAAACGGTGCTGTCTACAGCGGAACTATTACCAATTATTCTGCCCGACCCACCCGTCGAGTGGATATGGTTTTTGGTATTGGATATGACGCAGACATACGGGAAGCAAAAAATATTCTGCAAAAGATTGTAGGAGAAGACGAGCGCGTGTTACCAGACCCCGCTCCGGTAATCGCCGTGTCAGAGCTGGCGGATTCTTCTGTTAACTTTGTGGTGCGCCCTTGGGTTAAAGCATCAGATTATTGGGCGGTACTCTGGGACACAAATGAAAAAGTGAAATACGCATTTGATGAGGCCGGCATTAGCATACCGTTCCCACAAATGGACGTTCACTTGGACAAACCAGAAGAAAAATAACTAAAGTAAAAAAGGGTGTAGCTTGCGCTACACCCTTTTTGTTTTACTCAACAACTGTGACGTTTTCCGCCTGAGGACCTTTCTGACCTTGGGTAACGCTAAATTGAACACGTTGCCCCTCGGCCAGGGTTCTGAAACCTGATCCGGAAATTGCGCTAAAATGGACAAATACATCAGGGCCATTGTCCTGTTCAATGAAACCAAAACCTTTAGACTCATTGAACCATTTTACTTTGCCGCTGGAAGGGTTAGACATAACAATACCTGGCTTTTAAACAAACATTTCTGTGGTTAAACAAACATAAATCGACTACAAATCAACGCAATTACCGCTGGTAAAATAGCGCTTTCATTCCGATTATAACCACCGCCACCCCCCCGTCAACGGTATTTACGACCAATCTAGGTGTTTTGGAATGCTTTGTAATTGAACAGTAATATGACGCTCCTAATTTGGGCACAAACAGGCGAGCCATGTTGCAACAGGAGGCACTACTCACAAAAAGATCAGCTGGAGCCCCCTGATTGAGACAATAAACCGCCCCATTAGCGGGGGTTAATCTCTAACATGGTGCTCAGTCCAGCGCACCATAGGTTACGTTCAAATAGTCAAGAATATCGGCTGATTCAAACAAGTCCGCACCGGTATTAGGATCAAGCAGATAAGGTACTTGCACATTGCCATGCTCAGCATAAAACTGTGAACGTTTAGTGTTGGGTAACGGCTTGTAGCTGCCCAGGTGCAATCGAAAATTCGCAGGACCCACATCAGCCCGCTGCTGCTTGCCAATATTAATAAGCAAATATTGCAGCTCAAGCTCACACAGTCTTTCCCGAACAAGCCTGGAATACGGACTGGATTCAAAACTGAATAGCGTCAAATGTTTGTGAGCGGGTTTAGACGGCGCCACTTCCAAACCGCGGGAGCCACGTACAATGGTGGCCATCCTGGATCGAAACAGGCTGCTGTCAGTGGCAACCAAATTAGCCGGCGATGGTTTATTGGCGTAGTGCTGAAACAAATATTCCACTATCTGGTCACTGCCACCTATCTGAGTATCCGTGTTGGGATCCACTAAATATGGCACCTGGTCTGATCCGGATAACTCGCGCAATTGCGGTAGGAAACGATCCCCCCCCATGGGGATTGGCAAAACTAAAATGTCTAAATTTAACTCAGTTACAGCCTGCCGAACCATTCGACAACTGGCACAGCCTTCACGGTCGTATAGACGTAAAAATTGCGCTGGCTGCTCCACTGTCCGGCTCCCAAAGCTACCACGCCAACCCATTAACGTGGATGCCAACACCGATGTACCCACATCCACTGCACGACTGACATCAATTTTCATCATGGCCCTACCCATAAACTGAGACGAAGATATTGGCCGGGAAGTATGCGCTCTTGAAAATTACTGGGCAAGCAAAGTACAGATCGATTTAAAAACATGAAAGAACTCTCAATGTTTACAAATAGAAACAGACAAAAGGAGGAGATACAGGATAGTGTTACACCGTCCCAACTCCCATACGCCAAGGAGGGATTCATGACCCAAAAAAATGTATCACCCCCGGTAGTAGATTATCGTCTGGCACACAGATTATCCCGGCGTCACGACGTGGCTTTCTTAAAATCTATTGTGGCTGCCAGTGATATGGAAAACGTGTTGCTTTCCAAAGACATCAAAAACTGGTTGGACCAGCAAGACTGTCACGCCCTGGATATCATCGGCAAACTTCACATTCTGCTGGAATTGGAAAAACAAGAAAGCAAGAGACACTTTGGCTTTCAGTTTCGTGGCCAGGCCATGGCTTTTCAAATCGTCTATATTGACCAGGCAGCTTGGAAAAAGCGCATATACAGAGAAAGGCGAACTGGGGAAAACTGCCGCAGGGTACAAAGGATGCTGCACATGTACCTCTTCGATGAGATCCATTTATCCAAATCACAACGGTTACGCATAGCCAAAGAAATGATGCTGGATCATACACAAACCGACGAATACGCCTGATCGACCCTTAACAGCTTTCTTGAGCCCGTCAGCCTGATTGACTAAAAGCGCAGTAGGTTATACGAGCTCGGGGCTAATGGCGGTCAGGGAGGGATTCGAACCCTCGATACGCTATAAACGTATACACGCTTTCCAGGCGTGCTCCTTCAACCACTCGGACACCTGACCATTCTCAAAAAGAGGCGCGTACCTTACTGGTTTTACCGCTAAATATCAATCACTATTAGCTACGATACTCCACTATATCCGCCAGGTCCTGCTGTTCCGCTTGTCGTGGCTCCCCCACCGGTGTTCCCAAATAGAGAAAGCCGATAATCTGCTCCGTCTCCGCCAGGGATAGATACTGGCGCACCTGAGGCGCTTCTGTAATTGATCCTGTGCGCCACATACAACCGAAGCCCTGGTGGTGGGCCGCCAACTGTATATGCTGAGCGGCAATACCCGCAGCCACTTGCTGTTCCCATAGGGGAATTTTGTTGTGCTCCGGATCCAGCTTCGCCACCACCACCACGATCATCGGAGCCCTTAGGGGTTTGGCTCTGAGGCGGTCCCGCTTTATCTCATCCCCTCCTTCCAGAGTTTGCGCAAAGGCATCACCCAGTTCCCTCAGCGCGCCCTTCTCTAACACCACGAAACGCCAAGGTTTCAAACGTCCATGATCAGGTGCTCTAATGGCGCATTTGAACATAGTCTGTAATTCTTGGAGGGATGGAACGGGCTCGCTCAGCTTTGGAGTGGAGACTCTGGTCAGCATGTTATTCAATGCATCGGTCATTCATTTGCCTTTGTTTTCATCAACTAAATCCTGCTTTATGATAACTTATCTTATTAAGTGGTGGTAATTGCCACCTTAATCATTATATTGAATCCAGCATCTCTACAGGACAGGTAGCAGGACCGGTAGAAAGTTGGGCTGGTAGATCTGGTTAACAAAAATAATGTTCAACAGATAACCAGCGATTAATTTAGGGACTGCTCTATACTTAACACTATTTACAATAATTATCCGATAACCTATTGTTATGACGAAAGTTAGATCGTATTTATTTTTTCATTTAGGCCAACTTTAGATGGCAGAAAACTTTGCCTTTGACCTGGCAACCAATCAAAAGCTTAACAAGGTGCTTCCGCCCCAGCAGATTCGGCTCTTTGCCTATTTCATAATGGCAGCCATCGTGGCCGCAGCCATCTTTGCTGGAGACCTTAGCCGGGATTTATGGTGGGCATCAGCCCTGGCCGTGGCCTATCCGCTACTGTCCCACTTTGTTACCACCAATCTCCGCTCCCGTGCAGGGTCCACCACCAATAGTGTCTTAATTCTATCGGACACCGCAGTGGGGGGTAGCGCCATTGTGCTATTCCAATTCGATCCGGCGTTGTCGCTGTTTTTGTTTCTGATTTTCAGCACCGGCACCATCACCATCGGCGGCATATTCGGCTGGGTAGTAAGCACTTGTACCCTGCTTCTTGGCATCATATTCGGGCTGGTTATATTTGGACTACCAGAATTAAATTTTCAGTCACCTAACCTGATCACCTTGGTGTCAGGCATCATGGGTTGTGCGCTATTCGCCGGAACGCTCGGCTATTTTTCATTCAAGCAAACCAAAACCCTTATTTCCATACAGAGGGAACTAAAGAGTCGACAACAGGAATCCGTTAACCTATCGAGGAAGTTATCCAAGTATCTGCCACCACAAGTTTGGGGTGCCATCTTCTCCGGAGAGACCGAGGTAAAGCTGGAAACCCAGCGTAAAAAACTCACCGTGTTCTTTTCCGACATAAAAGGTTTTGCCGAAATTTCTGAAGAACTGCAGCCGGAAGCTCTGACGGATTTGCTCAACAGTTATTTCACAGAAATGTCCAGGATTGCCCTCAAATACGGGGGCACCATCGACAAGTTTGTGGGCGACGCCATTTTGATATTTTTTGGCGACCCCACGTCCCGTGGCCCCAAGCAAGACGCCATTGCCTGCGTTTCCATGGCATTGGAAATGCGCAAAAAAATGAAAATTCTTCGTCAACAATGGCGAAAAGGCGGCATCAGCAAGCCCCTTCAAGTGCGCATGGGGATCAATACCGGTTATTGTACCGTTGGTAATTTTGGTGCAGAAACCCGTATGGACTACACCATCATAGGTCGTGAGGTAAACCTGGCGAGCCGCTTAGAATCCGTTGCCCAACCCGGGGAAGTATTGATCGCAGAATCCACCTATAGCTTAGTTCGCGATGTGATCATGTGTCGCGACCGTGGCCAAATCAACGTGAAAGGATTCAGCAAGACCGTGCCAATCTATGAAATTGTGGACCATCGCAAAGAACTGGGCGCGTCCCAAAGCTTTCTTGAGTGTGAGCGGGACGGTTTCACCTTGTTTGTTGATATTGATAAAATTCACAATTACGACAAGAACTCAGTGGTTGAAGCCCTGGAAGAAGCAGCGCAGCGCATACGCGACAAGTTGATAGTGTGAGATGGAACAGCCCAATCTGTTATTGCGAACCTTAAGGCTGATCGAAAACACTGGCAACCGCCTGCCCCATCCCACCACCTTGTTTATCTATATGAGCTTGGGAGTTCTGGTTCTATCCTGGTTATTGCAACTACTTGGTATCAGCGCAATCCACCCCGTTACTCAAACACACATTGAAGTCAACAATCTACTCTCCCGTTCTGGCTTACATCAAATACTTGAAAAAACCGTCTCCAACTTTACCCAGTTTGCCCCGGTGGGCACGGTGTTGGTGGCCATGCTGGGTCTGGGAATAGCTGAAAGATCCGGTCTATTGGCTGCCTTGCTAAAACAGATGGTGGGTAATTCCAAGGGCAAACTACTCACCGCCACAGTGGTTTTTACCGGTGTTATGAGTAGCCTGGCAGCTGATGCTGGCTATGTGGTGTTAATCCCCATCGCTGGTCTTGTTTTCAACGCCGCCGGCAAACACCCTATTGCAGGGATGGCAGCGGCATTTGCGGGGGTCTCAGGAGGTTACAGCGCCAATCTGCTCATTGGTCCTGTGGACGCCATTCTGGCGGGCCTTTCCACTGAAGCCAGCAAATTGGTTGCGCCAGACAAAGAAGTTGGTGTGTTGGCAAATTACTATTTTATTATTGTTTCCACCTTTTTTATCACCGTGGCCGGCACCTGGGTCACAGAAAAAGTCACCCTTAAAGCGCTGCCCCAATGGCAGCCCACTGAAGAAAATCACGGCAGCGGCCTTTCCAGAGAAGAAACCCAAGGCTTAAGAAAATCCGCTTGGGTGGCTTTGGTTTTTTGTTTACTCCTATTGATAGGGTTGCTACCTGAAGATGGGATATTGAGACATCCGGAAACCGGCTCTATCACCGGATCACCCTTTATCAGTGGCATCGTGATGTTGATTTCCCTATTGGCCGCTGTCTGCGGCTGGGCTTACGGCTCTGTTCAACAACGCTATGGAGGCAAAGGCAGTGTTATTGCCGATATGGAAGCCACCATGGCCACCATGGCCAGTTATCTAGTGCTGATGTTTTTTGCCGCCCAGTTTGTGAATTATTTTGCCTGGTCCAATATTGGATTGATTCTGGCGGTCCATGGCGCCCAATGGCTGCAGTCCTTGGCCCTATCCCCGGTGCTGCTTTTGACCCTGTTTATTTTTATGTGCGCGGGCATCAACCTGTTAATAGGCAGCGCTTCGGCGAAATGGTCACTGCTGGCTCCCATCTTTGTGCCCATGTTTTTATTGATTGGGATTGCCCCGGAGCAGGTTCAAGCGGCTTATCGTGTGGGGGACAGCAGCACTAATATCATTACGCCACTCATGCCCTATTTTGGTGTAGTAGTGGCATTTATGCAGCGTTATCAAAGCCAGCTGGGCGTGGGTACCATGATCTCCCTAATGCTGCCCTACTCCATTACTTTCCTATTAGGCTGGTCGGTACTGTTCGCCCTGTGGCTGGGGTTAGGGCTGAGCCTTGGCCCATCCTGACTATTGCCGCATTAAGCGCAAGTTATCCAATAAATCTGGCTCAGTACTACGATAGGGGTTGATATCAATTCCACCGCGACGACTATAACGGGCATAAACCGTGAGACTGGCCGGCTGACTCAAGTTATAAATATCCATAAAAATGCGCTCCACGCATTGCTCATGAAATTCCTGATTGCTGCGAAATGAGATAAGGTACTTGAGCAAGCTACTGGCATCTAATTCCCTGCCATGGTAACGAATCATTACGCTGGCCCAATCCGGTTGCCCGGTCACTGGACAGCAAGAGCGCAATAAATGGCTATGGAAACACTGCTGGACTGGTTGCTCGGATTTAACTCTCAGTAAGCCACTATCCACCTCATATTTTTCCACCGCCACATCAAGGTCATCTAAGCAATCACCAGGAAGTGAAGCCAATTCGAATCTTGGAGCTGAATCGACAGGCAGCAGGTTAACCCCCACAGACACACCCAACAGAGAGCTCAGATCCTCTCGAATTCGCAGCACAACGTCACCGGAAGACTCAAAATGGGTACCGTTGAATGAACCTAGGTACAGCTTCAATGACTTGGATTCCACAATGGAATGGGAGCCAACCGGGACTCGAAGTTCCAGTAACGCTACCACCGGTTTTCCTTTAGGGTTGAGCCAGGAAACCTCATAGGCGTTCCACAGATCTTCGCCATAGAAAGGCAACTGCTCAGCCTTGATGGACAATGAAGATCGACCATCCGCTCTGGCAATAGCATGGAGTACAGACGCGTCATACTGAGCAGGGAATTCAGATTCGCGCCCCAAGGGACCAGAATTAAACGTTTTCATAGATTACCTGATTTAATTTAGCTTCGTATTCCAACACCATTCTTAAGTAACCAATGGGCCCAGTAATACAATAGCGATATACAAAGCAGTATCATGCTGTACGCCACCCATAAACTGATATCACTGATTCCCAAGAAACCATAACGGAAACCGTTCACCATATAAACCATTGGATTGAATTGGGATACCCCTGCCCAGAACTCAGGCAGCATATTGATTGAGTAAAACACCCCTCCCATATAAGTGAGAGGTGTTAACACAAATGTAGGCACGATGGAGATATCATCAAAGGAGCCAGCGTAAACGGCGTTGATAAAACCACCCAGCGCGAACATAACCGAGGTTAATATGACGATACTGATCAAAACAAACAGATTATGAAGCTGGAGTTCCGTAAAGAACAAGGAGAGGCAGGTTACAATAAAACCTACGCACAAACCTCGGGCCATGCCACCCACTACGAACCCGGCAATCACCAAATAATTAGGCATGGGGGAAACCAACATTTCCTCAATATTACGTTGAAATTTGGTACTGAAAAATGATGAAACCACATTGGAATAGGAGTTGGTGATAACCGACATCATAATCAGCCCAGGTACGATGTACTCCATGTAACTATAGCCTTCGATTTTTCCGATGCGGCTTCCAATAAGCTCGCCGAAGATCACGAAATAGAGACCAATGGTGATGGCCGGTGGCAGTAATGTTTGCACCCAAATCCGCGTGAATCGACGTATTTCTCTGGTAACGATGGTATTAAACGCATTGAATTTTTGCTGCCGATTCATACTAAGCCTTCCTTTCCACCAACGAAACAAACAACTCCTCTAGCCGATTTGCTTTATTACGCATACTGAGAACGGATATTTTGGCATCCGTTAATTGCACAAAAACATGATTAAGTGATTCTGATTTGGCCACATCCACTTCTAATGTGTGAGGGTCAGTTAAGCGGCAAATAGCCCCGCTCAGATCAGGCGCTCGTTCGAGGTCCGTGGCCAAATCCAGCACAAATGTTTCTTCGTTTAGCTTCGCCAGGAACGCCTTCATGCTGGTTTGCTCAATAATAGTACCTTGATCAATAATCCCTATGGATCGGCACAATTGTTCGGCTTCTTCCAAATAATGAGTGGTTAGAATAATGGTGGTGCCTTCAGCATTGATTTGCTTAAGGAAGTCCCACATGGAGCGGCGCAACTCGATATCTACTCCGGCAGTTGGCTCATCCAATATTAACAACTTGGGTTCATGAACCAGGGCTCGGGCAATCATCAATCGACGTTTCATGCCACCGGACAGCATGCGTGCCCTCTCTGCCTTTTTGCCCCAAAGCCCCAGCAGCTTTAAGTACTTTTCAGATCGTTGGGAAGCGGTCTTCTTATCCAAGCCAAAATAACCGGCCTGACTTTTCAGGATATCTTCCACTTTTTCAAACTGATTAAAGTTAAACTCCTGAGGCACAATACCTATGTGCATTTTTGCTGCAGCAAAATCACGATCAATATCACAACCGAAAATGCTGACGTTTCCCGAAGTTTTATTCACAAGTGAACTGATAATTCCGATAGTGGTGGACTTTCCCGCGCCGTTGGGACCCAGTAGAGCCATAAAATCACCCTGCTCTACGGTGAAGCTGATTCCTTTGAGGGCTTCAAATCCGCCTTTGTACACCTTGCGCAGGTTCTGGACTTCTAAAGCTGAAGGCATTTAGTTTAAATCTCAATAACAAAAGAACCGGGATTATACTGGTTCACCAGCAACAGAACAGCACCCACTTAATCCAGACAAACTTCGAAATGGCCAAGTTCTCCCCGCCATACCCACTTAACCGCATTAGCCTCAAACCAAAGAAAGACACCTTCCATCATCCAGGGCCAATGGCTTTGGTCAAGGTCATGTTCTTTTCTTAGAAAGTAAATAAAAGCAGCCAGAATAGTGTCATGGGTCACATGAACCGATAAGGTTCCATCAGACCCCAGGTTCTGCTTAAGGTGGCGCAGAAGCTTACGAGCACCTTCCTCTGGAGAAAGCACGCCCCGCACCTCGTTGCGCAAGTGTTTTTGCGCAAACTCCAGAGCACCGAGCTTGAAAAAATAGGGGCCCGCCACCGGCAGATCAATTACGTAACTTCCCGGCTCCACCAGGCAAGAGTGGGTGGTGACAGGAATATCAATCCCAATACCCTTAGCCATGGCCGTAGCGGTGTCCACACATCGGCCCACGGGACTGGAGAAAAATGAAGCTATGGGACGCGAGAGTGTCTTGCCATAGGCTTGGGCCAATTCCACACCCAGGGCAGTCAATGGCACATCATATCCGGCAAACTGGTTTTTAGGCTCTTCACGGATGGAATGACGGGTTACCAATGCCACGGGTTTATCTTGGGGTAGCATATCCAGTGCAGGCAGAAGTTTGGGGTGCAGATGCTCTAATACGTCCATTTCCATTATCAATTCATTGACCAAAAAATAGCGTTGACAATCACCTAGTCCAACCCAAGAATGAGCCACCGATTAACACCGCTGTGATTCAATATATGTGCAGTTGATGCCATGGGCAACCCCCTAAAGTAGACAAGCCTGAAACTGCTGCAGCGTACTTAAGATTGAGAAGTAACATGAAAAGGATAGCGGGAATGACACTGGCCACAAAAAGCCTAATGGCGCTAATCGTGTTTCTGGTCTCGTTCCACAGCGGGGCCATTACCGTAACCGATGACGCCAATCGCACACTGACCATGAAACAACCGGCGCAGCGCATCGTTTCGCTGGCGCCTCATATCACTGAATTGCTGTTCGCCGCCGGGGCCGGCGCTAAAATCGTGGGCACGGTGAACTACAGCGATTACCCTCCAGAGGCCAAAAACATACCCATGGTGGGAGGCTATAACCAAGTAAACTTTGAGGCTATCCTGGGCTTAAACCCGGACCTGATCATCGCTTGGAAGAACGGTAACAGCCGAGAAACCCTGGACCAGCTCGCGTCACTGCGGATTCCCATTTTTATGAGTGACCCCAAGGGGTTTAGCAGTATTGCCCGCAATATTCGAGCTCTGGGGATTATTACGGCGAATGAGAAGGTGGCTGAAGCCAATGCAACCCGGTTCGAACGTCGCTTAGGAAAACTTATACAGCGCCATGCTGATAGCCTTCCAATTACTGTTTTTTATCAAGTCTGGGACCAACCCCTATATACCCTGGCAGGGGGCCATTTCAGTAAAGACCTTTACCAAATATGCGGTGGTAAGAACGTTTTCCAGGATATAAACGAACCTTCCCCGGTGGTGAGCTTTGAATCAGTGGTGGCACGAAACCCTCAGGTGATGCTTACGGGAGGTCAGCATGGAAAACGCAGCCTGAAACATTGGCGCCAAACCTGGGCCACCTGGAGCAGCATTGACGCCGTTAAGCATGGACAAATGTTTTTGGTCAATCAGGATATTTATACAAGGGCCTCACCGCGAATACTAGACGCGGCAGAAGACCTCTGCGCCATTCTCAACTCTGCTCGCCAAGTGTACTACCCCACCAGCAGCAAAGCAGAGAACACGAGCAAACAGATTGAATAAAACAGGGCAGAAAAAAACCCGAGTCCAATAGTATGAATTCGGGTTTTCGTATTTTGGAGCGGGAAACGAGGTTCGAACTCGCGACCCCAACCTTGGCAAGGTTGTGCTCTACCACTGAGCTATTCCCGCATAAGACTGGCGGCGAACTATACGCACGTTAAAGCTTACCGTCAAGCCCTGTCTCAAGATTGACATCAGTCTAAACTGAAACCAAACTACAGCGCCATTTCCCGGTAGGCTGACCATGACTGAAGAAAGCAAAAAGGTTGGATTTATCTCCCTGGGCTGCCCCAAAGCCCTGGTGGACTCTGAGCGTATCCTTACGCAACTGAAAACCGATGGTTACGATATCGTGCCCACCTATCAGGATGCTGACGTTGTAGTGGTCAATACCTGTGGTTTTATTGACGCCGCGAAACGGGAGTCTCTGGAAACCATTGGCGAAGCATTGCAAGAGAATGGCAAAGTGATTGTCACCGGCTGTATGGGGGGTGATGCCAAAGATATCACATCGGTGCACCCATCGGTGCTGAGTGTCACTGGCCCCCAGGCTTACGAAGAAGTGGTCAGCGCGGTACATCAATACGTTCCCCAAGATACGCCCCATAACCCCTATTTGGATTTGGTACCAGAACAAGGGGTAAAGCTCACTCCGCGCCATTATGCCTACCTGAAAATATCTGAAGGCTGTAACCACCGCTGCAGCTTTTGCATTATTCCTTCGCTCCGAGGCGATCTTGTGAGCCGACCGGTGGGGGATGTGATGGAAGAAGCTGAGCGCCTGGTTAAAGCTGGAGTGCAGGAATTATTGGTCATATCCCAGGATACCAGCGCCTATGGGGTTGACCTCAAGTACCGCACCGGGTTTTGGCGGGGGCGCCCCATCAAAACCAAAATGAAGGACCTGTGTGATGCCCTGGCCAGCTTAGGTGTGTGGGTGCGTCTGCATTATGTCTACCCCTACCCCCATGTGGACGACATCATTCCCATGATGGCAGACAACCGCTTACTGCCCTATTTGGATATTCCTTTCCAGCATGGAAGCCCAGAGATCCTGAAAAAAATGAAGCGGCCTGCTCATGCGGAAAACACGCTGGAACGTATTGAAAAATGGCGCAGCATCTGCCCCGATATCACCCTGCGCAGTACCTTTATTGTGGGGTTTCCAGGGGAAACCGAAAGCGAATTTGAGACGCTATTAGAGTTTATCCGGCAAGCCCAATTGGACCGAGTTGGTTGCTTTGCCTACTCACCGGTAGATGGTGCTCCCGCCAACGATTTACCTGGAGCCGTGCCAGAAGAAGTGAAGCAGGAGCGATTGCAGCGATTTATGGAAGTGCAGGGAGAAATATCCCGATCCAAGCTGAAACAGAAGATTGGCAAGGTGTACCAGGTGGTTATAGACGAAGTGGATGAGGAAGGCGCCATAGGCCGCACCCAGGCCGATGCCCCTGAAATTGATGGCCTGGTGTTCCTCAATGGTGAAAAAGAACTGCTGCCTGGCGATATTGTGACCGCTAAAATTTTTCAGTCGGACCAGCATGACCTATGGGCTGAGCTGTGTGAACCAGAGCAATAGGACTGCCTCACTTTAGTAAGAATATTCTAATTTTTGCCTCTACACTGATTCCATAGTCAATGGAAACCAGATGAATCCATCGGGAGGCATAAATGATTCAAGACAAAGTGAAAGGTCAGATTGACCAATTCAAAAAGCAAAGTGACAACCTTCAGGCGCAGCTAAACAAGAGCCTGAGCGCAGCCAAGGCTGAGGGCCAAAGAATCTTGAAAGAGATGGGTGTAGAGTCCGGTGCAGAAAAGATCAACCTGCAGGAATTATTAGCGGAATTGCGCCAAGCCAACCCTACAGTGAGGGATTTTATCCGCAATTTGGAGGTGGCGACCTATGATAATCGCTTTCGGCTAAACTGGAATACCACCATGATTTCTGCCTATGCCCGGCAGCAGGCAGAAAGAGCCTACGCTAAGGATATCAAGCCCAGAATTTCTGAAGCACGATCAAGTTTGATGGATCAGCTCCACGACGTACGTAACCGAACCCAAGAGATTCGCGCCAAGATGAGCGCTTGATGCTGCATTCATTCTAACAGCTAACATCTTCTTTCTTGCAGCCCCCCTATTAATAGGGGGGCTGTTTGTTTATCAAGCAATGATGCTAAACTACGTAAATCTAGTTAACATGCCAGTGGCCTATGGAATGCTTAGACAAGCCCGAAGCCGACCCAGTGGAACGCTGGTTGGCGGGTTTATCAACTAAATCAGAATCGGATTCAGGTAAAGAGAATCAAAAATCCGCCGTGCGTTGCCGTTGCTGTGACGGCTACATCACAGAGAATCAATATCTGGTACCGATCAACAATCAGACCAACCATTTTTTTACCAACCCCTCAGGGTTGGGGTTTGATCTTCTCAGTTATGAACAGGCATCTGGCTGCTCTGTGAGCGGCAAACTCACTGACTATTTCTGTTGGTTTGAAGGATTTCAGTGGCAATACGCCTACTGCAAACAGTGTGGTGTCCATCTGGGCTGGTACTACAGTTGCGAGGGAATATCGGGATTCTTTGGCCTGATTACCGACCAGCTTAAAATGGACTGACAGGCCATTTAGCCCAACTCGTCCAAGGTTAACCTGTAACTGGGCATGAATTTCTCCATGAAGTAGCTCACTTCAGGCAAATCAGTCTCTGCAAGCATTCCCTCAACCCGCTCTTTGGCCACCTGAAACTCGTGATTTTGGGAATCCACTTCATGAATGCATTTGACGTAGGCAGACAGCACATCAGCCGCTTTGAGTAATTTTCGGATATCTTCGGGTAACTTATGGTCTTCTATTAAGGGCCGATAATCTTGTCTTAATTCTTCCGGCAGCATGGTCACCAACTTGGCTTTTGCCTCCTTCTCCACTTCTTTATAGGCCCCTGCAATTGCAGGATTGAAATACTTGATAGGACCCGGCAAATCTCCCGTTAGAACTTCTGAGGCGTCATGGTAGAGCGCTATCACCGCTATTCGATCTGCATCCAGACTACCCCCGAATACCCGATTGCGAATCAATGCCAGCGCATGGGCGATGGTGGCCACGTCAAAGCTGTGCTCTTTAACATTCTCCGATTCCGTATTGCGCTTCAACCCCCAGCGCAGGATGTACTTCAGTTTGGAAACATAGGCAAAAAAGTGATGCACGGGGATTTCTCTCTAACTGTTTAGGTCTTTAATTATCACAAGGTCAGGCGAGCCGGAAACCAGCTCGCCACTGAGGTTACTATAGATTAGCTTCAGCGTATTCCGCCAGCAAGGAACGGGGAATGCCGTTAAGTCGCAGACTGGTGCTGTGCTTAAACCCTTTAAAGCGTTCCGTCATGTAGGTGAGGCCAGAGCTGATGGCGCTCAAGTAGGGTGTATCAATTTGCGCTAGATTGCCCAAACAGATTACCTTACTGCCCTCACCGGCCCGGGTGATGATTGCCTTCATTTGATGGGGTGTCAGGTTTTGTGATTCGTCTATCAGAATGAGGCTTTTTTGAAAACTCCTGCCCCGTATGTAATTAAGTGCCTTAAACTGGATATTGGCTTTTGATTTTACGTATTCGATGCTGCCCTGTGGACTCTCGTCCTGAATGTGCAAGGCTTCTATGTTATCGGTTATGGCACCTAGCCAGGGATCCATTTTTTCTTCCTCGGTGCCTGGTAGAAAGCCGTGATCCTCCGCTAGCGGTGGGGTAGAACGGGTGACTATGATTTTGTTAAAGAGTTTATGGGCGACCGTCATTTCTATGGCCGCTGCCAGAGCCAGTATGGTTTTGCCGGAACCCGCAGGCCCCGTCAAATTAACCAAATGGATGTCGGTATCAAGTAAGGCATGCAGTGCCATGGCCTGATAAAGATTCCTGGGAGTTAAACCCCAAGCGGATTGGTTCATCACAGCTTCCCGCTTGATATGTTTAATCAACACATGCTCGTCATTCACCTCTTCGATACGGGCCAAAAAATCCTGTTCGTCCACGATATACTGGTTTACAAATAAAGAGGATTCAAACACATCTCGGGACAGAGAATGAAAGGTGCCATTTTCCCGTTGAATGGTATCCACGTGGCTGACCCGGTCCCAAAACGATCCGGAAAACTCGTGGTAACCCGTGGTCAATTGCTTCACGTCAGAAATCAGTTGGTCGTTGTGATAGTCCTCAGCCTGGATGTTACAGCCCCTGGCTTTGAGGCGCATATTGATGTCTTTGGTCACCAGAATATAACTTACACCTGGGTTTTCCCGTTGCAGTTGCACCACCCGGTTAATGATTTTGTTGTCATTGTTATCATTGGGCAAACACGCTTCTGGGGGTTCACCGGTTTTATTCATCAAAATAGCCAGCGAGCCACAAAAACCACCCTTACCGTCTCGGGGGATAGGAACTCCCCTTTGCAGGCGATCAGTGGGACTATCATTAATGACGTTGTCGATGAGCCGAATTGCTGAGCGGCAATCCGCAGCGATAGATTTGTTTCCGTTTTTTAGTTTATCGAGTTCTTCCAGGACGGTCATGGGAATGACCACAAGATGTTCATCAAAATTGAGAATGGCGTTTGGATCATGTATCAATACGTTGGTATCGATAACATAGGCTTTCTTGGTACTTTCTGCTCTTACACTCATTAGCATTCCTCAAGAAGACAAATTGTAAAAATGGCCTTACTCTGGTGTTCGATACTTGCTTCGCTCCTCCTGTAGAGTTTCCCCGTTAAAGATGTCTTGTTTCAGTAATTTCAAAACAAGGGTTTCCGCTGAGGTGGTTTTTTGCTTTAATCTATTCATACTTTAGATCAACAAAACCCGGTTACGCAAACAAAATATCATGCTAAGTTGTTGTTTTACTTGGCATAGATTCCCTCCCCTCTTATTTTTTACTGGTAAATTCTTACCGTAAAATTACAATCCGGAATTTTTTTATATTCATCCGCTATAAAAAACCAAACTTTCTGCTATGTTTAACACTGTCCATATAACGCACAGCCAATGGGGTTAAAATGGCGTTAGAAAAACAAAACAACTTAGGCTAGACTCTCCAGAAACAACGCGTATTTCTAGACGGATTCATCTACCCCATTAATAACGGGTGGACTTGCTGAACTTAAGAATAAAAAGGCACGGCAATGAATGTAGAAGCACCCAAGGCCAGCTCAAGACACTTATTACTGGTGGCCAGCCAGCAAGAACCCATCAACAATATAAAAACTGTGGTGGAGGCCAAGGGCTTTGAAACCAGCCTTGCTGGAAACAGTTCTGAAGCGATTGATCGAATCACCCGCAGCAACTTCGATTTAATTATCCTCGACATAGTGATGCCAGAAATCAATGCTGTGGATCTACTCCAATTCATCCAAAACAAGCGCCAGGACATCCCCGTCATAGTGGTAAGTGAAGATTATTCATTTGCTTCTGTGTCGAGCTGCATAAAACAGGGCGCATTCGATTTTATACGCAAGCCATTTATGGCAGATGAGCTGGTCAACACCATAGAAAACGCGCTGGATAAGCGTCGCCTTGAATTTGAGTATCGCTCCATGTTGAAGCGCATACAACAATCGGAAAAGATGTATCGATTTATGGTGAACAACTCACCCGATATCATCTATACCCTAAACGAACGTGGTCAGATCACCTATATCAATGATCGAGTGAAAGACCTCCTCAACATCAACACCGATGAGCTCACTGGCCAGCATTTCAGTCACCTCATGAGTGACGAAGAATACAAAGCGAACCCCCACTTGTTCAATGAACGGCGGGCCACCATACGCAAAGCACAGCGAAAAGAGATACATCTACGCAAGCGTTTATCCTTAAACCCAGACGGCACCTCCACCACTTTATCCATGCCGTTCGAAGTCAATGCCGTGGGCATTTATGAAGATTCAAACAACTCTTCAAAAAAATCATTCAAAGGCACCTACGGCATAGCCAGAGATATTACCGATCGCAGGCAAGCGGAGTCCCTTATGCGATTCCAGGCCTACCATGATCTGCTAACCGGCCTGCCAAACCGATCCCTGCTTCGAGACCGCCTCTCTCTAGCGCTATCCCACGCCCGGCGTAATGAATCTAAAGTTGCCATAATGTACCTGGATTTGGACAGATTCAAAATAATCAACGACACCTTGGGTCATAGTATTGGCGATCAGCTGATTCAAGCGGCCGCCCGCAGGCTCAGTGGATGCCTGCGTGAAGGCGATACATTGTCTCGATTCGGCAGCGACGAATTCACCTTGCTGCTTCCCAATATAAGAACTCAGAACGACGCCAGCATTATCGCCCGCAAAATTCTAAATGGACTCAAGTTGGCCTTTTTTATTGAAAACCATGAGTTACATATCTCAGTTTCGATGGGTATTGCCCTGTTCCCGGATCATGGTGAACAGGTGGACCACCTGATTCAAAATGCAGATATTGCCATGTATCACGCAAAATCCGGCGGTAAAGATGGCTATCAGTTTTTCAATGAAAATATAAACAGTGCCTACGCCAATAAACTCAGCACTGAAACCGATTTGAGAAACAGCATTGCTAATCACGAACTCTATCTGGAATATCAGCCCATTTTCAATGTTGAAACCAATCATGTCTACGCGTTGGAAGCCTATCTGCGCTGGAACCACCCCAGCAGAGGGGTTTTGCGGCCAATTGATTTCTTATCCGTTGCTGAAGAAACCGGCCTCATAGTAGAGTTGGGTGCCTGGGTGCTAAATCGAGTGTGCTGCGATCTGCAGGAATGGGCCAATCCCATCCTAAAAATTGCCGTTAATTTCTCACCCCAGCAAGTGGAACATCCGGAATTCGAAAACCTGCTAATGAGTTCCATCAAAACCCACAATGTTTCACCCAACCAGATCGAGATTGAAATAAATGAGAAACTGTTAATTCGGGATCAGGCTCTGGTGAAAGCCAAATTGAAACGCCTGAACCGACTTGGGTTTTCAATTTCTGTGGATGACTTCGGTACCGGATACACCTGTTTGAGCCGCTTGCACCAGCTACCCATTAACACCATTAAATTAGATCGATCATTCCTGCAGGATATCAGCAATGACAACAGCAGCGGTGATGCCTGTATTGTCAGCGCCATAAGCGCCATGGCCAGCGGCCTCAACCTGAATCTGGTGGCAGAAGGTGTGGAAACCGATGCCCAAAAATCCTACCTTGAAAAACTAGGCTGCACCACCATGCAGGGCAACCTGTTTCAAGAACCCATCAGCAGCAGCGATGCCAGAAATATCACCATTTCCCCGGCAATCGAGGAATAACAAACAGGAAAACTGATCCTGGTCATTTGCCTTTCGCTGGTAAAAATCGCAACATAACCTCACAAGAAAAAGATGGGGGTTGTTGCTATGACCATTGCGATTCAAATTAATACCGTAGAACAATGTGTTGACAAAATTCTTGAAACAGTGGGTAAGGAAATTCGGCTGGGACTACCATTGGGGTTGGGAAAACCCGCAGAATTAGCCAACGCCCTTTATCAAAGGGCAAAAGCCGATTCCAGCATCAATCTCACCATACTCACTGCGCTGTCATTGGAAGTACCCGACCCTGGCAAAGGCCTGCAAAAACGATTTTTAGGGCCTTTTTTTGAGAGAGTATTCGGTAACTACCCTGGCCTGGATTACATGAAAGACCTGCGCAAGGGAGCCATTCCAGACAACATTCAAATCCATGAGTTCTTTTTCAAATCCGGTGCGTTATTAGGCAACGAGCACGCCCAACAAAACTACATCTGTACCAATTACACTCACTCCAGCCGCGACCTGTTAAATTGGGATGTAAATGTGGTTGCGCAGATGATAGCCCACAGGGTTGAAAATGGTGAAGATCGCTACAGCATGAGCTGCAACCCGGAAACCGCCCGTGACCTGCTTCCAGAGCTGACTCGACGAAAAAACTCGGGCCAAAACATTCTTATGATTGGCCAGGTAAACGAGAATCTGCCTTTTATGGGAAACGATGCCATCTTAGAAGCGGACGAGTTTGACATCGTCATTAACAATGCCGACTACTACAGCACGCTGTTTGCACCGCCCAATATGCCCGTTACCACCGTGGATTATATGATTGGTATGCATGCCAGCGCATTAGTGAAAGACGGAGGCACCCTGCAGATTGGCATAGGCTCCCTTGGAGATGCCATTGTCTACGGTTGCGAATTACGGCAACAAAATAACGAAGCCTATAACCAGGTGCTGGAAGATATTCAGGCGAAGCAAAAGTTCGGCCAGATTTTAGAACAGGTGGGCGATACGGGTCCATTTAATCAGGGCCTGTACGGCAACAGTGAGATGTTCGTAGACGGTTTCTACTACCTGATTAAAGAAGGCATTTTAAAGCGTAAAGTTTACGACAACGTCATCATCCAAAGACTGATTAACCAAGGAAAGCTGCAGGAGCAGCTGCAGCCTGAACATTTACGGTCACTGCTGGAGGCTGACGCAATAGCACCGCTAATTAAGCAAAAAGACCTGGATTTTCTAATTAAATTCGGCATCTTCACTCCAGATATTCACCTACAGGGTGATAAATTAGCCAATGCCCAGGGTGCCACTACCAACAATAATTTGGAACAAAACTTTGACGAAATAGCGTCGCTCTGTCTTGGTTCAGTACTGAAACAGGGTCGTATCATGCACGGTGGTTTCTTCCTGGGTCCCAGTAGTTTTTACCAAGGATTAAAAGACCTGGATGAAGAAACCCTCGCCAGTATCAATATGACCAATATTAGTTACATGAACCAGCTCTACGTCAATGAAGAGCTAAAACGCCTGCAGCGAACAGATGCCCGCTTTATTAATACCGTGTTCCTGGCCCATGCCCTGGGCGCATCCACTTCTGATGGCTTGGAAACCGGCCAGGTGGTAAGTGGTGTGGGTGGCCAATACAATTTCGTTGCTCAAGCCCATGAGCTGGAAGGCGCCAGATCCATTCTCCTGTTAAAAAGCACGCGGGAGAAAAATGGCGTAACCCAATCAAATATTGTTTGGAACTATGGCCACACCACCATTCCCAGGCATTTGAGAGACATCTACATCACCGAATACGGCATTGCCGATGTTCGCGGTAAGTGTGACCAGGATGTGGTTAAGGCGATGCTGAATGTGGCTGACTCACGATTTCAGCCCGGGCTGTTGGCTAAGGCCAAACAGGCTGGCAAGATTCCAAAGGATTATCAAATTCCAGACATCTTCACCCAAAACACACCCCAGCGCCTGGAAGCTACCCTGGATAGCTACCGCGCCAAAGGAATGTTTACCCCTTTCCCCTGTGGTACGGATTTCACCAAAGAAGAACTGGTGGTGGCTCGATGTCTCAAGGCAATGCAGGCAAAGTCACAACGCAAGTCGGTGATCATCAAGGCTCTTATACGAGCCCTGGGCAATCCCACCGCAGCGGACAAACACACACCCTATCTACAAAGAGTGCAACTGGATAAACCCCAAACCATGGAAGACAAAATTGCTCGGGTTATTATGATGGACGAGCTGGATCAAGTTCTCCACTAACACCCGCACTGGCACTAGCACTAGTTATTGGATTCAAGCACCTGAAGATAATTTTGTCTCTCATAACCGGAAGGGTCAGCTAGATTTGCGTAGCTTAGCTGACCCTGAAGCTCTTTCACGGACTTAAATTTACTGGTTTCCAGCCAGTGCTGAATACCCGCCAACAAGCGCTGAACTTCATCCACTCCGGACTGAAACAGAACACTACACAACTGCACACAATCAGCCCCAACCAATAGTGCTTTTACAATATCGTCCACGCAGTGAAAGCCGCCGGAAGCGCACAATGAAAGCGCCACCTGGTCTCTTAACATGGCAATCCAGCGGACTCTAAGTAAAGACTCGCTGGCATCACTGAGGCTTAGGGTGGGAGTAACCGTGAGTGATTCCAAATCAATATCGGGTTGGTAGAAACGATTAAACAACACCACTCCGTCAATCCCGGTGCCCTCTAAGCGTTTAACCATATTAGAAACCGAGGAAAATTGGTGGGTCAGTTTTACCGATATAGGAATACGGATTTGGGAGCGAAGCTTGTAGACTAGATTAATATACTTCCTTTCAATCTGGTCACTGCTTTCCGAAGCATCGGCAGCAATGTAATACACATTCAATTCCAGAGCATCGCAACCCGCTTGTTCCAGGCTCTCACTGTGCTCCAGCCAACCTGCATCTGAAACACCATTAAGGCTGGCAACCACCGGAATATCAAGGCTATCCTTGAAAGACTTAATCTTGTCGAGATAGGCATGCAAACGCTGGGGGTTGTGCTGCAACTCTTCTTCAAATAAGGATGGTAGCACGATACCCGCAGCTCCAGCGCTCTGTAGTTGTTTGGCTGTTGCCAAATCTCCAGTTAGAGACGATGCTGATGCCATCAGAGGAGACTTTAACTGCAAACCGCAATATTCGGTGGAAATATCTGCCATGGTTTTGCCCTTTGTCCTTTGTCCTTAGCCCTTTGATATAACTTGCTAACCCGTAACCTTTCGCAGCAACGCCCGACTGACAAAACGGGCTTTGGTGGAGAGATCAAATCGCTTCAGATTGGTTGCCAATACGCCCTCTGTAAACCGGGTTCGCTTGGAATAATCAATGCGAACATCCACCAACACCGGGCGGTGCTTGGCCGCAAACTGGAATGCTTGATTCATTACATCGTCAAGCTGAGCGTTATTATCCAAAGCGATAAACTCTGTACCAGTGGCTTTGGCAACACCAGAAACATCCAGTTTTCCCAACAGCGAGCAGGTCTTGCGATTGTACGGCACTTCCTGGGCCTGGGAGATTTGAGACAATTCACCATCACTGAAAACAAAAACAATACAACCCAAATTATGGCTTACGGCGGTAACTAATTCCATGCAGGTCATAGTGAAAGCACCGTCTCCCACAATGGCAACCACCTGCTGATTACGGTTAGCAAACTGGACTCCAATGGCAGCCGGTACCGCGTAGCCCATACAATTAAAATCCGTGGGCGATATAAAATGCTTTGGACGATTCACCGGCAGCAACTCGGCCGCTAGAAAAGTATGGTTACCATCATCCAGCACCACATAGCCATCGTGATCCATCTGTTCATGTAAGGTGGAAAAAAACCGGTAGGGATTCACCCGATCACCACTATCATGGCGCAACCATTGCTGGGCATATTCGCGTTTATCCGCCTGAATCTCACGTTCTAGATCAGTATCCATTTCACCCAGTGGAACCGCCACCTGGAGCCCATCCCACAGTTTTTCCAACACGGCAGCGGCATCCCCTTCAATCGCCACTTTGGCTGGATAATTGGCATTAAATACGCCGGGATTGATGTCCACATGGATCAGATTTTCAGGAACGTCTGCGGCAAAGCTACCGGTGGGGATTTCAGCAAAGCGGGTACCCACAGCAAGCAAACAGTCACACTCTTTAAACGCGTTGCTGGCAGCAGGTACAGAATACTCACCAAAACCCATACCCACATGCATGGGATGGCTGGCGGGAAAGCAACTTAAGCCCTGCAAAGTGGTGCTAACGGGAGCGTTAAGTAAACTGGCAATTTTCTGTAGCCAGAGGGATGCATCGCGGGCGCCCCACCCCACAAAAATCCCCGGCTTTTTTGCACTGGCCAATAAATCCACCGCGTGATTTATCAGACCTTGCTCGATTATACCTGTAAATTCATTGAGCCCATGAAATTGAGGCAGCGCACTTACCTCGCCGGTGAACAATTGTAGATTCACGGGTATCTCAATGAATACGGGCCCAGGTTCACCTTGATTCGCAATCTGATAGGCTTCAAACAAAGTGGGAACAATGTCTTCGTGGGCCATGACTTTATAGGTTTTCTTGGTAATCTCCCCTAAAAAATTTTGTTGGTCCATCTCATGGAGCTGAAACTTATAGGGTTGATCCGTGCGAGTGCCACCGGATATCACCAGCATGGGTATACCATCAAGATAAGCCTCACCAATGCCAGCACTGGCGTAAGCTGCCCCCGCCGCCGGCACAATGACCAGAGTACCCGTGTGAGAGGAAGTTCGACTAACAGCATCCGCCATAAAAGCCCCGGCAGCCTCATGAGTTACCAGTACAGGTTTAATTAACTCGGACTGGCCCAATTCATCATACAGCTCTGTATTGTGAACTCCTGGAATGCCAAAGGTAAAACGTATCCCCATTTGCTCCAGGGCGTATCGCACCAACCAAGCGCCGGTTTTTTTCATTAAAACAATCTCCCAATTTACGGATTAGTGGCGCCCAATATGGATCGCGCGGCAATGCGTCCACTCAGTATACAGGACGACAAAAAAGTGCCTTCAAGTGCGCGCTTGCCATTGGCTCCACCACCACCGAATCCCGCGGCTTCTCCCACGGCATACAAACCATCGATGGCATGACCTGACGGGTCCATGACACGGCTATGCAAATCCGTTTGAATGCCTCCCATACTCTTACGGCTAATAATAAACTCTCGAATAGCAATTAGGGGACCGGCCTTCGGATCTTCAATGGGCTGTGCGTTCAATGTACGCAGGCGATCACTCCTCCAGCTCCTCACTTGCTGGATTCGTCTCAATTGATCGTCATTAAACTGCGCGCTGCCCCTGCGGATACCCATATCATAGTCATGCACATCTTCTTCCATACCCACCTTATCAATCGGGGTACCGGAAAGCTCTGTCATTTTAACCGCCAATTCACTCAAATTTGGAGCCACCACCACGTCAGGGCACTGATTGACTAAATAGTCATACAGCTCATCATTGCCCAACACAATTTCTTTGATAAAGCGAACCAGCTTTCGATCACGAATGGCGGGATTGTGTTCAGAACCGGAGATGGAAATTTCTTTGCGCGCGATTTTACGATTCATGATTTGCCAACTGTATCCCATCGGCAATGCACTCACTCTCTCACAAAGCTCGTGAGTATCAAAACCCGTTACCATGGGGCGGGGGCCAATGCGGCGACCAAAAGCATCCAACCAAAGGGCAGACTTGGGTGGAATAAGACTTAAACCATGATCAGGCAAACTGGGGCTTGGGTGGCGAATCCCCGCAGCATAGTTCCACTGCCAATCTAAATGGGTAATATTGCCCCCGGCTTTTTCTACTGCGTCATGCATCATTCCATCAGAAAACTGATGAGAACCATTTAATATCGTGTCTGGCAAAGGCCAACCGCTGGGCCAATTCTGCCGAACCTTGTCTATGTTTCCGTTAATGCCGCCACTGGCGATAACAGTAAGTGAAGACTCAATTTCAAATTCCTCATGATTTGCTTCGTTAACACCTTTAGCTCCAACCACGCTACCGGCGCTAACCATCAGCTCTTCCACCTTGTGTTGAAATGCCAACTCCAAATTTTCGACATTACGATGGCTAAAAAGCTGCTCTGTCAAACGGGCAACTAACTGCCAACCGGTACCCCACAGCAAATGATAACGTGGAACCGAATTGCCGGGCCTGTACTCTCCCCGTTCAACCCAATTCACCGCCGGGAAAAAGGTCACCTTGTTGCGCTTGAGCCAAACATAAACATCTTCAAAATTACGTTCGCAATAAGCTTCCGCCCACAACCGCGGCCATTTATCCTCGACCGTAAAGTCAGCAAATGAAAGCCAGTCTTTCAGCATCAGCTCTGCGCTATCGTGAACGCCATTTAACCGCTGGATACCGGTTCCACATAATGCCATACCACCAAATGCCTGCTTCGCCAAACCACCCAAATTTTTCTTATGGTCACGGTCCAGTAACAGGATTTTTTTATTGGAATCCAACAATTCCAGCGCCACTGTTATTCCCGCAATACCAGCACCTATGATCAATACATCGACGTTGCGTTTTTTGGTTGCCATATATGTCCTGTTATTGGCCTGCTTTTCCCATTTTTTAGAATTAACTAAAAGCCAAAAAAGTCATTGATGTAAGGCTTAGTTGAGATGATTTCTCATACCATTTTGGCATTATAAATCAGCTTCATATAAGGGTATACAAAGCGTCACAAAGAGTCGTTTGATCCCACATATACCATCTCGTACAATCCAGATTAACAATAACCTAAAACGTCACGATTTAGCGCACTCCAAGAGGCTCATTTCAATGACTGCTCCCCAAGAAATCAAAGAACCCGGACTCACCATTGCCTATAATCCCGCTACTGGCGAAGAAATTGGAACCGTTCCCAATACGGATTTCAATTCCCTCCCGGAAATGTTCGAACATGCACGCAGTGCACAAAAAATCTGGGCTCGCAGAAGTTATCGTGAACGGGCTAGAGCCCTGCGACTCATGCGAGACTACATAGTCGAGCACGCGGAAGAGCTTAGCGAAATCGTCAGCAAAAGTAACGGCAAAACTCGAGTCGATGCTCTGGCCACTGAAGTGCTGCCCTGTACGCTGGCCTGTGACTGGTATGGAAAGCACGCGGAAAAAGTGTTGAAAACGAAAAAGCTGCCAATCGATAGCTTACTTTTTTTCAACAAGCGATCTGTGATTGAGCGCAGAGCTTTAGGTTTGGTGGGTATCATCAGCCCGTGGAACTACCCACTCTCCATTCCATTTGGTGAAGTCATTATGGGTTTGATGGCAGGTAACGCAATCATACTCAAGGTGGCAGCGGCAACACCCTTGGTTGGTCATGCCATTGAAAAAATCATTGCAGCGGGTAACTTGCCCAAGGGCTTATTTCAGCAAGTTATCGGTTCCGGCGGAGCCGTGTCCAAAGCCTTTTTTGACCACGGCATCGACAAGATCTTTTTTACTGGCTCGGTGCCGGTGGGCAAACAACTGATGGAGCAAGCGGCAAAAACTCTAACCCCATTATCGTTGGAGTTGGGAGGCAACGACCCCATGCTGGTGTTTGAAGATGCTGATCTTGAGCGCGCCGCAAACGGTGCAGCATGGGCCGGCTTTCAAAATGCGGGTCAATCCTGTGGCGGTGTGGAGCGAGTCTATGTGCACGAATCTGTGTACGACGATTTTCTCCAGTTAATGAAACAAAAAACAGAAGCGCTTCGTCACGGCCCTGGGCAGAGCTTCGATGTGGATATAGGATCACTCACCACCCAAGGTCAGCTCAACACAGTGCAACAGCACTTGGAAGATGCATTGGCAAAAGGGGCAAAGATTGTTGCCCAGTCAAAACCTGTGGGCCCCCAGAATGGTTTTTTCCACCCAGCGACTCTGCTAACAGACACTAAAGAGGGAATGCTACTGGTGGATGACGAGACCTTTGGCCCTGTCATTCCCATCATGACATTCCGAACCGAAGAAGAAGCCATTCAGTTGGCTAATGAATCCCACCTGGCCCTGACTTCTTCCATATGGAGCCGGGATTTAAAAAGGGCAAAACGCATCGCGGGTCAACTTGAATCCGGTGTTACCACCATAAACGATCACCTATACACTCACGGTTTATCTGAGATGCCCTGGGGCGGATGGAAACATTCAGGCCTGGGTCGCACCCATGGCCATGAAGGCCTGTTGGAAATGACCCACGCAAAAGCAATTAACTGGGATATTTTACCGTTGAAGCGCAACCTATGGTGGTACCCATTCGACGAGACCACCTATGACACGCTGCTCAACGCCCAACGCATGATGTATCCAAAGGACGCTAAACAATGTGTGAACAGCGCCCTTTCTGCCGCTCCGTTCATGGTTAAGAAAATGATCACCAAGTGGAAGCCCTAAACACAAGGGTGCTTATCTAATCAAACCCTTTTCCTTCCAGCCGGCCTCTAAGCTCGGCTGGAAGGAAACTCTCCAGATTACTGTTCAAACCCCGGTGGAATTTTAAATCCGCCAGTCACCTTCTCCAGTAAGCTCGCAAATTTTATGGTGGTCTTATCAGCGTAAGGTGCCCCCATAATTTGAATATTGATGGGTAACCCACTGCCCGTGAAACCGACCGGTGCACTGGTTGCCGGAAGCCCCATCATGGTGGCCGGAGCGATCCACATGAACAAATCTGGATAGTTACGTATCTGACCATCCACTTTTAGTTTCCGCAATATGAGCTCTTTCTCCTGGTTGTGCTTAAATGCCGTGGTCATGGCCACCGGACTCAGAATCACATCATACTGATCAAACACCTGGATAAATTTTTCCCGAATTCGGTAACGTTTTTCATTTGTGGCCGCCCAGGACACGTGGGATTGTGATGCTCCTTTCAGAAAACTATCCAACGAAATGGGGGTATTAAATTTCTTGCCTATCTTACCCAATACCGGTGCTGCAGCGCCCAACATCAGTCGTTGCGCTTTTTTCAGCGATGCGCCCATGACGCTCCCCAGCAAATTCATATAGGTGGGATAAAAACAGTCTAACCCCATGCCCAATGGTTGCCCCAGGGTGACATCCAACCCCTGTTCCCGCAGCAACTGAGCCAATTGTTGGTAACAGTTTGACATCTCCCCCTCGATTGGGCAGAGAGGATCTTCCAACCAAAGTAAGACTTTAAAGTCGCTGAGCTTGCGCTGTTTTGCAGCGGCTAATTTTACTTTCCAGGCGGGCTCCATCAATGGTGACGGACCCACTAGAGTATCCAGCATCAGGCCCAGATCATCCGCTGTTCTCGCCATGGGTCCTACAACCGCCATATCCGTTTCTGAAAGCACACCCGGCGGGCCTGGAATATGGCCTCGTAAGGAAATAATCCCGTGGGAGGATTTATGGCCGTAGACACCACAAAAATGAGCCGGGGTTCTTATGGAGCCACCAATATCGCTGCCCAACTCCAATGGGGTAAAGCCAGCCGCTAGTGAAGCGGCTGCGCCACCAGATGACCCCCCGGGTGTGCATTCGCTGTTCCAGGGATTGTGGCTAGTACCGTATACCTTGTTGAAACTCTGTATATCAGAAGCAAACAAAGGAACGTTGGTTTTTGCAAATATGATCGCTCCGGCGGATCGAAGACTATCAATGGCTACGGCGTCTTTTGTTGGAATGTGATTACGAAGCGATGGTGATCCTGCTGTGCATGGCATGCCTACAACTTCATAGGTATCCTTCACCGTCACAGGAAGGCCGTGGAGCGGCCCCCAACTGACGCCTTCTTCTCTGGCTTTATCTGCCGCGTCCGCCCTGGCTCGAGCAGCAGAAATATCCATGGCTACCACGGAATTGATGCTGGGGTTTAATTTTTCAATACGGCTAACGTAGTGATCCAGTAGAGCTCTACTGGTGATTGTCCCTTTTTTAAATTCCTGAAGTATTTGTTTTGCTGAGAAGTAAGACCATTGGGAATGCACAAACAACGCCTCTTTTGTTTACTGAGTAACAAATGTGCATAGAAGGGTACCCCAGCAATGGAAAAATGCCAATGCAGGACCTGCCAGACCACCGGGTCACAAACCTTAGTTGGCTTTTTTACCTCGGCGCAATTGGGCGAACTGTTTCATCTCCCATGGACGCATGGCCAAAACCAGACTGGTGCCCACCCTCTGCGCAAGATTCAATGGCTCATCTTCTCTATCCAGGCTTTTAAAATCAGCGGCCAATCTATTGAGTTTTTTGTGCATTTTTTCATTGGAACCGGGAGTTAGCATACCCGTTAAAAATAGCCTGATTTCACCGGGCTTATCAAACTGACAGTGAAAAAAGTCGTTTTGAACTTCCGCTTCAAAAAAACGCTGGATGGGCCCCCGCCGGAGCCATTGAAAATCTTTGTTGGTTAGCGGCCGAATTCTATTACCTGGAAGCAACTCTACAATCTTCATTCGATCAAGCTTGGCAAGGTAGGTAATCAATTCCGTTTCGCTGATCTCATAGGCATCTACAATTTCTGAAAATGACCATCTGTTTAATGCCGAAACAGCCACCAGTAACAATTTAATATCGCTGACCAGCTCGGTTTCCTGCTCCAGGGTGAGTTGTTTTAGTTTTTGCTGTTCTATGGATTGGGCCAGTTCGGTGATGTCAATCCCCGCCAGCTCACATACAGCATCAAACCGTTTCAAACTAAATTGCTTGTCTGCAAACAAACGCTTAACACTGGCTACAGAAATCCCCAAATGATCTGCCACATCATTGTAGGTTAAACGCTGCTCCCTAAGTTTTACTTTTAGCGCTTCCACTAACGCGGTAGTCTGTGCCATCATCAATCTCCCTTAATATTGCTCTGCTGCATAGACCATATGGCGTAGTATTTTCCCTTCTGCTCCATCAATCGTTGGTGATCGCCCTGCTCCACCACCTGCCCATGATCTAATACAATGATGTCATCGCAATCCACCACCGTTGATAATCGGTGCGCAATAATCAGCGCTGTGTGGCCTTCAGCCAGGCTTTTTAAGGATCTGTTGATTGCCGCTTCAGTTTCACTGTCCAGTGAGGATGTGGCCTCATCAAATAAAAATATACGGGGCCTTTTCAGTAAAGCCCTTGCTATGGCAACCCTCTGCTTTTCACCTCCGGAAATCTTCAAGCCCCGCTCACCCACTTTTGTATCTAAGCCATTGGGCAGTTGCTGTATAAAATGGGACAGCATGGCATTTTCGCAGGCTCGGTCTACTTCTTCTGCTGCGGCTTCAGGCCTTCCATAAAGGATATTTTCCAACAGCGTGTCGTTGAATAGCACCGTATCTTGAGGCACCACACCAATCGCACGACGCAAACTGGTTTGGGTAACCAATCGAATGTCCTGACCGCCTACCAGAATCTCGCCATCTTTCACGTCATAGAATCGAAACAGCAACCGAGCTATGGTGGATTTACCTGCCCCGCTGGCACCCACTATGGCCACTTTTTTCCCAGGTTTAACGCTGAAACTGACTCTTTTGAGAATAGGCCGTTCTCTGTGATAGGCAAAGCTTACGTTGTTGAATTGGATACCATCTGCTTCATCCCTGAGGGGGGCTGCCTGCTCCGCATCTTTGATTTTGGGCTGCACTTCCAAAACCTCGAACATGGCTTCCACATCCGCCAGCGATCGGGTTAATTCCCGGTACATGAACCCCAAAAAATTAAGCGGTATAAACACCTGGATCATCAACGCGTTAATCATGGCCAGATCACCCAGAGTCATTGTTCCTTCCGCAACCTGATGGGCAGCCCTCAACATCATGACGCAAATGGCAATGGCAATGATTACAGACTGCCCCGAGTTTAGCGCCGCCAATGAAAGATGATTTTTAACTTTCGCCTGCTCTCTTTGATGAAGGCTGTCTTGATAGCGCTCCTCTTCGTAACGTTCGTTGGTAAAGTATTTAACCGTTTCAAAATTCAAAAGGCTGTCTACGGCTTTGGTGTTGGCCTGGCTGTCTTTTGCATTGGCCTCCCGTACGAATCGCGTGCGCCATTCTGTAGCCATAACAGAAAACGCAATGTAAAGAACAATGGACCCGAGGGTTATCCATACAAAGATCGCATCGTAATTATAAAGGAATACAGCCACCACTAAGACCACTTCAACCAGTATGGGTACAACACTAAACACCATTGACCTGAGCAAAAACGACACTCCGTTGGTACCGCGTTCGATATCCCGCGACAACCCTCCGGTTTTTCTGCTTAGGTGGTACTCCAAATCCAAACTATGGAGATGTCGAAATAACTTTACCCCCAGCAGAGAAAGACTGCGCTCAGCAACCCGACCAAATACCGCATCCCGTAATTCACCAAATAAAACACTGCTGAACCTTAGCGCAGAATAGGCCACTACCAACGCAATGGGAACAGCCACCACAACGCCGGAGGAAGACAATCCACTGTGATCCAAGCTGTCTATGATGTGTTTTAAAGTGAGAGGAACACCCACGTTGGCCAGTTTCGCCGTAACGAGTAATGCTAATGCCACTGAAATACGCAAACGAAACTGCCACAAATAGGGAAACAGCTTTGCAAGTACTTTCCAATCGGGTTTAGACCGGATAGCAGTTCCATACATGTGATCGTGGGCTGACATAGCTGATTCCCCAATACGCAAATTCTTGCTATAAACATTGAAACAGATTCAATTTCCATTCACACAAAACGGTTCACTACAGCCATGAGTACCCCCATTGCCATTCTAAAAACCGGTACCACCCACCCCAAACTGAAAGCCATTTTTGGCGATTTTGAGGATTGGTTTAGTGGAAATAATCCGTGTGCAGACTTTACTACATTTGATTTGCCTAAAGGAGCGCATTTACCCCCAGTAGAGAGTTTTGCAGGATATATAATTACCGGATCTCCCGCCATGGTTACCGACAACGCGCCCTGGAGCGAAGGCTTAAAACCGTTCCTGCGCAAAATTATTAGTCAGCAAACCCCATTACTGGCGGTCTGTTATGGACATCAGTTACTAGCAGCAGCCCTGGATGGAGCAGCGGGATGGCACCCCAAAGGAAGAGAGATCGGCAGCGTGGCAATTCGACTAACAGCCGAAGGTGAACAAGATCCCTTACTGGGCATGTTACCCAACCCGTTTATGGCCCATGTTACCCATGCCCAGAGCGTGCTCAAGCTGCCTTCCAATGCCACTCTGCTGGCTTTCAATGAATACGAACCCCATCACGCCTATCGCATTGGTCACAATGCCTGGAGTGTCCAGTTTCACCCGGAATTTCACACCGACATAATGCGCGGCTACCTGTTTGAAACCGCAACAAAGTTGCTTGAGGACAACCGGGATGTGAAAGCAATGCTGCAGCAAATCAAACAGGCCCATGCAAACCAGGAATTAATTAATCGATTTGTGCAACTAGCCGAAGGTGAGCGCTGATTATTTTAAATTGGACGCCAGATGATGGGCCGCCCGAGTGGTTTCGGGAAGCTTATAGCGCCCAGTACAGCGCATTACCCAGCTAATTGCACTTTGCAGGCTGATGCGGTGCCCCGGAGAGACATAGATTGGAAGCACATTTTCTCTAGAGCGCAAAACCGCTCCAATGGTAATGGGTTGCGCCAGTGCTTTTTTATTAAGCTCCAGCGGAACCCAAGCGCCTTTTTTATTTTCAACTTCAACGTGGCCACCACAGAGCCGGGTTTTAGCAACACCGATGGTGGGTATATCAAGATAAACACCCAGATGGCACGCGATGCCGAAACGACGTGGATGGGCTATGCCCTGGCCATCACATAACACCAAATCCGGCGTTGTTTTCAATTTTTCAAACGCTTCCAAAACGGCGGGCAACTCGCGAAATGAAAGCAAACCGGGAATATAAGGGTATCGAGTGGCTTGCTTGACTAAACAACTGTCTATGGGCTGCAATGAAGGGTATTCCAACACCACCACCGCTGCTCGTGTCACCGCGCCGTTGTTTTCAAAACCAACATCAACACCGGCAACCGTTTTAATTGGACCAAAACGATCCTCCGTTTCCACAAGTTCGGCCCATTGCTTCTGTAAAGCAACTGCCTCAGTGGGGCTGAGATTCCAGGAATGGGATTGTCTGGCCATGGGCGGAAAACCGAAAAGCAGGCAAAAAAAAGCAGGCGTTGCGCCTGCATTTTAAATAGTGGCGTCCCCTAGGGGGTTCGAACCCCTGTTACCGCCGTGAAAGGGCGGTGTCCTAGGCCACTAGACGAAGGGGACGCTGTGGAACACGTTGTGTGTTCTGGGCGCGAATTCTATGGAGTAACATAAATTGCGTCAAGCTGTTTTTTGCACAAAGTTAAAAAAGACACCTCATATCAAAGCCTTAGGGTATTTAATGCCACTGATAAGGTTTGAATTTCTGCGCCATCTGGTTAGCATGGTCAAAATAATAACAAGAGCTGTCCCATGAAATACGTTTTTATCGCGGCCTCAGTGCTGCTTGTGTTGGCTGCTGCGGCCTTTCTGCTATCACCTTCTCCTATTAACGCGGCGGCTTATCAACCACCAGAAGCTCCTCCCCTCACGGGTTTAATGGAACCCAATGAGGCGTTATCTGCTATTGAAGTACTGGCAAAAGGCCAAGCATTGGGGCCCGAGGACGTGGATGCGGACCCCCAAGGGCGGATTTACGGCGCCCTGGCGGACGGACGCATTATCAGGGTGAATCTTGATGGAAGCACTGAAACGCTGGCCAACACCCAAGGCCGACCGTTGGGTTTAGACTGGGATAACCAGGGCAATCTAATTATTTGCGATGCCTTTAAAGGGCTGATGGCCCTAAACCCCGATGGCGTCCTCAGCACCCTTGTGACGGAGGTGGACGGCATACCGATTAATTTTGCCGATGACCTGGAAGTGGCCAAGGACGGGATGATTTATTTCTCCGATGCCAGCCAGCGCTACGACCAAAAACACTACGTGCAGGATATGCTGGAGGCCCGGCCCTGGGGGCGTTTACTGCGCTACGACCCCAACACCAAACAAACCGTCACCCTGCTGAATAACCTCTATTTTGCCAATGGAATAGCACTTTCCCAGGAGGAAGACTTTGTCCTCATCAACGAAACCTACCGCTATCAAATTACCCGGCTCTGGCTGAGGGGCGAAAAAGCGGGCCAAACCGATCTATTTGCCAGCAATTTACCAGGCTTTCCCGATGGCATATCCAGTAGTGGCAGGGGTACATTCTGGTTGGCACTGGCCACCACCCGCAACCCCACTGCGGACTGGTTGCACCCCAGGCCCTGGCTCAAAAACCAATTAGCTAAGCTGCCAAAATGGCTGCAGCCAAAGCCGGAGCTCTATGGCCTGATCGTGGAACTGGATGAGCAAGGTGATATTATTCGCAGCTTGCACGACCCCGCAGGAGACACCTACCCATTCATAACCTCCGTCCAGGAACGGGGGCAACAAGTGTATCTCGGTTCTTTGGTGGCGGACGGTATCGGACGACTTTAAAGCGAATAGGAGAGATCTATGTCACAAACCAAACACTTCAGGTCTTTTGACACTTTTTACCCCTACTACCTTTCTGAGCACAGCCACAGTACCTGCCGGCAGCTGCATTTTGTGGGTAGCACCCTAACTCTGGTGGCGTTGGCCTATATGCTGCTCAACCAGACTTGGTGGATGATTTTTCTTTTGCCCATAATAGGTTATGGCTTTGCCTGGGTAGGTCATTTTTTCTTCGAGAAGAACAAGCCAGCCACTTTCATCTACCCCTGGTACAGCTTTTTAGGAGATTGGGTAATGTACAAAGACATGCTGACGGGTCGAGTGCGCTTTTGATCCACTGTTTCTAGGGGCCTGTAGTTGACCCAACAAGTAAAATAGGGTCTACACTGAGATAAACGGGCAGGCAACCCCCAAGGAACAAACATGTCTACTGAACTCATCATTGTTCTCGGCGTACTGGGCGTAGGCGGCCTTGTGGCGTTATTTTATGTTAGCCACTCTCTGGAAAAGCAAAAACGAGAAAAAGCACTCCTTATTGCTAATTTGGGCGATTATATAATCCGATTACAACGACTGCTTGATGCCATCCCTGCTCCCTATCTGGGCAAAGATATTCAGTTACTGCTATTGGAACAGATAAAAAAACGAGTTGAGCGACTGGTGGAGTTGGCTCCAGGCAATGAGAAGTACCGTAAAAAACGCGACTCTGTTAACGGGCAACTGGCAGAAGTTAGCGCTACTACCCCGCAAACCCAGGCACCGGCTTTCAAATCTCCTGAGCAAGCCAATGAAGTTCGTAAACTTCTTCAAGACTTGTCAAAGGTTATTGAATCCTTCATGCAAAACCGGGTGATTGATCAGAATGAGGCACGTAAATACCTGACCACCATTCAAAGTGGTTTCTTTGACGCTAACCTGGGTTACATGACTCAAGTGGCTGAAACCAGCAAAAGCCAGGGTAAGCCCAAAATGGCCATTCTTAATTATGAAAAAGTCATAGCTGAAATGCAGAAACGTAATCAAAAAGGCGCTTACAACGATAAAATTGCCCGCATCAAAGAAATCATCAACGAGCTTAAAGCGGCGTCCGGTAGCCCAACGGCACAGGAGCAAAGCGCAAGCGCCGCAGGCGAACTGAATCAAGGGATGGATGAATTTTTAGAAGAAGAAGATGCCTGGAAGAAAAAGTATTTCTAATTGAATTTGTTGTCTAAAAAGACCATGCTCAAACGCCAAGATAAATAAAAAACAAAAATCATAACTGGTATAAATCATGGCCTTAACTGTATACGGTGCATCCCTCTCCCCCTTCGTGCGCAAACTTTGCGTGATTCTCAAAGAGAAAAACTTGGCCTATGACCAGGTTCAGGTGGACCCAACGCGCGTTCCAGAGGATTACCAATCCCTGAGCCCATTTAAACGCATTCCCGCCCTGATGGATGGAGACAAACAGCTGGCGGACTCCAGCATCATCGCCACCTACCTGGAAGCAGCATACCCGCAAACCAGTCTGACCTATGATGACCCCTACATGAGGGCACAGGTGGCCTGGTTCGAGAAATTTGGCGACTACGAACTTGCTCCGGTGACCACCTTCGGTATTTTCCGCAACCTGGTGCTTATGAAAATGATTGGGCAACCCTCAGATCAAAAACTGGTGGATAAATGCCTCAACACCAAATTACCCCCACTGCTGGATTACCTGGAAGCCAACAGCCCAGATCAAGGATTTATTGTGGGGGACAAACTGACTGTTGCCGATATCGCCATCGCCACCCAGTTCGTCAATATGGGGTTCGCCAAAGAAACTATAGACGCAACCCGCTGGCCTAAAGCGGCTGCCTATGTGAATCGCATACAAGCCCGGGATAGCTTCGCCGAGCTTATTACTAAAGAAACGGCCTTCGTGGAAAAAATGCTGTCGAAGCTACGAAAGTAGCTTCACTATTTTTGATTCGATCTTGGCGGGCGTATCCTTTGGTGCGAACCTGGCCACCACCTCACCGTTTTTATTTACCAGAAATTTTGTGAAGTTCCACTTAATGGCTTCGCTACCCAACATCCCCGGCGCTTGGCTTTTCAGGTGCTGGAACAAAGGGTGGGCATTATCCCCATTCACCTCAATTTTCTGAAACATGGGAAAAGTCACACCATAGTTGAGTTGACAGAACTCACCTATTTCTTCATTGGAACCGGGATCCTGATTCATAAACTGGTTACAGGGGAAACCAAGCACCATCAGTCCTTTGTCCTTGTATTTTTCGTACAGTTCTTCCAAGCCTTTGAACTGGGGCGTAAAGCCACACTTACTGGCGGTATTCACGATCAACACCACCTGGCCTTTAAAATCCTCGAGTGAACGCTCATTACCCTGTATATCCAAACCACTGAACTGATAAATGTCCGCTGTCATTATTTTGGCCACCGATTTATGAAAATGAGGCCATACACTAACCACTATTTTGATTGCGTACAACCTGGACCTGAAAATGGCTTCCTGTAGATAAAATACCCCGCTACTTGTCCACAAAACCTGTGGATAACTCTGTGAACACATTATGTAAAAATTCGTAAGCAGGCCAAAACACGGCCCTAGCAACAAATCGATCAAACTTTAACCTGGATATTTTTAGCAAAATATCAGCAACTTAAGTTATACGCCGGTACCACGTAGACGAACACCGGTTATATGCAAGTTTTAGCGGTAGCAGATACTAACTGTGAACAAAAAGGAGTACGCTCAGCCTAAGGGGCCCATCAAAAGAGCAGCCAACAAAACTGCTCAAGTTACATGACAAAGACCTTAAAACATTCGGTTATAAAGGCCTCATATAGACTGTTTTGATGGAAAAGCAAGCTGTTAATAACTATTTTTTTCTCGGAAATCCAGGGACAGGGAATTTATGCAATAACGCAAGCCTGTGGGGGGCGGACCATCGGGAAAAACGTGGCCCAAATGGGCATCACAGACGGAACACAGCACTTCGGTACGTTCCATGCCGTGGCTGTTGTCGTATCGCTCAATGATCACGTTTTCAGATATTGGCCTAAAAAAACTAGGCCAGCCCGAGCCGGAATCGTATTTTGTTTCAGATACAAAGAGAGGTGTACCGCAACAGGCACAAACGTACTCCCCCACCTCTTTGTGGTCCCAATACTTCCCTGTGAAGGCTCGCTCCGTACCCGCCAATCGGCATACAGCGAATGCATCATCACTCAACTCTTGTTTCCATTCTTCGTCACTCTTTTCCACTCTTTTGTCTGCCATGGACACCGCTCCTCAAAATCACATTAAAACCCGGCATTTTTCGTATAAACTTAGCGCTTATGACAAAAAAAGTCGTGACAACAGTAATTACTCTCTTTTCCATAGTCAAAGGAACGCAAAGCAATTTATGAAACCGGTGTTGAAATCATCCAAATTACACAACGTATGCTATGACATACGTGGCTCGGTATTAGAGGAGGCCCGCCGTCTGGAAGAGGAAGGCCACCGCATACTCAAATTAAACATCGGTAACCCTGCACCCTTTGGCTTGATGGCACCGGAAGAAATCATTCAGGATGTGATCTATCAGCTACCTGAAGGTTCCGGTTATTCCGATTCCAAAGGGCTGTTCGCCGCTCGCAAAGCAGTCATGCAGTACTACCAAAAACGGGGCATTGAAAATATCCAAATCGAGGACATCTTCCTGGGTAATGGTGTGAGCGAGCTGATTGTCTTCGCCATGCAGGCGCTGTTGAACAATGATGATGAGGTGTTAATACCAAGCCCGGACTACCCGCTTTGGACTGCGGCAGTGAGCCTGTCAGGGGGCAAACCCGTTCATTACACCTGTGATGAGCAATCGGAATGGTATCCGGATCTGGAAGATATTCGCAGCAAAATATCGGCACGAACCCGGGCCATGGTCATCATCAACCCCAACAACCCCACCGGTGCGGTTTACCCAAAAGAGGTATTGGAAGGGATGCTGGAAATCGCCAGAGAACACAAACTAATTGTGCTGTCTGACGAGATTTACGACAAAATTCTCTATGACGATGCTGAGCACGTATGCACCGCATCTCTAGCAGACGACTTGGTTTTTTTAACCTTTAACGGCCTGTCCAAAACCTACCGAGTGGCTGGGTATCGATCGGGCTGGATGGCAGTAAGCGGCAACAAAATAGCCGCCAAAGACTACCTTGAAGGCCTGACCATGCTTGCATCCATGCGCCTGTGTTCAAACGTACCGGGGCAACTGGCCATTCAGACTGCACTGGGGGGCTACCAGAGCATCTACGAATTGACCAAACCCGATGGCCGACTCTACCGACAGAGGGAGATTGCCCACAGTATGCTTTGCGATATACCGGGTGTCAGTTGCGTGAAGCCCAAGGGCGCCCTGTACTTGTTCCCCAGGTTGGATCCAAAGGTATACCCAATTGAAAACGATCAAAAACTGGTGCTCGATATCCTGTTGCAGGAAAGGATACTTCTAGTACAGGGCACCGGCTTCAATTGGCCAGCCACTGACCATCTCCGATTGGTTTTCCTGCCAAGGGAAGAAGACCTCCAGGACGCGCTCACCCGTCTGGGCGATTTCTTTGAACGCCTGCGATCGGAACGCTAATACGTGGCTGACCTGAATCTATTGGATTTTTATAAAGACTGCGCTCTGGTGCTCATGAGCCTACATCGAGCGTTTCCGCGAAAAACCGATCTTTTTGTAGAAGACTTGATCGGCCCTGATGAAGTGGACGAATTTGGCCTCCACACCAAGCGCCACGAAGCCTGTCTGGGTGCCATGCTATGGTTGGCGGACGAAGGGTATCTTCGTTACGCCAGCACCGTGCGCCAGGAAGGTGTGGATCAGGCGGTACTCACCGCCAAGGCCCTGGTGGAACTGACCCGGGTGCGCCCGCAACTCAATACCGATCTGGAAATGGAACCCGTTTCTGAATTCGAAGTTCAGCAAAGACTGACCATGGTGGAACACATGCGCCGCGCAGTAAAATCCCAGTCTTCTGAGCAACTGGTTCAGGTAATGATGGATTTTTTTCAGCCGGTTTAGCTGCTGGGTTTAGTTTGTAATGAGGCTAAGTGGTAGTTGTTGGTTAAAAGAACTAGATGATCCAAGTTACCAATTTGGGCGAGAAGCGGTCGGTCAGGTTTTGGTGCTTGATCTTATGCCTGATTGGAAAAACAGACATCCGCACAAATGGATTCGCCCATTTTACCTAGCCAAGTGCAAGCGGGGTGCTATCCAGTTTTTGCATCATCTGCTAAGAGATTGCCACAGCGCCTAAGTAAATTTACCATATAGCTACTCGACTTAAGCTGCACTCAATATAAAGGGTTTACAGGCACCTATGTCAGAGCTGGAAAAGCCAGACGACCCCGCCAATAACACCAACGATGCCACCTCTTACATGGCTTTTATCAGTTATCGCCATGCGGATAATACCGAGGAAGACAAACAGTGGGCCACCTGGCTGCATCAGCAGTTGGAAGTGTACGATGTCCCCCATGAACTGATCGGCGCCAAAAATTTGCGGGGGGAGATCATTCCCGATCGCATTTACCCCGTGTTTCGTGACGAGGTTTCTTTGCCTGCCAATGCGGATTTAAGTCAGGCAATCACAGACGCCCTGGACCGCTCGCAGTTTTTGGTGGTGCTCTGTTCACCACGAGCGGTGCAATCCAAATACGTTAATGAAGAAATCCTGCATTTCAAAGCCACCGGCAAAGAAGACCGCATCATGGCGGGCTTGCTGCTCGGGGAACCCAATGCCTCCATTGACCCGGCGAAAACAGAAGACCCTGAGCATGCGGAAACCCTGGAGTGTTTTCCAGAAGCCTTACAATACCGATTATTACCCAATGGAGAGCTGGACAAGTCCCAACCCACCGAACCCATTGCCGCTAACTTCCGGTTACCCGACGGACGCAAAGGGGTCACCAACCCGGCGGTGTACAAGCAACAACTGCTGGAACAGGGCCGGCCACGCAAAGAAGCTGAACGCTTGTCTCTGGCCTATGAAGAGCAGATCAATACGGCCAAGTTGAAAATCATTGCCGGTATTTTGGGGGTTGGGCTTGAAGAGTTGGCCGATCGGGACAAGCTCCACCAATTGAAAAAGGCAAAAGAAAGTGCGCGCAAGGCCCGTCGATTCAGTGCCATTGTGGGCGGGTTGATGATATTCGCTTTGGCCGGCGCCGGTGTGGCGGTGCAGCAGTATATTCGTGCGCAAAGCCACTTGGAGCGGGCGGAAGATTTGTTGGGCACGGTACGGAAAAGCATTGATTTTTTGAACTTTGATGCGCGGGATGCGTTTAACAACTATTTGCCCACCCAAGAGCGAGCACGAATCAGTGAGGAGATTGATAAGTTAGCCGAATTATTAGCAGAATACGGGAATGACAGTACGCAGGACATCCGTCAAAGAGCGGTAGCACTCGCTCAAAAAGCGGATTTGATTCTGGTGAATAATCAAATGGACCCAAGGCAAGCGGAAGGGCTCTATCTTGAAGCTAATCGGCTACTTAAATTGTTGGTTGAAAATGCCCCGGACAGCGCTCTTTTTCAGAGCGACCTCTCGATCTCCTTCGAGAGGCTCGGCGACTTCTCGCTGCGGCTGGGCAATACCCAACAAGCCCTGCAGCACTATCAGGCTAAGTTACAAATCGACAAAAAACTCATGGCCCTCGACCCTGAAAACTCTCAATTTCAGCGCGACCTCTCGATCTCCTTCGAAAGACTCGGCGACCTAGCCCTGCGGTTGGGCAATACCCAGCAGGCCCTAGAGCACTATCAAGCCGCATTAGAAATAGCCCAAAAAAGGGTGGCGCTGAACCCTGACACCCCCCAGTTTCAGCGCGGCCTTGCCGTCTACCTCGAGAAACTCGGTAACGTTGCCTTGCAGCTGGGCAGCACCCAACAGGCCCTCGAGCACTATCAAGCCGCATTAGACGCACGTAAAAAACTGGTAACCCTCGACCCTAATAATTCCCAATTTCAGCGCGACCTTTCAATCTCCTTCGAAAATCTCGGCGACCTAGCCCAACTGCGGCTGAGCAATACTAAGCAAGCCTTAGAGCACTATCAAGCCGCATTAGATACACGCAAAAAATTGCTGGCACTGGACCCCGACAACTCCCAATTTCGACACGACCTCTCTATCTCACTAGAAAGACTCGGCGACCTCGCACTCAAGACGGGCAATACTCAGCAAGCCTTGGAGCACTATCAAGCCACATTGGACGCACGCCAAAAACTGCTGGCCCTCGACCCTGACAACATCCAAGTTCAACACGACCTCGCTGTATCTTTTGACAGACTCGGCAACATCGCACTAAGGCTGGACAATACCCAGCAAGCCCTGGAGCACTATCAAGCCGCATTGGAGGCTCGTAAAAAATGGGCGGCTCTCGACCCCGAAAACACCCAATTTCAGCGTGGTCTATCTGTCTCCTATGAAAAACTCGGCGACGTTGCCCTTCGACTGGGCAATACCCAAGAGGCCCTGAAGCATTATCAAGCCGCATTGGACGCAAGCCAAAAACTGGTGACCCTGGACCGTGAGAACACGCATTTTCAGCGCGACCTCGCTGTGAGTTACGTGAAACTCGCCAATGTCTATACGAAGAAAAATGAGACTGGATTAGCCAACACCCATTACCAAAAAGCACTCGATAAATTTTTGTGGATGCAAGAAAAAGGCATATTAGCCGAAAACGACGAACAATATATTCCGCAATTAAAAGAAACCCTCAGTAAAAAATGACCGTAAGACTAGCCAGTTAATAACCTACCACGCCCAAGTCACGCATAGAGATTCCCCCCTCAAGACAACCGCGTATTTACTGTAAAGGCTACAGTGAACGCCACCTATTCTTACTGGCCCAGCACGCGGGTCTGTTGCGTCAGGACCCAAGTAAATTTACCATATACCTCCGTGACTTAAGCTGCACTCAATAAACAAGTTTAGAGGCACCTATGTCAGAATTGGAAAACCCAGACGACCCCGCCAATAACACCAACGATGCTACCTCCTACATGGCTTTTATCAGTTATCGCCATGCGGATAATACCGAGGAAGACAAACAGTGGGCCACCTGGCTGCATCAGCAGTTGGAAGTGTACGATGTCCCCCATGAACTGATCGGCGCCAAAAATTTGCGGGGGGAGATCATTCCCGATCGCATTTACCCCGTGTTTCGTGACGAGGTTTCTTTGCCTGCCAAAGCGGATTTAAGTCAGGCAATCACAGACGCCCTAGACCGCTCGCAGTTTTTGGTGGTGCTCTGTTCCCCACGAGCGGTGCAATCCAAATACGTTAATGAAGAAATCCTGCATTTTATAGCCACCGGCAAAGAAGACCGCATCATGGCGGGCTTGCTGCTAGGGGAGCCCAATGCCTCCATTGATCCGGCGAAAACAGAAGACCCTGAGCATGCCGAAACCCTGGAGTGTTTTCCAGAAGCATTACAATACCGATTAACACCCAATGGTAATCTGGATAAATCCCAACCCACCGAACCCATTGCAGCTAACTTCCGCTTGCCAGGCGGACGCAAAGGGGTCACCAACCCGGCAGTGTACAAGCAACAACTGCTGGAACAGGGTCGGCCACGTAAAGACGCTGAACGCTTGGCTCTGGCCTATGAAGAACAAATCAATACGGCCAAGTTAAAAATCATTGCCGGTATCTTGGGGGTTGGGCTTGAAGAATTGGTCAATCGGGACAAGCTCCACCAATTGAAAAAGGCGAGAGAAAGTGTCCGCAAGGCCCGTCGATTCAGTGCCATTGTGGGTGGGTTAATGCTATTCGCTTTGGCCGGCGCCGGTGTGGCGGTACAGCAGTACGTTCGCGCACAAAGCCACTTGGAGCGGGCGGAAGATTTGTTGGGCACGGTGCGGAAAAGCATTCATTTTTTGAACTTTGATGGGCGGGATGCGTTTAACAATTATTTACCCACCCGTGAGCGAGCACGAATCAGTGAAGAGATCGATAAGTTAGCCGAACTTTTGGCGGAATACGGAGATGACAGTACGGAAGATCTCCGTCAACGAGCGGCAACACTGCTTCAAAAAGCGGATCTAATTCTGCGGAATAATCAGATGGACACTAGGCAAGCGGAAGGACTCTATCTTGAAGCCAATCAGCTATTTGAATTGTTGGTTGAAAGCAACCCTGACAACACTCAATTTCAGCGCGATCTCTCGATCTCCTTCGAGAGGCTCGGCGACCTCGCCCTGCGGCTGGGCAATACCCAACAGGCCCAGGAGCACTATCAAGCCGCATTGGGCGCACGCCAAGAACTGGTGGTCCGTGACCCTGACAACACCCAATTTCAGCGCGACCTCTCTGTCTCCTTTAATAAACTCGGCAATATCGCCCTGCGGCTGGGCGCCACCGAAAAGGCCCAGGAGCACTATCAAGCCGCATTTGACGCACGCCAAAAATTGGTCGCCCTCGACCCTGACAACACCCAATTTCAGCGCGACCTCTCTGTCTCATTCAATAAACTCGGAGACCTCGCCCTGCAGCTGGGCAATACCCAACAGGCCCAGGAGCACTATCAAGCCGCATTGGATGTAGCTAAAAAACTGGTGGCACTCGCCCCTGACAACACCCAATTTCAGCGCGACCTCTCTATCTCCTTTAATAAACTCGGCAATATCGCCCTGCGGCTGGGCGACACCGAACAGGCCCAGGAGCACTATCAAGCCTTATTGGACGCAAGCCAAAAACTGGTGGC
>CAXHEX010000010.1:0-198593 GCA_964016105.1 uncultured Ketobacter sp.
TGCTGTATTGCTGTGGCGAGGAGTTCAGGGTCGTAGCTGGGATCAAATGTTTTCAACTGTCCTATGGTATATTGGCAAGAGCGTGGGCATTGCTGATACAAGAACCACAAACGCTTCTGGGCTGCTGTGAGAGGAACCAACTCACCTGAATAGTTGCTCTTCATAGTCTGGGAAATCGAGCTCGCTGTCACCTTGGTCGCCAAATAACTCAACGTAGGCTGAGTGAAGAAATGGCGTATTGACAGTTCCATGTCATAGCGTTGCTGCAACAAGGCAACAAATCTGGCTGCCAACAATGAATGACCACCAAGAACGAAGAAACTGTCATGTCGCCCTACCTGATGGATGCCCAGCAATTCACACCAAAGGGTCGCAAAAATACGTTCCTGCTCAGTTTGCGGAGGTTCCAAAGTGCTGGGAGACTCATCCATTGCAAGGGGTGCAGGTAAGCTGTTTCGGTCAACTTTATTATTTGGCAGGCGCGGAAAGTCGTTCATTGTCACGATACGTGCCGGCACCATGAAGTCCGGCAAAGTATTGCTCAGATGGTTCTTTAGCTCTGCTGTGTTCACGAGGTCGGTGTTAGCTACATCCTCCTGCCCCTGATCAATAACCAAATAAGCAACCAAGCACTGATCTGCTATCACATCATTCCGCACAATAACAATGGCATCACGCACACCAGAATACTGCTTCAAGCGAATCTCAATCTCTCCAAGCTCTATTCGGAAACCTCGAATCTTGACCTGATGATCAATCCTCCCCAAGTAACAAATATTGCCATCAGGCAACATCTTCACCAGATCACCGGTTCGATACAAACGTCGAGAGGTGTCCCCCGTAAACGGGTCTGTGATGAACTTTTCGCGGGTTAATTGCGGCTTACCAAGATACCCTTTCGCAACACCAACCCCGCCCACACAGAGCTCCCCGGGAACACCAATGGGGACCAGGTTTTGGTCCTGATCCAGCACCCATACCTGGGTATTTGCCAAGGGCCTTCCAATATGTATCTCATCGGCGTGGGCATCCAAAACCGCATTGGTGGCGCTCACGGTGGTTTCCGTGGGTCCGTAGGAGTTAACAAACTTACGCCCAGGCCCCCAAAGCCTCAACAAATCCAACGAGCAGGCTTCTCCAGCCGTAATGAGTACTTTCAGCTTAGGCAATGGGTGATAAGGTAAGGCTGCCAATGCTGATGCCGGCAAAGTCACATGACTAATTTCCTGCTCGCGTAATTGCCTGAGTAGTTCGGGGCCGGGAATCAATGCTAACCGGTCAGCCATGACCAAAGTCGCTCCCGACGCCAGGGTCATGACAATCTCCCATATGGAGGTGTCGAAGCTGAAGGACGCGAACTGCAACACCCGACTGCCCTTGCCCACCTCAAGCAGACGAATTTCTTCTTCGGCAAGATTGCACACACCCCGGTGCAAAACTTCCACGCCTTTGGGTTTACCGGTGGAACCGGAAGTGTAGATAACATAGGCCACGTCAAGCGGCCCCACGTTAATGACGGGGCAGCTATCTGCACCAATGAGTTCTTGAGAAGACCACTCATCCAACAGCACCATGTTAAGATCAGTGCGTCGATAGTGCTCCACTAGTTGCGAGACTGTCAGGATCAGCACTGCTCCTGAATCCTCCAGCATGTATTGGCGCCGATCAAGAGGATAGTCAGGATCCACCGGAACATACACAGCCCCCGCCTTGAGCACGGCCAGAAAACCAATCACCAATTCGATTGAGCGGGGAATACTCACCGCTACGGGTTGTCCTGGTTGTATTCCCATGTCGATCAGATGATGGGCTAACCGATTGGTCTGAACCTCTAATTCACAATAAGTCAGCTGTTGAGATTGGTAACAAACCGCAGTTATGGTTGGAAAAACCTGCGCTTGCTGGCTTATCAGATCCTGAATGCAGTAATGATGGTTGAATATCCTGTCAGTTTGGTTCAACTGTACCAGTTGCTCTTGCTCGTCAGGGCAAACACAATCTAATCGGCCCATGGGCTTTTCGGGATCCGCAACAATGGTGTCCACCAGATATTCGAAGTTTTTGGCCATCCGGGAAACAGTGGCCGCGCTGAACAGGTCCAGCGAATACTCGAATTCACAGTTAATGCAAGGTTTCTCATCCCAAACCTGCATTGTGAGATCATACTTTGATATACCAATATCCATCATCTGGGGCTTGGATATTTCCGCACCTCGAATTGGGCCATCGCTGATGAATGGCTCCTGGAACGCAAACATGACTTGAAACAAAGGGGAATGATTAAGGCTTCGTTCCGGGCACAGCAGCTCAACCAGATCCTCGAAAGGCATCGCACTGTGTTCCAGGGCTTTCAGATTGAGTTGATGTACCTGCTCGGCAAATTCCACAAGCGATAAATCTGTTTGCGGATAAGATCGATAACACAACATATTCACCAGAAAGCCGATAACACTTTCTAATTCTCGGTGTTCCCTGTTAGCGAAAGGAACCCCCACCACAAGATCATCCTGCCCGCTATACTTGAACAGGAAAGTCTTGAACAATGTCAGGCATAAAGAAAATAAAGATACATTCAACCGCTGCGCCAGTCTGCGGATTTCTTCGCTGGTAGTTTGACTTAAGGTAAACCCGAGTTTGGCACCGCGATAACTTAAGTCTGAAGGTCGCCGCCTATCGAAAGGCAACTGTATCACCGGTGGAGCATCTTTCAGCTGATCTAGCCAGTATGCTTTTGCTTGATGGTAGTTAGTAGTTTCCCGATAGTCCCTCTGCCATTGAGCATAGGCAGAAAGCAGAGCGGTGCTTATTGCCCCAGCCCCGTTCAGCGCGCGGCCCGATAATAGCTGATGATAAGCGGTTAGCAGCTGATTCCAGAATACTTCGAACGACCAGGCGTCAGCAATGATGTGATGCAAAACGAAAACCATACAATATCGCCGGGCATCATAGCGCGCCACATACACTTTTAGCAGACCTGGCTGACCAATGTCGAGAGGCGTTCTTGCTAACTGACTGAGCCACTGTTTGATTTCCCACTCGCGAAAATCAAGCGAAATATCACTAAAATCCTGTAGTGATATTTCCATTGACAGGGAATTCTGAATATCCAAACTAGGCTTTCCCTGGTTCACCACCACACCTGTTCGCAAAGATGGCTGCTTTGCCACCAAAGCATTAATGGCGCGCTGCAAACAGTGCAGGTCAAGATGCCCTCGCCATTCAGTTTGATAGGGCATGTTGTAAACGGGGTTGTCTGGGTTGATCACCTGGAACAACGCCAGCCGCTGTTGCTCCAAGGTAATCATCGGTACAACGTTTGCTTCGGATCGACTCAAATAATCAGCTAATGTTGACCTTGAATCTACCGCATCATCCTCCAGAATTTTCGCCAAGGATTTTATGGTAGGGTTCGCCAACAGTTTAGCCATACTGATGGAACGACCCAATTTTTGGTTCAGACGGGTAACCAGTTTCATGGCAAGTATGGAACGTCCGCCCAAATCAAAAAACGAATCGTTGCGACCGATCTGTGGCACTGCCAATACGTCTTGCCATATCTCCGCCAATTGAATTTCAAGCAAATTACCGGGAGCTGCATAGGCGTTCAAGCGTGCTTCAAGTTGGTCCCAGTCAGGCACCGGCAACGATTTTCGATCCACCTTTCCATTGGGTGTAAGCGGTAAACTAACCAGTCTTAGGTAAAATACTGGCACCCATGCATCGGGCAGACGCTGTTGCAAATAGGCCTTGAGCTGCGCGGTATCCACTGTCAGTTGCGCTTCGGTAAAATAGACAGCTATATGAAGTTGATCCCGAAGGTAATGGGGATGAACCACTGCGGACCGAACACCGGCAAACTGCTCAATAACATGTTCGATCTCACCCAGTTCAACCCGCTGGCCTGCAATCTTGATTTGAAAGTCACGGCGCCCTACCACTACCAGCTCGCCATCGTTACGGACATAGCCCAGGTCACCGGTGGCATAACCCTCTTCTGTTTCAATTGCGGTGTAATCAGACCCATTACGCAGATATCCAGCGCTACCGTGAGGCGTATGGATAACAATTTCACCTACAGTGTGACCACTGCTTGCAGCATCTTCAAAGTCCGCGGGAAGCAATGAGAGAGTCGTGCCGGGCAACGGCCGGCCCACTGGAATGGCAGCCTGCCATTGATCCGTCGGCATCACAGAGTAAAAGAATTTCGCTAGGGTAGTTTCAGTGGGTCCATACAGATTGTGAAGAGAAGTTGAGTCATTCAATCCTGACTGAAAAAACTGCTTCACAAGACCGGGTTTCAAGGGTTCACCGGCAAGCAGCACTGCTTTCAGATCAGTAGCTATTGAGTGATGCTGAACCTGGGTCAGAAGCTGTTCGAACAGCGTTGGCACACTATGCATTACAGTGACCCTTTCACTCACCAACCACTGATAAAGCTTGGCCGTGTCATAAACAAGATCACGTGATTCGGGTATGCATAAGGTACCACCATTGTATAATGGCAATAGTAGCTCACGTAAAAACGGATCAAAGGTCTGCAATGTTAATTGGCTGACCCGTACGCTGCTATCACACAGCAAGTATTGCGACTCCCAATCAATAAAGTGGAGTAGACTGCTCTGTCGCCCAACAATCCCTTTAGGCGTACCCGTGCTGCCGGAAGTAAAATATAGATAACAGTTATCCCTGTTGATCCCAGTGTCTATGGGTCCGTTCGCCATCGCGATGTCTTGTATCGCAACATATGGCAATGGTCGGGACGTGTCCATGGCACTCGTTAGACAGGCGTTACTTCCAAACTGATGGCATGCACTGCCGAATTCAGGAGTCTCCACAGACTCCATAAGCAATACGGGGATGACCTGATCAAGCGCCTCTCCAATCTGATTGATGACGTCCAGCCATTGGCCGCTGGATATCATTACATGGGGTTGAGCCTGACCAATAAGCAGCTGAATCCGTCGCTCCGGCAGCACTGGATCAACAGGACAAAATAGGCCGCCGCTATTCACAATGGCCAGCATGGATGATACCAGCTCAGGCGAAGGATCGAGGAACGTCATCACGGTACAATCAGCAACTCCCAGCGCCTGCAGCCCCGAAGTCAGCGCATCAACATGGTTCATCAGCTGACCATAACTAATGCGTCGCTCACCGTATTCTATAGCTGTCAGGTGGGAATGTTCCCGAGCTACTGTTTGCAATCTAGAAACAATACGCATCGATTCTCCTTGCCCGTGATTCAGTCCAAGCTGTTTATTCGAGCACACTAACACAGAGCTTTTTTAGGGTTGCTACTCACTGACAATCACTGACAAGAACTTGAAAAACAATGACAAGGTCCTTTCAAAAGCCGTCGCCTATAAAAAGTTTTCGGCGGTACAGGTACAGGTTGGTTAAGATCTCGCTTTTTCAGAACTGTTGAATTTGGGGAGGTTTTGCTCAATGAGGAAGATATGCCCATGTGTGCGGGTAAATATTTCGCTATCGTTAAAACGTATATGATCCACTGCAGTGGGTCTTGCTGGAAGCAAAAAGCAGGATTGATTTCTTATATTTTGGAGTGAAAAAGCTAGACTAAAAGGTTCCAAATTGTGTCTACATTCCAAAAAATTTAGGACACGGTTCTAGAGGAAGCACGTTGCGTGTGTTCAATTGCCTACACCAACCAGCGAAACTAGCGCCAGATGGCTTTTTCATTTTCCACTGGTTGTTGTTCCGAAGTCTGTTGCTTCAAAGATGGTGAGTCAATGGGCTGCTCGCTGTTTTGCGCTTCCCACTTGCTCAGCTTTTCATAATAGGCGTCCCACACACAAGGACAACAACTGCCACCGCCACAACATTCATTGGGCTGGGGCTTTTTGGGTTTTTCTACTACTTCAGACATGGTTCAAGAAGAATTTAATAACTGTAAAACGGACAAGATTGTCAAAAATATAACATAAAAAAGGCCCGCAAGCACTGAGCCTGCGGGCCTTTCAAGACTAGATGGTTTTGGTCGGGGACGACTTACATCATGCCGCCCATGCCGCCCATTCCACCCATACCGCCCATGCCGCCCATATCAGGCATGCCGCCGCCAGCGCCTTCTTTCTCAGGCATATCGGCAACCATGGCTTCGGTGGTGATCATCATGCCAGCTACAGAAGCAGCAGCCTGAAGTGCAGATCGGGTTACTTTAGCGGGGTCAAGAATACCCAGCTCGATCATGTCGCCATACTCGCCAGTGGCAGCGTCAAAACCGTAGTTACCAGAACCGGCTTTCACCTTATCAACCACTACAGAAGCTTCTGCACCGGCGTTGCCAGAGATTTGACGGATCGGAGACTCCATGGCACGAAGGGCCAACTGGATACCTGCAGTCTGATCTTCGTTAGCACCTTCCAAAGAGCTGATGTTGGCCAAAGCACGAACCAGAGCAACACCACCACCAGGAACCACGCCTTCTTCAACCGCAGCGCGAGTGGCGTGCAGTGCGTCTTCAACGCGGGCTTTCTTCTCTTTCATTTCCACTTCAGTGGCAGCGCCTACTTTGATTACCGCAACACCGCCAGCCAGCTTGGCTACGCGCTCTTGCAGTTTTTCTTTATCGTAATCGGAAGTGGCTTCTTCGATTTGTTGGCGAATTTGCTTAACGCGAGCTTGGATTTCACCTTCTTGACCAGCACCGTCTACCACAGTGGTGTTCTCTTTGGTGATGCTCACTTTCTTGGCTGTACCCAGATCATCCAGAGTAGCGCCTTCCAGAGACAGACCTACTTCTTCAGAAATTACAGTACCGCCAGTCAAGATAGCGATGTCTTGCAACATGGCTTTACGACGATCGCCGAAACCAGGAGCCTTAACCGCAGCCACTTTAACAATACCGCGCATGTTGTTAACAACCAAAGTAGCCAGAGCTTCGCCTTCCACATCTTCAGCGATGATCAACAGAGGCTTGCTTGCTTTGGCAACTGCTTCCAGGATAGGCAGCAAGTCACGGATGTTAGAAATTTTCTTGTCAACCAACAGAATGAAGGGGCTTTCCAGCTCAACACTCATTTTGTCTTGGTTGTTGATGAAGTAAGGAGACAGGTAACCGCGGTCAAACTGCATACCTTCAACCACTTCCAGTTCGTTTTCCAAACCACTGCCTTCTTCAACAGTGATAACGCCTTCTTTACCTACTTTTTCCATGGCTTCTGCAATGATGCTGCCTACAGTCTCGTCACTGTTGGCAGAGATGGTGCCAACCTGAGCGATAGCCTTGGAATCTTCGCAAGGAGTAGACATGGAGTGCAGCTGCTCAACAACCGCGGCAGTGGCTTTGTCGATACCACGCTTAAGATCCATGGGGTTCATGCCAGCGGCAACAGCACGCAGGCCTTCAGATACGATGGCCTGGGCCAAAACAGTGGCGGTAGTAGTACCGTCACCGGCTACATCGTTAGCCTGGGAAGCCACTTCTTTAACCATTTGGGCGCCCATGTTTTCGAACTTGTCTTCTAGTTCGATTTCTTTGGCTACAGAAACACCGTCTTTAGTGATGGTAGGAGCGCCGAAAGACTTGTCCAAAACCACATTACGGCCTTTGGGGCCCAGGGTTACTTTAACTGCATCAGCAAGTACGTTAACGCCTTTCACCATTTTGGCGCGGGCGCTGTCACCGAATTTAACTTCTTTAGCTGCCATTTTTCTTTCCTTTTGAATTCTTGAAAATCATTAAATAATTTGAATAGGGATTTGGTTACGCCTGGAATTAGCCTTCCAGTACACCAAAAACTTCGTTTTCGGACATGATCAACAGCTCTTCGCCATCGATCTTCACTGCGCTACCCGCATACTGACCGAAAATCACTTTGTCACCTGCTTTCAGATCCAAAGGGCGTACCTCACCGCTTTCGGAAACTCGACCTGGGCCAACGGCCAGAACTTCACCTTGAGAAGGCTTTTCAGTGGCAGAGCCTGGTAGCACGATACCACCGGCGCTTTTTGTTTCCTCTTCTACACGGCGAACCACTACGCGGTCATGCAAAGGACGAATATTCATGATGTTTCTTTCTCCCAATTAGCCTGGTTGATAGCCAAATTATGCTGATTTGTTGGTTCGGCCTTAATTAGCACTCCCAACGTTAGAGTGCTAATAATAGTGCCGCTATTCTTCCCGTCAAGAGGGCAACTGACATTACAGTGCCTCTTTTCAGAGCTGCTGAGTTAGTGGGGGTTGATAAGGGGTTTTCAAGGGCAAAAAATGGATTTTTGCGAATTATTGGTGCTACTTGTCTTTTTTCTGCTCAGACTCACCTTCGATAATCAGGTGGCCAGCACCATCATCGTACACTTTCGGTGCATCATCAGAGGAACCGGCAGAACCATTGCTGCCCGTTTGGGTGGCATTGGGCTCAAACGGCGACTGAGCGGACCCACCTTGACGATAAACCCAGGTTCGAAAGTGCACATTGCCCTGACCAGGTCCACCCGGACTGGGCCCCTGACTGAACCCGGCGCTGGATCGCTGGGCAAAAGCCTGCATCATGCCCTGCTTAACCATGTAATTGGCCAGCGCTTTGCGGCTGCCGGGCAAAAGCAATAGAAAGCCAATAGCATCGGTTATAAACCCTGGTGTGATCAGCAATGCCCCACCCAGCAGCAGCATCACCCCTTCCACCAGCTCGGCCCCAGGCATTTCACCTTGCTGCATCCGCTTATTCAATCGAATCCAGGTTTCCAGGCCCTGCCAACGAAACAGCAATGACCCCAACATAGCCGTAAACACGGTTAACAATATGGTGGTTACCCAACCAATGCTTTGGGCCACCTGACCCAACACCACCGCTTCCAACAGGGCAAATATGAAAATAAACAGAAAAACTCGGCCAAAGCCCATTTTAAATCCTTATGTGATCACGGCAGAGGCCGTCTGGCCAATGCAACCAATATAGATCTTGCTTCATTAGATGTGGTGACGGTTTCCGGAAATTCAACCCAGGTAAGCCCCGCCTCCGTGCGAACAGTCATTCCCAAGCCACTGATGGCACACATAACCGGTTGTTCCTCAAAGGGAATATGAAACAGCTGGCAATAGTGACGAAGGGCATCGCCATGATCGGCGTTCATATGATCCACAATGGCTTTTTCCTGTTGCCAGGCAAATGGATTGGGCACCAGTACCGATTCCGGTTTCGCCCACCCCATTTCACCGAAGCCTTTTATATGTCGAAACTGAACCGGCTCCAGGTGATAGAAGCGAAAATCCAATTGATCGTGATAGCCTTGAGCAGAGGGAAAATACCCATAGTAGCGCTGGGCACAGGCCTCAATGTCTGAATCTGGTACCGGCACCCCATCAGCCAGAAGAGTTAAACGCTCCCCCATCTGAACATCAGTTGAGGTGTGTTGCAGCAAAGTGAGTGAAACCTTGGGGTTGGCCTGGATGTTTTTAGTGTGTTGCGCCAAGGCACTGATCAAGATTAATGGTTTGCCTTTCTCGTCCAAACAGAATGGCACCACTGAGCCAAACGGATATCCCTGATGGGCTTGAGAATGGGTTGATAACACACCACTGAAATGGGATTGCAATACTTTGAACAGAGGATCAGCCATGTTTATCTCGATAAGGTTTTTCTTAATAAGGGCATCTCAATTTTGAAACCCAAATACTATCATGACCTGCCTAAACACAACCAATCCGTCACCAACCCACCCACTAAAGTCGGTCTCCCTATCTAACAGCCTGCTAAACAGCCACAGAGGTGTGTCTCTTTACCAAACTCCGCCACTGGATTTTTTAGTCAAAAACCTGTCTGCTTCGGCCATGGAAATATGCCCATAAAAGAGGAATAATCGCGACTCATTATTCATAAAAAGAACATTTCAGAGGGGAACGCATTTATGGATTTGAAAGATAAAGTGGTGGTTATAACCGGATCTGGCCGAGGACTTGGCCGTGGCATGGCACTGAAGTTTGCCAGCAAGGGTGCCAATGTGGCGGTGGTGGACCTCAATGAAGCGGACATAGATGAAACCGTTGCTCTTTGTGAAGGTAAAGGCGTTAAGGCCAAGGGCTATAAAGTCAACGTGGCCGTGGAAGCAGAAGTGGAAAAACTGTTCAGCGATGTGGTGGCGGATTTTGGCACCCTGAGCGGTGTGGTGAACAATGCGGGAATTACCCGTGACGGATTGTTGCTGAAAGCCAAAGACGGAGAAATTGTGAGTAAAATGTCGGTCCAGCAATGGCAAATGGTCATGGACGTAAACCTTACCGGTGTTTTTCTCTGTGGCCGTGAAGCCGCCGCCAAGATGGTGGAACTGGGTGTGGAAGAAGGCGTTATCGTTAATATTTCAAGCTTGGCTAGACACGGCAGCTTTGGTCAAACCAACTACTCTGCGGCCAAGGCTGGTGTGGTGGCCATGGCTGAGGTTTGGGCCCGAGAATTATCACGCTACAACATTCGAACAGGGGCAATTGCACCAGGAACCATCAACACCGATATGATCGCTTCCATGAAACCGGAAGCTCGGGATCGTCTGGTTAGCGCAGTGCCGCTGAAACGCTTAGGGGAAGCAGAAAATATTGCCATGGCAGCCACCTTTATTTTTGAAAATGACTACTTCACCGGTCGAGTAGTGGAAGTGGACGGTGGCTTGAGATAATCAATCCCCGAAAAAACCGCAACCACATTACGGCGACCACTGCGACGAATGGCAAATTCAGATCTTAAACATCAAATCATTCAAGTGGTGGGCGCCATACCCCGGGGCAAGGTTTGCACCTACGGGCAAGTGGCCAAGTTAGCGGGCTTGCCCCAACACGCCCGTTACGTGGGAACAGTACTGAAACAACTGCCGCCCCATAGCAAAATCCCTTGGCATAGGGTCATCAACAGCCAAGGCCGACTATCTTTCCCAGCGTATAGTGACAAATGGCATCTGCAAAAATCGCGGTTACAACAGGAAGGAATTGAGTTCACCGCAGACCGTATCTCACTTAAGCGCTTTGCCATGGGTTGAAGAATTATGGCTTTCCAAGCTCAACCCTCGCCGCTTTTCCCGCCACAGCAAATAAATCGCAATGGTCACCGCCGGCAACCCCAAAATCGATGCGTAAACAAAAAACACCTCATAACCCTGGCCGTCCACCACAATACCAGAGAAGCCGCCAATAAATTTTCCGGGCAAGGTCATTAAAGAACTGAACAGGGCGTATTGAGTCGCCGTGTAGTGCCGGTTAGTGAGGCTGGACAAATAGGCAATAAACACCACATTAGAAATGCCACCGGATAGATTATCTGCACTGATAACCAACGCCAGCAATGACAGATCCTTGGGCTGCACCGCCATCCAGGCAAACAAGAGATTGGTCAACGCCACCATGGCCGCACCCAAAACCAGGGGGCCAAAGAGCCCAAATCTTGCCACCAACACACCACCGAGAATCGATCCGGCTATGGTCATCAAGAAGCCAAAGATTTTTGCGATAGAGGCGATCTCGGATTTGGAAAACCCCATATCCAGGTAAAACGGATTGGCCATCACGCCCATGGTGATGTCGCTGATACGAAATATGGAAATAAACAGCAATATGAGCAGGGCAAATGTGCCATTGCGCTTGAAGAACTCCACAAACGGTGCCACCACAGCGGCTACAAACCACTCTACCCGCTGGCGCGGCAGCAACAAAGGTATGCTGGGGAAACGCTGTGCCAGGTGGGTAAGCTTGCCTTCTAACACCAGGGTGGCTTTATCCAATGCCACTTTAGGCTCGGAGACGGCAAAGGTACACACTACTCCCACTAGCATTAACGCTGCCATTGCGAGATAGGCAATGGACCAGTTGTACCAATCTGCAACGTAGAAAGCGCCGGCACCCGCTACCAACATTGCCAATCGATAGCCAAATATATAGCTGGCTGCCATGGATGCCTGCAGTTCGTCATCGGCGGACTCTATTCGATAGGCATCGATACAAATGTCCTGTGTTGCAGATCCAAAGGCCACACAAACCGCCAGGCGGGCAAAGAGTTCAATATCATTCACGGGATCGGTGAAGGCCATGGCCACCAGGGCCGCGATGATGAGCAATTGAGCCAGCAACATCCAACTGCGGCGCTGCCCCAATAACTTGCTTAACCCGGGTACAGGCCGACTGTCCACCACCGGGGACCAGAAAACTTTTACCGAGTACATGATGCCAACCCAGCTAAAAAAACCAATGGTGGAGCGGTCTACCCCCGCATCTCTGAGCCAGGCAGATAAGGTTGAAAACACCAGCAATAGGGGCAAACCCGCCGAGAAACCAAAGAAGAGCATGGATATCACCCTGGGATGACGATATGCCATAATGGACTCAATCCAACTGCGATGGTTTTTTTCCATGGGGGGTTCCATTAACGGGTCAACGAAGTTGGCATCCTATCTAAAAAAAACCGGATAATGCAAAGTCTTGAGTGGAATCAGGCACATAAATGCCTTCATGCCATGGTTTTTGTGGTAGATTGCATTAGACAGAAAAGGCTCTGTCGACCAAACTTAAAACAACTACAAACTGCAGATTAGCTGAATTTTTATGCCCAATGTCGATTTGCCCATCATGATTGTGGATGACGCCAAGTTCTCCGGAGCAGTCATCGGCCGAACCCTCAAAAATGCGGGTTTTAAGGACTTGCGAACCACCAGCAGCGCCAAGCAAGCCCTGTCTATGCTGGAATCTCGCCCTGTGAGCGTACTGCTGGCGGACTGGTTGATGCCAGAAATGGACGGGCTAGAACTGGCCAGCAAGGTCCGCCAACTGGACGAAGCTACCAATCATTTTACCTACATCATCTTACTGACAGCTAAAGAAGGCGATCAGGCCCTCTACCAGGCTTTTGATCAAGGCGTAGACGATTTCATAAATAAATCGGTGATGAACCAGCAGTTATTGCCACGCATCTACGCTGCAGATCGCATATCTGCCATGCAAAACCGCCTTCTCAATGAAAACCTGTTGCTGGTGGAATCGAACCAGCGCCTGAAAAAACATTCATTGGTGGACCCACTCACTGGATTTGGCAACCTGCATTACAGCATCAATCAGCTCACGGCCACCTTGAAACACGCCAGAGCCAGACAGGGAGCAGCCTGCCTGTTGGTTATCAACATTGATAACTATCAACAGCTGATGAAAGAACACGGTAAAGTCATTCTGAGAGAAATCATTGTGGGCACCTCCCGCCGTTTACGCCAAATGGTTCGCCCCCTGGACACCGTTGCCAGACTGTCCAATGAAGAATTTGCCATCGTCACCCACCAGCCAGATAGTGAGCACGCAAGTGCAGCCACTTATCGCCGTATTTTTGAAGCCCTCAACGTGAAAACGCTGAAAACCTCTAAGGGCTACGTTTCTCTCAGCGCCAGCATGTGCATGTCGGCGGCGGACGAGCAAACCGGATTCCCTTCGGCGGAAAAGATGCTCAACGTGACTAAGCAACAAATACCTAAAGCTCGGGAAAGCGGACGGTTAATGGTGGTCAGGTGGCGCAACCCCAAAAAAGCCTAAACCCATGACCGATTACCAATGGCATGTGTTAGGGCCCGGTGCCATTGGTTCTTTGTTTGCCTGCCACCTGCAAAAAGCGCAGCTGTCTACTGCCCTGGTAACACGGTCCCCCAGCGAAGATGCTCGTTTGATCACACTGGAGCACAACGGCCAATCAGAAACCCACGCCTTCCAGATAGACAATAGTGAACGCCCTTTCACAAATCTTCTGGTAACCGTAAAAGCCCATCAGACAGCACAGGCGCTGTTAAGTAACAAGAGCAGAATCCACCACAACACCCTGGTGGTTCTTCTTCAAAATGGCATGGGCGCCTGGCAAACACTGCAAACGGAGTTTCCCAACACCCCCTTCCTGGTTGCCTCCACCACCGAGGGTGCCTATCGTTCTCTAGAACATCACATTGTCCACGCCGGTAGAGGTTGCACTTGGGTTGGCAGCTTAAGCGAGCAATGGCGAAGTAAGATTGACCCCTTGCTACAGCAGTGGAATCCACTTGAGCTGAAGCTCCTGCCGGACATCAATATCGAAGCCAGACTCTGGCAGAAGCTGGCGATAAACTGCGCAATTAACCCCCTCACCGTTATCTATGACTGCAAAAACGGGGACCTGTTAAAAAACAGCAAGGCACTGGAAGAAATGAAGTCCATATGCGACGAAGCAGAGCTGGTATTACTAAAGGCTTTAGGTAACCCATTACCCGAGCCGCTATTCACTGTGGCCAAAAAAATAGCCCAGAGCACGGGGAGAAACAAATCGTCAATGCTGCAGGACTACCATCGAGGCAACGCCACCGAAATTGATTTTATAACCGGCTATTTGGTGTCTGCAGCAGATAAATTGGGCATTGAGGTAAACACAAACCGCAGGGTTTTGGAAACCATTAAAGCCATTTCATTCTGAAGGTTTCTGTTCAATGATGGACGGGGGATGACCCGCTTTAGAGGGGTGAATTTCTGAGTACCGATCAATAGCATCCAAGGCTTTCTGTTGACAAAGAAGTTCTAAATCATCCAAACCCAACCCCTGTGCCACCACGTATGCAAGATTAGCGGTGGCTTCTAACTGCCCCAGAACATAGGCTTCATGTTCGCTGCCTCGATGCGCCATGGCAGTCCGCGACGCGGCGTTCAGCAGCTCCCGCAAGAAAGGATCATCAATCTTCATGATTAGTTAAAGCTTACCTCTGATGGAATTTTCGGCACATCCCCAGACGCTTTCTGGGGGCAAAATAAATGGGTCTAGTTACTGATCGAGCAGCTTGACCTGAAGAAATCTTAGTCGTAAATTGCCAAATTCTCTGTGAGTTTTGATACATTGTGCCCGTATTTTTTCAGTGGAGATTAAAGCTAATAAAATTAGCTCCACGCCCCAAACCAAAGGGAGTATTCCATGGGCAATCGACTTTCCAAAATCTACACCCGCACAGGAGACGAAGGCACCACCGGCCTGGGGGATGGCAGCCGTGTGGAAAAAGATCATTATCGTGTGGAAGCCTACGGCACCACCGATGAGCTGAACGCCACCATTGGCTTGATTCTGTCTGAATCCATCGTCCCAGAAGCACTGCAACTGCAATTATCAGAGATTCAACATGACCTTTTTGATATCGGCGCAGAACTCTGTGTGCCCGGTCATAAGGTAATCAGTGAGGCATTTATACAACGGCTTGAACAACAAATAGATCAGATGAATAGCGAACTACCCTACCTAAAGGAATTCATACTACCGGCCGGAAACCGAGCCACCAGTAGCTGTCATTTAGCAAGGACTATTTGCCGTCGTGCGGAGCGTCGAGTTTTAAGCCTATCTAAACAAGACGAAATCAATCCCTGGGGACTGAAGTACCTTAACCGCCTGTCTGATTTTTTGTTTGTGGCTGCCCGAATCCTGTCACGGGTTGATGGCGGCGAAGAAACCATGTGGAATCGTAAGCGATTCCAATGATGATCGATTTTATTTTAGGTGGCGCCCGCTCCGGCAAAAGTAAAATGGCGGAACAAAGAGCCCTTGAGTCACAAAAGCAGGTAGTTTACGTTGCCACTGCCCAGATCGGTGACAACGAAATGGCCAGTCGCATTGAACACCACAAACAAACGCGACCACAGCATTGGCACACAATTGAAGAGCCTATTAACTTAGCGAAGATAATCAAGCAACAAGACAAGCCCAATTCTTTGATTCTAGTGGACTGCTTAACGCTCTGGCTTTCTAATCTGCTATTGAGCGATGACGATTCGCTATTTGAGCGGGAAAAGAATGCATTCTTAAGCCAACTGGAATGCATCCAATACAGCGACATTATTCTGGTGAGCAACGAGACTGGCTTGGGCGTGGTACCCATGGGCGAGCTTAGCCGCCGCTTTGTGGACGAGAGCGGTTGGTTACACCAACGACTGGGCCAATTGTCGAATAGAGTCACCCTATCAGTGGCCGGTCTGCCCCATATTTTAAAATCCTGAGAAAAGACGAAACTATGTCACAACTTAATTGGTGGGAATCCCCCGCCCCCTCGATTTCACAAACCTGCCTTAAGCAAGCGCAACAGCGCCAGGATCAACTAACAAAACCGCCGGGCTCCCTGGGAAGACTGGAATCCATCGCAACTCAATTAGCCGCCATTCAACATCGCGGCACGCCCGGTGTTGATAAAGTCTTCATTGCCATATTCGCGGGGGATCATGGCATCACCGAAGAAGGTATATCGGCGTTCCCCCAGCTGGTTACGGTGGAAATGCAACGTAATTTCGTCAATGGTGGTGCCGCCATCAGTGTACTGGCGCGGCAACTTAATGCTGAGCTGGAGATTATCAATACCGGGACCCATGCTGACCCGGACGAGTTAAACGGCGTCACCCATTTACCCATCGCGAAACAAACCCAGAACTTTAAAGACCAACCTGCCATGGATACGAATCAGTGGCGCCAAGCCATGGGTGTGGGTAAGACAATCGTAGAGCAAGCCCAGCAAAAGCAAATTGAGCTGTTTATTGGCGGGGAAATGGGCATCGGTAATACCGCGTCCGCAAGCGCTGTATTGTCAGCACTATGTGATATACCGGTAGAAAATATCACAGGCCCAGGCACCGGATTAAATGCATCTGGCGTGAATCATAAGGTGGCTATTCTACAGCAAGCATTGGAACACCACAGGCCCAACCTGACAAACCCAATGGAAATAGCACGGCGCCTGGGAGGCTTTGAGATCGTGGCGCTGGCCGGGGCCTATTTGGCTGCAGCACAAAACGCCATGGCTGTATTGGTGGACGGTTTTATTTGCAGTGCTGCCGCGGCCATCGCTATGAAACTGAACCCAAGCATTGAGCCCTATCTGTTTTTCAGTCACTGTTCAGCTGAGCCGGGGCACAAACTGGTGATGAGTTCATTGGGTGTGTCGCCCCTTGTGGATCTTAATTTACGTCTTGGTGAAGCCAGTGGCGCAGCGGTAGTGGTACCCTTGTTACGCAGCGCTTGTGCCTTGCATAATGAGATGGCCACCTTTGCCCAAGCAGAAGTCTCTAACAAAAGCTGATTATGTTGCCTAACGACACCGACTCTAACAAACTGGTATTGGATCTGATTCGTCATGGAGAGCCCGTAGGCGGTGTTCGCTATCGAGGTTCAATAGATGACCCTCTTTCCTCTACTGGCTGGAACCAATTAACCGCCTCCACCCAGGGTGCCCTGGATGATGGATGCCAATGGCAAAAAATCATAAGCTCGCCCATGCGTCGTTGCCGGGAGTTTGCCCAACAATTAAGTGAAAAGCATGACTTGCCCTTGGAGATCTACGACGATTTGCGAGAGCTGGGCTTTGGCGATTTGGAGGGTATGACACCGCAACAGGCCTGGCAATCCTATCCCAAGTTGCTAAGTGATCTGTGGGAAGATCCGGAAAGCCACACCCCACCCAACGGTGAAAGCTTCACTGGTTTTATTGCCAGAGTGAGTGCCTGCCTGAACCAAATCGCAGAACAGCACAACCACCAGCACCTACTGCTGGTGGTACATGGCGGTGTTATCCGAGCCAGCCTCAACTACCTGATTGGGCTTTCCCCCAAAAACAGTTTTCAGGTGGAGGTGCCCTACGCAGGCATGACACGGCTCACCCTCTACAAAGAAACCGACGGCCAGTTCCGCGCCAGCTTGAACTTTATAAACCGCTATCACGGCGACCGCTATCACGGCGACCGCTATCACGGCGACCGCTATCACGGCGACAAAAGTCACGGCGACCAATGAACCCACTTCGAATAGCGCTGCAATTTTTAACCCGATTGCCCGTAAAGGTGACGGACTACAACGCCACCGATACCAAGTCAGCCCTATATTGGTATGGAACCGTTGGGCTGATCATCGGCTGCCTGCTGCATCTTTTTTATAATAGCGCCAGTTGGCTTTTTCCAAATCTAAGTAATTCAATCCTGGCTGCTCTTATAGTGGCACTGTGGGTTCTCCTTACTGGTGCTCTGCATTTAGATGGTTTAGCAGACAGTGCTGATGCCTGGATGGGAGCAAAAGACAAAGACTCAGCCTTGCGCATTATGAAAGACCCCACAAGCGGGCCTGGCGGTGTCACGGCTATATTATTAGATCTGTTAATCAAATTTGCCTGCGTGCAGACATTGCTCGCCCATGACAGCTCCGCGTTGATTTATATTCCTGCCTTGGCCCGCAGTTTTATGCCCGTTTTATTTTTACAGACAGCCTACAGTGGATCGCAGGGTCTGGGCCAACCGTTTAGTGAGGGCATCAACTTTAAGCCTACGGCTGTACAACTGTTGCTACTGGTTATGCTCGCCTTCTGTATCCAGGGTATGTCGCTGTTTGTGGTTCTAATTATGATGACACTGGCCTACTGGTGGGCCAGAAACATAATGCTACAACGCATTGACGGCACCACCGGCGATACCGCCGGTGCCCTTATCGAATTGTTGGAAATGACTGCCCTGCTTGCAGTTTGTTTGACCCTGACTTAAATCTGACTTAACTCTGACTTTTTTAGAGGGTGTCGCCCTTTAGTATTTTCATCAGCCTGGGCATATCCAAATGATCACGGGCTGATTGGGCCAAACGATCCAATTGCTCTTCTCTTAAAGCTTCATAATCTAACTGTTGTGCTTGATCTAGCCCTGCCCATTGCAGCAAAGCCTGCAACGCTTGCGGATGATCAAATACGCCGTGCAAGTAGGTTCCCATTACCTGATTATCTGCACTGAGGGCACCATCCAGCCCATGATCAGTATCATCAAAGTTCACTAAAGGTCGATTTAAATCTGGCCCTTGACTCACCCCCACGTGAATCTCATAGCCTTCGCAGGGAACCGAAAATGGCACTAATTGCCCGCTACGACGTTTTAGTTGTTTCTCCGGCTGCAACTGCGTTTCCATATTCAAAAAGCCGAAACCCGATTCAGTTTCATCTTTACCTTCGATAGAAAAAGGATCACTGAGTTGACGACCCAACATTTGGAAGCCGCCACAAATCCCCATCAACTTTCCGCCATAACGCAGATGTCGTTGCAAACCCTGCTCCCATCCATGCTGTTTTAATTTCTGTAGATCCGCAATGGTATTCTTGCTTCCCGGCAAAATAATGAAATCCGCTTTGGGTACACCGTTACGAATATCCTGGTAATGGAAATCCACCTGGGGATGCAAACGCAACGGGTCGAAATCCGTGTGATTGCTGATTCTGGGCAAAACCGGAACCGCCACTTGCAGGCGTTTCCCTTCTGGTTTTTCCATGGAGATGGGATTAATTCCGTCTTCTGCATCGATATGAAAACCGTGCAGATAGGGTAATACGCCTAAAACCGGTTTACCGGTACGTTGCTCCAACCAATCCAGCCCCGATTGCAGCAACCCAATATCACCGCGAAACCGGTTTATAACAAAGCCTTTTACTCTGCTCTGCTCACTTTCAGACAATAACATTAAGGTGCCAACCAAGTGGGCAAACACGCCACCGCGATCAATATCCGCAATCAGTATCACCGGACAATCCGCAGCCTCGGCGAATCCCATATTGGCAATATCTCGGTCCCGTAAATTAATCTCCGCCGGGCTTCCGGCACCCTCAACCAAAATAGCCTGATAATCGGATTGCAGGCGCTGATAACTTTCCATCACCGCCTTCATGGCGGTTTGTTTGTATTCGTGGTATTGCTTAGCGTGCATTTGATGCTGGGCACGGCCGTGAATAATAATTTGCGCTCCCACATCCGTGGTGGGCTTCAGCAAAACAGGGTTCATATCGATCACGGCGGGTATACGGGCAGCCTGAGCCTGTAATGCCTGGGCACGACCAATCTCACCGCCATCCAATGTCACTGCGCTGTTCAACGCCATGTTTTGTGGTTTAAAAGGCGCCACGGCAATTCCATCATCCACCAGTACTCGACATAGAGCAGCCACCAGAGTGGATTTACCGGCATCGGAAGTGGTTCCCTGAACCATCAGGGTGTGGCACCCGTTTGCAGAAGTCACAAATAAAATCTCTCATTAATGTAAAATTTATCGACGATTTTTATAACTAAATTCCCGTGTAATTAATACATTGACGGGTCTAAATTATAAAACAACAAACCTAAAACTTATTATAACCATCGCAGTAAGAACAAATAGCAATAAACGATTCAATGCAATTTAAACGCAATGCGACGACTGTTGCGATTCTTGTGCTGTCGAAACCTGACAATTTATGACAACTACGACCCATTTAGCGCGTGATCACAACCTAACGGAGTCCGCCTCTGCCTTGTTTGCAACAATAAAACAATTGAAACATTAGAACCTTACCCCCATATCCTTAATGGCAGCGCCCAAAAGGCATAATCGTAAAAAAGCTGGCAGGTTACTTGCTTTACAAAAAGCAAGGCAGTGTTTTGACAGGAGAAACACCATGGCCATTAACAGTCATGAGTTCCTAGAATTTGTTATCCAACCCGCATTGGCACAGCTGGGTGAGACCTCTACCATCGCGAAGCGTTTGTTGCTAGCTACCGCATGCTATGAAACCGAAATTGGCAGTCATTTGGTCAACGACAAAGGTTTGGGTATATTCGCCATAAGCGAATCACTTCATAAAGAAGTCTGGGACAAATTCATTGCTTTAGATTGTGATTTGGCAAGCCGGGTGAGAGGTATGGCGTCTCAGCATGAGTTCCCAAAACAACCCCATCAGGAACTGATCACTAACCTGCTCTACTCCGCTGCTATAGCCTGGATGGTTTATCAATACCGAATGGTAGAACTGCCTCAGGAAGCCACTGCAGAATCCCTGGCGGACTGCTGGCAAAAATACTATGTGGGCGGTCCCATCAACAGGGAACAGAGGAGCGATTTTATCACCTGTTTCAATAAAATCGCTCCCCAGAGCAAGCCTATCGCGGCCTAGTCAACGTCAGATTAGCCAACATCAAATAAGTCAACATCAGATCAGCAAGCGTCGAATATCAGCCAGCTGTTGCGACAGGTAGCTGGTGAATCGAGCCGCATCGGCCCCATCAATTACTCGATGATCGTAAGACAGTGATAACGGCAACATCAACTTTGGATCAAAGCTATCGCCATTGTACACGGGCTTCATTTGCGATCGGGATACGCCTAGAATCGCCACTTCTGGCCAATTCACTATGGGCGTAAATGCGGTTCCACCTATTCCTCCTAAAGAGGAAATAGAGAAGCATCCACCCTGCATATCCGCCGGAGACAGTTTTTTGTTGCGGGCTTTCTCACTCAAGGTTTGCATATCCTGAGCGATTTCAGAGATGGATTTTTTATCCGCATCCCGAATCACAGGAACCACTAAACCATTGGGTGTGTCCACCGCAATACCGATGTGAATATATTGCTTAAATATTAGATTCTCACCACTGGAATCCAGTGAGCTGTTAAAACGCGGAAACGCTTGCAAGGATTTAGCACAGGCCTTCACCAAAAACGCGAGAACCGTGAGCTTAATACCCTGCTCCTTTAACTTGGCACCTTCTGATTTTCTGAAGCTTTCCAGTTCGGTGATATCCGCCTCATCAAACTGGGTAACATGGGGAATGTGAACCCAAGCCCGATGAAGGTTAGCCGCGCTGACCTTATTGATCTTACTCAGCTCAACGGTCTCCACTTCACCCCATTTGCTGAAGTCTATCTCTGGCAACGGAGGCAAACCGGAACCACCTTCAACTCCACTGGGAGCGGCTCCTGTCATCTTATCTTTAACAAAGCTATGGACGTCTTCTTTGAGAATACGCGCTCGCGGCCCACTGGCTTTCACCTGGCCAAGATCCACCCCAAGCTCTCGAGCCAAACGTCGAACCGCTGGACCTGCATGAACTCGCTTACTGGGGGAAACCCCATTATCCTTGGCTGCAGGCGCCGCAGACTTGGCTGCCGGAGCTGGAGATGAAGATGCTGCAGAACTCGAGGCCGGTTCCGACTTGGCTGGAGCCGCTGGTTTCTCTACTGCGGCCTCAGCTACATTCAACTCCAGCACGGGAGAGCCTTCGGAAACCTTATCGCCCACGTTCAGCAACACTTTGCGCACGGTTCCAGCTTGTGGACAGGGCACCTCCATGGTGGCTTTGTCGGATTCCAACACCACCATGGTTTGCTCCGCTTCCAGCTCATCGCCTTCCTGGACGTTCACCTCAATCACTTCCACGCCCTCCCCGCCACCGATGTCCGGTACGGGAATCACCTTGGTTTGAGTTTCGGTGGGTGCTTTAGGCGCTTCGGCGGTAGTTTTATCTTCCGTCTTTTCGGCTTCCGCCTTAGGGGGTTTATCCGCTGTAGAGCCAGTGTCTGCAGAACTGGACTCAGCGGCACCGTCTCCGCCTTCCTGTTCCATTTCCGCAAACTTATCCCCTTCATTTATGGTTTGACCCACACTTACGGTAATAGCGGACACCACTCCACTATAGGGTGCAGGCACTTCAACGGTGGCTTTGTCGGATTCCAGCACCACCAAGGTATCTTCTTTTTCAACTCGGGTTCCCGGCGTTACCGAAATTTCGATAACCTCAACCCCTTTTGTGCCACCTAGGTCGGGCACAACTACATCTTTTGCTGCCACGGTCGCTCTCCTTAAACAGAAGGTGGGTAGGGTTTGTTGGGATCAATGCCAAAGCGCTCAATGGCATCGGCGACTTTGCTACGACCCAAATCACCTTTGTCCGCCAACGCGCTTAAGGCCGCCACCGTGATAAAGTAGCGATCCACTTCAAAGAAGTGACGCAATTTCTCACGGGAATCACTGCGCCCGTAACCGTCAGTACCCAGTGCCGTGTAGTGATTACGTACAAAAGGTCTAATCTGATCAGCGTGGATTTTGATGTAGTCAGAGGCAGCAACTACCGGCGACTTTTTAGCACGCAAGGCTTTGGTTACATAAGGCACCCGAGGCTCTTCTTCCGGATTGAGCATGTTCCAGCGCTGGGCTTGCATGCCCTCGTTGCGAAGCTGGGTAAAACTGGTGACACTCCAAATATCCGATGCCACACCATACACGTCCTGTAGAATCTCTGCGGCCGCTTCCACCTCCCTTAGGATTGAACCACTGCCCAGTAACTGCACTTTCAGCTTGGTGTTATCTTCGGACTCTTTTAACAGATACATGCCCTTGAGGATGCCCTCTTCCGCACCTTCCGGCATGGCTGGATGGGCATAATTTTCATTTTCCACCGTGATGTAATAGAAAACACTTTCTTTTTCCTGATACATCCTGCGCAGGCCATCTTGTAACACCACCGCCAGCTCAAAAGCATAAGCCACATCATAGGCTACACAATTGGGTATGGTGGATGCCAATACATGGCTGTGGCCATCCTGGTGCTGTAAGCCTTCTCCGTTAAGGGTGGTGCGACCAGCAGTGGCACCAATCAAAAAGCCACGAGCTTGGGAATCTCCTGCCGCCCAGGCTAAATCGCCGATCCTTTGGAACCCAAACATGGAATAGAAGATATAAAACGGAATCATGGGGAAGTTGTTAACGGAGTAGGAGGTAGCGGCGGCAATCCAGGCAGACATGGCACCGGCTTCGTTGATACCCTCTTCCAGTATTCGGCCTTTTTTATCTTCCCGGTAATACATCACCTGCTCACTGTCCACCGGGTTATAAAGCTGCCCCACAGAGGAATAAATCCCCAACTGTCGGAACATGCCTTCCATACCAAAAGTACGGGCCTCATCGGGAACAATGGGCACCACTCTGTCACCGATGGATTTGTGCTTGATGAGAGAATTCATCATCCGCACCAACGCCATAGTGGTGGAGATTTCGCGACCATTGGTGCCTTCCAGCAGGGGGCCAAACACACCCAGCTCTGGCACATCCAGAGTTTCACATTCCGTGCGTCGAGACGGCAGATACCCGCCCAGAGCATTACGCCGGTCCCGCATATAACGCATTTCATTGCTGTCATCGTCGGGTCGGTAGAATGGAATTTTCTTTAACTCTTCATCATTGAAGGGCATATCAAAGCGGTCACGGAACGATTTCAGACTGTCCATGCTCAGGGTTTTGGTCTGGTGGGACTTGTTGGCCGCTTCCGCTTCCCCCATACCGTAGCCTTTTACGGTTTTTGCCAGAATCACGGTGGGCTGACCTTTATGATTCATGGCAGCGTGATAGGCGGCATACAGTTTAAATGGATCGTGACCACCGCGATTGAGATGATAAATTTCTTCATCACTCATGCTCTCTACCATTTTGCCCAGCTCAGGGTATTTATTGAAAAAGTGCTCGCGGGTATAGGCGCCACCGTGGCTCTTGAAGCTCTGGTATTCACCGTCCACGGTTTCTTCCATACGCTTGCGCAATACACCGTCTTCGTCCCGGGCCAGTAATGGATCCCAACGCCGCCCCCAGATAACTTTGATGACATTCCAGCCGGCGCCACGGAAAACACCTTCCAGCTCCTGAATAATTTTGCCATTACCGCGCACTGGGCCATCCAATCTTTGCAGATTACAGTTCACCACAAACACCAGATTGTCCAGCTTCTCGCGACCGGCCAGGGAAATACAGCCCAGGGATTCCGGCTCATCGGTTTCACCATCACCCAGGAAAGCCCAAACTTTGCGGTTTTCGTCTTTAATCTGCTCGCGATTCTGCAAGTACTTCATAAAGTGAGCTTGATAGATAGCCTGTATTGGCCCTAACCCCATGGATACGGTGGGGAATTGCCAAAAGTTGGGCATCAACCATGGGTGGGGATAGGACGACAAGCCTTCTTTATCCACCTCCCGACGAAAGTTTTCCATCTGGGACTCAGTTATACGGCCCTCCAGGAAGGCCCTGGCATACACCCCCGGAGAGGAGTGACCTTGATAGAAAATCAGATCACCGCCAAAGGTTTCAGTGGCGGCTCGAAAGAAATGATTAAAACCCACGTCATAGAGCGTGGCAGATGAAGCAAAACTGCTGATGTGTCCACCCAGATCATCGTCGCTCAGGTTAGCCCGTTGCACCATGGCCAGGGCGTTCCAACGAATCAAAGATCGTATGCGCCGTTCCATAAAGGCGTCACCCGGCATTTGAGCCTGGTGTTCCGGTGCAATGGTATTCACGTAGGGTGTGGTTAGATCGGTAACTTGTACTCCAGATTGACGGGCAACCTCGCCCAGTTTATCCAATAAGTACTTAGCGCGCTCTGGCCCCTCAGTTTCCAGCACAGATGCAAGGGCATCCAGCCATTCTCGGGTTTCGACAGGATCACTGTCACCATAAAAGCGTTCACCAGCCATATTTCAATAACTCCTGGTCTGTACGGACTTTTGGTCCGCATACATTTACGTCATACCCAATAGTATAGAATCGAGATGACAACTATGGTCGCTCAGGCCTCTACGGATGGATAAGGCTAAGCGATGATGGTTAGAATCGCGATAACCACTAGCCAAAAAATAAACGCATTCCTGCGCAATTCTTGAACAGCATGGATGCGACGCAGGCCCTCCGATGCCAGCGCCTCGCCATCTAACGGCAATTCTTGAAAGTCTAATCCCAGCTTAACAGCTAATTTTAAAACCACTTCAGATTCCCGATCAGTGGCTCTAAAACGCCGCATTGCCACGGCCACCACTTTGGGTTTGAAGCACAACGCTGCAATGGTGAACGCCAGTGCTCTGGCAGGGACACCATCTAGAGCGTATAAAAATTCAACACCTATCTTTTTCCAAGCGGGGCTATCAGCTTTGATGGAGCCGTCAACACGATGCAGCAGCAACGTGGTAAACAAATAAAGCACCAGACCCGCCAGACCAAAAATGGCAAACCACAACAGCGGAGCAAACAAATGCCGGTTTATTTGCACCCAATACTGAGCCACCGTCTGATGCAGCAATTGCCCTGGCCCCACCATTCGCCCATAGTCGAAATAACTGGAACCATATTCATAGGCGGATTGCCATTCCTGATTACGCCAGCTTTTCAAGAAAGGCACCAGGCTAGCCTCGATCCTGCGGTAATCCAGGCAGGCAACGAAGAGTACCACCGCTGCGGAAGCCTCCAGCACGGAGAAAAACCAGCGATCATGCATTTCCGTAAACCACCAGGCCAGTAACACAGGGGGGATGATGTACAAACCGTAGCCCAAAGCGGGATGCACCCTATTCAGCAAGTGCATTTTTTGTACAGAACCCAAGTACAAATGCCCCCAGCGACACTGGGAAAAGTAGGCAGGAACAATGGCTTCGTTTGTGGCCCACAGCGCCAACAGCAACGCCAACAAAGTCATTCAATGCTCCTTATATTTTTATTGTGCTGTAGGGTAACAGATTATGACCAGGTTGCTTGGAAAAACTGTTTACAAATCATGACAACTCTAGCATCTGCCATAGTTTGCTCCAGTCAAAACAGGGGCCCGGATCGGTTTTTCTGCCCGGTGCAATATCGCTGTGACCGGTTATGGCGTGGGGTTTTAAGGAGGGGTATTGCAACTGCAGCGCTTTCACAACCTGCTGCAATCTAACGTACTGCTCTTCCTCATAGGGACAATCATCGGTTCCTTCCAGTTCAATTCCAATGGAAAAATCATTACAGTTTTCGCGGCCTTCATAATTGGATTGACCCGCATGCCAAGCCCGCATGTTAAACGGCACGAACTGGACCACTGATCCATCACGCTTAATCAATAGGTGGCTGGACACCTCCATGGCCGCGATTTCTTCAAAATAGGGGTGCTCGTGGCGCGCAAGAGTATTTTGAAAAAATGTCTCAATATGGTGGCCACCAAATTCTCCTGGAGGCAGGCTGATATTGTGCACCACAATCAATTCCGGCTCACAACCACAGGGCCGCTCATTGAAGTTGGGGGAAGGAACCTGCTTGGCAGGCAATAATATATGATTTTCAATTTTCACAGCATCACTCTCGCGCAACTGGGCCTATAAAGTACAACCAATAAAAAGCCACCACAAGGTTAGCCGGAGCACAGAAATGGCATAGCTGTGAATTTAATGATTTGCCTGTTTTACCTTTCTCAGATTGCCAATCACGTTTTGTAACGCCCGATCAAATAGCTGAGAGTCTTCAAGAATAATGACATCCCCCCCTCTCAGGGCATGGGCAAACCCCATGGTGGACTTTTCGTCTATCTTTACTCCAGTGCGGTTAACAAAAATCAGTTTATCCGCCGATTTGATATGAGCCGCTAACTTACTGCGAGTTTTTACCCCCTGATCGTTGCAGAATTCCATCCACGTGCCCACTTGGACCTCTTTCGCCTGCTGCAGATAGGGGTCATCTTCCGAGAGGGGCGGTATATCCATCACCGAGGAAGACGCTACAACCTTGGTTGTGTCTATGGGGGTGACGTTATCAACGGGCGTTTTGGCCACCGGTGAGGCCCCCATGCGCTCCATATCCTGAGTTACGGCTTGCACCAATTCCTTAGCCGGATCAACCGCCTTATCTTCCAGATGATCGGGTGTCTCCCCCCTTAGAATCTGCATTTGGACCTGCTCTAACTGGGTCAACATTTCTCCCAATTCGAAAGGGTTGTAAGAAACCGTGTTCAACCCCTGTCGCAAATTCTTCAGTAAAACAGGCACCACATTGAATAATTTCTTACGGGACAGCTCATCTTCCGGTGGCTGCACACTGAAAAGTAAATGATCAATGGTGCGAACGGCCCCTACCCAATTGTTACTTTCCGGACCGTACTTCAAAAATATGAGTTTCAATACATTGAGCCAGCCGTCGGTTAACAAGCGCACCACCACTTCCGGTACCACTTTGCCATCAAGCCGCTTACGTACGGTTTCCAGCGCCACCTTTTCTGCTTGCTCTGCCTTGGCCTTACCTTCTTCCGATGATTTGGTGCGCTGCTCAATCATTTGGGAACGACGTACTTCAGTTTGCATAAAGTTGCTAAATTCCTGTTGCAACTCAGCAAACAAAGAAGCGTCTTTCTTAAAGTCTTTGAGTACCTGTTGAACCACTGCCTGGATTTTTTTAAATACCATATCCTTTTGCAGTTGATCCACGTTGTCATTTAAGCCGATACCTGCCCGGGCTAATTCATTCAGTAACTTGCGAGCCGGATGTCCACCGCGATTGAAAAAACCGTAGTCCTGTACCGCCAGCTTCAGATAGGGAATCTGCAAACGACCCAACAGAGCCTTCACTGGAACCGGAAGGTTTTCATCGTCCAAAATGAAATCAAATAACATGGAGACCAAATTAATCACATCGGAGTCGGTATCATCCACCCGTTCCGGGCCTGACTCGGCTTCACGCTGCTGCAACACCCTAGCCACCGCTTGGCGCACGTCAAATCGCTGGGTTTGCAGACGCCCACTGAATACATCTTCACCGGCTGGCTGCACCTGCTGAATCTGTGTCAGCAGGTCAAATAGTTCGTTGTTGGACACCACCCGAGCATTCTGGGCAGGGGATCCAATGGGCCCAGAGATCACGTCTGTCATCATGGGTAAATCGCGGGTGGAAGCCAGCAGGGTTTGCAGTTGATCAAAAAACTCTGACGCCGCTTCCTTGGCCGCTTCTTTGGGGGAGCTTGTTTCGCTCTGACTGGCGGTTTCACCACTTTGACGACGTGGGCGCAAGGCACTGGGAGAACCTTTAAGGTCGGGTAGAATTCCTGCTTGGGCGAGACTGGTGTTGGCGGCATCCAAAACCAGATCGAAGTTGGAAATAACGAAGCGATCAAACAGCTTAAACAACACCAAGCGAATCTTGATGTTACATTCAACTACTTTGCTGGCATCACAAAACGCCTCGCAAATATGGATTGGGTGGAGCGGGTTATTTTTATCGCCCACGGTAACGTGCAATAACAACGTATCCAAGCGGGTGTTGAGCTGATAGATTCGATCACCAAATTTGGACTTGGCTTTGGATGACATCCCTTCCAAGGCCACGCTCATTTCCAGATCGTCGTTCTCAACCAAAGAAAGCTCGTCCAGGGACGCGACTGCTTCCAACTCAACTTCAGGCCCACTTTGCACGCAAGCTAATTGTTTAAAAAGTCCATTGATATGAACAAAAAAGTCCCGTTCGATTTGCTTGCGGTTAAGCCGCAATTGCCGCATGGTTTCGAGATAGAGGTTCTTGTCGCTATCACTGACCGCCTTTTCCGCATAATCAAATAGCGTATCATCTGCGTTATCGAACACATCCACCAACAACCCCTGCAGCTGTTCCAGCGCAGTACGTCGGGCTTTTGTTAGGGCCGCAGGCAACTTCCCATTTGCGTTTGCGCTAGTACCGGTTTCCCGTGGCCCACTGATACAGTGAAGATCTGGCTTATCATTCATCACTAATGGCCTCGTTGACTACCAACATGAATTGAGCTTGATTGACTCACCGGCATGGCCTCCGTGGGGTTGGAAGGGCCTCGTCCAGGGTGACAAACTTTGTCAGGTTTTTCTCAATTCCAGCATCGTAATAGCAGTATAGGTACAAATATTGATCAGACTTTGGGAATCTGAGGCGTTTGAGAGGCGTATCACAAAGAAAAACGTCCATATTTTACCTAAATTGCGCCAGTTTATTGACGAGAGTTTCATCGCCGCAGTAACCCTTTGAAATTCGTAAATATTGCTACTTTGGCGTAAAATCTGCGGAGATTCCTTCTATACATAATAGCAAAGGGCTGAAATCACCTATGCAAACGCTGACAGACGTACTGAGCTGGGTTAGCGGCAATGTGCTGTGGGGCGCCCCCATGCTGATTGCCCTCTCCATCACGGGTATTTACCTGACTCTGGGGCTAAAGGGATACAGTGTCCGCAAGATCCCCTACGCATTTTCACTGCTGTTTACCAAGTCAGGCAGCCGAGACAACAACGGTGACATCTCCCCTTTTAACGCGCTGATGACTGCCATGTCTGCCACCGTGGGCACTGGCAATATCGCGGGTGTTGCCACTGCGGTGGCCGCCGGAGGTCCCGGTGCCCTGTTCTGGATGTGGTGCATTGCCCTGGTGGGCATGGCCACCAAATACAGCGAAGCCGTGCTCGCCGTTCAGTTTCGTGAAAAAGATGCCCGCGGCCACTATGTTGGTGGCCCCATGTATTACATAAAAAATGGCCTGGGTGACAACTGGCGCTGGCTGGGTGTTCTGTTTGCCCTGTTTGGTATGCTGGCGGGCTTTGGCATCGGCAATACAGTGCAATCCAACTCTGTGGCCCAGGCGCTGCAAACCACCTACAGTATAGACGCGAGGGCCACGGGCCTGGTGCTGGCTATCATGGCGGGCCTGGTTTTAATTGGCGGTATCAACCGAATAGGTCAAGTGGCAGGGAAACTGGTTCCCACCATGGCGTTGCTCTACGTGGGCACAGGCCTGGTTTTTATTGGCCTGAACATAAGTGAAGTACCTTCGGCCATCGCCTTGATTGTGGACAGCGCCTTCAACGGTCATTCTGCCGTGGGCGGATTTGCTGGCGCCACGGTGATGGCCGCCATTCGTTTCGGTGTGGCTCGTGGCGTATTTTCCAACGAAGCCGGTTTAGGCAGCGCTCCCATTGCCCATGCGGCAGCCAAAACCAACGACCCTGTAAAGCAGGGCAGCATTGCCATGTTGGGCACGTTCATTGATACCCTGATCATTTGTACCATCACCGGCCTGGTGATTGTCATCAGCGGTGTTTGGACTCAGGGTGCCAGCGGCGCTGAATTAACACGGCTGGCCTACAGCGCATTGAGCGACGGCCACGGCCAGCACATAGTGGCCATTGGCATATCCCTGTTTGCTTTCACTACCATTTTAGGTTGGAGCTATTACAGCGAGCGCTGTGCCGAGTTTCTTTTTGGCACGGGTATCATCGTCCCGTTTCGATTTGCCTGGGTCATTGCCATTCCCCTGGGCACCCTATTGAGCCTGGATTTTGTATGGCTACTTGCAGATTTACTTAACGCCATGATGGCCATTCCTAATCTCATCGCGCTCATGCTATTGAGCCCACTTATTTTCAAACTCACTACAGCGTACTTTTCCAAAAAATGACAGCACCCGATTACCGAACTGAAGATCTAAAACGTACCGTAGCCTTTGCTATTGAAGAAGATGTCCGCGACGGCGATATAACTGCCCAGTTGATACCCGCGCCTACCCAGGCCAGTGCAAGAGTGATTACTCGAGAACAGGCTGTAATCTGTGGCGTAGATTGGGTCAATGAAGTGTTCGCTCAGATCGATCCCGCCGTGCAGGTGGTTTGGCATGTGAAAGATGGTGACCTGGTGAAAGCCGACACACTGCTGTTTGAATTACATGGCAATGCCCGTAGCTTATTAACCGGGGAACGTTGTGCGTTGAATTTTCTGCAGACTCTATCGGGCACTGCCACCCGCTGCCGCAGCTACGCCGACCGAGTGGCAGGCACACCGGTAAAGCTGTTAGACACCCGTAAGACCCTACCGGGCTTGCGCACGGCTCAAAAATACGCGGTTACCTGCGGTGGCTGCTTTAACCACAGGGTGGGCCTGTACGATGCTTTTCTAATAAAAGAAAACCATATTGCGGCCTGCGGCGGAATTGCTGCGGCCATTACAACCGCCAAGAAACAATCACCGGGCAAACCGGTGGAGGTGGAAGTGGAAACTATGGAGGAGCTTGAGCAGGCACTGGAGGCCTATGCCGATATCATCATGCTGGACGATTTCAGCATCCCGGATATGAAGCGAGCGGTTGCCATCACAGCCGGTAAAGCCAAACTGGAAGCGTCCGGTGGAATCACCGATGAGACCTTGCGTGATTACGCCGAAACCGGTGTGGACTATATTTCCATTGGCAGCTTAACCAAGCACTGTACTGCTGTGGATCTATCCATGAGGATAAACGCAGACTAATGCGCTCAAATGGGCTTACCGATTTACGGCTGGAGATTCTTTTCGGTAAACGTAAAAATCGGCCAGTGATGTCTTATCAGGGCTATTTCCATCAAATGGATAATCATTGGGAATGGTTTTAATCAACCTAAATTCTTTTTGATTGTCATCAACCCAATCTGAAAATTTACGGTGTATCACATGCTCAGCATTGTGCTGGGCATCATCCCTATTGGATGAATATATAACCACGTATTTCGTTGCAGCCTGAAACAGGTTTTGCATATATTGTTGGTAGGCTTGATCTTCAACCAGGTGATAAATCACATCTAGAGACAATGCCAATTGGGCTGTCTGACCATGGTATTCTGCCACTGAAAAAAAAGCCTTTGAGGCGTCATTTTCGAATTTCTCTCGACAAATAGCTACGGCTTGTTCCGATACATCTACACCGATGTATTGATCATAACGCGCCAACCCCAGCTGATTGCCATCACCGCACCCAAACTCTATTATGGAGCTGATATCGTATTCCAGCACCAGGCTATTGAGAACACGCGCCTTAAATTCAGCAAGCCGACCATAGCTACCGGATCCCGAGTGCCCTCCCTCGCTATACCTACGCTGCCAGTAACCCGAGCTAGAATCAAATTCATACTTGGGCTTTTTTACAACCCACCTTGCAACGGGCTCTAGCGGTGTACCCATCACCAGTTCTATAAGAAATTTCTTCATCTATGGATTCCTGAGTTCATACACGCTACGGATTCAGTCAAAACAAACCAACTGCTTAGCCACCGGATGCCACTATAAAATCGTGAATTTTGCCATTGGACTTCTCCACAAACACATAACCGCTCACATAGCGCCCCCTGGCAGACAAGACAACCAACTGCTCCTGATCCAAGTTTTTCAACGATGTCAGGCTGACTAGCTTCTCTTTTATTTCGCTACGATCCTTGTCTGCCACTTGGGAATTATCATTAAAATTAAGCGATCGAATATCCTGTTTCCAATTGCTGGCGTAGTCCAAATAATATTGATGAACTGCCCGGGGCGAAACACCGTCAACCATAACGCTTTGAATCACTTCCGCACTATCGGATAAAATATAACAACTAAAGCCACACAGCTGCTGTGAATTCGCACCGGCTTGGGGAGGCAACTCTTTAGAATAGTTATCAAATATATCCGCAGTGACGCTGACAAATTGGTTGCCTGTTAATAACAACACCAGCGGCCGATAGTCATACAACAAATGTACGCCATAGGCCATGGCCGATATCTGTAGTAAACCAATCAAGGTCAAGTCCAGCATTAAACCTTTCTTCGCCTTTTTATAAACTAAAAAAGTAAGCGCAGGCCCCAACACCAGATCGACAATAAGTACAACTTTTGCCCCTTCTCTAGCGCCATCCAATTGGTACATAAACCCTGAATACCATATCCAACGAACCAGGAAGTAGACAAAACTCAAGACAATCACACTTATAACAAAATGAGAAAAACACGCTATCAACCTATCTTTCATGATACGTTTGCTCCTTGTCTTTTCTCCATTTCCAAATAAAGATTCTCGAATTTCCTTTGCGAATTTTCCCAACCAAATCGATTTGAAACGTTAATCCTGGCGCGCTTGGCCACAGCTCCAATGGACCTATCCCCCTTCAACAGCTGTGTCCATTTCTCAGTTAAAGCAGCCATATCTCCTGCTGGCACCAGAAAGCCACTCTCGCCTTCCACGATCAACTCTCGGCTGGAAGCAAAACTTGAAGCTAACACAATGCACTCACAACCCATTGCTTCCACGGTTGTCAGGCCAAAGCCTTCCATACGCAGTGCAGGGAACACAGCAAAGGCACACCGGTTATAAATCTCTGCCAGGTCGGTGGCACTGCAAAAGCCATAGAAAATAACTCTGTCATTTAAGCCCGCACTGTCCACCAGTGCTTTTGCCTTGGGCAACAGCGGCCCATCGCCCACCATATGGAGTTTCGCTGTTGGGTATTTGTCTGCAATAGCAATAAAGCACTTTAGCAATAACAACACCCCTTTCTGCTCCACCATTCGACCCGCAAAAACACTGTCTTCAGGGCTCCTTGGCACATCGTCTCTAGGATAAAATGTAGCACTAAAATCGGTACCCATTGGAATAACACCAATAGAGTCGGCTTCCCCAATCGCTTCCTTCACCACTCTTTTTAAGCCTTCGCTTACCACAGTGATGGCACCCATTTTCTGAAACAAGCTGGTTTTTATTCGTTTGAGAAAGCCAGTATTAAAGCCAAGTACATCGGTGCCATGGCAGGTACAAATGGTTCTCTCTTTGCTATCCCAACCCATGAACACACAGGCCAACCAGGCAACAAGAGCCTGGGGAATGACCCAATGGGCGTGAATTAAATAAAAGTCTCGCGACTTCAATAAGCGCAGAGCCAACATTAATTGGCTCAAGACAAAAAAAGGAATGAGTAGGGCTTTGAGCGGATTGGTTTTTAAGTTACTGGCCACCCCTCCGCCATAGGCCAAATTAAACCTGGATGGCGAATAGCGAAAACGATGAACCTGTACTGCTTCCATGGTTTCACTGACTTTAGCTCCGGGATACCAGGGTGCAATCACGTGCACTTCATACCGCTGTGCCATGATTTGACTGAGCCTGTAGACAAAATCGGGTACATCGTCGCCCTGCCACCGAGGAAATGTGGACGCCAGGAACAAGACCCGTTTTTTGTTCACGCAGGCTCCCTGCGACGGCGGGACCCTAGATTGGATTTCAGTTTATCAAGGTGACCAATGGAAATTGAACCAAACACACCCAGCACAACAAAGATAATAAACCTGTCTATCAGTGCCGCAGAAAATGAGGTAACCATATCCACCCCAAACATCAGCATAAGAGACGCTATGCCTCCTTCAGCTACACCTATGTTGCCGGGTGTGAGATTGTACACCAGCGCCACCGCTAAAATACTCTGTATTAGCACGTAATGATGCAGGGCCAAATCGACCCCCATGATTTGAAAACTAACATCCATTCGCAAAGCAGAGATCACCACAAACGCAACGTGAGAAGCCACTAGCCCAACGCTGCCATATAAAAAGTGCCCATCAAATTCAGGCAACACATCCAGCTTTGAACGCAACATATGCCTGAAACCGTGATTGTTCAACATCAGATAACCCACCACAAGACACAGCAGCAGCAAAACAACAAGCACAGGCAAATAGGGGAAGTCTAATTTAAAATCTACCCAAAAGATAAGTAGCAGCACACAGCCAAGGCTCACCAGCAAACTGACTAAATTAGCGAACAAGGTCATGGACACATAGCGGCTGTAGGGAAACGCGAACACCTTTTTTAGATAGATTGCTCGTATCACGCTACCGGCATTGGATGGCAAAATATAATTGTATAAAGAGCAACTCGCCACCAACGAAAAGCACTCTTTATAGGCAAACACAAAGCTGTAGGCCCTGCAGGCGAAATAGAATTTGAAAGCGTTGAAAATTGGCGCGAGCATAGCAAACCCCAGCAGCCACACTCCGTCTGCAAATTCAATGGCACCCAGCCTGTCAAAAACCTGGCGATTATTGTATAGGAACAAAGCAATCAGCCCGGCGGTAACTGTAAAGACGAACCAACTACCCATGTTTTTCACTACAACGCCCCCTAAAGGTATCTGATCGTTTCAGTTAAAAGCATGTGTACCATTAGCCAATGGCCAAATCGATCGAGCATATTGAGGTCTGCGCCTCCACCTGCTATTTCCTCTCTTTTTGAGTTGATTCAGACAAACCCGAATCTTTATATAACAACCCAGTCACTTGCTCAGAGATAAACCCCATTAAAAACACAATAAGCGAAGTAACGAATAGCAGCATCCCCATATTAGTGAACCTTCCATCTGTCACGTAGGTGTAAGAGTAATAACTACAACCCAAGAGAAAGAAGCACATGGATATGGGAAAGAATATTTTTAAAGGTGAATAAAGAGTACCAATTTTGAAGATAATCAGCAAAAACCGAATTCCATCTTTGGTGAGATTGATATGGCTTTTGCCCAATCGCTTTGACACCGTTATGGGAACATAGTGCACGCTATACCCCGCGCGAAAAAAAGCCATTGTGCTGGTAGTAGGATAGGAGAAACCATTGGGTAAAAGAAACAGAAACTCGCGGAATTTTGCTCCGTGAACTGCGCGAAACCCGGAAGTTAAGTCCTTTATCTCATGCTCTACTATCTTGGAAGCAATGCCGTTGTATAGATCATTTGCAAGCGCTCGCGCCCCGGATGCCTGGCCTGCTCTGTCCCGTGCCCCCACCACCAAATCGTACCCTTGTTCCAAACCCTCTAAAAGTAAAGCAATTTCATTGGGGTCGTGCTGGCCGTCCCCATCCATAAATACAATATACTCTCCAGTGGCCTGCCGAGCCCCGGATTTGATGGCTGCACCATTACCTTTGGAATAAGGGTGGTTGATAACCTTGGCTCCACACTCTTCGGCAATCTTTGCCGTATCGTCGCTAGAACCATCATTTACCAGAATCAGTTCAGCTTCTGGATACAACGTTTTAATCTTGGGTAGGACCTTGCGCAAACCGGCTTCTTCATTCTTTGCCGGTAGCACAATGGAAAGATTAGTGTAATTAGCCTTAAATATCGTCATACATCAATCCAATTGCATAACCTGTTTTTTCAGCCTCGCGAACACAGAGCGGAGCTCGGAAGGAATGTCTCGGGCTTCTATGTCTCGAAGTATAGACTCTGCGCCGGCTTTGTTATTAGTTTGAATCAGGCTGTCCAGGGCTGAAGCTCTAGTTTCCCACAAGTCCGGGTCCAATATAGTCGCTTGCACCAAATAATGTGAAGCCAACTGAAAATGTCGGTTAACCAGCAGGTAAGTGCCAAAATTCGAATTGATTGCAGCTTGGAAAGGTTGAGGTAATGTAGGATTGCTTAAAATTGCAGTCACTATCCGCTGCAGAGTACCCACATCCAAGGAGCAGTCTTCCGTCAACTGACAGTTGAGCAAATCTTGCACATGATTCAAATCTCCCATTCCAAGGGATTTGGTGGAAATTCGGTTGCAAGCTTCTTCTAATACAGCTTCGTCTCCTGGGTACCCCATTTGATCCTTTATGCGAACGATTCCTAACAACCCGGAAAAGTCGTTTGGCTCCAGCTCGGAAGTGCGACTAAATAAGTCCACTATTTTAGGGTACAACGCTTCCCTAAGCTGCCTATCGTCACTGCCCACTGCCACCGAAAACCAGTATCGCCCAAGGTTGAGATTAGCGCGGAATTCATCGGGATTGAGGCGATAATGCCTTTCAGCCAAACTTTTAAAATCACGCCAGGAAGTGGCTCTGGCATGGGTACCTAAAGCCAAAACCACCACCAACAAGACCGCCAATACCGAAGCGAATGAACGCCTGGATGGGTTGCCAAACCCTTTACCAAACAACATTCCTGCCATCAACAGCACCCCAAACATGGGAACGTAATTGCGATGCTCATGGGCAAGCTCCAACGCTATCACGCTGGATTCCATGACGTGTCCCACTAGGAACCACACCAGGGCAAACAAAAGCCAAATAAATCGCTTTCTTAGTAAAAAGCCAGCTCCCAGCAGCCCAGCCCAGGCGCCAATATATAGGATTCCGCCTCCCCAAAATTGATTGATAAGCACAATATCATCATGGTAGAACGTCAACCGATCAATATTGGGTAGCAGAATCCAAGACAGATAATGGAGTAAAATTTTTGGTTCCGTGAGCACTCTTTGCTTCAAACTAAAGGAACGGTGATCGTAGGTTCTTTCAAAATAGTCACTGCCAAAAAAGGCGAAGAGAAACGCCACAATAACAACGACCACCCCCAACCACAGAAGTATCCGTAACCCTCTAATTAAACTCTGATTGACCCTACCCGTAGATTGCCACCTAAGCAGCAGCTCTTCGGTTGCTAAAATTAGGAACGGCAGCAGCAGCGCGTTCTCTTTGCTGAAAACAGCAAGGGGAAAAATCACGCATGCAGAAACAAACCAGCATAAAGCCGTTTTTAATAGATGGCTAGACTCCAAACACTGCTGGTACAAACGCCCTTTTAAGTAAAAAGCAAAAGCAAAGAACAAAAACATGGATGCCAAGCTGTTCATACGCTGGACTACGTACAAAACCGACGAGAGATTGAGAGGGTGGAGCAACCACAAAGCGCCCACAAAAATCGAAATCAACCAGCGCCACTCTTGGCAGGGGCGGCTTTGTTCTGGAACTAAGCGCATGAGCAAACTGGCGACCCACACCACCCCCAAGCCTGCCAGCAAATGGATACAGATATTTGTTAACTTGTAAGCTTCTACGCTTTCTCCGGAAAAATAATAGTTTATGGCAAAAGACACCATACTAATGGGTCTGTACAAGGGTCCAGCGGGAACGGAAAAAGCGACGGTTTTAAGAGAATGATAATCCAGCGCTTGAACGCGCATGGCGGGATTTTCTGTGATATTGGGCGCGTCGTCGAATACAAAAGGCCCTCCCACACCGACCCAGTAAACAACCACCACCAATACCAAAACTGAAAGCAACAACCCAAATCGCAGAAGAGTCTTATGGGGTAGTGTCATCAAAAAGCCTTCACCAGGAAGCTGTTGGATTCAGCCACAAAAAAAGCACGCCCGTGAGCGTGCTTCTTATGACTTATCGTTTTATTATGGGCGACAAGCGCTAGGCATATACTTGTTGTCCAAAGAGGCGCTAGAAGTAGTACCAATCTCGGTCATGGTTCCTGGAGGGGCAGCATTACCACAAACCCAGGTCAATGGAGAGCTGCTAGTAGCCGCACCACTTGGAGTAGCAGCGGACAAAACAATGGTTCCACCACTAATAGCTGCATTTACCTTGTTTCCGTAAGTGATGGTAACACCACCGCTACCATCCCATCCGATTGAGCTAACATAGCTGCCCTGATAGGATGTTGCAGCACCCAGGCCAGCTTCAGTGTGGTTAGCAGGCAAGGCGCCTCGATCCGAGCGGAACTCACCTACAGCGGTTTGCAGCTCTTTAGCCAGCGCCAAACCTTCAGAAACTTGCGAACGGATGGTATAGTCCTGATATGCAGGAATTGCTACTGCCGCCAAAATACCAATGATCGCAACTACGATCATCAATTCAATAAGAGTAAAACCCTGTTGAATGTGCTTTTTCATATAAACTCTCCAAAGCGTATAAACCAATTAACGTTGAATCATTGTCAGCGGTGCTCGCCAAGCAACTAATCTAAGCTAAGCACAGGCTGTGCCAGATTCAAGAAATTCATTTTATATCCTAATAACAGCCAATTAGCTGCGCATTGTTTAGCCGGGTTATTTTTAGGTCAGACGCACAAGGTAACTATATGACGTTTTTTGTCACTCAAAAATGTTGATTCTCACAGGCCGTCAAGTTTGATCTACTATTAAAAAAGAATGATCATGCATACCCGGTTTTACTCGAAATTATTACCATGACTTCCTTATTGAACTGCTATATGGCTTTTACTAGATGAATACTTCAGTCAATCTCAGCGGTCTGGCCCGTAAGCTACTAAATGAAGGCCATGTTCCTGAAGACGAGATTATCAGTGCCGCCCAAACGGCCCAAAAACAGAAAATCCCCCTGGTAACCTACCTGGTACAGAACGCCGTTGTGCCTGCCAGAACCATATCCCTGGCCGCTTCAGAAGAATTTGGTACCCCAATACTGGAGCTGGATGCCATAGCCACCGATGTGCTACCGAAGGAACTAGTGAGTGAAAAGCTGGTTCGCAAACACCGCGCGCTACCCCTGTTCAAGCGCGGCACACGGCTATATGTAGCAGTGGCTGACCCCACCAACTTGCAGGCACTGGATGAAATCAAGTTCAATACCGGCCTCAATACCGAAGCCATCATTGTGGACGAAGACAAGCTGGATGGTGCCATTGACAAATATCTGGAGAGCCAGGACACCAGCCTCGATGACTTGGGCGACGCCGATCTGGATGACCTTGATATTGAAGCCGGCGGCGGCGAAGACTCCGCCGACGTCACCGCAGATGCGGTGGATGATGCCCCCATTGTTCGCTTCGTGAATAAAGTACTGTTAGACGCCATTAAAATGGGGGCTTCGGATATTCACTTCGAACCCTATGAGAAATCCTACCGTATTCGGCTGCGGTCTGACGGTATCCTGCTTGAAGTGGCAAAGCCACCGGTAAACCTGGCTTCCAAACTCGCAGCCCGCTTGAAGGTCATGTCACAACTGGATATATCCGAACGCCGGATTCCCCAGGATGGCCGTATCAAACTCAAACTGTCAAAGAACCGCGCCATCGATTTTCGTGTTAACACTCTGCCCACCCTGTTTGGCGAAAAAATTGTATTACGAATCCTAGACCCCGATAGTGCCAAGCTGGGTATCGACATGCTGGGTTATGAGGAAGAACAGAAGCAGCTATATCTAAACGCCTTGGAACAACCCCAGGGAATGATTCTGGTGACTGGCCCCACCGGTTCAGGAAAGACCGTCTCTCTGTACACCGGTTTGAATATTCTCAACACCACAGAGCGCAACATTTCCACGGCGGAAGATCCCGCCGAAATCAATCTGGAAGGCATCAACCAGGTTAACGTCAACACCAAAGTAGGATTAGACTTTGGCTCTGCCCTCAGGGCGTTTCTGCGGCAAGATCCGGATATTGTCATGGTGGGTGAGATCAGGGATCTGGAAACCGCAGAGATTGCCATTAAGGCAGCTCAAACCGGGCACTTGGTATTATCTACCTTACACACAAACAGCGCCCCGGAAACCCTAACACGGCTGCGCAATATGGGTGTGCCGGCGTTCAATATCGCCACCTCAGTGTCCTTGATCATCGCACAGCGCTTGGCCCGACGGCTGTGCAAAAGCTGCAAAAAGCCCGTGGATGTACCCAAAGAGACACTTATAGCAGAAGGTTTTAAAGAAGAAGAGATTGGCACATTTACTTTATATGGCCCTCAAGGTTGTGATAAATGTGTGAACGGGTACAAAGGACGAGTGGGTATTTATGAGGTAGTTAAAGTCACTGACGCTATTTCTCGGATTATAATGGAAGAAGGCAACGCAATTCAGATTGCCGATGCAGCTCGGGATGAGGGCTTTGCAGATTTGAGAACCAGCGGTTTGCAAAAAGTGAAGGACGGTTTAACCAGCCTGGAAGAAGTTAATCGCGTAACCACAGGGCATTAAGTATGGCTACTGCAGCACAAGCTCAAACCAAAAAGAAAGTAACACCGCCTAAGATTCAGGCCTTCATTTGGGAAGGCACCGACAAGAAAGGAAACAAGATCAAGGGCGAGACCTCTGGCCAAAACATGACCCTGGTTAAAGCTGAGCTACGCAAACAAGGTATTGTTGCCAAAAAGGTACGGAAAAAGCCCACTTCGCTTTTTGGACCTAAAAAGAAAAAAATCACCCCCATGGACGTGGCCGTGTTTACTCGGCAACTGGCCACCATGATGAAAGCGGGGGTACCTTTGGTACAATCGTTTGATATTGTGGCTGACGGTCACGACAACCCATCCATGAGAGAACTGCTGCTCAAAATCAAAACGGATATCGAAGGTGGTAACAACTTGGCCACCTCGCTTCAGGCCCATCCAGCCTACTTTGACGATTTATTCGTCAGCTTGGTGGAATCCGGTGAACAATCCGGTGCGCTGGAAACCATGCTGGATCGAATTGCAGTTTACAAGGAAAAAACTGAAGCGCTGAAAGCCAAAATAAAGAAAGCCATTAAGTATCCCATTGCGGTGGTGGTCGTAGCGGCTATCGTAACTGCCATCCTGCTGATCAAGGTGGTACCCACTTTCCAGGAGTTATTTGAAGGGTTTGGTGCGGAACTGCCGGCTTTCACCCAATTTGTTATTGGAATTTCTGATTGGATGCAAGAATGGTGGCTGGTTATTCTAGTGGCCTTGGTATCCATTGGCTTTCTGTTTTCGGAAGCAAAAAAACGATCGCAGGCATTCAATGATGCCCTGGACAGAGCCGCCCTTAAAATGCCGGTAGCCGGTGACATCATTTATAAAGCGACCATTGCGAGATTCGCGCGAACCCTATCCACCACGTTTGCCGCCGGTGTCCCACTGGTGGATGCATTGGAATCCGTAGCGGGTGCCACAGGCAACGTGGTTTATCGAAATGCTGTGACCAAGGTTCGAGAAGAAGTTTCCAGCGGTACCCAGCTTAATTTTTCCATGAAAGCCTCCGGTGTGTTCCCCGCCATGGCGGTGCAAATGACGGCCATTGGTGAAGAGTCTGGTGCTTTGGACACCATGCTGGATAAAGTCGCCACCTACTACGAAGATGAGGTGGACAACGCCGTGGACAGTCTCACCAGCCTGTTAGAACCCATAATTATGGCCGTACTGGGTGTGGTGGTAGGTGGCCTCATCATCGCCATGTACCTGCCAATCTTCCAACTGGGTGCGGTTGTATAAGGATAACCAGCAGCTTGAATCACAGTATTATTTCCTACCTTACTGATAACCCCGACTACTTCACCGGGGTTATTTTTTTGTTTGGGCTGATTTTCGGCAGTTTCTTTAATGTGGTCATCTACCGGCTGCCGCTAATGATGCACCTGGAGTGGCTGGAGAACTGCCGTGAGTTCATCAAAGAGCTGTACGGTGAGATTCCCAAGATTTTGCAACAGCAGCCAAAAGACTTGCCAGCCCCTCCATTCAATATCGCCAAACCGGATTCCACCTGCCCCAAGTGCGGCCACAAAATCCGCTGGTACGAAAACATCCCGCTGATAAGTTACGCTTACCTGCGGGGCAAATGCAGCAATTGTAAAAGCCACATTTCTCTGCGCTACCCGGTTATTGAGTTAGTAACAGGGATTTTATCCGCCGTTGCTGCCTATCATTTTGGTTTTGGCTGGCAATGTGCCGCCGCCCTTCTATTCACCTGGAGCTTGATCTGCATGACCATGATCGATTTCGATCATAAATTATTGCCAGATCAACTCACCCTACCGTTACTTTGGCTGGGTCTATTGGTGAACAGCCAGAATATGTTCACGGATTTGCAAAGCGCCGTGATTGGCGCTGCCATTGGTTATCTCTGTCTGTGGAGCCTGTACTGGACCTTCAAACTGCTCACAGGCAAAGAAGGCATGGGCTACGGCGACTTTAAGCTGTTGGCAGCCCTGGGAGCCTGGATGGGTTGGCAGCCATTGTTACTGATTTTGGTGCTGTCGTCTTTAGTGGGGGCCAGCGTGGGCTTGTCACTCATCCTAATGAAAGGTCGAGATAAAAACATTCCCATTCCCTTTGGGCCCTATCTAGCGGCGGCCGGTTGGATTACCTTTTACTGGGGTGACCAAATTATGCAGGCATACCAGCGCTACTTTATTTGATTGGCCAAATAGTTTGGCCCAGAAACTGCGCCGCTTTGACATGCTCCCTTAGACCCGCAACAATACCCGCTTCCGTTGACGAGGTAGTGTATGTTTGTGATTGGTGTAACCGGCGGTATTGGCAGTGGTAAAACCGCTGCCACTGATCGTTTTCAAACCCATGGTATTACGGTGGTGGATGCTGATTTGGCATCCAGGGTGATTGTTGAGCCTGGCCGCCCTGCCCTGGAAGCCATTGCCGAACATTTTGGTGACGGGGTTATTGCTGCAGATGGTAGCCTGGACCGGCGGGCCCTGCGGGAAATTGTGTTTGCAGACCCGGAACAAAGAAAGTGGCTGGAACGGCTCACCCACCCCCTTATCGGTCAGGAAATCCTTAGCCAGATAAAAGCCAGCGTATCTCCCTATACCATTCTGGCATCACCATTGCTGCTGGAAGGCAATCAACATGAGATGACGCAACGGGTGCTGGTGGTGGACGTACCCGAGTCGCTGCAGATCGAGCGAACAATAAACCGAGACAATACGGACGAAGCCGGCGTCAAAGCCATTATTGCTGCCCAGATGCCGCGCCAGAAACGACTGGATAGGGCCGATGATGTGATCGTCAACGACCAGGACCTGGACCACCTTCACCAGCAGGTGGACCGCTTACATCAACACTATTTGGAACTGGTCCAAAACCCATGAAAGTGAATTGCCCAACCTGTCAAAAGTCTCTGGAATGGAGCAGCGACAACCCCTTTCGCCCCTTCTGCTGTGAGCGCTGCAAATTAATCGACCTGGGGGAGTGGGCGAACGAAGAGCATTTTATACCTGGCCAACCCCAATGGCTGGATGAAGATTGGTTGGAGGGGGGAACGCCCCCGGGCCCTGATCCTTACCACGACCGAGACCAAGACGAAACCAAACACTAGCTGACTAGTGGGGCCAAAAAGCACCGATTCCTGCAACCCCCTGGGCACCACAGGCACACACTTCCTGCACATGCTCCATTCCAACACCACCCAAGGCATAAACCGGCACCGTGGCTGCCGCTACCCACTCTTGAAACTGCTGCCGATCTATAGGAGGAGTTTGGGGATGGCTGGCGGTGGCGTTATAGGGCGACAGAGTCACAAAGTCCAAGCCCAGCTGTGCCGCCCGATTCAACTGATCCAAGTTATGACAAGAAGCGGACACCCAACGGTACCCAGTGGGACGGGCGTTGGCTGCCAACAAATCCCCAGAGGTTAAGTGCAAACCATCAAACAGGTCTTCTGGGGCAGACCATGGAATGGCACTGTTTAAAACAAACCGCAAAGCACATTGGGTTTTGAGCCCATCCAGCTGGGGTAACAGCTGCCGCCAGTGGGATTCAGTGACGTCTTTACAGCGTATTTGAATCAATTCATGGCCCTGCTCTGACACCGATTCCAACCCCCTCATAAAATCATCCAGGCGCCCCTCAACCATGGGGGAAATCACGTAACTGCGGGGTAATAAGGCCGCACTCACAATGGCAACATTGGCTGCGGGAAACTGATATTGCTGCAACTGGCTTGCGGGCACCCAGCGCACTTCCTGCCCCTCTACCCCCCTTGGCTCACCTTGGAATTGGGTCACGGTCATCACCTTCAAACACACGGATTTATCTGGGTAGTTGTGATTTATTTCAATCAAGGGCTCCACCGCCAAGGGCGTTATGCCCAGCTCTTCCTGTAGTTCTCGGCTTAGGGCCGCAACTACTGATTCGCCAGGTTCGATCTTACCCCCGGGAAATTCCCACTTGCCACCCTGATGCACGTGCTGGGGCCGACGGGATAAGCAGATTTTATCGTCCTGCCGAATCACCGCCGCCGCCACTTCAATTCGTTTCATCACCTTCACTCAACCTAACTACGATACTCGGCATTGATTTTCACATAGTCGTAGGAGAAATCCGTGGTCCATACCGTGGTGTGGCTCTGTCCTCTACCCAGACCAATTCGGATGCTGATTTCTTCCTTCTTCATGGCTTCAGCCCCAGCCTGCTCCCTATAGCCTTGAGCCACTCCGCCATTCTCCGCGATCAGTACCTGGTTTATCCAAACCGACACTCCGTTCACGTCCAACTCAACCACACCGGCCCTGCCCACCGCCGCCAGCACCCTACCCCAATTGGGATCACTGGCAAACAAGGCGGTCTTCACCAGGGGAGAGTTAGCAACGGTGTAGGCCACTTGTCGGGCTTCCTCCAGGCTCAAGGCCTGTTCCACTTCTATGGCCACAAATTTGGTAGCACCTTCACCGTCCCGAATAATGGCCTGAGCCAGTTGCAGATACACCTGCTGCAAGGCGTGTTTGAACTTTTCTAGATTGTCACCTTCGGCGATGGTGACGCCACTCTGCCCCGTGGCCACCAACATACAGCAGTCATTAGTGGAAGTATCGCTGTCCACGGTTATGGAGTTAAAGGACATTTGTGTGGCCTCAACAGCCAACTGCTGTAACAACCCCGCTTCCACCGCTGCATCCGTTGCTACGTAAGCCAACATGGTGGCCATGTTAGGCTGAATCATGCCTGCCCCTTTGGATAGCCCGGACAGGGTTACTTTTTTGCCGTCTAATTCGATCACCACCGATGCGCCTTTGGGACGGGTATCCGTGGTCATAATACCGTGGGCCGCATCTTCCCACCCCTGCTCAGATAATCCTGCCAGGCAGCCATCCATACCGTTCACTATGGCGTTCACTGGCAGTGGCTCACCAATAACGCCGGTGGAGAACGGGAACACAGCCGCGCTATCCACACTGGCTTTCTGAGCCAGGGTTTCACATACCCGTTGCGCATCCCCATAGCCTTTATCACCCGTGCCGGCGTTGGCGAAGCCAGTGTTAGTGATAAAGTAACCGGCCTGAGTCAGAGGCTGCTTAAGTTTTTGCAAGTTCTGTTTACAGATCTGCACTGGCGCGGCACAAAACGCGTTCTTGGTGAAGGTACCCGCAACCGTGCTACCCGCGGCTATTTCCATCACCACCAGGTCGCGGCGACCCACCACTTTAACCCCGGCTGCCACAGTACCCAGCTTAAATCCAGCTACGGGATGCATCTGACCAAATGTTGATTTTCCAACTGCCATGGGTGTCTCCTCAATTAATTCGTTGTCATTTCGTGGTTTGGCAACCACAAAAAAAGGGGCTACCGATTAGCCCCTTTTTGCTTTTACTCTGGTTTGTGATTACTCAACCTGTCCATGACAGTGTTTGTATTTCTTACCAGAGCCACAGGGGCAAGGCTCATTGCGTCCAACCTTGGGTTGTTGCCGCTGAAACGGTGCGTTGCCCGCTTCCGGTTCTGGGGCGGGCTCAGCGGTTGCAGAGGCACTCTCGTGCTTAAGCTTAATGTCCCGCTCCGCTGCTTCACGGCGCTGCCGTTCCAGCTCTTCCACTTCTTCCTGACGCCGCAACTCCACGGTGGACAAAATTCGAATCACTTCTAGCTTAACGTTTTCCAAAAAGGCCTGGAACAGCTCGAAAGCTTCCCGTTTGTATTCCTGCTTGGGGTTCTTTTGGGCGTAGCCACGTAAGTGAATACCCTGACGCAAGTGATCCATATTGGCCAGATGTTCTTTCCATAAGCGATCCAAGGTGGCCAACATCACGTGTTTTTCCAACTGCCGCATAACCTGAGCATCCTGCTCCAAATTGGCTTCTTTCTCTGCGTAGGCCAGCTCCAGGCTTTCCAATATCTTTTGCCGTAACGTTTCTTCGTGGAGAGATTTGTCTTCATCCAACCACTCCTGAATGGGCAAACTCAAGCGGAAATCCGTCTCAACGGCTTTTTCCAAGCCAGCCACATCCCATTGCTCCTCCATGCTTTGGGGTGGAATGTAACCGCTTATAAAATCATTCACCACGTCAATACGGATGTTTTTCACATTCTCGGAAAGATCATCGGCGTGGAGGATATCATCGCGCTGTTCATACACCACTCGACGCTGGTCATTGGCCACATCATCGTATTCCAACAACGACTTACGAATGTCGAAGTTACGACCTTCCACTTTCTTTTGTGCATTTTCAATGGATTTGGTAACCCAACGATGCTCGATAGCTTCTCCACGCTCCATGCCCAGGGTTTGCATCAAGCCTTTCACCCGATCAGAGGCGAAAATTCGCATTAGGTTATCTTCCAGGGAAAGAAAGAATCGGGTAGAACCGGGATCACCCTGACGGCCTGATCGACCACGCAACTGGTTATCGATGCGGCGAGACTCGTGTCGCTCAGTACCGATAATGTGCAAGCCACCGGCCTCTAAAACCGCTTTATTGCGGGCTTCCCAGTCGGATTTAATTTTATTCTTTTGTTCATCGGTAGGGTTCTCAAGTGCATCCACCTCAACCTGCCAGTTCCCCCCCAGCACGATATCGGTACCCCGCCCCGCCATGTTGGTGGCAATGGTAACGGCTCCGGGCGCTCCTGCCTGGGCTATGATTTCCGCTTCTTGGGCATGGAACTTGGCGTTCAAAACCTTGTGGGGGATCTTTTTCTTTTTCAGAACCGTTGAAATCAATTCGGAACTTTCAATGGACGCGGTTCCCACCAGCACCGGGCGCTTCTCTTCCACGGTGGCGTTGATATCTTCTACAATGGCTTCGTACTTTTCTTCCGCCGTCATGTAGATAAGATCGTTTTCGTCTTTCCTTACCATGGGCTTGTTGGTGGGTATTACCACCACATCCAAACCGTATATTTGGTGGAATTCAAATGCCTCGGTATCAGCGGTACCCGTCATACCGGACAGGGTCTCATAAAGACGAAAGTAATTCTGAAAGGTGGTGGAGGCCAGGGTTTGGTTCTCCGACTGGATTCTGACCCCTTCTTTGGCTTCCACCGCCTGATGAATGCCATCAGACCAGCGTCTGCCGGGCATGGTGCGCCCTGTGTGCTCATCCACAATCACAATCTGATTGTTCTGCACAATGTAGTCCACGTCGCGCTGGAACAAATAGTGCGCTTTCAAGGCCGCATGCACATGGTGCAACAGGTTCAGATTGTTGGCTGCGTAGAGGCTGTCCCCTTCCTGCAGCAGCTTATATTCCGCCAGTAGCTCTTCAACATATTGATGACCATCTTCCGTTAGTTCCACCTGCCGATTTTTCTCGTCGATGGTGTAATGGCCCGTATCGCCCCCTTCTTCCACTTCCTCGTAGCCGCGGACCAACTTGGGGATCAGTACATTGATTTTTTTGTACAGTTCCGAGCTGTCTTCACTGGGGCCTGAAATGATCAAGGGCGTTCGGGCTTCATCGATGAGTATGGAGTCCACCTCATCAACTACGGCAAAGTTCAGTTGACCTTGAACCCGGTCTTCCAGAGTGAAAGCCATGTTGTCCCGCAGGTAATCAAAGCCAAATTCATTGTTGGTGCCGTAGGTAATGTCGGCACCATAGGCTTCGCGCTTGGAATTGGGATCCTGCTGGGACAGGATAACCCCCACACTCATCCCTAAAAATTCATATAAGGGTCGCATCCAGTTAGCATCACGCTCAGCCAGATAGTCATTTACGGTAACCACATGAACGCCCTTGCCTGAGAGAGCATTCAGATATACGGCGGTGGTAGCTGTGAGAGTTTTACCCTCACCAGTGCGCATTTCTGCAATCTTGCCTTCGTGAAGAGTGATACCACCAATCATTTGGCAATCAAAATGACGCATTCCCATAACTCGGCGACTGGCTTCCCTTACCACCGCAAAGGCTTCTGGCAGCAGCCCATCGAGGCTTTCATCTTTTTCCAGACGCTGACGAAATTCGAGAGTTTTTGCCTTGAGATCGTCGTCAGAGAGTGGTTCTAAGTCTGCTTCAAGGGCATTTATCTTGGTAACCATTTTGCCCATTCGCTTGAGCTCACGCTGGTTCTTGCTACCGAAAATTTTGCGAAACATTGACATAGGTTTTCACTTCTTATACTCAGGCTTTAACATCCTACACGCTGGCAACATTGGCCAAGCGAGGGAAAAGGTTTTAGAGGACGCAATTCTAACGTTATTTCCCCTGATGGATAAAGCGTTTACTCTCAGGAGACCCTTTCATTCGCACCACAACCGGGCAAAACCAAGGGCCTGTTGATAACAAGTAAGAATGGCTCAGGATCGAGGCCGATAGGTATATTTGGTTGGGTCCACCGTCTTGCCGTTTTTCAGCACTTCAAAATGAACATGGGGGCCGGTTGATCGCCCTGTGCTGCCCATTTTTGCCAATGCCTGACCCTGCTTGACGATGTCACCTACATTCACCATCACCTCTTTGGCATGGGCATAACGGGTTGTTAAGCCGCTACCGTGGTTCACTTCAACCATTAAACCGTAGCCATATCGCTCCCCAGCCCAGGTCACGACGCCACCACCCACAGAAATAATGTCAGAACCTTCTTTGCCCGCAAAATCCACCCCTGCATGCCAGGCCAGACGGCCGGTAAAAGGGTCTGTACGACGACCATAGCGGGACGATAACCACCCCCAAGTGACGGGCCTTCCCGCCAAGGAAACCTCTTTACGCAATTTGCGGTTCTCCAGCAGACTCTCTAACACCTCTAGCTGTTGTTCGCGGGTTTCCACATCGCGAGCCAGCTGATCCAGCTCTGCAATGAAGTTAGGCTTGTCCATTTGCTGGTCTAATGGAGAGTCTGAGGGGCCCCCAACTGCAGGGGCTTGGGAAAAATCAAATTCTCCCCCTTTGAGTTTGGCTACACTCACCAAACGCTCCCCGAGAGCGTCCAGACGCATCAAGCGCGCCTGCAGCTCGGCCATCCTCACGGTTAATGCGGTAAGTTGTTGATCAGCTTGTTGTTTTGCCTGCCGAATATGTTCCGCATTTTGGGCAACATCGCGCTTAATCAGCAAGCCGATGTCACCCTGAGCGTTGGTGTGATTGGACCAATAATAGCCTGCCCCCACGCCAGCAGCGGTTGCCACAAATAACACGGCCAGGGCAGCCAGGCTGAGAGCCACAGGACCGATGCGCATGTTGCGGGATTGGCCTGTTTTTGAGTCAAATAAAATGATGTTCATTTACTACTTCTCTAGAGCTTTAGCCCCAAATCCTGCACAATCTCTAAGCGTGAATTTTAATTATAGGAAATTGCTCACGGTGCAGGACCATAACATAAAAAATATTAGAGATCTCATGCTTTGCAACAGGGAAGTGAAACAACTCACTGAACAAGCCCGGCATCTCCACGATTTGAATCACATCCTACACAATTTTATGCCATCAATGCTAATCCAGTTTTGCAAAATTAAGCACTACGAATACGGCAATCTTAAACTGGAAGCAGCAACGGGAAGTGCCGCCGCTCAGCTGCGATTCCTGCAACCTCAACTGTTCAACAAATTGAAGAGCCACCCCAAGTTCAGTGCGCTGCAAACCCTATCCATTACCGTTGGCAGCCCCACAGCCCAGGATCTAAGCCGACGTTACGTCAAAACCGCCCCCCCGGCTTCAGAAGATAATTGCGCCCTTTTACATGAAACCGCTTCCGCAATTACAGACAAAGGCCTGGCTGAAGCCATGGAAAATTTGGCGAATACCTTGGCTAACCGCAATAAAAAGACATAAAAAAAGCCCGACTGGTAAAGCCGGGCTTTTCGATGAACGGTATTGGTTAATGCACTAGTCCATCACGAAAGTGGGCTGACCGTAGGATATTGGCGCCACTTTTTCTTCGTCAAATGTGACTATTTCGTAAGCATCTTCTTGCTTCAACAACTCTCGCACCAGCTTGTTGTTTAAAGCATGACCAGACTTATAACCTTGGAATTCACCGATTAGACTCTTACCCAACAAATAAAGGTCACCGATGGCATCCAATACCTTGTGTTTCACAAACTCATCTTCATAGCGCAGACCGTCTTCGTTAAGAATACGGTAATCATCGATTACGATGGCGTTTTCTACACTACCACCCAGAGCCAGATTTCGCTCCCGCAGGTATTCAATGTCGCGCATAAAGCCAAAAGTTCGAGCTCGGCTCACTTCGCGCACAAAAGACGTAGTGGAAAAATCCAGCGATACGGTTTGATTGCGCCCTTGGAACACGGGGTGGTCAAAATCGATGGTAAAACCCACCTTGAATCCGTTAAACGGCAGGAAGGTAGCCGTTTTCTCTTCATCAGAAACCACCACTTTGCGCTTGATTCGAATAAACTGCTTAAGCGCATTTTGCTCTTCAATTCCGGCGGATTGTAACAAGAACACAAACGGACTGGCGCTGCCATCCATTATGGGCACTTCAGGCGCACTCAAATCCACATAGGCGTTGTCAATGCCGAGGCCTGCCATAGCTGATAACAGGTGCTCAACGGTAGAAACGCGAACGTCACCTTTCTCCAAATTAGTGGATAAGGTGGTGTCGCCCACACTCAATGCATCCGCTTGAATGGTGACAACAGGATCCAAATCCGTGCGACAGAATACAATGCCCGTATTCACCGGGGCAGGGCGTAAGGTCAGGTAAACCTTATCCCCAGAGTGCAACCCAATACCGGTCGCACGAATTGTATTTTTAAGCGTACGTTGTCTAATCATGTTACTCACACAAAATCAAAAAGTTAGTTTAACCAGGGGCACAAATCCCTTAGCTGGCTGAATGGTAGCAGCTTTCGTCAAACAACACCAAACATTCGCTTACTATTTGTGCACTATTTAACCAATTCAGTCAGCCTGACGTCGCAAAAACGTCGGAATGTCCAAATATTCACCATTCATGTCGGATTGCGTCACGCTTCGCCGACGATGTTCTGGCATTGGCTGTCGGCGGACTCGGTCCACCGCTGGCTTCTCGTAATGCTTGTAATCTGTGACCGCATCGGGGGCAGACCGTTTAGTTCCGGTTTCCACCGCACGCACGGGGGATTTTTGTTCTCCTACATTGCCCAAGCCCGTGGCCACAACAGTGACTCGCAACTCATCTCCCAAGGAAGGATCAATTACGGTACCCACAACCACGGTGGCATTGTCAGAGGCAAATTCCTCCACGGTGTCACCCACTTCAGAGAACTCACCCAGGGACAGGCTTTCACTGGCAGTAATGTTCACCAGAATGCCCCGCGCGCCATGCAGGTTCACATCTTCTAATAGACGGCTTTTTATGGCCGCTTCTGCAGCTTCACGGGCACGATTTTCTCCGCTACCTTTACCTGTACCCATCATAGCCATGCCCATCTCCGACATTACGGTGCGAACGTCGGCGAAATCCACGTTAATCATACCGGGGCGGATAATCAGATCAGCAATGCCTTGAACGGCACCCAAAAGCACGTCATTAGCGGCCTTAAAAGCGTCCAATAGACTAGTCTTAGGGCCCAGAACATCAAGTAACTTTTCGTTTGGAATGGTAATCAGCGAATCCACGCTTTCGCTAAGATCCTTCATACCTTCCATAGCGATCTGCATGCGCTTACGACCTTCAAAAGGAAAAGGCTTGGTCACCACAGCCACTGTCAGAATGTCCATTTCTTTCGCAACCTCAGCAACGATAGGAGCGCCACCGGTGCCAGTGCCCCCTCCCATACCTGCGGTAATGAACACCATATCAGCACCGTCCAGTACTTCACGAATACGCTCGCGGTCTTCCAGTGCGGCATCGCGGCCCTTGATTGGATTGGCACCTGCTCCCAGGCCCTTGGTTATTTCGCCGCCCAACTGCAACAGGGTTTTGGCATTCATATTTTTAAGTGCCTGAGCATCTGTGTTGGCGCAGATGAACTCCACACCATCCACTTCATTGGACAACATATGCTCAACGGCGTTACCGCCACCGCCACCAACTCCAACAACTTTGATGACTGCGTTCTGTGGAACGTTATCAACTAATTCAAACATGGTCTTTCCCCTTCCTTTTTGCTTCAGCTATGGTTCTCGTGATTGAGAATGTTGGTTTTCTAAAAATTGCCTTTAATCCAGTTCTTCATTCGGTCCATAAATGAGACTTGTACTTGCGGTACAACTGCAGCCTTGTTTTGAGATGCACCCACTTCCACCTGCTTTTGACCGTAATTCAGTAGCCCAACGCCAGTGGAGTAAATCGGATTCTTCACCATCTCGGTTAATCCCGTTACACCGTGAGGTGATGCCAGTCTCACGGGCATGTGGAATATTTCTTCTGCAAGCTCCACCGCGCCTTCCATTTTTGAAGAGCCACCGGTTAACACGATGCCTGCAGCAATAAGATCTTCGTAGCCAGAACGACGCAATTCCGCTTGCACCAGCGAAAACAGCTCGTCGTAGCGAGGCTCTACCACTTCAGCCAGCGCTTGACGTGACAACTCTCTCGGTGGACGGTCGCCCACACTGGCCACTTTTATTGTTTCATCGGGGCCTGCCAATTGCGTTAAGCAGCAGGCGTATTTGATCTTGATGTCGTTGGCGTGCTCGGTGGGGGTTCTCAAAGCCATGGCAATATCATTGGTAACCTGGTCACCGGCAATGGGAATCACGGCGGTGTGACGTATGGAACCCTCTGTGAACACGGCGATGTCGGTGGTGCCGCCACCAATATCCACCATGCATACCCCCAGTTCTTTTTCATCATCCGTCAGCACCGCGTAGGCAGAAGCCAACTGTTCCAGGATGATGTCATCCACTTCCAAGCCACAGCGTTTCACACAGCGCTCTATATTTTGGGAGGCGTTAACTGCGCAGGTAACCAAATGCACTTTGGACTCCAGGCGCACACCAGACATACCCAAAGGCTCTTTAATGCCCTCTTGGGCATCAATGATGTATTCCTGAGGCAGTATGTGCAGCACTTTTTGATCCGCGGGGATGGGCACCGCCTGGGCGGCGTCAATCACCCGCTCCAAATCCGCCCGATTCACTTCACGGTCACGGATCGCCACGATACCGTGACTATTGAGGCTTCGAATATGGCTGCCGGCGATTCCCACATACACCGAGTGCACCTGGCATCCCGCCATAAGCTCAGCTTCTTCAACCGCCCGTTGAATGGATTGCACTGTGGATTCGATATCCACCACCACACCTTTCTTAAGACCGCGAGAGGGGCAAGAACCAATTCCAACCACCTCAATCTCGCCGTTGTCTTTCAATTGGCCTACGATGGCCACCACTTTGGTTGTGCCAATATCCAATCCTACAATCATGCGACTACCCACATCTCTCGCAATTCCACTGGCCCCATCCTGTGTACTAACGAGATGGGAGTCCCCCGTTCCAAACATATTACGCAGCGTCTGTGTCACCATCGTCCTTCTTCCACTTTATTGCCAGCCCATTGTCGTATCGCAAATCGATTTTGAGCAGTTGTTGTTTTTGTTGTTCGCTGAAAAGTGGAAACAGCGTGGTTAAACGTTTCAGTTTTTCCAAGCTGTTATTTTCATCGACCACAAGAACCAGCCCATTGTTCAATTGCGCCTGCCAAGAAACTCGATCTGCCATTTCCAACTGCACGATTGAAAGATCGATATCATTCAAAATTGCTTGCATCATCCTATAGCGCTCAGCAATAACTGCGGCTTGTTCTTCTCTGCCTATAAAAGTAGGCAAGTTTGCCTTAGGCTGCACGCTTTCTGCGAAAAAAATTTCACCTTTTGCACTTAAAAAATGTTTTTTTCCCCAATTTGCCACTGGTACGCGCTCTTCTAATTCTACAACCAGTGTATTGGGCCATTCTTTTCGCGCATTTGCATGATCAATCCACGTTAAAGTCTCTGCAGTCTGTTTAACTTTATTGAGATTAATCATAAAAAAATTATCGCTAACATAGGGCATCAAAGCGAGCTTTAATACCGCCCGATCCACATTATTTAATTCTCCCACCACATGTATTTTTTCAATGGGGTAATGATCAAACCACTTTCTCGCTGCAATTTGCCCTGCCCAAAGACATACAGCAAAACACAGCAACCCGAATACCATCACCAGCAAACGAAAAAACTCTCGGATAGCGGATTGTTCTGTTGCGGCGCTGCTGGTTTTAGCCATGGAAGTCACCGCCGCAGTTACCTAAAATTTCTAAAACCAGCTGTTCGAAAGCCAAACCTTTTGCTTTTGCTGCCATGGGTACCAAGCTGTGATCGGTCATACCGGGTACCGTATTCACCTCAAGCAACCAAAATTGCCCATTCTCATCCATCATGGAGTCCACACGGCCCCATCCCCGACAGCCAATGGCACGAAACGCCTTAAGACTCAGCTCTTGAAGTTGATTTTCTTGCTCAGCACTTAAGCCACAGGGAATCAAGTACTCTGTGCTGTCAGACTGATACTTGGCGTCGAAATCATAGAATTCATTGGGCGTTTTTAACCGAATTACTGGCAGCGCTTCATCATTTAATAAAGTACAGGTGAATTCCGTTCCCTGTATCCAGCGCTCCACCAGTATTTCTTCATCGTGTTGTTGTGCTTTTTTATAAGCAGCCAACAGTTCCTGCTCACTGGTGGCGCGGGACATGCCGATACTGGAGCCCTCGTGGGGAGGTTTCACCATCACCGCGCCACCCATCTGCTGAATAAGCTGACTCAAGCTTTGCTCATCCGCCACCGACCTGAATTCAGGAGTAGGAAGACCGATTCCAGTCCATATATACTTTGTCTTGAGTTTATCCATGGCGATGGCAGAGGCGGCCACAGAGCTACCGGTATAAGGAATTTTTAACGCTTCCAGAACGCCTTGAATTACACCATCCTCTCCGCCGCGCCCATGCAGCGCAATAAACGCCACATCAACGGCTTTCAATTGTTCAAATAACGATTGATCAAACCGAACATCAATGCCCACCACGTCCGCATTTTGTTTCTGCAGCGCATTCAACACCGCGCGGCCGCTGCGCAGGGAAATTTCTCTCTCTGCGGAATCACCACCAAATAGCACGCCAATTTTGCCAAACGAGGAAACTGACTGACTCATAGGGCCGTTACACCTCTTTCAACTGGCTCGCCGCCAGCTTTGCTGATATGGCGCCCACGTTGCCAGCGCCTTGGGTTATCAATATATCCCCCGGATTAAGTACATCTTTTAAAATACCGGGTAACTGCTGAATATCGTCCACAAAAATGGGATCAACTGCGCCTCGCTGACGTATGCTTCGGCTCAGACTACGGCTGTCAGCACCGGCAATGGTCTCCTCACCAGCACTGTACACTTCCAAAAGAATTAACAAATCCACTTCTGACAGCACACTCACGAAGTCCTCGTAGAGATCCCTTGTGCGACTGTATCGGTGAGGTTGATACACCATGACAATACGTTTATCCGGCCAGGCTCCCCGGGCTGCGTTTAATGTGGCCCCCACCTCAGTGGGATGGTGACCATAGTCATCCACCAGGGTCACACTACCGCCATTTTCCAATTCATACTCTCCACTGATTTGAAAGCGCCGCCCCACTCCCTGAAACCGTTGTAAAGCGGTTACGATGGCTTTGTCTTCAATTCCTTCATCGGTAGCCACTGCAATGGCCGCCAGTGCGTTCAATACATTGTGCTTGCCGGGTATATTGAGATCGATCTTCAATACGCCGGGCAGGTCTTTGCGCACCACATCAAAATGGGAGCGTGTACCTTCCATCTGCACATTTTCGGCACGCACATCCGCCAGCTCAGAAAAACCATAGGTCACTGTGGGACGGGGTAGCGTAGACATCAAACCTTCTATAACCGGGTCATCAATACAGAGCACAGCCAACCCGTAAAAAGGTAAGTTGTGGAGAAACTGCACAAAGGTATCCACTAAACGGTTAAAGTCGCCACCGTAGGTGGCCATGTGGTCTGCTTCGATGTTTGTGATCACCGAGATCATGGGCTGCAAATGCAAAAAAGAAGCGTCGCTTTCATCGGCTTCCGCTACAAAATAGCGGCTGTCACCCAAACGGGCATTGGTACCCGCACTATTCAACAGTCCGCCAATAACAAATGTGGGATCCAACCCCCCTTCCGCCATAATGGATGCAATAAGACTGGTGGTGGTGGTTTTGCCATGGGTTCCCGCCACTGCGATTCCATGGCGATAGCGCATCAATTCGCCCAGCATTTCTGCTCTGGGTACCACCGGTGTACGTTTTTCCAGGGCCGCAACCAGTTCCGGGTTGTCCTCTTTTACCGCAGAAGACACCACAACCACACTGGCTTGGGCGATATTGTTGGCATGATGACCCAGGAAAATGCGAGCCCCCAGTTCTTCCAGCCTTTTTGTATTGCTGGACTCTTTCAAGTCACTGCCGGTAATACGGTAGCCCTGATTTAACAGCACTTCAGCAATGCCACACATACCCGCTCCACCTACACCAACAAAATGGATGGTGCTGATCCTGCGCATTTCAGGAATCTCGATCATTCTGGCGATGGATTTAGTTTGATCCATAGGTCACCTCCATACATCGAGCCACCACTTTCTCGGTTGCATAGGTCATAGCAAGCTGTCGTGCACTAATGGCCATTTTTTGTAGCCTGTCCCGGTTAGCCAATTTATTAGAAATAAGTTCTGCCAACACCTGTTCGCTCAGATCCCGTTGTTGCACCAGAATTGCGGCTCCTGCGTTGGCCAGATATTCTGCGTTGCGAGTTTGATGATCATCCACCGCATGGGGATAGGGCACCAGCAAAGAAGCAACCCCGGCAGCGGCCAATTCGCTAACGGTTAATGCCCCTGACCGGCACACCACCAGATCCGCCCACCCGTAAGCTTGCGCCATATCCTGGATGAATGGCTCGACAGATGCGTTGACACCGGCTTGTTCATAGCAAGCGCGCGCAGTGGACTGGTTTTTTTCTCCCGCTTGATGACGAACCTCAAAATCAAACTGATTGCTGAGTTTTGCCAGAGCTTTTGGCACCACTTCGTTCAATGCCACCGCCCCCTGGCTGCCACCCAGGATCAATATCCTGAGGCAATCTTCGCGCTGACTGTATCGTAACGAGGGCTCAGGTAACGCCACGATCTCTTGACGCACGGGGTTGCCAGTGGTCTCCACTTTGGCTTGTGCGGGAAAGGCTCCAGGAAACGCCTGAAACACTTTTTTAGCAATTTTTGCCAGCATTTTGTTTGTAAAACCGGCCACTGCGTTTTGTTCATGAACAAATACGCTGCGCCCACTCAACCACATACCGACACCGGTAGGGCCGGTAACAAAACCACCCATACCCAATACCAGGTCCGGTTTGAACTCTCGGGCTATGGTCATCACCCGCAAAACCGCCTTAACAATTTTTAACGGCGCCCAAAGCAAGCGGGCAACACCTTGCCCTCGCACACCAGCCACATCCACATACTCGATGGGTATACCGTGGTCCGGGACAATTTTCGCTTCGATTCCCTGCTTGGTTCCCACCCAGCGCACATCTACGCCCTTTTCCTGGAACAGCTTCGCCGCGGCCAAAGCGGGAAAAACGTGGCCGCCAGTGCCGCCGGCAGTTACCAGTACCCTTTTTACAGATGGCATATCAGTTGAGGGCTTCATAACACTGGCTCCCTTCTGACACTGGCTCGCTTTCTACTTGTCTGGATTTTCGCCTGACCTTTTATACGAGGCTGGGGCTTACTTTTGCTCTTCTTGGTTGGTTGTGGCTTCACCTCAGCAGTCTGATTTTCATAATCGGCACGGGCAATCATGGCTAGCCAAACACAAACCACTAATAAGCTACTGCCACCATAACTCAAAAGAGGCAGTGTCAGTCCAGTGGGCGGTACAAGACTACTGCTTACGCCAATATTGAGCAGCACCTGCAAACCGATCAAGATGCTCAGCCCGTACACCAAGTAGCCGTTAAATGGTTTATGGTTTTTTTCCGCCTGGCGCCCAATATTCATGGACACCAGAATCAGCACCCCGTAAAGCACGATTACGATGAGAGTGCCAAAAAATCCAAACTCTTCCGCCAATATGGAAAAGATATAATCCGTATGGGCCTCGGGTAAAAAGTAGAGTTTTTGCAAACTGTTACCCAGCCCCAAGCCAAACCATTCACCTCTACCATAAGCTATCAGACTCTGAACTATCTGATAGCCAGAAGAAAACTGATGCTGCCATGGGTCAAGGTAACCAATTACCCTATCCATTCGATAGGTGGCCAACACTACCAGGGACACACCCGCCGCAGCGAACACAGATAAAATACCAATAAAATGAACCAGCCTGATACCCGCTAGAAACAACATGGCAAGCACTGCGGTCATGATAATCACAGTGGAACCAAAATCAGGCTGCTTCATGAGCATAAACGCCATCAAGCCAAGCACTAACAAGGGTTTGATAACCCCCCACAAACTCTGACGCACCTCCTCCGCCCTGCGGACCAGGTAGCCCGCTATGTAGACCACCGCACAGAACTTCGCTACTTCTGATACCTGGATGTTGATGGGGCCCAAGGAAAGCCATCGAGTACTACCGTTAGCGGCTTTGCCTACGCTGGGTAAAAACAACAAGGCCAGCAATGCACAACCGAAGAACAAGAGTGGCACGCCATTTTTCTGCCACACGGACAGGGGTATTTGGTAAACCAAAGCCCCCACTACCACACCGGCAAGGAGAAAAATTGCCTGGCGCTGAACAAAGAAAAAAGGTGAGCTGAATTTAGCTTGGGCCACATCCGATGACGCGGATGCCACCATAATTAAGCCAATACAAGCCAACGTCACCGATAACAGAATGAGCCATAATCGCGAATTCAATTGGGCTTTGTGTGGGGCCGCCGCCACAACAGCTGTCATGATACTAGCCCCCCAACCAACTCTACGAAACGCCGACCTCTTGCTTCGTAATTCTCAAACTGATCAAAGGAGGCACAAGCGGGTGAAAACAGAACCACATCCCCCCCGTTTGCCAAGGCAAAAGCGGAAGCAACCGCCTGATCCAGGGTTTCAACTTGCTCTGTGGCAACCACATCTTCAATGGCCAAACGCAATTTATCAGCGTCTTGACCAAACAATATCGCCGTAGCCACATGCTCTGAGATGGGTTGGCGCAAGGTCTCCAGTTCCGCACCCTTGCTGTCACCACCGGCAATCCAGAACAAGTTCGCGCTGTCCGCAACCGACAACCCATTTATTGCGGCAGTGGCAGATCCCACGTTGGTGCCCTTGGAATCATTATACCAATCTACCCCGTTCACCTTAGCAACCCACTGACACCGATGGGGCAATCCGGGGAACGCTTTTATGGCTGGTAACGCCAACTTGTAGTCCACTCCAAATTCCACCAGGGTGGTGAGTACCGCCGCCACATTTAATAAGTTGTGTTCCCCTTTTATGCGTAAGTCACTTTCATAAACAACGGTTTTTGATCCGTCTTTGACGCAGCGAATATCATTGTCCAATCCAACGTGAAAGCGCCCACGGGCGCCTTTACTGCTGCCAAAGGGGCTGGTATTCGCCAACGCTTGCATGGGTTTTGTTCTGGGATCTTCGATCCAGTACACTGCGGCCTCACAGCAATCAAAAATCCGTTGTTTTGCGGTGGCGTAGTCCGCCATACTTTGATAACGGTCCATGTGATCGTCACTCACATTTAAATTGACCGCCACTTTGGCGCACAAATTATCTGTGGTCTCCAGTTGAAAACTGGACAATTCAAGCACCCAAACATCCACATCCTTGCAGCTTATGAGTGCATCCAGCACGGGCAAACCAATATTCCCGGCCACACAGACATCGTAACCCAGGCTTTCAAGGGCCTTACCAAGCAATGTCACTACGGTACTTTTGCCATTGGAACCTGTGACGGCAATCATTGGGGTCGCCACTGATCGAGCAAACAATTCAATGTCTCCGGCTATGGAGACGCCGGCAGCTCGCGCTTCCAAAATAGCCGCTTCTTGAATGGAGACACCGGGGCTTACAATCAATTCCTGCGCAGTGGTGAGATTAAAATTCTTTAACGGACCAGTGAGCAGAGGTACATCAGGAAACTCCTGCTGCAGCTGCTCCATGCCAGGTGGTTGTTGGCGAGTATCGATCACCACCACATCGCATTCCAAGCGTTTCAAAAAACGCACGCAGGAAAGTCCGGTTTTACCCAGACCAATTACCACGTGCTTGTCGCTTAGTTTGCTCACATTCGCTCCCATAATCTAACGCAGTTTTAGGGTGGCCAGGCCAACCAACACCAGAATCACAGTAATAATCCAAAAACGAACAATCACTTTTGGTTCCGCCCAACCTTTCAGTTCGAAATGGTGGTGAATGGGTGCCATTCGAAAGATACGACGCCCCGTTAGCTTGTAGGATGCCACCTGCAGGATGACGGATACGGTCTCCATCACAAACACACCCCCCATAATAAAAAGGACAATTTCCTGCCGAGTAATCACCGCGATCACACCGAGGATGGCACCCAACGCCAAGGCACCCACATCCCCCATAAAAACCTGGGCGGGATAGGTGTTGAACCATAAGAATCCCAGCCCGGCCCCCACCAAAGAGCCGCAAACCACAATCAATTCACCGGTACCTGAGATAAAGGGAATTTGCAGATACTCTGCAAACTTGAAATTACCAGTAACGTAGGCAAACACCCCCAGAGCCCCACCCACCATGACCGTGGGTAAGATCGCCAAACCATCAAGCCCATCCGTTAAATTGACCGCGTTAGAGGTACCCACGATGACAAAATAAGTGAGTAATACGTAAAACCAGCCAATATCTAACTGTACATTTTTAAAAAACGGCACCAACAATTGAGTTTCCGATGGCGTTTGTGCGGTGTAAAACAAGAACAGAGCAGCACCCAAGCCACCCACCGATTGCCAGAAATATTTCCACTTGGCGGGCAATCCCTTGGAATTCCGTTGCACCACCTTTCGATAGTCATCCACCCAGCCCACAGCGCCAAAAATCACGGTCACCACCATCACCACCCACACATAGCGATTAGAAAGATCTGCCCACAGCAAGGTGCTAACAAAAATCGCCACTAATATGAGCGCACCACCCATGGTGGGCGTGCCGGCTTTGCTTAGGTGTGATTGTGGACCATCATCCCTCACCGCTTGGCCAATCTGGTGGTAACTTAATTTCCTGATCATTTTCGGCCCCACAATAAAAGCGATCAGCAAAGCGGTAAGCACCCCCAGAATGCCGCGAAAGGTCAGGTATTGAAACACGTTGAATGCGGAAGCATATTGCTGAAGATACTCAGCCAGCCAAAGCAACATTAATGGGAGCCCTCGATTTGTAGTTGTCGTTTTATGCAGTCAATTACTTTTTCCATGGCTGCACTACGCGAGCCCTTTACTAATACTGTGCGATCACCAGCCATTGCCAGCAACGCCGATGCCACTTGTTCGTGGGAATCCAGCTCCACCGCATCCCCTGTTGCGGAAGCGGCTTGTTGAAACCCTTGTAGGTAATGTTGCGCAAAACGCCCGGTGACATACAGGTTTTGAATTCCTTTCTCTGCCGCGTATTGGCCAATCTCTCTGTGTTGCTGAACCTCATCGTCGCCCAGCTCCGCCATATCGCCTAAAACCAGGCAGGTTGTGCCAGGTAAACTGCTCAACAAATCAATGGCAGAACGAATGGAGGCTGGGTTGGCGTTGTAACTATCATCAATCACCCGCAGTTGAGAGGTCAGTTGCAATGGATTTAACCGTCCAGGCACCGAATGCAATGATTCCAGACCTTTGACAATTGCCTGGGCACTGCAATTTGTGGCCTTAGCGATGGTGATAGCGGCCAAGGCGTTATTTACGTTATGTGCGCCAATCAACGATAACTGAATAGATAGATCATCACCTTTACAGTGAACTTCAAACTGATACTGGCCTAATGGGTTGCTGCTGCTGGAGCGCAACCATACATCTGCGCTTTGATCTTTGGCAGAAAACGTCATCTGAACTTTATTTCGAGTTTTATTCAAAAAATAGTCAGCGTAATCGTCATCAAGATTGATCACAGCAATGCCATTATTCGCGAGATTTTCATAGATCTCGGATTTGGCTTGCGCCACATTATCAATGCTACCAAAGCCTTCGAGATGGGCGGGGCCAACGTTGTTCACCAAGGCAACATGGGGCTCCACCAGTGCCGCCACATAAGCGATTTCCCCCACATGATTTGCTCCCATTTCAATGACTGCAAACCGATGATGCTGTTTTATGCGGCATAAAGTTAGCGGTACACCAATGTCATTATTCAGATTACCCTGGGTAGCCAGAGTATCGCCTTCGTTAGCCAGAATGGCCGCTACCATTTCTTTCACCGAAGTTTTGCCACAACTACCAGTGATGGCGATTTTGCTGACATCAAATTGCGCCAACCAGGTTTTACCCAACTGACCTAACCCCAAACGGGTATCTTTCACCCGCACCATGGGATGCTCGAAACTCTGCTCAAAATTGCAATCCACCATGGCGGCGGCTGCACCAGATCGAAATGCCAAATCCACAAACTCGTGGGCATCAAAATTTAATCCCTTAAGGGCAACAAACAAGTCCCCGGGCTTGATTTGACGGGTATCTGTGGACACAGAAGTAAAGTCCACATCGCCCCCTGTCAGGCGGGCACCAATTTGATCAGCCAGGTGGGATATCAACATAACGGTGCTCCCTGCTGACGCCAATGATCCAACGCTCGACGGGCTGCAACCAGATCACTGTAGCTGAGTTTTTCGCCTGCTATTTCCTGATAGTCCTCGTGACCTTTGCCTGCAAGCAACACAACATCGTCCACCTTGGCGTTGGCTATGGCATAGGAAACCGCTTGCTCCCTGGACTCAATAATTTGAAAACTAAAACCATGGGGAATGCCTTTCACCATCTGTGCCACGATATCGTTAAATTTCTCGCTACGGGGATTATCCGCGGTAATCACGATCTCATCTGCGAGCTGGCTGGCAGTCTCTGCCATTAGTGGCCGCTTTCCTGCATCTCGCTCACCACCACAACCAAATACACACCAGAGTGTGCCTGTGCAATGATGGCGCAAAGCGGACAACACTTTTTCTATAGCATCCGGGGTATGGGCAAAATCCACCACAACCGTAGGCAAATCACTTGCTCGCCCAACTCGCTCCATCCTCCCGGGGATGGCCTCAACCTTGGACAGGGATTCGCAGGCCCCATTCAAATCAAACCCCAATGCGATTAACGCAGCGGTGGCGGCAAGTAAGTTTGATCCGTTAAAGCCACCAATGAGTGGGCTTTCGATGCTGGCCACCTGTCCCTGGTAAGCCACCTGGAGGGAAATTCCCTGACGACGAAATTCAACTTTCTCAGCATAAATATCGGCTTCATTGTTAGTAACAGAAAAGCTAAGCACCTTCACCCCGGGCTTAGCTCTTTCAGCCAATGAAATCACCATTGGATCATCTGCATTAAGGATCAGGTTTTTTATGGTGGGATTTTCCGCCAGCAATCCTTTGGCATCACGGTAGGCTTCCATGGTGTGGTGGTAATCCAAATGATCACGGCTGATATTGCTGATCAAGGCAGTATGAATAGTTAAACCATCGCAGCGCCCTTGCACCAAACCATGAGAGGACATCTCCATGGCAACAATACCGGCGCCATCATCCAGCATGGTACGCAATAACCGATTGGTTTCGATCACATCAGGGGTGGTATTTTGGGTCTGCTGCAGCGCTCCATACAATCCATTACCCAAGGTACCGATAACACCAGCAACCTTACCTATGTGGGTTGCAGCGGCTGCCACCATCTGAGAAACACTGGTTTTACCATTGGTGCCGGTCACCGCAAACAATGCCAGCTGTTCTGAAGGCGAATGAAAAAAATTGTTAGCCAACACTGGCAAGAAATCATTCACATTGTGCACCGATACCAGCGCCACAGAACACTCACTAGCATCTATTTCCAACCCATTTTTTTCCGCAATGACTGAACCCGCTCCAGCCTCAATCGCGTTTTCGATAAAACGACGACCATCCGCATGGTGGCCAGGATAGGCAATAAAGCAAGCGCCAGGCTGCACTTTGCGGCTATCTACGGTTAAATCGGAAACAGAGACCTGATCCCATAATTGCGACAAATCCGTCGTTTCAACCACGCCACGTAAGACTTGATTCAACGACATATGAAGTTCATTGCCAGCGCTCATGTGCTCGGCCCGCCCTCACCGGCCATGCCGGCAAATGCTTCCACTGTTTTGTCGGGCGGAATATTCTTAACTCGCAGCAACCCAGCCATGACCCGTGAAAACACCGGAGCCGCCACTTGCCCGCCATAGTATGCACCGCCCTTGGGATCATCTATCACCACCACCAGTGCGATAGCGGGGTTTTCCACTGGAGCAACACCGGCAAATAGGGCCAAGTATCTATGATCTTCGTATCCGCCCTGTTTCGAGGCTTTATGTACCGTGCCGGTTTTACCTGCCACACGATAACCAGGCACTCTGGCCTTTTTAGCCGTACCGTGTCCCTGAACCACGCCCTCCATCATGCTCAAAACCTGTTGAGCAATATCTTTATCGATAACTTGCTCCCCAGGCACGTCACCCTCCACTTTCAACAGACTCACTGGGCGCTTGACACCCCCTGCACCGATCACAGCGTAGGCCTGGGCTAACTGTAAACCGGTAACGGAAAGTCCGTAGCCATAGGATAAGGTGGCCACTTCAATAGGTCGCCAACGCTGGCGGGCCGGCAACAATCCAACGCTTTCGCCGGGAAACCCAATTCCAGTGGACTGACCCAAGCCAAGACGCCGAAAAAATTCGCTCAAATAACTGGGCTCCATGGAAAGCGCTAATTTGGTGGCACCCACGTTGCTGGACTTGGTGATCACCGTACCGATATCTATTACTCCGTAATTACCCAGATCTCGTATCGCTTTTCTGCCAACCCGGACCAAACCCGGAGTGGTATCTAAGGTGCTATTGGAATTCCACTTTCCTGATTCCAAGGCGGCTGCCACCGTAAATGGCTTTACGGTGGAACCTGGTTCAAATACGTCCGTGAGTGCTCGATTGCGAAAGTTGGGTACATCCGAAGCGCGACGATTATTGGGATTAAAAGAGGGCTGATTGACCATGGCGAGGATTTCGCCTGTCTTAACATCCAATGCCACCGCGGTGCCTGCGCTGGCTCTATATTCTTTCACCGCCGACAACAATTCCCGATAAGCCAGGTACTGCGCTCTCAGATCAATACTCAAGGTAATATCTTTACCGGAAACCGCCGCTTCGATTAGCCCTACATCTTTAACCACCCTGGAGGTGAGATCTTTAACCACCCTCTTTTTGCCTTTTTGCCCTTTTAAATAGGCATCAAAAGACAACTCCACTCCCTCTTGACCTTTCTCATCAATGTTGGCAAAACCCACAACGTGGCTAGTCACTTCTCCCGCTGGATAATAGCGCCGATGCTCTTCTATGCTCGCCACCCCTGGAATATTTCTGGCAATGACTTCGGCCGCCTTGTTAGGATTCATATGGCGTTTAAGATAAATAAACTGCTTGTTTTGATTTCGTAATATTCGATCTCTCAATTTGGCTTTCGAGGTTCCGGTTTGGTCAGCCAGATAGCCCCAATGGGCTTCACCAGCAATCAGTTTTTTTGGGTTCGCCCACAGCGAGGTCACTGGCGTGCTCACAGCCAAAGGCTCTCCATTACGATCCTGAATCAATCCGCGGTAGGCGGGAATATCCACCACCCGCAATACTCGGCGCTCACCTTGGTCGATCAAAAAACTTTGGGACTCAATTTGAAGGTAAAGCAGGCGCCCCACCACCACACTAACCAACAGTAAAAAACCACCGATTACAAACCAATAGCGAACAGGATAGTGCTGATGCTGAACCGACTTCGTCATGGTTCCACCATCACTATTTCGTTGGGAGCTGGCACTCGCATGTTGAGTTTATTAGTAGCAAATTGCTCAACCCTGTTGTAGGAACCCCACGTGCTTTGCTCCAGCAAAAGCTGACCCCACTCCACCTGCATTGCGTTATTCTCACTTTGCATTTTTTGGTATTTCGCCACTAACCTGCGAGTTTCAAATGTGGAATAGACGACCCCGATGCTCGAAGCCACAACCATCAACAACACCAAAAGAACCGGCATCCATCCCTGCCTGTGATACGCCGAGGCAGCCATAGTCATACCAGTTTCTCTGCCACTCGCATGATGGCACTGCGAGAGCGAATATTAGATTTAACTTCTTCCTCTGATGCTTTAACTGCTTTGCCCACAGAACGTAATTCTCTGTTCACCATGTGATCTTGAACCGGCAGGTTACGAGGTAGCTGCTCGCCCTTCTCCTTCTGCCGAATAAACTGCTTGACCATTCGATCTTCAAGGGAATGGAAGCTGATTACCACCAGCCGCCCACCTTTACATAACGCATGAAGGCTTTGCTGAAGCACCTCTCTCAGCTCGTCCAATTCGCCATTAATAAAAATCCGAATGGCCTGAAAGGATCGGGTCGCAGGGTGCTTACCTTTTTCTTTTCTTGGGCTGGCTTGATCAACCAGCTGCGCCAGCTCCAGAGTTGTGGCGAGGGGTTTGTCTTGTCGCCGTTCAACAATTGCAGCGGCAATTCGTTTCGCAAACCGTTCTTCTCCAAATTCCTTGAGTACGGTGGCAATCTCTTCGGCGGGCGCCTGGTTCAGCCATTGGGCAGCCGTCTGCCCAGCCTGGTTGTTCATCCGCATATCGAGGGGGCCATCCCCCATGAAGCTAAACCCCCTGCTGGCGTCATCCAACTGGGGAGAAGAAACACCCAAGTCCATCAAAATACCGTTCACGCGGCCATTTAAGCTCAAGGATGATAGTTGCTGTTCAAGCTCCGCAAAGGAACCATATACAATGGAAAAGCGGTCATCTTTGGCCGCCAACTTCTCACCGGCAGCCACCGCCAATGGATCTTTATCAAAACCAATCAACCGGCCAGTGGAAGAAAGCCTTTTTAACACCTCACTGGCATGGCCACCTCGGCCAAAAGTACAATCAATGTAAATTCCGTCTTGGTCAGTCACTAGAGCATCCACTGCTTCATTTAACAATACGGTTTGGTGATCAAAAGCGGTGGCCATCAGAACACCAATTCTTGAATGGATTCAGGCAGTTTTTCCGTGTCTACGGGGCCAGCGCCAACCCATCCTTGATAGTTTTCCTTCCATACATCTTCAGGCCAGATCTCAAACTTCTTACCCAAGCCCACCAACATGATCTTTTTATCAATACCCACTTCGGCTCGCAAAATAGGCAAAATTGCGATACGACCGTTCGCATCCATCTCCACTTCAGTTGATGAGCCGATAATCAGACGTTGCAAACGCCGCGCTTCCGGGTTTAAGGTGGGCATGCTGAGTAACTTTTCTTCTACAAGCTGCCAATAGGGCAGCGGGTGCATGGTGAGACATTGACCTTCGAAATCCAGGGATACGATCAGTTTTCCGCCGCAACATTCCATGAGCGCATCACGATAACGGCTGGGCATTACCATCCGTCCTTTTGCATCTATGGAAAGCGCGCTCGGTCCTCGGAACACTGCGTTAGTTACCCATCGTTTTTATATGGCTGGTTCGAGGTATGCGTATTGGGCTAATTTCCCACATCCAACCACAATAAACCAATTCCAACCACTTTGTGACACCTTGATCACACTATAGGGAGCGCCCATGCCTATTGTCAAGCTAAAAGCATGGCTAAAAACGGGAATTTGACGCGAAAAAACAAAGACTTAGATGAACTAGGCAGACTAAGACCACCAGCAAGAGAGCAAAAAAAACAACCAAAACATGAGGATAAGAGAACTACTTAAAGTAACTTCAAAGAAGTGAGACTATTTTGCAATATAAGTTCGCGGTTAAGGAGTGGGAAGTTATTACCGCTTAATGAAAAAAGAAATTAAGTCAGCCGATAAGCCGGGTTCTGTCGTGGACAGTCATTCCTCTGGGATGAATGTCACCACTCACCTCTAGCAACCTACCCGAATCCAGTGCGGGTCACACCAATGGATTCCTATTTGGTCTTGCTCCGGGTGGGGTTTTCCATCGCCACGAACTGTTACCAGTCGCGCGGTGCGCTCTTACCGCACCATTTCACCCTTACCGGCCAGCGAACTGGCTTAGGCGGTTTACTTTCTGCTGCACTTTCCGTCGGCTCACGCCGCCCAGGCGTTACCTGGCACCATACCCTGTGGAGCCCGGACTTTCCTCCCTTTCTAGCAAGAGAAAGAGCGACTGTCTGGCTGACTTGGGCTAAAGGTACCGGCGTTCATCAACAGAATCAACCCCGATCTTGATTTAAAGCTGCATCATATAGCTGATTTTTGGCTACCCCGGTCAGTTCAGACACCAACGCACAGGCCTTCTTCAAAGGCATAAACTGCTTCGCCATCTCAATGGAACGCAACACCTTGGCGTCAATATGAACCTCATGACTTGGGGCACCGGACAACATTAAAACGAACTCACCGCGACGATGGTTATCGGAAGCTTTTAGCCAGCTCAAAACCTCCCCTGCCGCCGCCGTCTTAACGGTTTCAAAAGCTTTTGTTATTTCTTTCGCCACAGCCACCGTGCGCTCGGAGCCCATCACCGAAATCACATCCTCCAATGCAGCGACGATACGCTTTGGGGATTCATAAAAAACCAAAGTGGCATCCACACAGGAAAGTGACTCTAACCTGGCTCTCCTTGCCTGCTGCTTGGAAGGCAAGAAGCCTTCAAAACAAAACCGGTCCGTGGGTAAACCTGCTATGGATAAAGCGGCAATCGCAGCACAAGCACCGGGTATAGCCACAATATTAAAGCCACTTTCCCGTAATGATCGAACCAGAGGGAATCCAGGATCACTAATTAGAGGCGTCCCTGCATCGGAAATCAGCGCAAGGGACTCGCCTTTTTCCAAGTGACTTTTGAGTAACTGGATTTTGTCACGCTCGTTATGCTCATGCACGGCCATCAATTTGGTATCAATTCCGTAATGCTGCAGCAGCTTTTTGCTGTGGCGGGTATCCTCCGCCGCAATAATGGACACTTCACGTAACACCTCTATGGCCCTAAGCGTGATATCATTGAGGTTCCCAATTGGGGTCGCCACAATATAAAGAGTACCTATTGCCATAGTTAAGCAGGCCTACATTTCAATGAATATATTTCAACGCTCCAAGCTTATCACAATTGTATTGCCCCTTTTGCTTGCTCCCATGGTTGGCTGCGAATCCACCCCTACTCAATCCAAGTTCGAGCCAGTAACGGAATACAGTGGGCTAGAGCACATCGAGCAGATGATTAAGCACGCCCAACAGTTACAGAGCCCAGAACGGGAATCTCTTCTGATAGACGCTGCCAATATCCTTCTGGAGAACCAAAAGCCAGCGCAAGCACAATCGTTATTAAAAACCATCAAACCGGGCAAGCTGGATCCTGACAACAAGCTTAAGTTAATTTTGGCCCTGGCACGACTTAATTTGATGCAGGGGGATATTGAACAGGCAAAAGAACTGCTTAATAGCGATCGCTTGGGCCTGCTGGCCATGTCAAACAGCTTAACTCCAGAACAACTCAATCAGGTTAGTCTGCTGCGGGCAGAGGTTTGGGAACAGGACGAGAATTTTCTAGCTGCTGCAAGGGAACGTATTTTCGTGGCCCCAATGCTCACCGACCCCGACCTCAGCCAGCAAAACCAGGATCAGATCTGGGCTGACCTTATTTTGCTTCCTCAGGAAACCTTGACGGAAATAGCATCTCAAGCGGCCATTCCCGAAATGCAGGGCTGGCTGGAATTAGCCTGGATACACAAGGGCCTTCAGGACAACCTGGATCAGCAACTGGAAGCACTGCAGAAATGGCAGCAAAGCCATTCAACCCATCCGGCGGCCACCAATCTACCCACAAGCCTTCAATTGCTGACTGAGTTGAGCACAAACCGCCACACCCGAATTGCCATGTTGCTTCCCACCGGCGGCAAACTCAAAACCGCTGCCGACGCCATCCTGAACGGATTTATTAGCGCCCACAAAGTTGCCAATGAAAACAACCCCCAAGCCCAAAATGAAATTGATATTCGGGTCTATGACAGCAGCGATCAAAGCACCTTTAGCAACACCTACAACCAAGCCGTGGCGGACGGTGCAGAAATCATTATTGGTCCACTGCAGAAAGAAAATCTGCGCAGCTTAATCGAGCGCAACGAGGACCTGCCCGTAACCACTATTGCACTTAACCGCGATTCTGACGCTGGCGAAGCGCCGTCCAACCTGATCCAATTTAGCCTGTCACCGGAAGATGACGCTCAACAGGTTGCTTTACACGCAAAAGCCTACGATTACCAGAGAGCGGCAGTACTCTACCAAGACAACCCCTGGTGGGCACGAGCCTACGGAGCTTTTAGTGAGCAATGGCTGGCCCAAGCGGGAGAAATCACCAGCGCAAGCAGCTTCGAAAACCAAAGTAAAATGGCCCGGGCCACCAAAGAGATGCTGCTGGTACATCTAAGTGAACTCAGAGCACAACAACTGCGCAGCATAACGGGTAAAAAAATCGAGTTTCATCCCCGTCGCCGACAGGATATCGATTTCATATTCTTAATGGCTACGCCGGAACAGGCCAGACAAATCCGCCCTTTGCTGGATTTCTATTACGCCAAAGACATTCCCGTTCTAGCCAGCTCCACCATATACAGCGGAGAATCCGCCCCAAGAAAAGATAAAGACCTCAACGGAGTGGAATTCTGTGACATTCCCTGGTTACTGGATAACCCTGATGCCATCAAAAAAGCCATGCAGAGCGCCTGGCCCAACGGCAATCCCCGCTATGCCCGCCTCAACGCCATGGGGGTAGACGCCTATCGTTTACAGCAACGCATCAATTTACTCATAAACGTTCCCGAAACCAGCCTGTTCGGGGCAACTGGCATTTTAAACCTGGGGCCCAACAACCACATTCAGCGCACCTTGAGTTGGGCGGTTATTCAAGATGGATTAGTCACGCCTTTACCCAAACTACCTGAACAAGATACGCTCCCGCTAGAAAGGGAGCCATCAGCATTAGATCAAGGACGCAATGCACACAAACAAAACCCAGACTCCAAAAAAACGGGCAGGCAATCAAGCTGAACAACTAGCCAAACAACAATTGCTGGATAAAGGCCTGGAATTTTGCCTGAGCAACTTTCAATGTAAAACTGGAGAAATCGATTTAATCATGAAACAAGGGGATTGCCTGGTATTTGTGGAAGTTCGGTATCGTTCGAACAGCGAATTAGGTAGCCCCTTGGAAACCGTCACCATCAGCAAACAAAAAAAACTGATTCGTACCGCCAATTATTTTTTACAGCAACAGTTTCGAAACAACTGGCCTCCCTGTCGGTTTGATGTGGTTGGAATCACAGGCGACCTGGATAACAAACCTAAAATAGAATGGATCGAAAATGCTTTTTGTTAAGGTCGTATTGCCTATAATACGCCAACATTTTGTTCTCCAGGCAAGAGGGTGCCCATGAGTCTTGAAAATCACCTGTTTGAAGTTTTTGATGAACACCAACTTGCAATTGAACGAAGCAAGCAAGAACTCCCATCGATTATTATCAGCGCAAGTCAGTTTATGGTGCAGTGCTTGCTAAGCGATCATAAAGTGCTGGCGTGTGGGAATGGTGGCTCAGCAGCCAATGCACAGCAGTTTTCGAGCAAAATGCTCAATCGCTATGAGCGGGAACGGCCGGCACTGCCTGCCCTAACCCTTTCTACTGACACCTCAACCATCACGTCTATATCCAACGACTACAGTTACAACGATGTTTTTTCCAAACAAATTCGCGCGTTAGGACACGAAGGCGACATTCTGTTAGCCATCACCAGCAGCGGCAACCCAGCCAACATAGTGCAAGCCATTCAAGCGGCTCACGATCGCCAAATGCAGGTGATTGCCCTAACCGGTAAAGATGGTGGAGATAGCGCCAGGTTATTACATAGCGACGACCTGGAAATACGAGTGCCGTCAGATTCCCATGCAAGAGTGCAGGAAATTCATCTGCTGACACTGCATATGCTATGCGATCTGATTGATCGGCAGATATTTGGTGAAGATATTACTTAACCACTTTTAAGGCAGGCTTTGCCGGAGACTTGGGCCCAGTGTCATCGCCACCACTGTTGCTGGGTGGCGGCAGCTCATCTTCATCAAAAAACATACCCTTGCCGTTTTCTTTTGCGTACACCGCTAGAATAGCCCCAATGGGTACGTACACATTGCGGGCTTTGCCTCCAAAGCGAGCGGAGAACTCAACTTCATCGTTGCCCATATGCAAATTGCGAATGGCAGACGGAATTAAATTCAAAATAATTTTACCGTCATTAATGAACTCAGTGGGCACCTGCACCATAGGATAGTTTGCATTGACCAATAAATAGGGGGTCAATTCATTATCCAATATCCACTCATAAATAGCGCGGATAAAGTAGGGTCGGCTGGGTGTCATGTCTTTACTCATAGCAACGAACTGAGGCTGATGGGATCAACTATAAAGAGATGTCTCCTCTTTAAAGCCTCATCTCTCTTTCCGCATCAGACAGGCTGGCCTGGAATGATTCTCTGGCGAAGAGCCGATCGGCATAGGCGAGCAGGTTTCCGCATTTGGATTTCTGCAATTCGATACCCATTTTAGGTAAGCGCCATAAAATGGGAGCAACACAGCAATCCACAAGAGTGAAATCCTCACTCATAAAGAAGGGAAGCTCCCCAAAAAGCGGGTCGATGGAAATCAGGTTTTCGGTAAAATCCTTGCGATGCTTGGCAAGAACAGTTTCTTTATCGGCACCTAACAATAGAGCATCCACTGCTTTACACCAATCTCGACTGATTCGATGCATCAACAAACGACTGCGTGCTCGCTCCACAGGATAAACCGGTAACAATGGCGGATGAGGAAAGCGCTCATCCAGGTATTCCATCATGATGTTAGGCTCATAAAGAGTAAGCTCTCTATCAACCAGGGTAGGCAGCTCATTGTAGGGATTCAGAGTAGCCAAGTCCTCAGGTTTCTCTGCTGGATCCACATCCATGACATCAACCGCAACACCTTTCTCCGCCAAAACGATACGCACACGGTGGCTATAGTGATTACCTCCATCAGAGAAGAAAGTCATAGAAGAACGTTTAGCGATGACACCCATGCAAATTTACTCCAGCGCGTTGTGGTTGATTAGTACTATAAACAGCAATGGGGCGGAAGCCAGAATAGCTATCCACCCCACCAATGGTGGTTATTCCAGATTAATGAACGTCCTTCCAATATTCTCGGTTCAAGAAATAAACCGGAATCATGAATATGGCAAGAAAGATCAAAACATAAACACCGATACGTTCTCGGGTTGCTCTAATGGGTTCGGCCATGTACACCATATAGTTGGTTAAATCTGCCATGGCTCCCTTGAACGCTTTCTCGCCGAGCTCAGACTCCATGGTAGAAAGCACATGGGGCATGCCAACATCCGGAAATACATGGTTATTTACACCCCATGGACGGCTATCGTCTTTGTAGAAGTTGGTTAGGTATGAATAAACCCAATCAGCTCCCCGTACCCGCGCCACCAGAGTTAAATCAGGTGGCACTGTTCCGAACCATTTCTTACCCAAATCCTTGGGTATAGAAGCCATCATGGTCTCACCAATTTTGTCGGTGGTGAACATGAGATTCTTTTCCATGATGTCCGTAGGTATCTCCAGATCCGTGGCCACTCGCTCGTAACGCATGTACTGGGCAGAATGACAACCGAGGCAGTTGTTAATAAACAGCTGAGCTCCTCGCTGCAGAGAAACTTTATCGTCCTTACTAATTGGAGCGTGAACAATATATTCATTATTACCGCCACCCGCTGCCATAACTAAACCAGGCAAACACAATGCAATTAATATTAATACTCTAGTCATTAGTGTGCCATCCTTACTCGCTCGGGAACGGGTTTGCAGGTTTCTTTACTGGTCCAGAAAGGCATCAGGATAAAGTAGGCGAAGTAAAACACCGTACACAGCTGACCCATGACCCGGTAAGTCATATCAAAGGGTACGAACTCAACAAGAGCGTCGGGCTGCTTCACTCCACAGATACCCAGGATGATAAAACACACTACGAAGATAGCGAGCATGATTTTACTTATCCAACCCTTGTAACGGATGGATTTAACAGGGCTTCGATCTAACCAGGGCAAGACGAATAAGACCGCAATAGCTGCCCCCATGGCCACAACACCTAACAGCTTGTCAGGCACTGCACGCAAGATGGCGTAAAACGGGGTGAAATACCAAACCGGTGCGATATGATCAGGCGTTTTCAACGGGTTAGCCGGCTCAAAGTTGGGCTTCTCAAGCAGGTAACCACCGCCATCGGGGAAGAAAAACACCACTGTTAGGAAAACAAAGAAGAAAACCACCATGCCATAGATATCATGGACAGTGTAATAGGGATGGAAAGGAACGCCATCGAGAGGCACGCCGTTTTCGTCCTTAAGCTTCTTGATCTCAACACCATCTGGGTTATTGGAACCCACTTCATGGAGAGCGATGATGTGCAGCATGACCAGCGCCAGGATCACAATGGGCAGGGCCACCACGTGCAAAGCAAAGAATCGGTTCAGGGTGATACCGGAAATCAGATAATCTCCACGAACCCACTCAGTGATGGCATCACCAACCACAGGAATGGCACCGAAAAGAGAGATGATAACCTGAGCACCCCAGTAGGACATCTGACCCCAGGGCAACAAATACCCCATAAAGGCTTCCGCCATCAATGCCAAGTAGATGGTCATACCAAATATCCACACTAACTCCCGCGGAGCTCGATAAGAGCCATACATCATGCCGCGGAACATATGCAGGTAAACAACCACAAAGAAAGCCGACGCTCCAACAGCATGGAGATAGCGCAGTAACCAGCCATATTCCACGTCACGCATCATATTCATCTCAACGGATGCGAATGCCCCTTCTCCAGACGGGTTGTACATCATGGTCAACCAAATACCGGTGAGCAGCTGGTTAACCAGCACCACCATGGCCAGGGACCCGAATATATACCAGACGTTGAAGTTTTTAGGAGCATAATACTTGCTCATATGATCTTCGAACAGCTTGGTTGCTGGGAAACGAGCGTCTACCCAGCCCATTACGTTTTGAAATAGACTCATTATGCCGTCTCCCCATCTTCACCAATTTTGATCACGGTGTCGCTAATATAATAATAAGGAGGCACGTCCAGGTTTGTTGGGGCTGGTACCGCCTTATACACCCGGCCGGAGAGGTCGAACTTTGAGCCATGGCATGGGCAGAAAAAGCCGCCTTTCCAATCTGGCCCCAGATCATCCGGTGCCACCTCTGGTCGATACAAAGGCGAACAGCCTAGATGGGTACACAAACCCACAAGCACGACAATTTCTTCATGATTGTCACGGGAGCGATACTCGCCAGACGCGTACTCGGGCTGGTTGCTTTCAGCAGAAACGGGATCTCTCAATTTGCCTTCAACCGCTTTGAGGTTGGCCATAGCCTCTTCTGATCGACGCAAAATCCACACAGGCTTGCCTCGCCATTCCACGGTCATTCTCTGGCCTACTTCTAGCTTGCTGATGTCTGCAACCACCGGTGCGCCAGCGGTTTTCGCTTTTGCACTGGGTTGCCACGACTTCACGAAGGGAACAACCGCACCAGCTGCGCCGACGGCTCCCACTGCTGAAGTGGCTCCAATCAGGAAACGTCTCCGCCCCTCATTTACGCCTTCAGTACTCATTCAGTATCTCTCCCCGTTCAATTACAGAAGCCTGGCGCCTTTTTTGAGGCACACCAACCCCTTACCCATATTTTTAACGCGCAAATAGTAATGAAATTACAGTGTAGTTACAAGGAAAGCTTTGCCGCGATTGACCCATCAATTGATCAAACCCCACAACGCAAAAACGCCCGGGACGTAGCCCGAGCGCTCTATAACTACCAGAAATACTTCCAAATACAGCTTAACGCTTGGAGAATTGTGGCTTCTTACGGGCCTTGCGCAAGCCAACTTTCTTACGCTCAACCTCACGGGCGTCGCGGGTTACAAACCCGGCTTTGCGCAATTGAGGGCGCAGCGCCTCGTCGTAGTCCATGAGCGCGCGGGTTATGCCGTGCCTGATTGCACCGGCTTGACCGCTACCGCCACCACCTTTTACAGTGACCACAACATCAAATTTATCGCTGGCTTCAACCAACTCAAGGGGTTGACGCACAACCATCCGAGCCGTCTCACGGCCAAAATAGTCTTCGATGGAGCGTCCGTTAATGGATATGTTGCCAGAGCCAGGCTTGAGGAAGACTCGGGCTGCTGAAGTTTTACGTCGGCCTGTGCCGTAGTTTGATTCCACGATTCGCCTTCCTTAAAGTGCCAGTTCTTTTGGTTGTTGTGCCGTGTGAGGATGCTCCGCGCCGGCGTATACTTTCAGCTTGCGCAGCATGGCTCGACCCAATGGATTGCGAGGCATCATACCTTTAACTGCTTTTTCAAGCGCCATCTCAGGCTTATGATCCATCAGCTTGGCAAAGTTGATTTCTTTGATACCACCAGGGAACTCAGTGTGACGGTAATACATTTTATCCGATTCTTTATTCCCGGTAACGCGTACTTTTTCCGCGTTTACCACAACAATATAATCACCAGTATCCACGTGTGGGGTGTATACAGGTTTGTGCTTTCCGCGAAGGCGCACTGCAATCTCGGTTGCCAATCGGCCTAAAGTCTTATCGGTTGCATCCACGATGTACCAGTCGCGTTCTACTGATTCTGGTTTTGCACTAAACGTTTTCATTTAATCTGCCCTAGAACACTCTATTTCGAGGTCTGCCCACTAAATTTCAAGAGCGCGAATACTATCGAAACTGTGCCTCCAACTCAAGTGTTTTTGGATACAGTCCCGCATTCGCCCAGATTTATGAGCAAAAATTATAATTTACAACATGATAGCCGCTGCTGAATTTACTTGGCGCGGCTTTGAATATGCTGCTATGACAGTAACGGGGTGATGAACTATAACAGAAATTAACGAGTTAGCCAGTTTTACTTGACGACCCCAAAAAACAAAACCAATTTAGGCAAGCTGCAGCTATGGACGATGGGCTCTGGCCAAATACTCCGTACTCTGCATCTCCAGCAAGCGGCTGCAGGTACGCTTGAACTCAAACTCCAGCTTTCCCCCACTGTATAACTGGTCAATGGGCGCTTCCGCAGACATAATCAATTTCACGTTTCTATCGTAGAACTCATCCACCATGTTAATGAAACGTCGGGCCATATCGTCCTGAGCAGCCCCCATCACGGGCACATCCGAAACCAGCACCGCATGGTATATTCGAGCAAGCTCAATATAGTCGTTCTGGCTACGGGGGCCATCGCAAAGGGAAACAAAATCACACCACAGCACATCATCCGCCACAGACTTGGTACTTATTGGACGGCCGTTCACCTCGATCCCCTCACGGGGATGCCCCGGTTCGGGCGCCAGAGCCTGAAAGCTACTTTGTAAGCTGGTGTGGGCTTCATCATCCAGCGGAAAATGAAAAATCTCCGCCTGCTCCAGTGTGCGCAGACGGTAATCCACACCACTGTCCACATTCACAATTTCCGTATATTTATTGATCAGCTCAATGGCAGGCAAGAATCGAGCTCGCTGCAAACCATCCTTATACAGCTGATCAGGAACGATGTTGGAAGTGGCCACCAAAGTTACGCCCCGGGCAAACAGTTTTTCCATCAATCCGCCCAAAATCATGGCATCGGTAATATCAGTAACAAAAAACTCATCGAAGCAAAGCACCCTGGCCTCTTCGGAAAGACTATCGGCCACGATCTCCAAGGGGTTTTTCTCCCCTTGAAATTGCCTTAGATCACGGTGCACCCGCTGCATAAAGCGATGAAAGTGCACCCGCTGCTTGCGCCGAAACGGCAGGCACTCAAAAAAGGTGTCAACCAGGTAGGTTTTGCCTCGCCCTACCCCGCCCCAGAAATACAAACCCATGCAAGGGGTTTTTTCCTGGGCGCGGGCATTGGGAGAAATTCTGGACCAGAGTGACCGTGGTCTATTTTCGTAGCGATCGATGAGGTCGTGGTAGAGCCGATCCAGCTTCTGGACCGCCGCCTCTTGGGCCGAATCATAACTGAAATCGTCTCGGGTGAGGTCCTGTTGATATTTCTCTAAGGGCGTCATGCTACATCATTCCAAAAAGTTTCCACTCGCAACCCGCTTACTGGTCGTTCAATAATAGCTTTTTGACCTCTACCAAACGCCCATGAAAAAAATGGCCGGCGCCAGCCAGGCAGTGAACCTGTTTAGTGGAGCTCACTTGTTGGTACCAGGACTTGATTTCATCACTGTCCACCACTTCATCCGCATCGCCATATATCAACGTGAGGGGGCAGCTAAACTGGGTCAGCTTATCAAAAGGGTAATTTACCACGGCGGGAGCCACCAGTAACAAATCTTCGATCGGGAAATCCTGTTCAATGGCGCGCTGGCAGGTGGCAGCGGAAACAAAGGCGCCGAAAGAAAACCCCGCCAGGTGCAGCTTCGCTTCTGGCATCTGCCGGGTAACCCAGGCCAGTACCGCCAACAAATCGTCTTGCTCACCTATTCCATCGGCATAAGCACCTTCACTTTTTTCCACACCACGGAAGTTGAATCGCACTACCACGTGCCCCAAATCCCGCCGCGCCCGCGCAACGGTGTGAACCACTTTGTTGTTCATAGTGCCACCCATCAGAGAATGAGGATGACAGACAATGGAAACATTTTGCCTGTCGTTGGCGGACGTTTCGCTGCAGGTCACGATAGCCTGGAGATCGCCCACCGGGCCAGGAATCGCTAGCGCACTGTCACCTGGTGTAAAAACCATTTTCTCTGCTCCCAAAATTCGTAACTAAAAACCGCCCGGTTTCAGGCTGGACACATCTTATAAGCAAGGGCGACCTATGTCATCTTGGCATATATACTAGTATCATCCGTTCGAACATTGAAAATCTGGCTTGGGAGTGAATCTATGGAAACTATCACGATTGTTGCGTTTGTTGGGGGCATTATTCTTGGAGCACTTGGTTGCTTTCTGGTGATGACCCGCACCCGTGCACAGGGCAATATCGAACAGCAACTAAGAGAGCTACAGGAAGAATTCACCGCTTACAGGGAAAATGTTAATACCCACTTTAATAAAACTGCGGAAATGGTGAACACGCTGACAGAAAATTATTTAACGGTTCAGAAACACCTGGAAGACGCCGCGGAGACCTTTGCTGAACCACCCAAGAGTTTCCAACTGCAGAGCGCCCTTGAAAACAAGAAAACGCCCTTCGTTTCCCTGGAAGCAAAACAGAAACCAACGGAAGAAGAGACGCCCGACGCACAGTTTGACGAAACCGACATGAAGCAACCAAGGGACTACGCACCTAAAGGTGATACCAAAGAAAAAGGTACACTATCAGAAGAATTTGGCCTCCATGACTCAAAGCCATAACCCATAAAAATGGGGGCTTTCTCACCACAATCAAGCCCCCTTAATATTTAATTTTTCCAGCCTTGAAACAGCAAAATGACTTCCCCATATCTCACTTGTCTGAAGTGATAATCAAGTAACCTAAGTGAGGAAGTCCCAAATGGCAATTGCAACTTTGAACCCTTGGCAAGTATTGGATCATCTTAGTAATGACCGTAACCCAAGCCGCTACAGCACCCGCCCCTGGCAACCATTGGTGGACATATCCGAGTCCGCCAATCAATACCAGATTCAATTGGAGTTACCCGGTGTAGCTCAAGAGCAGGTACAGGTCGAGCAGGAACAAAACCTGCTGAAAATCAGTGGCCAAAAACCTCGAATCGAAGAAGAAGGCGTCAAATATCATTACCGCGAGCGCAGCAACGGACGATTCAGTCGCTCCTTCCGTTTACCGGAGGATGCCGACCATAACGCCATCCAAGCCAAATTTGAGCATGGCCTGCTGCACATAAGCATTGCTAAAAAAGTCCAGGCGCAACCAAGAAAGATCGAAATCCAGACCAGCTAAAACCGCTCCCACCCCCGCCATCGGGGGTGGGGCCCTTCAAATAAACTTCTTTAGGCAAATTTGTTTACCCAAGCTCACCCACCAAACCCAGGCACCACTCACATGGAATATGGAATTCATCCACTCGAGATGCTATCATCGCAGCCGCTCGCCAGTGGCTCGAGGTAAGTGAGGGTTTCGGGTTGAATTAGGCAAATTGAGTGTTTGTTCTCCCTGTACCTTTCTCAAGGCAGCTTTCCCCCTATACTTATCAGTTAACAAAGACCCTAAAGGAAATTGTAATGATCAAACCCCATGGTGCAGACGCACTCAAACCGTTGTTCGTCTACGATACGGAAAAACACCACGCCCTCAATCAGGAGGCTTTGGAGCTACCATCTTTGCTGGTGACTTCCGCTACCGCCGCCAATGCAGTGATGCTGGGAGCCGGATATTTCACCCCTCTGGAAGGTTATATGAACCTTGCTGACGCCCTGGCCGTAGCCGAAAACCTTCACACCAGCGATGGTTTATTCTGGCCCGTACCCATCATTAATTTGAATAAAGACATCAGCAGCATCGGTGATGCCAAGCGCATTGCACTGCGCGACCCCAACGTAGAAGGCAACCCCGTGTTGGCCATTATGGATATCGAAGCCATCGAGACTGTATCCGATGAGCAGATCGATTTCATGGCAGAGAACATCTTTGGCACCCTGGATCCAGAGCATCCCGGCGTTGCAGCCTTCAAGGCACAGGGCAACACCCTGCTTTCAGGGCCCATACAAGTACTGAACTTCAGTTACTTCCAAAACGATTTTCCAGATACTTTCCGTACGGCGGTGGAAATTCGAAATGAGATACAAGAGCGCGGCTGGAATAAGGTAGTTGCTTTCCAGACCCGTAACCCCATGCATCGTGCCCACGAAGAACTGTGTCGCATGGCGCAAAAAGATCTTGATACCGACGGTATTCTGGTGCACATGCTACTGGGCAAGTTGAAGCCGGGTGATATTCCAGCAGATGTACGTGATGCCTGCATCCGAAAAATGGTTGAGCTGTATTTCCCTGCCAATACCGTAATGATCACAGGGTACGGCTTCGACATGCTTTACGCTGGCCCACGGGAAGCGGTACTGCACGCAGTGTTCCGTCAGAACTGTGGCTGCAGCCACCTGATCGTAGGCCGCGATCACGCCGGTGTGGGTGATTACTACGGCGGCTTCGATGCACAGACCATATTTGACGAGAAAGTGCCTGCTGATGCGCTGGAAATTGAAATCTATCGCGCAGACCACACGGCCTACTCGAAGAAGCTGGACCGCGTTGTAATGATGAAAGACGCGCCGGACCACGAGAAAGAAGACTTTATTTTACTGTCCGGAACCAAGGTTCGAGAAATGCTGGGCAACGGCATCAAGCCACCACCTGAATTTTCTCGCCCAGAAGTGGCTCAAATTCTGATCGATTATTATCAGAGCAAGACCAGCTAAGCCTGTTTCCCTGGGAAACATCCAAAAAGCCGCCTAATAGGCGGCTTTTTTGTACCTAAAAGGACGGACAACACCAACTTAAGCCGGGTTATCAATATCCACAAACTGATGCTGTAGCTGAAACCGGTCTGCCAGATGCTGACCCAAAGCCATGGCACCGTAGCGCTCAGATGCATGATGCCCCACCGCGAAGTAATGAATACCGCTCTCGCGGGCGATATGGGTGGTTTGTTCGGAAATTTCACCGCTAATGTAGGCATCAACCCCCATAGCGACGGCTTTTTCTATATAGTTCTGGGCACCACCAGTACACCAGGCCACCCGCCGCACTGCATGGCTTCCCGCCGCCACCACCAAGGGCTTACGCTGCAGCGCTGTGTCGATCAAAGCAGTGAATTGATTCAACTCAAGAGCCGAATCAAGGCTGCCCACATTACCTATGGGGCGCTGCTCCTGGGGATCCAAGCCCCCTTCTACGGTGAGCCCCAGTCGTTTTGCCAGCTGGGCATTGTTACCCAGGTCCGGGTGAGCATCCAATGGCAGATGATAGGCGATGAGATTAATGTTGTGATCCATAAGAGCCTTAACTCGGCGGTATTTCATGCCGGTTATAGTGGGATCTTCACCACGCCAAAAATAACCATGATGCACCAGCACCGCATTCGCTTTCTGAGCAATGGCCTGGTCAATCAAGGCTTGGCTTGCGGTAACCCCAGACACCAAGATTTGAATTTCATCCGCGCCTTGAACCTGAAGCCCGTTGGGGGCGTAATCTTTGAAACGTTCAGGCTCCAGCAAATTAGTCAGATACTGCAATAGATGGGTGCGATCGATCATGAAAAGGCTCCAACGATGTCAGTGGAGGATTATAGGCTGACATGGTACCTTGGCAACCCACAAGCTTTGCCCCAGACCGAGGAAATTCGTGATAAACGCCCTGCGCTCCTTAACCACGCCCATTATTATCGGCCTGATTGTCGCTCTTTTTTATCTGCTTCTGGTGGAACGCCAGAAGCCCACTCAATACGAAATTGTGTTGCTTGAAAAAAAGGTAGATTCAGAGCCACTCCAGAGCACCATAAATCTCACTGATACTGTCTCTTACGCGGATGCGGTGGCGAAAGCCAGACCGGCGGTGGTGAACATCTACACCACCAAACTGGTTACCGAACGCCAACACCCCCTGTTAAACAACCCCATTTTCAGGCGCTTTTTTGGTATGAATGAGGCACCAAGACGACAGCGAATGGAATCCAGCCTGGGATCCGGTGTCATCATCAGCCCATCAGGGTATGTGGTTACCAATAACCACGTGATTGCAGGTGCGGATCAGATTAAAGTGGCCCTGGGAGATGGCCGTGAAAGCGTGGCAAACGTGGTGGGCACGGATCCCGAAACCGATCTGGCGCTACTCTATATTGACATGCCCAACCTGCCTTCTATCACCCTGGCCAGCTCCGATAACCTGCGCACAGGCGACGTGGTTTTGGCCATTGGCAATCCCTTCGGAGTGGGCCAAACCGTTACCAAAGGAATAATCAGCGCCCTTGGCCGCCACCAAATGAATCTAAGTTCTTTTGTGGATTACATCCAGACCGATGCAGCCATCAACCCGGGCAATTCCGGTGGCGCATTAATCAACGCCTTCGGTGATCTTATCGGCATCAACACCGCCATTTTTTCTGAATCCGGCACATCTTTGGGAATTGGTTTCGCTATTCCCGTGGTCACCGCAAAACAGGTCATCAAAGACCTGGTTCAGCACGGTCAGGTGATTCGGGGCTGGGTGGGTATCGAGCCGCGAATGCTCGACCCAGCGATGGCAAAGGCACTAAACCTGCCCAATGTTTCCGGGATACTGGTCTATGGGATATACAAACCCAGCCCCGCTAACCAGGCGGGTATTAGCCCCGGTGATATCATAACCCACATCAACGGCAATGCCTTCGACGACCCCAGAGCCGTCATGAATCTGATCACCGAAATGGAACCTGGCAGTAAAGTCACTATCAGAGTAATAAGACAACGTCAGACCTTAGACATACTGGTGGTGGTGGGATCACGCCCCCACCCCCAATAAGCGAGCAACCCCATGATCAAGCAATTAAAGCAGTGGCTCAACCAGGCCAACGCTGAAACAGAGGTAGAAATATCCACCCCCATGGCCGCGGCGGCACTGCTGGTGGAAGTGATGGCTGCCGATGACCAGTTCCAGCAAAAGGAACAGACAGCCATTGAAAAACTGCTCATGGAAACCCTGAGCTTACCCGCTAATGAAGCTGAAGAGCTGGTGGCTGAAGCTCGCAAGCACCACGACGCGGCCAATGATTTGTACCAATTAACAAAAAGAATCAATCAGGATTACGACCCGGAACAGAAGAAGCAATTGGTATTGGACATGTGGAAAGTGGCCTATGCCGATGGCGACCTGGACCGCTATGAAGACCACATCATCCGCAAAGTAGCGGAGTTATTGTACGTACCTCACAGCCAGTTTATACAGGCCAAGCACCTAGCTAAACCGGAATAACCTGGCGCCAACGAACTATATGTCGGCCTTCATGATGCGATATTCTGCTGAGCGAGCATGGGCCGTGAGACTTTCTCCGCGGGACAGTACCGAAGCCACCTGGCCCAGTTCCGATGCCTTTTGTGGCGTACACTGAATCAAAGAGCTGCGTTTTTGAAAATCGTATACCCCCAAGGGCGAAGAATAACGCGCTGTGCTAGAGGTAGGCAGCACGTGATTAGGCCCTGCACAATAGTCGCCAAGGGCTTCAGCGGTATGCCTTCCCATGAAGATCGCTCCAGCGTGTCGCACTTTCGCCGCCATGGTCTGAGGATCATCCACGGACAACTCCAAGTGCTCTGGAGCTATGTGATTAATCAGCTCCAATGCCTGATCCATATCCGCCACCTTGATGAGTGCTCCCCGGTTCTTCAACGAAGCGCGGGCGATTTGGTGTCGTTCCAAACCCGGTAGCAAAGCCTCTAATGACGCTCTCACTTTCTCCAGAAATTCGGCATCGGGGCTAACCAAAATAGACTGAGCATCCTCATCATGCTCAGCCTGGGAAAACATATCCATGGCAATCCAATCTGGATCGGTTTTGCCGTCGCACACCACCAGAATCTCCGACGGGCCGGCAATCATATCAATGCCCACCTGCCCAAACACCATTCGTTTTGCGGTGGCCACATAGATATTCCCCGGCCCCACAATCTTATCCACCCTGGGCACGGTTTCAGTGCCATAGGCCAAAGCAGCCACCGCCTGGGCACCGCCAATGGTGATCACCTTGTCCACCCCGGCAATTTTGGCTGCCGCCAATACCATTTCGTTAACTTCCCCGTCAGGGGTAGGCACCACCATAACAACTTCTGCCACCCCAGCCACTTTCGCCGGAATCGCATTCATTAACACGGACGAGGGATAACTGGCCTTGCCACCAGGAACATAAAGCCCGGCGCGATCCAGAGGTGTCACCTGCTGCCCTAACAGAGTGCCATCCTCCTCCTCGTAGGACCAGGATTCTTGCTTTTGATGCTGGTGATAGCTGCGCACACGCTTGGCGGCGTATTCCAATGCGTCTCTTTGCTGCTGAGGTATGGTATCCAGCGCCTGTTGCAAACGACTGTCTGGCACCACTAATTCCGCCATGGACGCAACGTCGAGCCGATCAAAGCGCTTGCAGTATTCCAACACCGCCTTATCTCCACGATCACGCACATCGTTAACAATATCCGCCACCACCGACTGAACCGTATGATCTGATACGCTCTCCCACGCCAACAACGCTTCTAAACGCGCGTTGAAATCACTTTGATTGGCATCGAGCTGAGTAATCTCAAGTGTCATGGGTTTACCTTCAAGGCAGTGAACTTAGCTACTATTCTTAACTGCCTCAGACAACTGATCAATCAGTTTCTGAATGGCAGCGTGTTTCATCTTCATGGATGCTTTGTTAACGATCATGCGAGAGCTAATAGTGGCAATCAGCTCCGTGGGCTCAAGCCCATTGGCACGCAATGTATTTCCGGTATCCACAATATCCACAATGCGATCGGCCAACCCCACTAGAGGCGCCAATTCCATGGACCCGTAGAGCTTGATGATCTCCACTTGCTCGCCCTTCTCGGCGTAATAGCCCTTTGTGATATTGACGAATTTAGTGGCCACTCGCAGTCGCCCAGAAACAGGAGCCGCGTCGGTCTTGGCCGCCACCATCAACTTGCAGCGGGAAATATTCAGATCCAAGGGTTCATAAACCCCCCGGGCACCATGCTCCATCAACACATCTTTACCCGCCACACCAATATCAGCGGCACCATGCTCCACGAAAGTAGGAACATCAGTAGCTCGAATGATAATGATTTCCACGTTGGGATCCGTGGTGGGAAAAATCAATTTGCGGCTCTTGGAAGGTTCTTCAAGCAACTCAATGTTGGCCGTTTTCAATAACGGTAAGGTTTCGTCCAGTATGCGGCCCTTAGAGAGGGCTATTCGAATCGTCGCGCTCATGTTCATCACTTCTAAGATGGAATGCGGTGTATGGTAGCACCCAACATTTGCAATTTTTCTTCAATACATTCGTAACCGCGATCTATGTGGTAAATACGATCCACCAGGGTATCACCACCGGCCACCAGTCCCGCCAACACCAACCCGGCAGAGGCACGCAGATCCGTGGCCATTACCGGCGCACCGGTAAGCTTCTCAACCCCCTTAATGATCGCCGTATTACCTTCCAGGGTTATATCCGCTCCCATGCGGTTGAGTTCCGATACATGCATAAAGCGGTTTTCGAAAATGGTTTCGATGATGGCGCTGCTGCCTTCTGCCACCGCGTTTAATGCGGTGAACTGGGCTTGCATATCCGTGGGAAACGCCGGATGGGGAGCCGTACGAATGTTCACAGCTTTCGGGCGATTGCCTTTCATGTCCAACTCGATCCAATCATCTCCCACGCTGAGGTGGGCACCCGCCTCTTCCAGTTTCACCAATACGGCGTCCAGCATTTTAGGTTGCGTCTGCTTAACCTTCACCCGGCCTCGACTGATAGCCCCCGCCACCAGATAGGTACCGGTCTCAATGCGATCGGGTATGACATTATATTGACAGCCTTTAAGGCTTTCCACGCCATTGATAACAATGGTATCGGTTCCCGCGCCCTGAACGTCACCGCCCATGGCATTGATGCAGTTTGCCAAATCCAACACTTCGGGCTCTCGGGCCGCGTTTTCCAGAATGGTTTGGCCATTGGCCAGGGCCGCTGCCATCATCAGGTTTTCCGTACCGGTTACCGTAATGGTGTCTAAAACGATTCTCGCTCCCTTGAGTCTACCGTTGGTGTGAGCGTGGATATAACCCGCCTCCACCTGAATTTTGGCACCCATGGCCTCCAAACCATGAATATGCAAATCCACCGGCCGGCTACCTATGGCACAGCCACCGGGCAAAGACACGTGAGCTTCACCAAAATGGGCCAGCATGGGCCCTAACACCAAAATAGAAGCCCGCATGGTTTTCACCAAAGCATAGGGTGCTTCCATGTGTTTAATGGTATTGGCCTTAATCTCCACATTAAGCTTATCGTCAATGACCAGCTCAACACCCATCTGACCCAACAACTCAATCATGGTGGTAATGTCTTGCAGATGAGGCAGGTTGCATACGGTCATGGTCTCGTCGCACAGCAAGGTGGCAGCTAACACCGGTAACGCAGCATTTTTTGAACCGGAAATGCGGATTTCCCCGTCGAGACGAGCGCCCCCGGTAATTATCAATTTATCCATTTTTGCGCCCCACTGAGACTAGAAACCAGGAAATCCCAGCTTTTTTTGAGTATCCCATTCGCTGGGAGTGTAGGTTTGCATGGTGACAGCGTGCAAATCACCGCTGGAAATCAAATCATTGAGGCAGCCATAGACCAGCTGCTGCTTTTTAACCGAGCGCATGCCCTCGAAGGCCTGGGCCGCAACCGCCAACAGGCATTTATTGCCCTCAAGCCGAACCATAACTTGAGCACCTTCAATGCCCGACTCTATTTTTCGTTGAATATCTTCAACCGTTACCATGTGTTTTAAATCCAAATTCGCGACAAAGGGGCGCTATTGTAAACAAATTTAGCGCCAAAAGCAGGCCAAGTGCCACACACGCCTATGGATGCACCTAATTGGAAAAGGGGATCACCTGTTCCAATGAACTCACTCGGCTCACATCCATCATACCATCCGGTGCATTTACAAACCTCATGGATTTACCCAGTACCTGGGCCATTCGGAGCCAACACATCAGTACCGACAAGCCCACGCTACCCACCCGGCTTACCTGGGACAGGTCCACAGTGATCTCGTTGTGCATACCAGAAAGCAGCTTTTGGCCTTCAGAACGCAATTCATTTGCGGTAGCAAACACCATATCACCACTAATGGCCAATTCAGCGTCGCTCACCCGAACCACACTGCAACGGGGCAAAGAAGACACATTAGAAGTCATCGTCATCGCCACCGGAAACCTTACCCACCAGGAATTTGGCAATAAGATCTTCTAGCACCATGGCGGATTGGGTGGAGTAGATTTCGCTGCCGTCTTTCAAGTTATCCAGTTCCGCTCCCACCGACAGGCCAATGTATTTCTCCCCAAGAACGCCCGCCGTTAATATGGAAGCGCTGGTATCAGAAGAGAGATTATTCACGTCATTATTGATGGCCATTTCCACCACACCCACAAAATCTTCGCGGTCCAGATAGATTTTGGTCACTCGGCCAATGGTAACCCCCGCCATGGTGACCTTAGCCCTGGGACTAAGGCCGCCAATATTCTCAAATTTAGCGTATACCTGGTAAGTCTCTTCATTACCCTGTAGCGATAAGCCACTCACCCGCAATGCCAGGAACACCAACGCCAGTATGCCAGCAATCAAAAAAGCGCCCACAGACAGTTCTAAAGTACGCACACGCATCTTACAGTTCTCCAAACATTACGGCGGTTAATATAAAGTCCAGGCCCAGCACCGACAAGGATGCGTAAACCACGGTACGAGTGGTAGCCCGGCTGATCCCTTCTGAAGTGGGAATGGTATCGTAACCCTGGAATACCGCTATCCAGGTAACCACGATTCCGAAGACAATGCTCTTCACCACACCATTCATCACGTCGGCTCCCCACTCAACGCTACCCTGCATATTGGCCCAAAATGAGCCACCATCCACACCCAACCATTTGACCCCCACCAAGTAGGCGCCCAAGACACCAACACTGGAAAAGATAATGGCTAAAGTGGGCATACAAATAAAACCGGCCCAGAAGCGAGGCGAAATAATGCGTCTGAGGGGGTCAACCCCAATCATCTCCATGCTGGCCAACTGTTCCGTGGCTTTCATTAAGCCAATTTCCGCAGTCAAAGCCGAACCCGCTCGACCAGCAAATAACAGTGCGGTCACCACCGGCCCAAGCTCCCGCAACAAGGTCAGCGCGGTCATCTGCCCCAAAGCCTGCTCGCTGCCGTAGCGATTAAGAATATTGTAGCCCTGCAACGCCAGAACCATGCCGATAAACAGGCCAGACACCACAATAATGACCAATGAGAGCACACCGATGGAATAAATTTGCTTCACCAACAACGGAAAATTGGTGCGTAAATTAGGCGGAGCCCAAAGGGCATTGAACAAGAACAAGCCCGAACGACCAATGGTTTGAATCATTGATAAAGCCGCACTACCCAGCCGCACAACAGAATTGATCAAGAAATGTTACCCCGCAAGAAGTCCGCACTGATATCGGTCGCAGGAAAATGGAAAGGAACTGGCCCGTCAGGAAGCCCCTGCATAAATTGACGCACCCTGGGCAAATCCGAGTGCAGCACGTCATCAGCCCGCCCCTGCCCTATGACCACCCCATCGGCAATAACATAGATATAGTCTGCAATACTGGCCGTCTCCTGCACATCGTGGGACACCACTATACTGGTATGCCCCAAAGCATCATTTAGCAAACGGATAAGTTGCACCACCACGCCCATTGCCATGGGGTCTTGCCCAGCAAAAGGCTCATCGTACATAACCAGATCTGGATCCAGGGCAATAGCCCGGGCCAATGCCGCCCGTCGAGCCATGCCACCGGATAACTCGCTGGGCATCAAATCACGAGCCCCCCGTAAACCCACCGCCTGAAGTTTCATCAGCACCAGGTCACGGATCATATCTTCGGGAAGGTCCGTGTGCACCCGCAGAGGGAACGCCACATTTTCAAATACCGAAAGGTCGGTGAACAAAGCACCGCTCTGGAACAGCATGCCCATTTTGCTGCGCACCTCAAACAAGTCTTTGCGGCCGAGCTTTGGAATGTCGTGTCCGTTTACTAAAATAGAACCGGAATCCGGTTTCAACTGACCACCGATCAAGCGCAGCAAGGTGGTCTTTCCGGTGCCACTTGGCCCCATTATGGCCGTCACCTTACCCTTGGGAATGACTAAACTGACATTATCATAGATCACCCGCGTGCCGCGGCTGAAAGACATATCACTTACTTCAACATAGTTTTCTGGCTGGGAAGACATCGAGGCCCTTCTTATGCCTAGGGTTAAACTGACCACGTCATTATTCGACCATGCTGGCTGAAATAATATCCGTAGCATAGCTGGTGCTAAACCAAGTGCCGCACTATAGCATCTTGCTTTGGAAAGGAAAAACACCAACGCCCCTTGCATGGCGTACGGTTTCTCATTACATTGCGGTGCCTATTCTACCCCGAGGGTACGTTACTCATGTTACTTGCTTTAGCCGCCATTGTAGTGGGCTTGATTTTGCTGGTGTGGAGTTCAGATAAGTTCGTTGATGGCGCCGTGGGCTTGGCAGAAGGGTTTGGCATGTCCAAGGCCATGATTGGGCTCACCATTGTGGCTTTAGGCACCTCTGCTCCAGAAATCGTGGTATCTATAATGGCCGCCCTGTCCAACTCCCCGGCCCTGGCCCTGGGCAACGCGGTGGGATCAAATATCGCCAACATAGGGCTGGTGCTGGGTATCACCGCCCTGATAGCTGCGCTTCCGGTTAAACCGGGCTTGCTGCGGCAAGACCTTCCGGCACTGATTGCAGTGACCTTCAGCGTCGGCTTCCTTCTCAGCGACCTGGTGCTGGACCGCAACGACGGATTCGCCATGCTGGCCCTTCTGGTACTGCTTATGTACCTCATGTTCCGCTATAAAAAAGAACATTCTGAAGAGTTGATTGAGCATGCCACCGAAGAGGACATTCCTGACCACGAGCTAAAAAGTTCTATTTTCTGGTTTATCGTGGGGACTTTGGTGCTAATCGGCTCTTCTCGCTTACTGGTATGGGGGGCGATCGATATAGCCAGGGCTTTGGACGTGAGCGAAATAGTCATTGGGCTCACCATCGTAGCCATTGGCACCAGCCTGCCGGAACTGGCAGCGTCAGTGGCCAGCGCCCTACGCAAACACCACGACATCGCCCTGGGCAATATTGTTGGCTCCAACATTCTCAATCTAATAGCCGTTCTCTCTGCCGCCGCCGTGATCTCCCCCATACAGGCCGATCAAGAAACCTTTGCCCGCGACTACGGCAGCATGACAGCCATCACTTTATTGCTCGCGGTTTTCATACTCTACCCCCGAAAAAACCGGCAGCTATCTAAATTTGAAGGCAGCTCCCTATTGCTGTGTTACATTGCCTACTTAGGCTATCTTTACTGGCAAACCATAGGCTAGCAACAAAACCTAAACTATAGGTTAACCCATCAGTTAACCCCCATTTGGAGACCTTGATTAATGAGTAAGCATGGCAATCACTTGGATTTCATTGAATCTGGAAAACGGGTGATTGATATCGAAACCGCAGCTACCCAAGCCCTCAAGGACAGAATTGACCACAATTTTGAAAAGGCCTGCCAAATCATCTTGAATTGCCAAGGCCGGGTAATTGTCACTGGTATGGGTAAATCAGGGCACATTGGAAACAAGATTGCGGCCACCCTGGCCAGCACCGGCACCCCCTCGTTTTTTGTTCACCCCGGGGAAGCGAGCCATGGCGACCTGGGCATGATCACCGGTGAAGACGTGGTGATTGGCATTTCCAATTCTGGCAAAACTGATGAAGTGCTCAGCATTGTGCCCCTAATTAAGCGCAAAGGGGCGCCACTCATCAGTATGGCGGGCGATCACAACAGCCCACTGGCAACACAGGCTGATGTACATCTGGATATCAGCGTTAAAGAGGAAGCTTGCTCCCTGGGGCTGGCGCCCACTTCCAGCACCACGGCCACACTGGTCATGGGCGATGCCCTGGCGGTTGCTCTGCTGGAAGCCCGTGGCTTTACTGCTGATGATTTTGCCCTATCCCACCCCGGCGGCAGCTTGGGGCGGCGATTATTGCTGCTGGTGGAAACCATCATGCATACTGGTGAAGCGGTGCCCCTGGTAGAACAAGGGGTTACCGTGAGTCGAGCTTTGTTGGAAATGAGCAGCAAAGGCTTGGGTATGACGGGTATCACCAATCAACAGGGAGAGCTTGTGGGCATCTTCACGGACGGTGACTTGAGACGCATGCTCGATCAAGGCATGAATATACAATCCACTTTGATAGAGGACGTCATGTCCAAAAAACCCAAAACCGTGCAACCCCAAATCCTGGCAGTGGAAGCGCTAAACTTAATGGACAAAAATAAAATTACCGCGGTGATGGTAACGGACCAATCCGGTGCGCCAGTGGGGGCATTAAACATGCACGACTTACTGCGCGCAGGCGTGGTTTAGAGGCCAATTAGTATGCTGACAAAAGAACAAGCTGACAAAGCCAAGGCCATCAAACTGGTGGCATTCGACATTGATGGAATTATGACCGACGGGCGACTTTATTTCAGCAGCCTGGGAGATGAAATTAAAGCCTTTAACGTCAAAGATGGTCTAGGCATAAAACTGCTAAGACAAACCGGAGTAGAAGTGGCCATTATCACAGGGCGCAATGCCGAGCTGGTAAACCGCCGGGCCAAAGATCTAAAAATTGAAAAGCTGGTACAGGGCCGGGAAGATAAAAAAGTGGCTCTGCAAGAACTGGTGGCCCGCACTGAACTAACCCCTGAACAGGTAGCCTACATGGGGGACGATCTGCCTGACCTTCCCGCCATTCGCTATGCAGGGCTGGGAGTATCCGTCAGCGATGCCCTGCCCCTGGTTAAAGAGCACGCGGATATCATCACCCAAAGTAAGGGGGGAGATGGGGCGGTACGGGAGCTGTGCGAAATGATTATGGATGCCCAAGGCACCCTATCAAAAGCTATGGAGCCCTATCTAAGCGAATGAAACCCCGCCTCCAGCTTGTTGCAATCAGCCTGTTACTCGCGCTAGTTGTGGGAGGATTGTACGCCTACAACCTATGGGATCAGTGGTTTGATCCCAGTGGCCAGGCCGTTAGCCAACAGGACCAGCCCGACATGGTTGCTCGCTCAGTGCAACAAGTGAGCTACAATGATCGAGGTGAACGGCAATACCAGCTCATTGCAGAATCCATGGAACAATTCCTGGCCCAAAATCATAATCTGATGATACAGCCCGATGTCACTTTCTATCGAGACCAAAAAGCCTCCTGGACCACCAGCTCCGCTGAAGCGGTATCCGATGGCAGTGGCGAAGAACTCCACCTCACAGGCAATGTACTGATACAACAGCGTGGAGTGGAGCAAGGCGCCACCCTGGAAACCGAGACCCTGTTGCTCTATCCTGAGCGGTCATTTGCCACAACGGACGATAAAGTCATCATTCGGCAACAAGGTATCTACATAGAAGCCAAGGGGCTTGAAGCTGACCTGAACAATAACCGCCTAATACTCAAAAACAACGTTACCAGTATTTATGAGCCTGAAAATAGCTAAAACCCTCGGCCTCGCAATTGTGCCGTTACTGTTGCTGCAACCCGGCAAAGCTTTTTGTCTGGAAAGCGATCGTTATAAACCCCTAAAGATCATCTCTGATACCGCCCTCATTGACGAGCACGATGGCACCGCGGTTTATACCGGCAATGTAATACTCACCCAAGGCACCCTTAAAATCATCGCCGACAAGCTCAGCATCGCCACTGAAGACGGCAAAGTTGCCAAGGTCACCGCCAACGGGCAACCGGCGTTGTTCTCGCAAATTCCAGAACCAGACCAATCTGAAGTCATTGCCAAAGCGAAGACCATCGATTACCTGGTACGTAAGCAGGTATTGGTACTGAAGCGGTCCGCCTCCATCGTCCAGGAAGACAACATTTTCCGTGGCGAAAAAATACTGTATGAAATTCAAAGCCAGCGCTTGCAGGCCCTGGGGCAAACTGAAAAACCAAAGCCTGGCGGCTTAAAAGGCCGGGTTGAGATGATTCTCCCTGCCGCTGCAGACCCTCTCCCCAAAGGCGTTAAAGCGGAAGACTTGGACACAGAAGACAACAACACCAATGAGTAAATTAACCGCCTCAAACCTGGCAAAAAGCTACAAAGGGCGAGCCGTAGTGGAAGATGTTTCCCTCTCCATCGAAAGCGGCCAGATCGTTGGGCTGCTTGGACCCAATGGCGCAGGTAAAACCACCTGTTTCTACATGATTATCGGAATAGTTCCCCAGGACAAAGGCCGCATAATAATTGATGAAATGGAAATAACCCATCTACCCATGCACGGCAGAGCCGCAAAAGGCATTGGCTACCTACCCCAGGAAGCATCGGTTTTTCGTCGCCTGAAAGTGAAAGACAACATAATGGCTATTTTGGAAACCCGCAAAGACCTCAATAAAAAACAACGCCGGGAAAAACAGGAAAGCCTGCTGGAAGAATTTCATATTGGCCACATTGCAGATTCATTGGGTATGGCCCTGTCCGGTGGCGAACGCCGACGGGTAGAGATAGCCAGGGCTCTGGCCACGGATCCTGCCTTTATCTTACTGGATGAGCCTTTTGCGGGAGTTGACCCTATTTCTGTTGCGGATATTAAACAAATCATCAGCCATCTAAAGGACCGGGGCCTGGGCGTGTTGATAACTGATCACAATGTGCGTGACACCCTTGATATATGCGAGAAAGCCTTTATCGTAAGTGAAGGCCACATAATTGCAGAAGGCGAACCCGCATTAATTCTGCAAAACCAAAAAGTGAGAGAAGTTTATCTGGGCAACCAGTTCCAGATGTAAAAGTTCTAAGCAAACCCAGGCATGTAAATTGCTTTGCCGAGCCACAACTCTTACAATTAAACAACGCGATTCATCAGATAAGTGCTAACTTATTGAATTAGATTGCGATATTGACCGTTAAACAAGACAACCGAATGTGTTCGAAGTGCAGCCGATATGCGGCGGACATCAAGCCTCAATGCCGCTGATTTGTAGACCGACTGTTAGTTGAAATCGTTAGAATTGAAGTTAAACGAGTATCAATGAAGCCATCTTTACAGCTTAAAATTGGGCAACACCTCACCATGACCCCGCAGTTGCAGCAGGCGATTCGCTTGTTACAACTGTCTACCCTGGATCTGCAAGCGGAGATCCAGGAAGCCCTCGACGCCAACCCACTTCTTGACGTAGACGAAAACACCCCCAACGAGCCTGAAAGCAGTAGCAACAACGAGCAAAAAACAGAACAGGAAGTGGTGGATTTCTCTAAGTCATCCGATAACAGCGGTGAAGCTAGCAATCAACAAAGCGAGGAAAGCTCCGTCGAACTGGAAGGTAAGGACATCCCGGATGACCTGCCAGTGGACAGCGATTGGGACACTCTGTACGACAGTTCCGGACCCAGTATGGGTAGCGGTAGCGCGGGCGCAGATGATGACTTCGATTTTGAGGGCCGCAACAGCGCACCAGAATCTCTCTACGATAATTTAATGTGGCAACTTAATCTGACTCCCATGAATGATATCGATCGCATGATTGCCATCGCCATCGTGGAGGCCATCGACAGTAAAGGTTACCTAAGCCAAAGCGTGGAAGAAATTCGTGACGGTGTTCTGGCGCAACAGGATGTGGTGGGCGACCTTATCCGTCTGCAGCGGGAAGAACTGGAAGCCATGGGAATTGAGCTACAGCAAGAAGATGCTGACAGCACTGAAGAGGATGAAGACAACAGCGATATTAGCCTGGGGGAAGTGCAGGCGGTATTACACCGAATACACCAATTCGATCCCCCCGGTGTGGGAGCACGGAACCTGCAAGAGTGCCTGAGTATTCAGCTCAAGCAACTGGACGATGACGAACCATCCAAACAGGATGCCCTGCTGGTGGTAAATTCCTACATAGATGCCTTGGGCTCCCGAGATTTCACCACCATTATGCGCAAAGGCAAGCTCTCCGAGGGTCGCCTGAAAGACGCCATCGCTCTGATTCAAACCCTCAACCCACACCCGGGCTCCAACATCGAGCAAGATGACACCCAATACGTCATACCTGATGTGATTGTGACCAAAGAAAAAGGCCGCTGGAAAGTGGAATTAAATCCCGATGCAACGCCACGACTGAGGGTCAATGGCAATTATGCATCCCTCATACAACGGGCAGACAACAGCAGTGAAAATACGTTTCTAAAAAATAATTTGCAGGAAGCCCGTTGGTTTATAAAGAGCTTACAGAGCCGCAATGAAACCCTACTCAAGGTGGCCACAAAGATCATTGAGCATCAAGTGGGTTTTCTGGAACACGGTGAGGAGGCCATGAAGCCATTGGTACTCCATGACATCGCAGAAGCGGTGAGCATGCACGAATCCACCATATCAAGGGTCACCACTCAAAAGTTCATGCACACTCCCCGTGGAATTTTTGAGCTAAAGTACTTTTTCTCCAGCCATGTGAGCACCAGTTCGGGCGGCGAGTGCTCATCCACGGCAATACGGGCCATTATCAAAAAGCTGGTGGCTGCGGAAAATCCGAAAAAACCTTTGAGCGACAGCAAGATTGCCAACATACTGGAGGAGCAGGATATCAAAGTGGCACGGCGAACCATTGCCAAATATCGAGAAGCCATGATGATTCCACCGTCGAACGAAAGAAAACGGCTGGTCTAAAACTCAAGCATCAATAAAACCACAACTAAGGAGTGGCCTATGCAAATCAACATCAGCGGACATCACGTAGAGGTTACCGATTCCATGAAAGACTACGTTTCCGACAAATTGCAAAAGCTGGAGCGACATAGCGACGCAATCACTAGCGTTCAAGCCATCCTGAGCGTTGAAAAGAACCGCCAGAAAGCGGAAGCCCGCATTCACGTGAAAGGCGCAGACCTATTCGCCAACGCGGAATCAGAAGATATGTACGCTGCCATAGACCAAATGGCAGATAAACTGGATAGACAAGTACTTAAACACAAAGAGAAAACGAAAAGCTGGTAATTCAGTCATTCACTACGGAGCCCCTACTCCAATGGAACTAGCTGACATCTTGAGCCCGGACCGCGTCTTTGCAGACGTATCCGGTGGCAGCAAAAAAAAGGTTTTGGAAACCGCTGCTGGGCTAATCGCCCAGCAGTTACCTGAGCTGGATGCCAACGAGCTGTTTGATAGCTTTATCTCCCGGGAAAAACTTGGCAGTACCGGTTTGGGCCTGGGTGTCGCCATACCCCATTGCAGAGCAAATCACTGCTCCACTGCCATTGGCAGCTTCTTTAAATTATCTTCCAGTGTGGATTTCGACGCCATTGACCAGGTGCCGGTTGACATGCTGTTCGTGCTTCTGGTTCCGCAAGACGCCAATCAAGAGCACCTTAACATCCTGGCAAAAATCGCCGCGCTGTTCAGTGATGACAAACGCCGTGAACAAATTCGAGATCTGGAGGATGTCCACGGCATTTACGACGCACTGGTAACGCCCCTATGAAACTCATCGTAATCAGCGGTCGATCCGGTTCCGGCAAAACCACTGCTTTACATGTATTAGAAGATCTAGGGTTCTACTGTGTTGATAATTTGCCCGTCACTCTGCTGCGCGACCTTATGAGAGAGCTGGCCACCGGGAGAACGACTCCCATTACCGATGTGGCCATAGGCATAGATGCGCGTAACAGTGCCGACCAACTACAAAAGCTACCCAACGTATTGCAAAACCTGTCACTGGATGGCGTCAGTAGCCAGGTTATCTACCTGGATGCCAGTGATGAAAACCTTATAAAACGCTTTAGTGAAACCCGGCGCAAGCACCCCATCAGTGACGACAGACATACTCTCAAAGAGGCCATCAGTCGCGAGCGAGAGATGCTCAACCCAGTGGCATCCAGCGCCAGCCTAATAATAGATACCAGCAACCTCACCATTCACGAGCTCAGGGAACAGATACGCAGAAGAGTGGCCGAGGACAGCGAAGGGATGGCCATCTTGTTCCAATCCTTCGGTTTCAAAAACGGGGTGCCCACGGACGCTGACCTGGTATTTGACGTGCGCTGCCTGCCCAACCCCCATTGGGTGATTGGCTTACGCAGTAAAACCGGCCGGGACCAAGCTGTGGTGGAGTTTTTACAGGGCCACAAATCCGTAACCGATATGGTCAATGATATTGGCGCATTTTTATTAAAATGGTTACCCACCTTCGCCGCTAATAACCGAAGCTATATGACCATTGCCGTAGGTTGCACCGGTGGCCAGCATCGATCTGTTTACGTAACCGAGCAATTACGTAGCCAGTTCAAGAGTAAATTTAATAATGTTCAAGCGCGCCACAGAGAACTGTAGTTTCGCTGACTCTGAGGGATCCACTGACAAACTATGCACATTGAAAAGCAAATCACCATCATCAATAAACTGGGCTTGCACGCACGGGCTGCCTCTAAACTGGTGGGCCTGGCTTCACGCTTCGAGAGCACCATTACATTGGACAGAGAGGGCCAGCATGCAGACGCAAAAAGTATTATGTCTGTGCTAATGCTGGCAGCGAGTAAAGGTTCCGTGCTCACCGTAAGCGTGAGTGGTGGAGATGCAGAGCAAGCACTGTCTGAGCTAGAACAATTAATTAACAACCGATTCGACGAAGCCGAATAAACATTTCTGGCTAGTTACCATTTCTATCAGTACAATTTCGCCACCAGACACCCATCGCTTTTCGGTAGAAGTTCTATACTGACACAGCTGCCATTCAATATTTCTCAACATAGGAGGAGATCATGGATTTAAATCAATCCAGCGTTGAAACCCAAGATCAACTCCTTCAATTTCGTGCCGCATTAGACGCTGGCACCTTCAATACAGTACGGCAGATGTTACGGGGCATGTCCCCCGGCGAAATCGCCATGCTGATTGAGTCATCGCCACCCCGCGAACGAAATTTACTGTGGCAGCTGATTCCCGTTGAAGAAGAAGGCGAGGTGCTGCTGTATCTCAACGACGAGATCGCCGCCCATTTTCTCCGCCACCGAGACACCGAAGAAATCATCAGTGCAGTGGAAGGATTCGAAGCCGATGATTTTGCAGACTTGCTGCAAGAACTGCCCGAAACCGTCATGCGACGGGTGCTGGAATCCCTTGACGATCAAAATCGTCACCGCATAGAGACCATACTCTCCTATTCTGAAGATGAAGCCGGTGGCTTGATGAGCACCGACATCATTACCATCCGTCCCGATATCACTCTGGATGTGGTGTTACGATATTTACGTCGGCATGAAACATTACCGGATTCCACCGACACCCTTTACGCCGTGGATCGTGCTGGCAAATTGGTGGGGGCTCTCTCCTTAACTTCATTGCTCACTAAAGACCCTGGCATTAGCGTGCGGGAAGCCATGGACACCGATGCCGATGCCATTCTGGTGGACACGCCCACCAAAGAAGTGGCACTGGCCTTTGAGCGCGAAGACCTGGTTACGGCGCCAGTGGTGGATGAAAATGGTTTACTGCTGGGCCGAATCACTGTGGATGATGTCTTGGATGTGATTCGGGAAGAAGCCGACCATTCTCTCATGGGGATGGCGGGCCTGGACGACTATGAAGATACCTTCGCCCCCGTTTGGAAAACCACCCGCAGACGGGCCGTATGGTTGGGCATTAACCTGTTAACCGCTTTTCTGGCATCGGGGGTTATTGGCCTGTTCGAAGGCACCCTGGAGAAGGTAGTGGCCCTGGCCATTCTAATGCCTATCGTCGCCAGTATGGGGGGCATCGCAGGCAACCAGACCCTTACCCTGGTGATACGGGGTATGGCACTGGGTCAAGTGGGCTCGGCCAACGCTCGTTGGCTTCTCAACAAAGAGATGGCCGTGGGCTTTCTCAACGGCGTAATGTGGTCATTGGTGGTGGGCGTGGTGGCATCCACCTGGTTCCAAGACCCACTTTTAGGCCTGGTGTTGGGGGCGGCCATGATAATCAACCTGTTAGTGGCGGCTGCCGCGGGAGCCTCCCTTCCTCTATTCCTGAAAAAAATAGGCATTGACCCCGCACTGTCGGGAGGCGTTATTCTCACTACTATCACCGATGTGGTGGGATTCTGCTCGTTTTTAGGCCTTGCGACGGTTCTTTACACTTAGCACCCGTTCCCCTCAAGATCGTGGCACTGTATCCACAAGTGCACCTTTTCCAGCCCTTTTTGTTTCCAATCTCACCCTGCAGCCAAACCAATTAAAATTAAAAAAATGACTAAAAGTCTCTGAAAATTTAGGCATTAATGTAAAAACCGGCTAAACCTAATAAAGGTGTTTGCGTAATTGCAGAATAAAGCAAGGAGACAAGAATGAAACATCACACCTTTAAATTGGGCTGTCTGGCCGCAGCGATGGCGTTTGGAGCTGGAAATGCCACAGCAGCAGATATGCGTATTGATGGCTTTGCTTCGCTGTATTATGGCCAGGCGATCGAAGACGAAGGCGGGTCCACTTTCGCAGATAAAGCCTACGGAGATTAAGCAGATTTTCAACAGGATTCCACCTACGGAATTCAGTTTCGTGCAGACCTGGAAAACGGGCTGTCGGCCACTGCGCAAATTTTAGGCAAAGGCATTAATAGCTTCGAAGCCAATGTTGCCTGGGCTTACTTTACTTATCAGATTAACGACAGTTTTTCCGTGAAAGGTGGTCGTCAACGACTGCCCTATTTCCTGTATTCCGATTTCCTGGATGTGGGTTACGCCTATCACTGGATTTCACCCCCTTCTGAAGTTTATGCGGTAGGTGGTTTTGACAACCTGGACGGGGTGAACCTTGAGTACTTTGGCAACTGGGGCGACGCCACGTCGCGAATCAACTTGATGTTTGGTGGCACCTCCGTTGATTCTACCCAAGACTTTTCTGTGGACACTCGTAATCACTGGTTGATTAGCTGGGACCTTAACTGGAACTGGCTTACTCTTCACATGTCCTACAGTGAAACCAGTACCACTGTCTCCGCCATCAACGACGCCGCGGACGCCATCGCCGGAGTCATGGCCGGTGCAGGCTTCCCTCTGACAGCCGAACAATACGATGCCTTAACGGTGGATAATGACAAGGGTAACTTCGCCGGTATTGGTTTAATCGCCGACTTTGGCGACTGGTTTGCCGGAGCCGAGTGGACCACGGCGGGCATCAAAGATACCGTTATCAATACCGAAAAGGATGCTTGGTTCGTTACAGGCGGTTATCGCTATGACAAGTTTACCATCAGCTTAACCTACGCAAATTACGACGTACCCAATGACTCCATCGGCTATGACGCTCTTGCGGCGGATCAAATACCGCTACTGCCAGGCACCCAGGACGTTAACTTCTTTTTGGACCAAGCTATAGCAGCAGCATCAAACCCAGCCAGTGGTGCGTATAGCCCTTTCACCTCCTTCTCACTGACCTCTCTTCAAGACAGCCTCGTGAACGCGGTCATGCTTGGGGGATACGAAGCAGACTCCTATAACATCACCGTTCGTTACGACTTTCACCCTTCTGCCGCATTCAAGTTCGACTACACCGCAGAAGAGGCCACCTATTACCACACGGGCCGAAACATAGAACCTCAACTGGTTCGTATGGGCGTGGACTTGGTATTTTAAGGAGTGATAACAATGAACTATATTAAACACAGCTTATCCGTTCTCACATTCCTTTTTATTTCCAGCGTTGCCATGGCAGAGGTGGCCGTTATCGTTCACCCATCCAATAGTGATGCAATCAGCCAAGGGGATATTTCAAAAATCTATTTGGGGAAAATCAAGAAATTTCCCGGTGGGAAACAAGCCCTACCCCTGGATAAATCCGAAGGTGAGGCTCTTCGAGTTCAGTTTTTGGATAAAGTGGTAAAGAAAAGCGAACAGCAGATGAAATCCTATTGGTCGCGTTTGATCTTTACTGGCAAAGGCGTGCCACCCAAAATTTTAAGCAGCGACGCAGAAATTGTTGAAACGGTTTCTCGTAACCCGGATGCCATCGGCTATGTGGACTCCAGCTCAGTGAACGACAGTGTCAAGGTGATTCTGGCTTTCTAATTTGGCTACTGAATCGAGCATCATCTAAAGAACCTCCCTCCGTGGAGGTTCTTTAACTTTAGGTCTTTTAAAACAATTATTTCCCGGCTACGGTCATAGCCTCCACGAGAATGGAGCCCACTTGAATATTGCCCCGCGCATCCACATCGTCTGCCACCCCCACCAGATTCTTAAACATATCTTGTAAATTACCAGCGATGGTAATTTCAGAAACCGGGTATTGGATCTCACCGTTTTCCACCCAAAAACCGGCGGCACCCCGGGAGTAATGGCCACTGACAATATTCACCCCCTGGCCCATCACTTGAGTCACCAATAACCCACGCCCCATTTGTTTCAGCAATTCTTTATACTCATGGGAGTGCGAGCAGCGTAAATTGCGCACCCCGCCGGCATTGGCGGTGCTGTCCATTCCCAGCTTGCGTCCGGAATAGGTACTTAAGACGTAACTGGCCAATACACCACCATCAACAAAGCTTTTTTCACGGGTGGCTAAGCCGTCGCCATCAATGGGCGAGCTGGCTACACCCTGCACTAATTGAGGCTCTTCCCATACATTCATCCAATCTGGAAACACTTTCTTTGATAGGTGTTCCTCTAAGAAAGAAGCGTGCCGATACAAACTACCACCGGATATGGCGGCAATAAAATGCCCAAGCAAGCCCCCTGCAATTTCCGCCGCAAACATCACCGGGTATTGGCCCGTGGGGGCTGACACACTGCCTAATCTGCTAGCACCTCTTACTGCGGCTTTTTCACCAACGAACTCAGCCTTTGGCAGTTGAGTAGCATCGCAGTGGCTTTGGGACCACCCGCCTCTCTCCATGCTTTCGGAATCTTTTGCGATTAGGGCACACCCCAATGAGTGGCGGGTCTGGGGGTAAGCCACAACCAGACCATGGCTGTTACCGTAGGCCCTGGCCGACTCCACCGTGGCCACTGATGCCCCGTCACTGTTCTCTATATGGGGTTGCCCCAAACCGGCCGACTCACAGGCTAGGGCCAGTTCAATAGCCTGGTCTGTATTCAAGCTCCAGGGGTGGTGCAGATCCAAACCCACAATCTCACGGGCCATCAAACCGGCGTCGGCCAATCCGGAACAGGGATCCGGTGCGGTATAACGGGCTATATCCAAAGCGGCGGCAACCGCCTGGCCTACGGCCTGTTCCGAAAAATCCGATGTGGAAGCACTGCCCTTCTTGCCGTTCAAATACACGCTGATGCCAAAGCCGTGATTGCGGGTGAACTCCACTTGATCCACCGCAGACTGACGCACGTTAACCACCAGGCCCTGGTCCAGGTAGGCCGCCACTTCGGCGCTGGCATTGGCCTTGGCAACCAAATCCAATGCCAGATGAATACGTTTTTTTAAGGTTTGCAAATCTGTTTCTATTTCCATAGTTCTGGAATCCTGCGGCCCAAGGAGCCTTTTTACACCTATGTTATAATCTCAACACACTAACCTAACAGCCTGTTAATTATACTCGGATCAAGAACCCTTATCGTATGTCAATGCAAGATGATTCCCAAGATCAAGACGATTTTGAATTCGCCCCCAGTAAATCCGCCATTAAGCGTGAAGCAGAACGCCTAAAAAAGATTGGTGAGCAGCTGCTTGATCTCACCCCCAACCAATTGCAGTCTCTAAACCTGGAGGAGACTCTCGCCGCTGCCATCGAAGAAAGCCGCCGAATCAAGAGCAGGGAAGGATTGCGTCGACACAAACAGTATATCGGCAAACTTCTGCGGGAAATGGACACTGCAGAGATCGAAACCTATCTGGGTCAATTGAACGATGCACATACCCTCAATACCCGAGCCTTTCATCAATTGGAACAGTTACGAGACCAGCTTATCTCTGGCGACAAAAACCAAATCGGAGAGGTTATCGCCCGTTTTCCTTCGGTGGATACTCAAAAGCTGCGCCAACTGGTTCGAAACGCAAAAAAAGAGCAGCAACAGAATCAAGCCCAGCCCGATGGCAGCGCCCCCCAAACTGGCCACAGCAGAAAACTATTCCGCTTTCTTCGCGATCTCAGCACAGATGCTTAAACCTTCGTTACTGGGTTCCACCCACCACCACTTCATCCACTTTTAAGGTGGGCTGGCCCACGCCAACGGGCACCGATTGACCTTCTTTGCCGCAGGTTCCCACACCTTGATCCAGGGCCAGATCATGGCCGATCATGGAAACCTTTGACATCACATCAGGACCATTGCCAATAAGCGTGGCGCCTTTCACCGGACGGGTGACTTTGCCGTCTTCAATCAAATAAGCCTCACTGGCGGCAAATACAAATTTCCCCGAGGTAATATCCACGCTGCCACCACCAAAATTCACTGCATACAGGCCTTTTTTCACACTCTTGATGATGTCTTCTGGTTCATCTTCCCCAGGCATAAGATAGGTGTTGGTCATACGTGGCATGGGCAAATGTGCATAGGACTGACGACGACCGTTTCCCGTGGGTTTCACCCCCATCAGAGAGGCGTTATGCTTGTCTTGCAAGTAGCCCTGCAACACGCCGTTTTGGACCAGAATGGTATGCTGGGTAGGCGTACCCTCATCATCGGTGGCTAAGGACCCCCGCAACCCGGGCTTGGTGCCATCATCAACAATGGTACAAAGAGGCGAGGCGACGGGTTTACCCACTTGCTCGCTGTAGTTGGAGGTTCCCTTACGGTTAAAGTCCCCCTCCAAACCGTGGCCAACGGCCTCATGCAGCAAAACACCGGGCCAGCCGGGGGCCAACACCACGGGCATGGTGCCCGCGGGTGCTTCTACTGCGTCCAAATTAACCTGAGCCATATGCACCGCCTGCTGGCAATGCCGAGTAACGTAATCATGGTCCAACAGAGAAAAATCCGTGCGAGCACCACCACCAGAACTGCCCCGCTCGCGCTTGCCATTTTGTTGCAAAATGACCGATACACCAAAGCGAATCAGTGGCCGCACATCGGCAGCCAAGGTGCCATCGCTGGCCAACACCAACACGGTTTTCCAGGACCCATTTAAACTCACACTCACATCAACCACACGGCTGTCCAGTCCTCGGGTGATTTTATCGGCATTTTCCAGCAGCGCCACTTTTTCAGTACGACTCAAACTATCCAGTGGATTACTCGCGCTATAGAGTGGTTTGAATGGTTGATGTTGTGGTGCCACCATCACCCCGCCACTTCCGCTCAAAACCGAACAGGCCGCATCTGCAGCTCGTATCACTGCAGACAGGTCCACCTGATCCGAATAGGAGAACCCGGTTTTCTCACCCTGGATTCCACGTACCCCCACACCACCGGAGAGGTTAAACCCCGCGTCCTTAACCATGCCGTCTTCCAGGCTCCAGGATTCACTGACGCTGTGTTCAAAATAAAGATCGGCATAGTCTGCGCCTTTGCTGAGAAAGCTGTCCAATACCGGAGTGAGATCGGCCAAATCAAGCCCATTGTTTTGCCACAAGCAGCCTTGAGCCTGGGTCAGCATGGTTTCAGAATTCATGATAGGGGTACCACCTGAAATTTTTTATGTTGCTGCACCGGCATGGCATCGCGAATTTCCTGCAACCAATCCATATCCATTTCCGCCATGGCAACACCCTCACCTTTATCCAATTGAGAAAGAATATTTCCCCAGGGGTCTAACACCATACTGTGGCCCCAGGTTTTTCGGTTTGGCGTGTGTTGCCCGCCCTGATTGGGGGCAATCACAAAACACTGATTCTCGATGGCCCTGGCCTGTAATAAGGATTGCCAATGGGCCTCGCCGGTTTTCTCAGTGAACGCTGAAGGCACACTGAAAATCTCAGCCCCTTGTTGACGTAATGCAGAATACAGTTCCGGGAAGCGTAAGTCATAACACACGGTCTGCCCCAAATTGCCAAAGGGCGTTTCCTGCATCACTAGGTCCTGGCCCGGTTCTATGGTTTTAGATTCTTTATATTGGCCTTGCTTATCGTTTACCAATACGTCGAACAAATGAATTTTATCATAGCGGGAAACCACTTCACCTTGGCTGTTAAATACCAGGCTGGCGGCTCTCACACGTTGATTTTCATCGTCGTTCACTTCGCCACTATGGGGGCTAAGCATGGGAATGGTTCCAGCAATCAACCACACTTTGTGATGCCGGCTTTGCTGAGCCAGGAAGCGGGTAAACACCTGAGTGGCCTCTTCCTGCTTGGCCCAAGGCAGCAAATTATGGCTATCCAATACAGCGAAGTTTTCTGGCAGCGCCAGGATCTGGGCACCGTTTTCCGCACCCTGGGTTATCAACTTCTCCGCCATGCTAAGGTTGGCCTCAACATCGCGGCCACTCACCATCTGAATAGCCCCCGCACGCACCAGGTTCATGGTAAAACCTTCGGTTGCAAGAGTGGCTTTGGTTGAGGTTCAGAGCGCTCATTTGTGTCCGGCTTGGAGCTTTCTCCTTTCATAACCGCCTCACTTACTTGTTTTGGAATGATGTTGAAAGAGTCTTTCACTTCTACCACCGGTTTGTCAAAGCTGCCACTAATACCGTATTTGATGGTGGTGAGTTTATCAAACTGGTCACCAAACACTTTCTCCACCACAAAGGCGGTGGCCGCAGCCGGCACACCACCGATCACTGCCGCTGGCAGCACCAGATTACGGGTAACCGGCACGGTCACATTTAAGCCCATGTCCAGCAGCTCCTTGTTTAAATCCAGACTGCCGGTGGCACGCATTTTAATAGCGGGGGCATCCATCTCAAATTTGGTAATTTGAAGCTTGCCATCTTGCAACCGGAAATGTCCATCCAACGTGTCGTATACCAACTCCGACTCACGAAGATCATCGAAATTGAGCTGCAAACGACGCAACATAGTTTCAAAGTTCAGCGCACCCCATAATTTACCCGCAGCGTTGGCATTAACATTAAGAAAGCGGCCATCGCTTAAGTGAGTATCCACGCTCCCTCCCACTCGCTTCAAGGCAAACTCAATGGGAGAACCGGGCCAGCTAACATCCAACTTTGCCAACGCGGACTTACTGCTAAGTGAGGGTTCAGCGCCCCACACTTCCATTACATTACCCGCATCAGGCGTGGTTGCAGTACCAATCAGATGGGTGTATGGCGCGCCATTGACCCCGGTGGACCAGCGCCCAGCACCATCAATATTCACGCCATTCATAGTGGCCCTTAACCAATCAATATTCATGGTGCCATTGCGGGGAGTGGCTTTCACATCCCAATACCCAAAGTCAGCATCGCCGTATTTAAATTGCCTTATATTGAGTTTCAGTGGTGGAAAACGCACGGGCGACAAATCCATTGCTGTCCAGGCCCCCTCGTTAGCAGAGGTTTCGCTTGCGGCAAGGGTAAGGCGTGTTATGTCGACGCTCACAGGTTGTTTCTGCGCCGGCCAATATTTTGGATCTGCCGCGGCGTAGAAAGGCACCTCGGCATTGCCCCTTAAAACCGGACTGTCCACCCCCAGTTGCCAACCCCCTTGACCACGGCGAAGACGGATACTGGTTGTGCCAAACTTCACCCCTCCCAACTTTAAGTTCCCCACACTGAGATCAGAATTACCCAGCATCTGGACCAAAGAATTACCTTCTTTGCCACCGTTCTCTTGCTCCCCATCCTTGAGCTGGTCCAAAACAGGCATCCACATCACGCTATCAAACTGACCCAGTGTCCCCTGAATTTCCAATACATTGGCTGACGGTAGCCTCGCAGAGCCAGTCCCTAGCTGAAGCATGCCCCGTTGCATATGCCCATTTTCATTCTGGCTGACCAAATGCAGCTGACTGCCATAACGTAATTCCAATCGATTCGGTTTTGAGTCCACGGTGTAACGCAGATTCACCGGTCTGGAATTATCGGCGGATTTACCAAACGGCGCAGGTAAGTCCACCTTTACGCCTTTCATGTTGGTGGTCAGCTCGAAATAAGATCGGGGCTGACTTTCATCAACGATTTTCAAAGGCAAAAACAGATCAAAATTGTAGTCCATACTGCCTTCCATAAACTTCAATATGGAAATAGGCTGCCAGGCTTTGAGTTGTTCTAACTCTCCCCGCCCCTGAACCTGTATCTCAATCTCTTGGCCCCAGTCCGGTTTGTTAGTGCGTATTTGAGCTTTAATCTCGCCACCAAAAGACTCGCCAGTGAGCCCCTTAGCCCACAACCCCTCATTTAAATCGTAGTGTATGTCCCCCTTAAGATTATGAATTTCAATCCCCGGATTTCGCATACTGAGCCAGCCTTGATCTACACCGGCGGCAACTTTGGCTTGCATCTCGTCCATTCTTTCTTTTTTCAGAGGTACGGCCAGGTTCACTTCCAGATCAAGCTCACCCACAGCATCGAGATCCTGGGCAAATCCACCTATCCTTTCCGCCAATGGGGTGTTTTTGAGCACCTTGATGCCCGACTTTGCTCGCCCCTTGGTGTGCACCTTCACATACAGTGGTGGCGGAGCTTGGGGCTGAAAACGGGGCAGGTGCACCAAGCCTCGCTGCAAAGATTGTTTATAATAACTGCCTGCCAATGCGTGGGCTGTCACTTCGCTTCCATCCACCACCACATCCGCCAACAGGTTTTTTACTGGCTGTTTCCAATCCGGCAAAAATTGAAGCGTGCTGTTTTCTACGGTAAAACCCAACACCACAGCCTGAGGCTCTTCCATGCCGCGCTTCAATGGGCCATGTACCACTATGTCACCCCGCAATAGCTGCCCATCAATAATCGCACCATCAAGCCATTCCAATAGCGGTGGCGCCAACACGCCCGCAGGCAAGTATTTAGAAGCCCGCTTGCCATTGCCGTTGCGCAGAGTGGACTGCAAACGGATAAAAGGAATCTGCGAACTGTCCTTAGGAATCGTCAATGCCAACTGGGTTACCGATTGTGCATCCGCAACATGGGCCTGGATAGCATTGGACTGCAACTGAAACGAATCTTCTCCTAAAGTCAGTTTTAGAGCACCTTGCAATTTATTCAGTTCAAGCTGATCACGGAAAATCCGGGGATAATTCAGCTCCACTGAATCTTCTTCAAACTCAAATAAAAGCGACTCTTTCGTTCCCCACGCTCTTAAATCGAGGTCTCGGAACCCAGGAATTAATTGCCATGAGCTGTTACGGAACTGCTGCAGATCAAAAGCAAATTTATAATCCATCAGCGTATTGGCATCGTAAGTGAGATCAATGAAAAGATTGTTTATGGCACCTCTTGGGCGGGTCTTATTAACAAATTGAAATAACTTACTATCTTGGGGTTGTGTCGCCAAAAAGTAGTCTGTCCACGGCAGGATTTTCAGGTTATCCGCAAAAATCTGATAACGAATGGGCGGTACAATCTTTTGACCCGATGGGTCCCGGTGCGGCCCCACGGGACTGGCCCGCAGCTGCAACAAATGTGGTTGCCAGACAAAATCCGGCGTTACCATTTGAAAATCTCGCAACGACAATCGCCATTTGCTGCGTCCCTCGTCCACCCACTGAGCCAAACCAGAGAGTTTTTCTATATTGGGTGGCTGTAGTTCATTATCACTCTCGAGCCCCACATCGCTCATGGAAAACTGGGTAATAAAGTCGGTAAATCGACCTCGCCGCAGGTTAAACCAAAACGAGGCTTCACCTTCCAGGGCGGTTAAATGCCCCTGGGATAGATCTCGATTCTGCAGCGGAATCCAAGGCAGTAGTTCACCCTGAGCAACCTTGGCATAGATGTTTCCAGCCAAGCTCCGCTTGTTAGAAAACGAACCGGACAAATTACCTCGCAGCCGCAGCGACAAAGCACTGGGACCGTTCGCTTTCAACGAGCCCAAAATATAGCTTAAGTCACCGTTGGACTCGATTTTGAGCTTGGAGATGTCCAGGGTGGCCACCTGGGGGTAATACCCCTGCAGCAGCACGTGGCTATTAACAATGGATATCTCCCTTTGCGCCAACAGGAAATCCAGCAAGGCATCGTTATTCTTATTGCGCTTATCTGTGTTGGGAAATTGAACGCCCTGCAGCTCAAACTTGCCATCCACATAATCAAAGTTAACTTGAGCGCCTTGCAACTGTAAGCGGAATCTAGGTTGCAGATTAAGAACGGTTTCCACTAGTGAAATTTCAAGGCTCAAGTCTTCAGCACTGATTCCAGCCTGTGAATCCGGGCTGGAGTTTAACAGTACATTTTGTAGCTGAAACTTGGGGGCGAGACCTTTCCAGCTACCTTGGATTTGGTCAAATTGAAGATTCAGCCCAGTTCGTCGCTGAAACTGGTTTTGAAACTGTGGTTTAAAGTGATCTATTTCTTCCACCAGTTCACGTGCAATTGCTACGAGAATGGCGCTCACCACAATCAGGGCTGCAATCAAACCTATCAGGGTTTTTGTTATGCCGGCAACCACTGCTTTCAACGTTTTTGCCCGTTACATAATAACCACATCAAATTCTTCCTGGGAATACAACGTCTCCACTTGAAAACGAATGGTTTTCTTAATAAATGTTTCCAGCTCTGCTACGTTGGCAGACTCCTCATCCACCAGCCGATCCACCACCGCCTGTGAGGCGATCACCAGAAAAGATTCCACCTCATAAGCTCGAAATTGTCGCAGTATTTCCCTGAAGATCTCGTAGCACACGGTTTCTGGTGTTTTAACAATACCTCGGCCGTTACAAGTGGGACAATCTTCGCACATCACCCGAGCCAAACTTTCTCTGGTGCGTTTGCGTGTCATCTCAACTAGCCCCAGCTCCGACACCTGGGTGATATTGGTTTTAGCGTGGTCCTTATCCAGCGCCTTTTCAAGCATACGCAACACCTGGCGCCGGTGCTCGGCTTCTTCCATATCAATAAAATCAATAATAATGATGCCGCCCAAATTCCTTAGCCTCAACTGTCTGGCTATGGTCTGGGTGGCTTCAAGATTGGTTTTAAAAATGGTTTCTTCCAGATTGCGGTGGCCAACAAAAGCACCAGTGTTAACATCAATGGTAGACATTGCCTCGGTTTGATCAATAATCAGATGACCGCCGGACTTAAGTTGGACCTGGCGAGCCAGGGCTTTCTTAATTTCCAACTCCACACTGTATAAATCAAACAGAGGTCGCTCACCGGGATAATGCTCCAGCAATTTCTCTGAGTCGGGAATATATTCGCGGACAAATTCCACCAACTTGCCGTAGGTTTCTCTACTGTCTATGCGAACCTTCTCCACCCCAGGTCGAACTTCATCCCGAAGGGTTCGACTGGCAAGAGAAAGATCCCGATGAATTAGTGACACTGGATTGGACTGTATCATCCGCTCATTGATGGAGCGCCAGATGCGACATAGAAAATCCACATCGCGGCGCAAGGATTCAGGGTCAGCACCTTCCGCTGCAGTACGCAATATAAATCCTTTATTGGGAATGTCCTGGCGCTGGTCCAAGATTTCCGTCATGGCGCTGCGCAGCCGCTCTCGTTCGCCCTCATCTTCGATTCGCTGGGAAATTCCAATGTGCTCGGTGTAGGGCATATACACCAGGAATCGAGAAGGAATCGAAAGCTGAGTGGTCAAGCGAGCCCCTTTGGTACCAATCATATCCTTTGTGATCTGAACCACGATGGGTTGCCCTTCCGCCACCAGATCCGATATGTCGGGAATGGAATCGCCGTTAGCGGAGTCATTATCCCGATCCGTTTGCCAGATGTCCTTGGCGTGGAGGAACGCCGCTCGTTCCAACCCGATCTCCACAAAAGCCGCCTGCATACCGGGAAGCACTCGGGCAACCTTACCCTTGTATATACTCCCCACTAAACCGCGCTTGGCGCTGCGCTCCACAAAAAGCTCTTGCACCACGCCGTTTTCTACCACCGCCACCCGGGTTTCCATGGGCGTTACGTTCACCAACAACTCTTCACTCATGCTGACTCGTCTCTATTCCAAATGGTGACCTCTGCCTCTTTTAACAGCTTAGCGGTTTCGTAGAGAGGCAGTCCAACTACCGCACTGTAACTCCCCGTGATGCGCTCAATAAAAACCGCTCCCATCCCCTGGATAGCATAAGATCCCGCCTTACCCTGGGGCTCACCGCTTTGCCAATAGGCCAAGGCCTGCTGCTGGCTAATGGGGGCAAATCGCACTTCAGCCGAACCTTGAGTTAGCCAAAGCTTATCCCCCAGCGCCAAGGCAACCCCAGTGATCACTTGATGGCTGCGGCCGGAAAGAGCCAACAGCATCTCAATGGCCTCCTGCTGACCACTGGGCTTTCCCAGAATGCGTTGATCCAGCAAGACACAGGTATCGGAGCCCAAAACCGGAGCTACGGGTTTCTGTTTCGCCGTTAAACTCTGAGCACCAGCCAATGCCTTTTCCCGTGCCAGTCTAAGCACGTAATCTGAGCCAAGTTCATTGGCCTGCGGAGTCTCATCGATATCCACCGGAATTTGCTCAAACAATACGCCGATTTGCTGCAACAACTCTTTGCGACGGGGAGAGGCTGATGCCAAATAAATCATAGAGTTACCCTGTTCTATTGGCTTGAAATGTCGCGATTGCGCAGGTATCCAAGCACTAACGTGACCAACGGCCAAACCAACGCAGACACCAAAACCGATGTCCAATACCAAAGGGTCCATGGTGTCATATAGACAGCACGAATGACCATAATGTTCACTAATTGATACATACCCACCAGCACCAAAATTGATAAACATTGCTGCCACACAGGGAAAACCCGGATCCGCAGGTGAAGCACATAGGCAATATAGGCAATGACCCCCATGGCCAATGCATTCTGCCCCAAAACCGCACCAGTTAGGGCATCCAACACCACCCCTGCAACCCAGCCACTCACCACACCCACTTTATGGGGCAATGCAATCACCCAATAAATGAACACCAGAGGCACCCAGGCAGGCCGAAAGGGTTCCAACCAAGGAGGTAATGCCACCAAAGCCAGCACATAAGCCACCAGCAGCGTAAAGATCACGATACTGAGGGCGTCGGAGGGACCTCTACTCATTGGCGTCGCCCTCCGAACTTTCTTCTACCTTCTACCGATTCAGGCTGCTGATCCCGGCCAACTTCGGATTTGGGGGGCTCCTCGGTGGAGTTGTCCCTGCCCTCATCAGAGAACACCAATAATACGTGGCGAGAGCGATCCAGGTTCGCCATGGGCTTGGCTTCTACAATTGCAAAGGGCTGCCCGGGGTCGTGCTCTACCAAGGTAACCACACCCACTGGATAGCCTTTTGGAAAACGGCCCCCAAGACCGGAGCTCACTAATAAATCTCCCAGGGCAATATCCGCTGTATCCGGCACATGGATTAACGTCAGGCGATCCAGACTGCCCGTGCCCACGGCAATGGCGCGCACGCCGTTGCGATTCAAGTGGACTGGAATACCGTGGGTAATATCCGAAACCAACAGCACACGACTGGTGAGGGGCCCCGCTTCAATCACCTGCCCCATAAGCCCTTCCGCATCCAACACCGCCTGGCCCGCATAAACCTGGTCGCGGCTACCTTTATTCACCACCACTTCGTGACGATAGGGGTCAGGATCCACACCGATGATCTCAGCGATGAGTACCTGATCGTCCACCATGTCAGAAGCGTTCATCAGTTCTTTTAACCGAGTATTTTCTGCAACCGTTGAGGCCAGCTTCTGCACTCGCCGCTTCAGCACCAATACCTCAGACTGAAGCCGCAGATTTTCTTCTTCCAGTGACGCTTTGCTGCGCACACTGTTTTCTGACCAATGAACGATATTTTTAGGAATATCAGCCACATACTGTATCGGTGCGGCCAGGATATTGAGACTATAACGAACAGGACTAAGCCACTCAGAACGGTGGTCGACAAAAATCATGATAAAAGACAATACCGAAAATAGAATTAGTCGATAACGATTTGCCGTATTTTGTCCGAATATGGGCTTTATGGTTTGCCCCTCCTATCGGGCCCATCTCACTAATTTAGGGCCCCTCTAATACGAAAGCCGGCCCCAACAACATGGCCGGCTTTACCATTAACCAAACCCTAAGACCGCATTCAATCCACGGAGAACATGTCAAAGCCACTCTTGTCCATCATTTCCATGGCCTTACCACCGCCACGGGCCACGCATGTGAGGGGATCTTCCGCCACGATCACCGGCAACCCGGTTTCTTCCGCTAGCAGCATCTCCAAATCACGCAGTAGCGCGCCACCACCGGTTAACACTAAGCCACGCTCGGCAATATCCGATGCCAGTTCCGGTGGTGACTGTTCCAAAGCGCTTTTAACTGCAGAAACAATTTGCGATAAGGGCTCCTGTAACGCTTCCAGTATCTCGCTGCTGTTTAAAGCAAACGATCGGGGAACCCCTTCTGCCAGGTTACGGCCTCGAACGTCAATTTCAAGCAGCTCTTTACCGGGAAAAGCACATCCGATTTCCTGCTTAATTCTTTCCGCAGTGGCTTCACCAATCAAGCTGCCGTAATTGCGGCGAACGTAGGTCACAATGGCGTCGTCAAATTTGTCGCCCCCTACCCGAACCGAATCCGAATACACGATACCGTTCAACGAAATTATAGCGATCTCAGTGGTTCCACCACCGATATCCACCACCATGGAACCACTGGCTTCTTCCACAGGCAAGCCCGCGCCGATGGCTGCGGCCATGGCCTCTTCAATCAGATAGACCTCACGGGAGCCTGCGCCCAAAGCGGATTCTTTGATGGCTTTGCGCTCAACTTGTGTGGATTTGCATGGTACGCACACCAAAACCCGGGGACTTGGTGTGATAAAGCTGTTTTCGTGCACCTTATGAATAAAGTGTTGGAGCATTTTCTCAGTGACGTGGAAATCGGCAATAACTCCGTCCTTCAAGGGTCGAATAGCGGTGATGTTGCCCGGTGTTCGTCCTAACATTCGTTTGGCATCCATGCCCACAGCCGCCACACTTTTTGCTCCATTTTGTTGGCGAATCGCCACCACAGATGGCTCATCGAGCACAATGCCTCGATCTTTTACATATATAAGGGTATTGGCCGTTCCCAAATCAATTGATAGATCTGTAGAAAACATGCCGCGTAAACGTTTAAACATAGAAGGAATGACAACCCATCGAGCGGTTAAATAGTGAGATATTGTTGTGGTAACGCTTGCTTTTTTCAAAGAGCCCTGATGGTTACCAGGGGTAAGTTACACGCTTGCGGCAACAATAGCAGTGCGAAGACAGTTCGGCAAGGTGGCTTTTCCAACTTTTTCCCTAAGTTTTATGAAGTTATCCCCCTCCCACTGGACGATCATTATCCGCTGAGCCATCAACCCAAGAGTAATTTCTGGTACCATACCGCCTTTGCTATTTCACTGCCGGAGAACCCCATGGCGCTGGACAAAGACGATGTAACAAAAATCGCTCACTTGGCACGCATTCAAGTGGACGAAGACGATATTCCTCAAATCACCGAGCGACTGTCATCCATTCTGGGCATGATCGAACAGCTGCAAGCGGCTCCCACGGATAACATCGAGCCCATGGCCCACCCCACCGATGCCACCCAGCGTTTACGGCAAGACAAAGCCACGGAAACCGATCAGCGAGATCAATTCCAAAGCATCGCTCCGGCCACTCAAGACGGCCTTTATCTTGTACCCAAAGTCATAGATTAATCAGGTAGTTCATTTCATGCATACCAACACCCTGAAAGCCCTGTCTGACATGCTGGCAGCTGGCGAGATTTCCAGCCAGGAACTGACCCAGCACTTTCTCGACAGAATTAACAAATTTGACGGCGAGCTAAACAGCTTTATTACCGTGGCGGAAGAACAGGCCATGGAGCAGGCGAAAGCGGCAGATCAAGCCAGAGCCTCCGGATCAGCGGGCCCACTCACTGGCGTGCCCATCGCCCAGAAAGACATATTTTGCACCCAAGGGGTAAAAACCACCTGCGCCTCGAAAATGCTCGACAGCTTTATTGCGCCCTACAACGCCACCGTGGTGGAAAAGTGCAATCAGGCAGGCCTGGTGAACCTGGGTAAAACCAATATGGACGAATTTGCCATGGGCTCGTCAAACGAAACCAGCTTCTATGGCGCCGTTAAAAACCCCTGGAATACCGAGCACGTACCGGGAGGTTCCTCCGGCGGATCTGCAGCTGCGGTGGCGGCTCGCCTGGCACCCGCTGCCACGGGTACCGATACCGGTGGTTCCATTCGCCAACCTGCCAGCCTCTGCGGCATCACCGGATTAAAGCCCACCTATGGTCGAGTTTCCCGCTGGGGCATGATCGCTTTTGCCTCCTCCCTGGATCAAGGCGGCCCCATGACTCAAACCGCGGAAGACGCGGCACTGATGCTCAATGTGATGGCCGGTTTCGACCCCAAGGATTCCACCAGCACAGATATCGAAGTGCCCGACTATACCGCTAGCCTGGAGCAATCCTTAGAGGGTTTACGTATCGGTCTGCCCAAGCAGTTTTTTGAAAAGGGGCTGGATGCCGGTGTGGAAAAAGTCATTCAGGACGCCATTGCTCAATACGAGAAACTGGGTGCCAAACTGGTGGATATCGAGCTGCCCAACACCCATCTTTCGATCCCTGCCTATTACGTGGTGGCCCCCGCGGAAGCCTCATCCAATCTGTCACGCTTTGACGGTGTGCGGTTTGGTTACCGATGTGAAAACCCGGTGGACCTGGAAGATCTGTACAAACGCAGCCGCGGTGAAGGCTTTGGCGATGAAGTTCAACGCCGAATTTTAATTGGCACCTACGCCCTGTCCGCCGGCTATTACGATGCCTACTATCTAAAAGCACAAAAAGTGCGACGCTTAATCAAAAATGATTTTGACCAAGCCTTTGACAAAGTAGATGTGATTATGGGCCCCACTTCCCCCAACGCCGGATTTAAATTGGGAGAAAAAGCAGCGGACCCGGTTTCCATGTATTTGTCAGATATATACACCATCTCCGTCAATATGGCGGGCTTGCCTGGCATGTCTCTACCGGCGGGAGAAAGTGACGGGCTCCCCGTAGGCCTGCAAATCATCGGCAACTATTTTGACGAGGCACGACTGCTCAATGTCGGCCACCAATATCAACAACACACCCACTGGCACAGTCAACTGCCAGCGGCTTTTGCGTAAGGAGGTTCGCCATGTCATGGGAAGTGGTTATTGGTTTAGAAGTGCATGTGCAACTTTCAACTCAATCAAAAATATTTTCTGCCAGCTCCACGGAGTTTGGTGCTGAACCCAACACACAAGCGTCACTGGTGGATTTGGGTATGCCCGGTGTATTGCCGGTATTGAATGAGGTGGCGGTGGAAAAAGCCATTAAATTCGGCTTGGGAATTGAAGCGGATATCTGCCCCAAATCTGTGTTCGCCCGCAAAAATTATTTTTATCCCGATCTGCCCAAGGGCTATCAGATATCGCAATTTGAGTTGCCCATCGTGGGTAAAGGATTTATCGATATCACCCTGGATGACGGCGAAACCAAACGCATCGGTGTTACCCGCGCCCACTTGGAAGAAGACGCTGGTAAATCTCTGCATGAAGACTTCCATGGCATGAGCGGTATCGATCTCAACCGGGCGGGCACGCCACTACTTGAGATCGTGTCGGAACCGGATATGCGCTCCGCTAAAGAAGCCGTGGCCTACGCCAAAGCCATTCACTCTTTAATTCGCTACCTGGATATTTCCGATGGCAACATGTCCCAAGGTTCCATGCGCTGCGACTGTAACGTATCCCTTCGACAAAAAGGTGAAGACGAATTTGGCACCCGCCGGGAGATCAAAAATGTCAACTCGTTTCGCTTTGTGGAAAAGGCCATTAATGCGGAAATCGAATGGCAGATGGACGAGCTGGAATCCGGTCGTGACATTCAACAGGCCACCGTGCTCTATGATCCGGTGAAAGATAAAACCTTTGCCATGCGCAGCAAGGAAGAAGCCAACGACTATCGCTATTTTCCTGATCCAGACCTGCTCCCGGTGGAAGTCACGGAGCAAACCATCGAGCAGATACGGCAAGATCTACCGGAGCTTCCAGGGCAGAAGATTGAGCGCTTTATGTCTGAGCTGAAGCTTTCTGAATACGATGCTCGTGTATTGGCATCTGACCGCATACTGGCAAACTATTTTGAAACCTTAGTGGAAGTATCCGGCGCCAAACCCAAGCTGGCTGCCAACTGGGTAAGCGTGGAACTGTTAGGTGCTCTGAACAAGAATGACCTGGAACTGGAACAAAGCCCAGTGAGCGCCGATCAACTTGGCGGCATGCTAAAGCGCATCGCGGATAACACCATTTCTGGCAAGATAGCCAAACAGGTATTTGAAGAGATGTGGAACAACGGCGGCAGCGCCGATGAAATCATCGAAAGCAAAGGCCTAAAACAGGAAACCGATACCGGCGCCATTGAAGCCATTGTGGATGAGGTAATTGCTAATAGCCCCGATCAAGTAGCCCAATACCAAGCAGCTGACGACAATAAACGTAAGAAGCTGGTGGGGTATTTTGTGGGTCAGACCATGAAGCTGTCTAAGGGGAAGGCTAATCCTCAGATGGTGAATCAAATATTGGCTAAGAAGTTAGGTTAACGAGAATCAAAAGGCCGTGATCAATACGGCCTTTTTTCTTGAGTGCTAACCCAAACTAATTATAGCCATGATGAGATTCTCCGCACCCCCATCCTATCGCTCTATATCACGTTTCCCGCCACAATAATGCCAGGTAAAATACCCATAGCCGGGCAGGCATTATTGAGTATCTAGATCAACTATTATTAAATAAACTTCAATGTCGGCGCTTGAAGCCTAATAAAACAATAAAAAGGAATGTGATTTTGATAGCAATAGAAAATAAAATATCGAGTGCTGTTCTTTCAACCGTGTGGGGGATAATCAATTTCTACAATAAAGTAGGACTTCCCGTAGTCAGCACAGGTCGACCCTTTTCCTTTTACAGAAAAGTATTTTTCAATAATCGTTCCGAACCTGAAGTATTTGAATGCCTTAAAGACAAGACCGTGGCTGATATCGGGTGCGGGCTGACACCTTTTATTGAAGATTCCATGTTCCAGGCATGCATTAAGCAGGGTATACGCTTTTTTGGTGTCGACCCCAAGCTGGAAGAGGAATTGCAGTTTGATAAAACGGACTCAATGTGGTCACGAATTGCAGGCGCCAATCATTCTCCCAAACTTGACCTGCAAGTGGAAGACAAGGCAGTAGGCGCCTATGCAGATCAACTGCCTTTCGCTGACGAATCTATTGATATGATACTATCCAGCTGGTTGCTCTTCACTTGGATTCGTGAGCCAGATTTACTCGCAGATATTTTTACTGAATTTGATCGCACTTTAAAACCGGGTGGACGCATCAGCATTTATCCCGCTTTGGATTGGGAAACTTTAACAAGTGATTATCCAAGGTTGTTAAAAATTTTTAGTGGATATCAAAAAAAGCACGAGTTTTTTCCACTGGTAAGGTCTGGCGGTTTACCGTTCTCCTGCTCTTTACATCTGACCAAGAAGTAAGACCAAGTGATTTGCCAATAGCCCCTTTATATAGCATTGCTGTCCCATAGTTAGGCAGTAATTAGCCAACGCCTGAACCTAAGTTGTTAATGTGTGAGACAGCGGTTGAATCACACCGCCGTCTTCATGCAAAGCAAATCCAGTTCTGGACTAAACTATCAAAAAGCACCTAATAGCGATTATGACGGGCAATGGAAATGCCCGTATAGGATCCGTCGTACTCACCCACTGTATCGCTGCGAATCACATCACTGCCAAGTACATCAAAATCTACCAGGATCGCATCATCAAAAACCACCGTATCAGTAATGGTGCCATCGGCTTTCACCAAACTGATACTGGATTTCACGTCTTCCGCTGTAGAGTCGCCGTAGTTTTCTCCAAAATAACAGCCGTCCTTTCCGGCACCAATGGTTTTGGCTGAGTACCATTGGGGGTAATTACCTGCTCCAACTGCGGTTTGGCTCAACAATGTTCCCGATTCAGTAATCTGATGAATAACGATGGCGTCACTGCCCTGGGCCAACTCACCCGTGTAATCAGCGCCAGTAACCAAACAGATTCGCCCGTTATCCGTAGCAAGTCGAACATCTCCAGCTACAGCACCCAGCTCTACTTCATCTAACACGTCCAAAGACAAATCCAGTGCCAGCAAACGGGCCTGCCCTGACGCCACCACCGAAACCCAGATGCGACCGTTCATGACCTGAGCCAAACTGAATCGATCCACTGGAACAGTCTCTTTATTCAAACTGGCTAACCTTTCACCGGCATCGGAGTACACCACTAAACCATGGTTTGTGCTCACTAAAATTCTATTATTTTCTATCAAAGTAACCGTGCTTTGAGACGATCCCTCTGCATCCGTGGGCATATCACTCCACAGAAATTCGCCGTCTGTGGTATAGGCGTAGAAATAAAATCCACCATATACCGTATAGTAAAGGCTACCATTATCCGCCAGCTTGATATCATCCACATAGACGCCCTCACCCAGGCGTTGGCTATTCTCCACTATCCCCTGAGCATTAATTTTGTGTAGCGTATTCAGCCCACTGTTTAAATTACTCCAAGCAAGGTAGACGTTGTTGTCAGCATCCTCGGCCAATACACTACCTGACGCAAAGCGACCGAAATCTGACACAGCGTCTGGAACGATGGTTTCCCAAACGAAATTACCGTTTAAATCAAAACGAGAGACAAACACAGAATAAGGACCAGCAGTTTCAGATATACTGGTCCTTCCCACCAAATACACAGAGTCGTCGGTTACATATTGCAGTGAATGGTTTGTGTAATTATTTTCAGCAAAATCGTAGTCCACTTGCCATATTTTCTTCACACAGCCTAGTAGCGCCAATGCGAATATACCCAAGAAAACCAGCTTAAACTTTTTAGACATGATCACTCCTTGATTATTTTTTTATTATGAAGCTTCTGTGTATCTGGGATTTCCAGCAAAAGCTATAGGGTCCTTTATTAGTCCTGGGGCAAAATAGCATGATAACCAAACAACGACAACAAACCGAATTTGCCATGAATCTGATCCCCATGCCCCCCACACCGCCATCATGGTGTTTTTGAACCCATAGCCACACCAAACACACCCACAGAATCCTATCCAAACTAAAATGAAATTAACCGAGACAAAAAATTCCAGCAGAAAGAAGTCTAAACGCCATGAGGCACCGGAACAGAAATTCCAAAAGGCGTGGCAACGTGTTCTCAATTTTCAAAAAAGCAGTGGATTGAGCACAACCTGGATTCCCTAACGAGTAACCCTTTCTCACACTACGTGACGTTGGATGATTTAATGGACGTGTTGCATCAAAACCTGGAGCAGCACAAAAAAAACGAGTTTGAAAAATTTGAAAAACAAAATCCCGGCTTAGCTGGTGAAATGGATGAAGTGCTGGAATATGAACCATTTGGCAATGCAAATCAGTTCCTTCTTTTACAAAAACCGTACTGTTTATAGCCAGACAGCGCTGACCTGGACCGATACACTTGTGATGACGCTAAATCAAATATTGAGTGGATGGAATCTCATGAACAGTTATGTCTACAAGCTCGCGGCACCTATAATGCTATCAGCTTTAATCGCGGCCTGCGGCGGCGATAAAGAAGGCGGGCCCGACGACTGGAGCACTAGCACACCCGAGGATAAGGGGCTGGACAGTGCAAAATTAGAGTACGCGGCCACCGCAATGGAAGCCATAAAAACTCGAAAATGTTTTACGGTCATTAAAGACGGCGACCTTGTATTCGATACCAACTATAACGACAGAAATCCCAACGCCATGTACGATGCCTTTTCTGTCACCAAAACCATGATGGCCACCCTGATCGGAATAGCAGAAACTCAAGGTTATCTCAGCGTAGATAATCGCATCGACCAATGGTTAGTAAAGCTTCCCGCCAAAATGAATCCAGATGCCACCATCCGTGACGTGTTAGGTCAGGTGGCGGAAAGCGATCCGGTGGGAACCAAGTTCTCCTACGATTCCGATACAGTGATCGACACCTTAGGCCTGGTTCTGACAGCAGCAACAGGCTCGCCCTCAGAAGATTTTGCGCAAACGCAATTGATAGAGCCTCTAAACATGCAATACACCACTTGGGAAACCGATAAGGACGGCAACCTACAGGCGGGATTTGGCGTAAAGTCCAGCTGCAGGGACCTGTCCCGGGTGGGACAGCTGCTTCTGGATGGTGGCACTTGGCGCGGGCAACAAATCCTGTCCCCGGACTACATCCATCACATGACTCAACCAGCCTATCCTGAGGCCAATTCCAATTACGGCTTCTTAACTTGGCTAAATTGGAGCGAAGGAACCTGGTATCTTCCCACAGGCTCAGGCGAAGGCCCCATGCTGAAAGGCGCGCCAGAAAATCTCTACACCGCCACAGGGCTTTTCGGCCAGATCATTATGGTGGTTCCCGATAAAAATGTTGTGATCACCACCATGGGCACCACCGTCGAACTGAACACCATGAACGCGGTCCAAGAGACCTGGGATGCAGCCACTCTATTCTTGCAATAAAACAATCATCAACCGGTGAGCTTAACCTGCTCGAAGCCATCGCTCTAGCCCCAGATTAGGGGATGTGTTCGCCTGGCTCGAGAGATTAACCTGGGACAGCGTTATTCTTAAAAGAAATCATGGATGGACTGCTATGAATTATTCTGCAAAAACATTACTTACCTCTATAGCCTTATCAGCACTCATCACCGCATGTGGTGGCTCAAAAGAAGGCGGCCTCGATGACTGGACCACAAGCACTCCGGAAGAAAAAGGCCTGAGCAGCGAAAAGCTGGAGTCAGCCTCTGCTACCATCGGAGCCATCAAATATAGAAAATGCTTCACCGTTATTAAGGACGGAGACTTGGTTTTCGACGCAAATTACGGCAACAGTAATCCCAATGCCATATACGAAGCCTTCTCCACCACAAAAACACTGATGGCTATTTTGATCGGCATAGCAGAGACCCAGGGCTACCTCACTCTAGAGGATCGAATCGACCATTGGCTGACAGAGCTTCCCTCGGGAATGAACCCCGATGCCACTATTCGCCACGTTCTTGGTCAGGTAGCAGAAAGCGACCCTGTGGGCACAAAGTTTTCTTACAACTCGGGTGCTGTGATTGACTCTTTGGGTAAAGTATTGAGCGCTGCCACAGGAGCACCATCAGAAGAATATGCCCAAGCCCAACTACTGGCCCCTCTTGGTATGAATTACACCACCTGGAAGGCAGATAAGGCAGGCAATTTAAAAGCGGGGCTTGGAGCCAAGTCCAGCTGCAGGGATCTGGCACGGGTGGGGCAACTCATGCTCAACGGCGGCAGCTGGCGGGGAATTCAGATTTTGTCTGGGGACTATATCAGTGCCATGACACAACCGGCTTACCCTGCTGCCAACTCCAATTACGGCTTTCTTACCTGGTTAAATTGGAGCGAAGGCAAGTGGTACCGCCCGCTCACCTCTGGCGAAGGCCCCATGCTAAAAGACGCACCGGAAAATGTGTTCATGGCCACAGGCCTTTTCGGACAATTAATCGTGGTGATTCCCGATGACAATATGGTGATTACCACCATGGGCACTACCGTTAAGCTGGAAACCCTGAACACACTTCAAGATACCTGGGATGCCATAGTTACCGTTTTGGAGTAATACAAAAAAACCATTAAGTGCCACAGGTGGGACAAGCGGGATTGGGTTTTATTTTTATTTCCCGGAACTGCATATTCAAGCCATCAAAAATTAACAGGCGACCAACCAAAGTGGTGCCAACTCCAGTCAAACTTTTGATGGCTTCCGTGGCTTGTATACTGCCCACCACGCCCACAATCGGCGCCAGCACGCCGTTGGTGGCACAACGCCTGTCATCTTCACCGGCTTCGTCAAATAAACAGTTGTAACAGGGGCTTTTGGATTGCTTGGGATCGTACACACTGATCTGACCATCCATACGAATCGCCGCACCGGACACCAAGGTAATTTTATTTTTCACACTGAGGCGGTTAAGTAAAAATCGCAGGCTGAAGTTATCACTGCAGTCCACGATTAGATCCGCTTTCTCCACCAACGCCTGACCATTGCTTGGCGTGATCTCTTCCGCGTGGGTAATCACATTACAGTGGGGATTGATACGTTGAATGGCGGCCGCAGCGGACTCCACTTTTTTGCCACCCACACGGGTGGTGTCGTGGGCAATTTGGCGCTGCAAATTACTCAGATCCACTTGATCGTGATCCACCAGGATCAGGGTGCCCACTCCAGCCGCAGCCAGGTACAATGACACGGGCGACCCCAAACCGCCTAATCCCGCCACCAACACTGAAGATTGACGCAGCTTCTCCTGACCGGCAATATCCAGTTCCGGCAACATGATTTGTCGGCTGTAACGCATTAACTCTTCATCGGAAAACACAGGCTCGCTCCTCAGTCTTGGTTCACGAAGCAGGGCTATGCCATTGGCCCAGCGTGACCCGATCATTGTGACCATAATCCTGGTGGGTAGCCACCTTTTGAAATCCTGCATCCAGCAGCAGTTGGCGAACTGCGGCCCCTTGGTTATAACCATGCTCAAGCAATAACCAAGCACCGTCCAACAAGTGGTGAACCGCACCGGTGGCGATTTCCCGGATGGCATCCAAACCCTCTTTCCCGGAAACCAAAGCGGTCATCGGCTCAAAGGCCACACCGGGTCCAGACAAGTGGGGATCATCGGATTCAATATAGGGAGGATTGGACACAATCATATGAAACCGGGTATCAGCAACGGATTCAAACCAGGCACTATGGACGAACTCCACTTCCAGGTTGAAACGCTGGGCGTTACTAGCGGCCACCGCTAACGCAGCTTCACTGATATCCGTGGCCAGCAATTGCCAGTTTGGTCGCTCGCTCTTTAAAGCCAGCGCAATGGCTCCGCTGCCGGTGCCCATATCCATCACTCTGTGGCTGTGGTGATCCAATAACCCCAATGCCAATTCCACTAATAGCTCCGTATCCGGACGGGGAACCAAAGTATGCTGATTAACCGACAAATCCAGGGTCCAGAACCCCTGACGACCGGTAATGTAAGCCACGGGTTCGCCTGCGCAACGACGCTCAACACTGCTTTCGAACTGCGCCCACTGCTCAGCGCTGAGCTTATGCTCTGGCCATGCCCGCAGCCAGGTGCTGTTCCGCTGTAGCACCCATGCCAGCAACCACTGACTGTCGCCAGCGGCTGTTTCAACCAAAGCCGGAGAAGCCCGGCCCATTTGCTGACGGCCCCAGTCCAGAGCCTCCGCCACGGTGGTCATTAAGCGTCTTCAGCAAGCGCTGCCAACTGATCTGCCTGATATTCACTCACCAATGGCTGGATCACTTCACCCAGCTCCCCTTCCATGATTTCCGTGAGCCGATACAAAGTCAGATTAATACGGTGATCTGTCACTCGCCCCTGGGGGTAATTGTAAGTACGAATTCGCTCTGACCGGTCGCCGCTGCCCACCAGATTACGCCGCGCATCACTGGTTTCCTGATGCTGCTTGTCCTGGGCGTGTTGCAACAAGCGGGATTTTAGCCAGGACATGGCTTTGGCTTTGTTTTTATGCTGGGAACGTTCTTCCTGGCATTCCACCACCACACCCGATGGCAAGTGAGTGATGCGCACCGCAGAATCGGTGGTGTTAACGTGCTGACCTCCAGCACCGGAAGATCGGTAGGTGTCTATTCGCAGATCTTCGTTGCGAATTTCAATGTCTGTCACTTCATCGGCTTCCGGCAAAATGGCCACGGTACAGGCGGAAGTATGGATACGGCCTTGGGATTCTGTGGCCGGTACCCGCTGCACCCGGTGAGCACCGGATTCAAACTTCAGCTGGGAATACACGTTATCGCCGATCACCCGACAAATGATTTCTTTAAATCCACCGTGCTCCCCTTCGTTCTGACTCACGGTTTCAATACGCCAACCCTGGCCTTCGGCGTAGCGGGAATACATTCGGAACAGGTCACCGGCAAAAATAGCCGCTTCATCACCGCCGGTGCCGGCGCGGATTTCCAAAAACACGTTACTGCCATCGAAAGGATCTTTCGGCAGCATCAGCATTTGCAGTTCTTGCTCCAGCTGCTCACGCTTGGCTTCGTTCACTGAAAGTTCTTCTTCCCCCATCTCTTTCAGATCAGGATCGGATAACCAGGATTTGGCTTCTTCTATATTCGCCATCACCTGATCGTAGTCTCGATAACAGTTCACCACCGGTTCAATTTCTGCGTATTCCTGTGACAATTTTCGAAACCGGTCCTGGTCCGAAATCACATCGGGCTGGCTTAATAGCATACCCACTTCTTCATAGCGTTCACTTCGGGTGGCAAGCTTGATTCGCAAAGATTCTTTCATGGATTTTCCTGGTTTGCCCACTGGGGACGAAATGTATAACAGATTGAGTACGATAGGAAAGCAGAGTAAAACAGCTAATCCGGCTTGTTGGGCGGGTCTATTCCTAACAACTGCTGGGCCCACTCTATTTGGTCAATTTGACCTTTCTCGGCAGCACGCTTAATGGCGGCGGTGGGCTTGTGCATCACTTTATTCATTAAGGTGCGGCTCATTCGGCTCAGCACTTGCTCAGGATCGGCGCCACTTCGGAGCTGGAGCAACGCCTTTTCCAATTCTATTTGTCGCAAGTGCTCCAACTGGTGCCGATAGGCCCGTATGGAATCCACCGCTTCCAGGCTCTTCAGTGACTCCATAAAACTGGACAGGTTGGCGTTCACCATGTCCTCTGCCTCACTGGCAGCCTGCTGGCGTTGACGTCGGTTCTCTTCCACTACCTGTTGTAAATCATCCACCGTGTATAAATACACATCCGCCAGTTGCGACACTTCCTCTTCGATGTCACGGGGCACCGCAATATCCATCATAAACATGGGTTTGTGTTTACGCTGCTTCAGGGCCTGCTCCACGGCACCCTTTCCCAGGATTGGTAAGGGGCTTGCGGTGGAAGAGATCACGATATCCGCTTGCGGCAGCACCAGGGGGATTTCCCCAAGGGTAATGGCGCGGCCCGCAAATTCTTCAGCTAAGGCGTTGGCCCGGGACAGAGTGCGGTTTGCCACGGTAATTTTGTGAACACCCTGTTCTGACAGGTGCCGAGCCACCAACTCAACGGTTTCACCAGCACCAATCAAGAGCACGTGGGTATCCGCCAACTTGGAGAATATACGCTTGGCCAACTTAACCGAGGCAAATGCCACCGATACCGGATTGGTGCCTATGCCGGTCTGGGTGCGAATTTGCTTGGCGGCTGAGAAAGAGTGTTGAAACAGGCGACCCAATTCAGGCCCCACGGTTCTGGCTTCTTGGGCCACGGAGTAAGCGGTCTTCAGTTGCCCCAAAATCTGGGGCTCCCCCAACACCATAGAATCCAGACCGCTGGCGACCCGCATCAAATGCCGCACAGCGGCTTCATCCCAGAACTCGTAGACACTGCGGGCGATCTGATCCATGGGCAACTGGTGATAGGCACCCAGCCAGTTGAGTACTGGAGCAGAATCTTCCTCGTCCGCCGAGCAATAAAGCTCAGTCCGATTACAGGTGGATAATATAGCCACTTCCCGCAAACCAGCCTCGGCACGCACATCATTCAGTGCACCGATTACTCGTTCTGGCGCAAAAGCCAACTTCTCCCGCAGATCTACCGAAGCGGTTCGATGATTTATACCGTATGCCAACAGTGCCATGACACTTCACTACAGCGGCAACATGCCGCCAATTCACCCTCTTCCCAAAAATCCGGCGGATTATATCATAAGGCGCCATTAAGGCTGTCACATAACCAACAACAAAGGGAACACAGAACTCAATTCGCCATCTATATTAATAGATATGTTAACCCCTGCAATAAATTCACTTGCATGGATGATTTATTCCTGCTTTGATGAGACTTGGCACAAACGACGGGTATGCCTGCATACATATGATTTATAAACATATTTTAATCGCAACCAGCTTGGTATTTGCGCTTTCGATCGGCGGTTGCTCCAGCTGGTCCACTAAATCCGCACCTACCTCTCCTTCCGCGGCAGCCCCGGCAATCGAACCAGACCCCGTGGCCAGCAGGCCTTTCGAGAATGACACCCTATACGAACTGCTATTGGCGGAATTCGCCGGCAAACGCAACCGGGCTGACGTGGCTCTTGGCAAATACCTGAAACAAGCCCACGAAACACGGGACCCTCAGGTGGTGGAGAGAGCCGCATTCATCGCCCGCTTCCTGGGTGCCCATCAAGCCACCCTGGACGCGTCGAAGCTATGGCTTGAAATTGAGCCTAACAACCCTGCACCTCGAGAGCTGGCCGCCACCGAACTGATTCGATTCGGTCAAATGGAAGAAGCGCTGCATCAAATCGATCAGCTTATGGCTTCCGAAGGCGATCTGAATTTTGAATTTCTGCTGCAGGCTACCCGGGCATCCGACCGGGAAACCCGGCAAAAAGTACTGGATAAGCTAAGCCAATACGCACCCAGCAGCGAGGACGCCCGCCTCTGGTACGCAAAAGGGTCGCTTCAGGCCATGAATGGCACCCATGAATCCGCCCTAATGGACTTTGATAAGGCCCTGGCATTGAGCGGGGGGTACGGAAATGCAATTTTGGCAAAATTTCAGTCTCTCACGGCACTCAATCGCCAACAGGAAGCCATGACCTTTCTGGCCCAGGAGACCAGTCGCCATCCCGAGAATAAGCGTTTGGGGGTCACCTATGCCAGGCAGTTGATGAAACAAAATCAACTAAAAGCCGCCCAGCAACAATTCTACCGGCTATCCAAGAATTTCCCCCATGATGGGGATTTGGTACTTTCTCTGGCTTTGCTAAGCTGGGAAAACCAAGAAAGAGAACTGGCCAGGGAACAGTTCAACAAACTGCTGGAAACCAACCATCGCACCGATGAAGCCCACCTATATCTAGCCAGAATGGCAGTGGGCGAAAAAGACTTCGATCGAGCTCAAACCCACCTAAAACTGGTGGGCCCCGGCCGCCAATACTTGTCCGCCCAAGTACAACTGGCGATTATACAAACGGAACAGGGGCAACTGGACCAGGCCCTAGCCACCCTGGACAACGCTGCAGCTCAAGACCCCAAACAGCATCTTAAATTTCTCCTGGCCAAAACTGAAATTCTGGCAAAAAAGGAGCGCTTTGAAGAAGCCATTGAGCTTCTGGACAAGGGCCTGGAGCAGGCCCCCGACGACACCAACCTTCTATATAGTCGCGCCATGCTCAGGGAACAAAATGACAACTTTGAAGGCATGGAAGCAGACTTAAGACGGGTACTGGAGCTGCAACCCAACAACAGCGCCGCCCTAAACGCATTGGGATACACTTTTGCCAACCGAAATCACCGTTTGAGTGAAGCCTGGGAACTGATTGAAAAAGCCTACACACTGAACCCCGACGACCCTGCCATTATCGACAGTATGGGCTGGATAAAGTATCGTATGGGCGACGTTAGCGAGGCGCTGAACTACCTTAAAAAAGCCTATGCCGCCTTTGATGACCAGGAAATTGCCGCCCACTTGGGAGAAGTGCTCTGGGTAAGCGGTCAGCAGGATGAAGCCCGCGAGATTTGGGAAGAAGCCCTGGAAAAAAGCCCTGACAGCAAAATTTTAAAAGAGGTTATGGATCGCTTCCTACCCTCCCAAACAAATTAAGTCAGCCAACCCATTAAAACACTGAGTCAACGATATCTGAGCCTGCTGTGAAATACGCATTTCTGGTTTTTTTCTGCGCCCTGGTTTGTGGCTGTACCCTGTGGCAAACCAGCACTTACGACACAGCCCCAGGCGCATCAGAAGAAAAAGAAGAAGAAACCATCGACTGGGTGGAACACCTGCGTCAGCTCACCCTGCTTAAAGAATGGCAAATCAAGGGCAAAATCGGCGTACGCACAGCTAACGACGGGGGCAGCGCCTACCTGGACTGGAGCCAATCCTTCGACAGCTTTCATCTGTTACTCTCGGGGCCACTTGGGCAAGGCTCAACCATCATCAGCGGCAACCCCCTGGGTGCCAGGCTGCAAAACAGTGACGGAATCTTTCTGTCGGACTCACCGGAACAGCTGGTTGCGGACCATACCGGCTGGGAAATACCCATCAACCATTTGCTCTACTGGGTAAAAGGCATTCCAGCGCCCGATGATGAGCCCACCATGACCCATAACGAAAAGGGCTTACTCTCAAAGCTGACACAAGATGGCTGGACCTTGAGTTACGACCGCTACGTTGATGCTATGGGCCAAACCCTGCCACGGCGCATAAAACTCACAAAAGAGGATCTGAAGGTGACCCTGGTAATTAAGCAATGGCTACCCCTGCGCAATGGCGAAGGCCAATGACACTACTGGTGCAGTCACCCGCCAAACTCAACTTATTTCTGCACATCACGGGACGTCGCGCGGATGGCTATCACACCCTGCAAACCTTGTTTCAGTTTGTGGAACTGCACGACAGCCTGGAATTTTCAGTTACCGATGACGGGAAAATCCTCCTGGACAGCCCAATTAAAGGCCTTGCACCCGGCGACAACCTGATCGAAAAGGCGGCAGCATTGCTGCAACGGCACAGCCGCTGCACCCAGGGCGCGCACATAAAGCTCACCAAGCGGCTGCCCATGGGCGGCGGCATGGGGGGCGGCTCCTCTAACGCCGCCAGCACCCTTGTTGCCCTAAACCAACTATGGCAAACCGGTTTAAATAAACAACAGCTTAGCGACCTTGGATTGCAACTGGGCGCAGATGTGCCCATCTTTATCCACGGCCATTGCGCCCTGGCCACAGGGGTGGGAGAAGCGTTTGAAAACGTGGAAATCGAACAACCTTGGTACCTGATTGCCATGCCCAATTGTCATGCGGATACAAGGGAACTTTTCCAACAAAAACAATTGACAAGAGATTCAAAGGAAATCAGAATACGCGACTTTCTTGAGGGGGCTGGACATAACGATTTCGAGCCTGTTTTGAGAAAACGCTTTCCCCTAATCGATCGTTGTCTAAACTTAATGTCGACAGAAGGAAAGCCAAAAGTGACCGGCAGCGGCGCCAGCTTATTTATGGCATGCCAAAGCCAAACAGCAGCGGAACAGATTGAGCGCAAGCTCAAGCAAAAACAAGCGGACTTTCAGCTTACTGACCACGATGTTAAGTGGGTAGTAACCCGCGGTTGCAATCGATCATTGCTGTACAGTGGAGACTTAGCCAAGGCCGGCTAAACTCCCAAAAAAACTTCTAAAACATTCGGTGATTTTCTGGTACTATCTCGCGCCCAGACTGATCACTGGATCTGTCAAAGAGCTACAGGGCCGTCGCCAAGCGGTAAGGCAACGGGTTTTGATCCCGTCATTCCCAGGTTCGAATCCTGGCGGCCCTGCCATATTCTCAAGCTCAAACCCGATTTAACTAATTAACTATGGTAATTGGCCGTGGCTAACCTGATTGTATTCACTGGAAACGCAACCCCGGAGCTTGCCCAAAGGCTTGCAAACCACCTACACGTACCTCTGGGCGACGCTGATGTGGACCAGTTCAGCGATGGTGAAATTTCCGTTGAGATCAATGAAAACGTGCGCGGTAGCGATGTTTTCATTGTCCAGTCAACCTGCGCCCCCACCAACGACAGCATCATGGAAATCATGGTTATTGCCGACGCCCTGAGACGGGCCTCAGCAGGCCGCATCACCGCCGTTATCCCCTATTTTGGCTACGCTCGCCAGGACCGACGGGTTCGATCCGCCAGGGTGCCCATCACCGCCAAAGTAGTGGCAGACATGCTCACATCAGTGGGCGTAGACAGAGTACTTACCGTGGACCTGCATGCAGATCAGATCCAGGGCTTTTTCGACATCCCGGTGGACAACGTATACGGGTCACCAGTGCTGCTGGACGACATTAAAAAGCAGAACTACGAAGACATGATGGTGGTCTCTCCCGATGTGGGCGGCGTGGTTCGTGCCCGCGCTGTGGCCAAGCAGCTGAACGACTGCGATCTGGCCATCATCGATAAGCGTCGCCCCAAAGCCAACACCTCCCAGGTAATGCATATCATCGGTGAAGTGGAAGGCCGCACCTGTGTTCTGGTGGACGACATGGTAGATACAGCGGGCACCCTTTGCAAAGCAGCAGAAGCACTGAAACAGCATGGCGCCAAAAAAGTGGTTGCTTACGCCACACATGCCGTGCTTTCAGGCAAGGCCATCGAGAATATACAGAACTCGAAAATGGATGAGCTGGTGGTGACAGACACCATCCCGCTCACAGACAAAGCCAAAGCCACAGGCCGCATCCGGCAACTAACTCTGGCACCCATGCTGGCGGAATGTGTCCGCAGAATCAGTAACGAAGAATCACTAAGCGCGATGTTTGCCCCAAAAGAATAACCGGGCCCACATCGTAAACTAAGCCCCTTTTGAGTTTGGTCGCGAAACCCAAAAGGACATTACCAAGGAGAACTCATATGTCTAACGAGTTTGTAATCAGCGCACAAAGTCGAGCCGATGCAGGGAAAGGTGCGAGCCGCCGCCTACGTCGTCTCGAGAAAAAAGTACCGGCCATTGTCTATGGCGCCAACAAAGATCCACAAAATATTTCTGTTGAATTCAAGGATCTTGTTAAAGCATTGGAGAACGAAGCCTTTTATTCTCACGTGCTTACCCTGAATGTGGACGGCACCGACGAACAGGTGGTTCTAAAGGACCTGCAACGTCACCCATCCAAATCATTCCCCATGCATGCTGACTTTTTACGGGTAGACACTACCCACAAGCTCACCATGAACGTGCCTCTGCACTTTATTAATGAAGCCAGCTGTGTGGGCGTTAAGCAGCATGGTGGAGTTATCACTCACCAAATGTCTGATGTTGAAGTGCTGTGTTTGGCAAAAGACTTGCCTGAGTACATTGAAGTTGATTTGGCTGACGCCGATGTGGGTACCATCATCCACCTCAGCGACATCAAATTGCCTGCCGGCGTTGAAATCAAATCACTGCAATTGGGTGAAGATCACGACCTTCCTGTAGTTAGCGTAAACGCTCCTCGTGGCGCAGCTGGCGATGAAGAAGGCGACGAAGAAAGCGCAGATACCGAAGAGTAACTCCAAAATAAAGCGGGACTCCAGCATTGAAGGATGGCATCGAACTTATCGTTGGTCTAGGCAACCCTGGACAACAATACGAAGATACTCGACACAATGCTGGAGCCTGGTTTGTTGAACGCCTGGCCAAGCAGTATGGCGGAAGCCTGAGTAACGACAGTAAATATCAAGGCCAAAGTGGCCGCGTTACCATCGATGGTCAACAGGTTCGACTTTTAATCCCTTCCACATTCATGAATCTCAGCGGAAAGGCCGTGGCGCCCTACGCTAATTTCTTCAAAATTCCTCCTGAGAAGATTCTGGTGGCCCACGACGAGCTGGATTTACCCCCAGGCACGGCCAAACTCAAACAAGGCGGCGGTCACGGTGGCCACAACGGCCTGCGCGACATCATTAACAAATTAGGCAACAACAAGAATTTCTGTCGCCTGCGGATTGGCATTGGTCACCCCGGCAGTGCGGACAAAGTCAGTGGCTTTGTACTAAACAAAGCGCCAAAAACCGAACAACAATGGATAGACGACGCCATTGAGGAAGCGCTACGCTATGCTCCAGATGTGGTCGCGGGCGACGCCAGTAAAGCCATGAACCGGCTGCATAGCTTCAACGCAGCCTCATAACTGCAACGAAATAAGGTAAACACCCATGGGTATCAAGTGTGGCATTGTTGGCTTGCCCAACGTAGGTAAATCCACCCTCTTTAATGCACTCACCAAAGCGGGTATCGAAGCCCAGAACTTTCCTTTCTGCACCATTGAACCCAATACCGGAGTAGTACCCATTCCTGACCCCCGCCAGGACAAGCTCGCTGAACTGGTAAAGCCAGAACGCACCGTTGCCACCACCATGGAGTTCGTGGACATTGCCGGTCTGGTGGAAGGCGCATCCAAAGGGGAAGGTCTAGGCAATCAGTTTTTGGCTAACATCAGAGAAACCGACGCCATAGCCCATGTGGTTCGCTGCTTCGAAGACGGCAACATAGTGCATGTGGCCGGCAAAATAGATCCCTTGGCAGACATCGAAATCATCAATACCGAATTGGCTTTGGCTGACCTGGAAACCGTGGACAAGGCCCTGCAAAGAGCAGCCAAACAAGCCAAAGGGGGCGACAAAGATGCCCTGGCGCGACAAAAAGTACTGGAAAAGTTGCAACCCACCCTGGACCAGGGGCAACCCGCCAGAGCCGCCGATCTATCCAAGGAAGAACTGGTGATTATCCGCTCTCTGAATTTACTCACCATAAAACCAACCATGTACATTGCCAACGTGGCGGAAGATGGCTTTGAAAACAATCCACTTTTGGAGTCAGTAGAGAAGCTTGCTGAAGCAGAAAATGCCGAAGTGGTGGCCATTTGCGCCAAGATAGAGTCAGAAATTATCGAGCTGGATGAAGAAGATAAAGCAGAATTCCTGGCAGAGCTGGGCATGGAAGAACCAGGGCTGGACCGAGTGATTCGCGCCGGATACCAACTACTGGGTCTACAGACCTATTTTACCGCTGGCGTAAAGGAAGTGAGAGCCTGGACCGTGAAAGTGGGCGCAACTGCCCCCCAAGCCGCTGGCGTTATACACACCGATTTTGAAAAGGGCTTTATTCGAGCGGAAGTGGTGGGCTACGACGACTATGTGACCAATGGCGGTGAGCAAGGCGCCAAAGAAGCAGGCAAGTGGCGCCTGGAAGGCAAAGATTACGTGGTGGCCGACGGCGACGTTATCCACTTCCGTTTTAACGTATAACCTTTCGCTTGACTTTAAGGGTTCAGATTGCGAGAATTTGCGCCCTCAAAATGGCTATGTAGCTCAGCTGGTTAGAGCACATCACTCATAATGATGGGGTCCCCTGTTCGAATCAGGGCATAGCCACCATACAAAAAAAGCCGCTTTCGACTGATTCGAAAGCGGCTTTTTATTTGAGTCGTTATTTCTGCTTTAAAACCCGGTAACTACACCACCTAACTACACCACCTCATCCCGCAAAAACTCATTGGATTGTTGTTTGATTTGCTCCAATAACTTTTTACGATCCGCGATCATGCCACGGTAGGTGCGAGCGGTGGTCATTCTGGTGCGATTAGCAGCACCTTGCTCCACCTGCTTAAGCTGATCTTCAAGCCTTGCGATATCCCGAGCCACCATAGTCTCCAACCTATCCAGGCTATAACGAGCACTTATGGGGCTGCTGCGTGTCACTTTTTTCATTTTCACCCTAACCCTGTTTGAGTTCCCTCCCAGGCTTATTCGAGAGAGACTCACACACTATTCCGCACATTAATGTCGTTCGACACATCCTTTTGCAAGTTGTATTCCAATAAACGGAGCGATTTAACGATGGACGGCTTGTGCTCACTTATCTTTACTGCCCCCTGGGCCGTAGGGAAAACCGGGAAAAGGGGTTACATTACCGCCACCCTTAAGCTCAGTAATTTTGCCTACCCCTTCTGACTCCACTTCATCCACCCGAATAACAGCATGCAGTGGAATATAGCTGCGGTTCACTTCAGAAAACTGGGACTTGAGACGCTCTTCCGAAGGGTCTACCACCACTTGGTTCCTCTCTCCGAACAAAAAACCCTCGATTTCTAAAAAGCCGTACAGGTCACTTTGGTAGACATTTTTTACGTAGATTTCGTAAATCTCGGACTGATTCAGAAACACCACTCGGTATATGGGATCGGCACTCATTTAGGTTTCTCTTCATTAGCTTGACAACTGACACAGATCAAAGCCATTTGTTCATATTTAGTATCTATTTAGTATACCTTTTTTTCATCCACGACTGGACATCCGATTGATGAGAACTTAGAGTAATTCTGGGCATAATCAGAGGGGCCGAGGGTATCCAAATATCCAAAGCCAGCCTAGCGAACGGCTTCAAAAATTGGAGTCTGAAAATAACAATTACTGATAAAAGAGACGGCAGAAAACATCAGCGCTAGTTAGCTAATGTAAGACGCCCGTCACTAGGCAAAGAATTATAGTGACGCCCTTGGTTTCTCAAGAAACCAAAATCACCATCCCGCATTGTTGTCGCCATGTTTGTGTTCATGGCAGTTGCGCACTGATGATCTGTTGAATCAGTAATTGCGCTTGTCTGTAACTTTCTGAACTGTCCGCCCTGGGGATCGTAGGCGGCTCTGTTTGGCTTGTCTTTCCGCTTTCGATTCACACCAATATACCCTGCTGCAGCGAGCTGTGGGCTGCGGCGATATATTGCTCCAGAACAAAGGCCAAAATAATAATCAGGGAGTAAACAATGCAGTTACCAGTAAGACTATGTTCAATAGCCGGTGTCGGGGCCCTTGCTGCTCAAAGCAGCTTGGTTTTTGCAGAATGGCAATTGGACATGACCCCCGGTGTCACCGATATCAGCAACCAAGTGTTCGACTTACACCGCACCATGTTGTGGTGGTGTGTTGCCATTGGCGTGGTGGTGTTTGGAGTGATGTTTTATTCCATGCTTAAGCACCGCAAGTCCGCCGGCCATAAAGCCGCGCAATTCCATGAGAGCACCACGGTTGAGATTATCTGGACTATTCTGCCTTTCGTTATTCTCATCATCATGGCCATACCCGCCACTAAGGTCCTGATTGCCATGAACGATACCGAGGACTCCGCCCTCACGGTTAAGATAACCGGTTCCCAATGGAAGTGGCATTATGAGTATCTGGAATGGGAAGGGAAATCTGGCCTCGGTGTGGATTATTACAGCGTATTATCTACACCACAGGAAGAAATCACTCGCCCCATGCTGGCTTCAGGGTTGTTTCCAAAAAATACCGCCAAAGACGCTTACAAAGCTGACGGCGCCTACCCGGAGCAAAGTGAATTCTACAAAAGCGACGTTGACAAGCCATTGGTGATCCCAACTGGACGCAAAGTACGATTTCTAATCACCTCCGATGACGTCATACACGCTTGGTGGGTACCAGATTTTGCCATTAAGAAAGACGCCATTCCCGGCTTCATCAATGAGCTATGGACCCTGGTACCAGAAGATAAGCCAGGCATCTACCGCGGTCAATGTGCTGAACTATGTGGTAAAGACCACGCATTTATGCCAGTGGTGGTGGACGCCCGCTCTCCTGAAGAGTTTGAACAATGGCTTGCCAGCGCCAAAGCTGAGCAAGAAGCTGCAGCACTGGCTGCCGCAAACAGCCTGGACAAAACCTTCACCAAAGAAGAACTTATGGAAGAAGGTGAAAAAGCCTACATCGCTCGCTGCTCTGCCTGTCACCAGGCGAATGGTCAAGGCTTACCACCCACGTTCCCTTCCCTGGTTAATAGCCCCATCGCCATTGGCCCGGTTCAGGATCATATCGACATAGTTAACAACGGTAAGAATGCCATGCCTGCCTTCGCCAGTATGCTCAGCCCGAAGGAGATAGCTGCCATTGTTACATACGAGCGCAACGCCTGGGGTAACTCCCCATCGGACGACGTTGCTGTAGTTCAACCACGCGACGTTGCGAAATAACCACTAAGGGGGAATAAACGATGGGAGAACATCACGGCCCAATGAAGGGCATCAAGCGTTGGATCTATGCCACCAACCACAAAGACATTGGTGCCATGTACCTCTGGTTCAGTTTTATTATGTTTCTTACTGGTGGTGCGCTGGCTATGATTATCCGGGCGGAACTTATGTATCCCGGGTTACAGTTGGTTGACCCCAACTTTTTTAACCAAATGACCACCACCCATGGCCTGATCATGGTGTTTGGTGCCGTTATGCCGGCATTTGTCGGGTTGGCCAATTACATGGTGCCACTGATGATCGGTGCGCCAGACATGGCGCTGCCCAGGTTAAACAACTGGAGCTTTTGGATTCTACCCTTTGCTTTTTCGTTGTTGATCATTGCCATCATTCAGTCGTTTCTGGGTATTGCCGACGCACCCAACTTTGGTTGGACGTTCTACGCTCCGCTTTCCACTAAGTACGGCCCGGCTTCCACGGACTTCTTTATCTTTTCCGTACACATGATGGGTGTGTCATCCATTATGGGCGCAGTGAATGTTATCGTGACTATCTTCAACCTACGGGCACCCGGCATGACCCTGATGAAAATGCCTTTGTTTGTATGGACCTGGTTAATCACCGCGTTCCTATTGATTGCGGTAATGCCTGTATTGGCTGGCGCCGTGACCATGATGCTCACGGACCGCCATTTTGGCACCAGTTTCTTTGATGCCGCCGGTGGTGGTGATCCGGTACTGTTCCAGCATGTGTTCTGGTTCTTTGGCCACCCCGAAGTGTACATCATGATCTTACCGGCCTTCGGCATCGTGTCAGCCATCATCCCGACCTTTGCTCGCAAGCCTTTGTTCGGGTACGCCTCAATGGTGTATGCAACCGCTTCAATCGCTTTCCTTTCATTCGTAGTATGGGCACACCATATGTTCACAGTGGGGCTGCCTCTAGCGGGCAACCTATTCTATATGTACATGACCATGCTGATAGCGGTACCCACAGGGGTTAAGGTATTCAACTGGGTTGCCACCATGTGGCGTGGCTCAATGACCTTTGAGGTACCCATGCTGTTCTCCATCGCCTTTGTTATCTTGTTCACCATCGGCGGTTTCTCCGGCCTGATGCTGGCCATCACCCCAGTGGATCAGCAATACCATGACACTTACTTTGTGGTAGCCCATTTCCACTATGTACTGGTATCCGGTGCTATCTTCTCTATCGTAGCTGGAGTTTATTACTGGTTACCGAAGTGGACTGGTCGCATGTACAACGTGGGCTTGGCCAAGCTCCATTTCTGGAGCTCTTTGATCTTCGTAAACTTGCTGTTTTTCCCCATGCACTTTGTGGGGCTGGCGGGCATGCCACGACGTTATTCCGACTACGCACTGCAGTTCGCCGACTTCAACTGGTGGATCAGTATCGGTGGATTCGGCTTTGGCTTAAGTCAGCTAATCTTACTGTGGATCCTGATTCAGGTTTGCTTCCAGAAGAAAGGCGAGCCCGTTAGCGATCAGGTTTGGGAAGGTGCTGAAGGACTGGAGTGGACGCTGCCCTCCCCAGCTCCCTACCACAGCTTTTCAACTCCACCGGTGGTCAAGTAGAGGCGTAATATGAACCAACAACAGCAAGCACAAAACAGCCGACTGGTTAAAAAACTACTGCTGATCGTAGCAGGCATGTTTGTGTTTGCTGTTGGCATATTGCCCCCTATGTACGATGCCATCTGCGACATTACCGGCTTGAATGGAAAAACATCCAATGAAGCCGCCAGCGCGGAAGACGCGGTAATCGAAGAGGATCGAGTGGTGGAAATTCAATTCCTGGCGGACACAGACCCCGCCATGGTTTGGGATTTCAAACCCAACACCTTTAGCATTAAGGTGCACCCAGGTGAGATTAAAAAAGTGGATTTCAGAGTTTTTAATCCCACCTCACGGGTCATGGTGGGGCAAGCAATCCCTTCCGTGGCACCCGCACAAGCCACCCCTTACTTTAAGAAAACCGAGTGTTTTTGCTTTAACAATCAAGAGTTAAAGGCTGGACAAGAAATGGATATGCCGCTGATTTTTTACGTAGATCCGGGGCTGCCCTCCAGCGTCAAGACGATTACCCTGTCTTACCAACTCTACGACATTACAGAAAAAGCAAAGCCCGAGCTGGCAGCCAACTACTAACTATAAGATTTGCCTAGGAGAAAACCATGGCGGAAAAAACAACGCATTATTACGTACCTGAACAAAGCCCCTGGCCCTTTATAACGGCGGTGGCGCTTTTCCTGGTGGCCTTTGGTGCAGCTAACTTTGTGCAGGAAAATTCGGCAACGGGGTTAGTGAACAACGAAGGCTCCATGGGAGGCTACATATTGGCAGCAGGTGTTTTCGGCATCATAGCCATGATGTTCGTATGGTTCAGAGACACCATCAAAGAAAGCCTCGCCAACATGAACAGCTCACAAATGGACCGATCCTATCGCATGGGAATGTTGTGGTTCATTTTCTCTGAGGTTATGTTTTTTGCCGCTTTCTTTGGTGCCCTTTTTTATGTCCGTATTTTGGTAATACCCTGGTTAGGTGGGGCTGGGTCAGAAGCCATGACCCACGAATTACTATGGCCTAACTTTCAAGCCATATGGCCACTGGAACTGACTCCCGGTGGTACCACCACACAAGCCATGCCAGCTTGGGGCCTACCCTTCTTAAACACAGTACTATTGGTTACCAGTAGCATCACCCTGACAATCGCTCATCACGCACTGGTCCAAGGCAATCGCAGCAAGCTGATTATCAATTTGTTCTTAACCTTGGTTTTGGGATTCACATTTCTGTTTTTCCAGGTTGAAGAATACGTACACGCTTACACTGAAATGGGCCTCACCCTGGATGCAGGCATTTACGGTTCCACGTTCTTCATGTTAACCGGCTTTCACGGCATGCACGTAACCATCGGCGCCATCATGCTGACCGTGATGTTTTTCCGAGCTCTTAAAGGACATCTTACTCAAGACAACCACTTCGCGTTTGAAGCCGCTGCCTGGTATTGGCATTTCGTTGACGTGGTATGGTTATTCTTGTTTGTTGTGGTGTACTGGTTATAACCGTAGCTGGGCTGAAGCTGTCATACCGACGGCTTTAGCCCTTCAAACCGTGGGGCTGTACCCAACCCATGACAAATGCAAGAGCTAATAAAATTAACAAAAGCGCAGAAAAGCCAACCCGATAGGCCAACATTTTAACCATGCGCTCTTTGTCCCCTTCTTGACTGCGCACCATAGAATGCAGAGCACTAAACAGGCTAACCACAATTAACAGCAGGGCAATCAGCACCACAATTTTTACTAACATATTGAATTCCTAACCAAGACCAAGTTTGCAGTATAACAATGGCCGAGCGATCTACAAAAACACCCGCCCCAAATGACACCTCCTCTCTAAAGGGAATCACCTTTGGCAATCGCGTGTTTTCTCCCGGTTTGGTACCCACTATTGTTACGCTACTGACTCTATGCTTACTGATAAATCTGGGATTTTGGCAGTTAAGGCGAGCACACTTCAAAGAAGCCATGATCACCCGGCTGGAACAGCGCAGCGCCATGGCAACAACCTCACTTTCTGAACTGGGGCAATATGATGGAGATTTAAACGATTATCCTGTTCGGGTACAGGGACATTACCTAGAAGGTTTTAATCTCTATTTAGACAATCGCATACATAACACCATCGCTGGGTACCATTTGCTAACGCCGTTTTTAACCGACGGCAAAGTTCTTCTCGTTAACAGAGGCTGGTTACCCCGAGGGCCAGACCGTAATGTGCTACCCACGGTGCCAGCGGTTTCGGGACAAATACAGCTTGAAGGTTTGGCCCATGTCCCCAACCCCAAAAATTTTGTGCTTAAAGAGGATGATTACCAAAACGTTAGCTGGCCTTTTTTGATACAAAAAATAGACCTTGAAAAAACCGCGCCACTGTTTGATTATCCTATGGTGCCATTTGTTTTGAGGCTCTCACCTGACCCTGATTCGAATTTGACTCGACAGTGGCAGAGCAATTTTATGGGGCCAGACAAACATTACGGCTATGCATTTCAGTGGTTTTCACTGGCTGCAGCCCTAACGGTAATTTATTTGGTGGTGAATACACACGCCAATAACAACAATAAAAAAAGCAGTATTCCTAATGAGTGACGAAACAACCCATCCCCAAACAGCCAAAAACCGTCGATCTTTGCTTATCGCTGCCGCGGTATTTATTCTGCCCGTGGTTGCCGCAGCCATACTCCACAAGACCGGCTGGTATAGCAGCGTAGGCACAACCAATCGAGGCACACTCATCACTCCCCCGGTTACCTTTGAAGAGATCGCCCTGAGCAATCCTGCAGGCGAGACTCTTAGCTCGGAAACGTTCCAAAAGAAATGGTGGCTTGTTTACGTACTCCCAGAGCAATGTAACCAAGCCTGCAACAATAGCCTGTACCAAATGCGTCAGGTACACCTTGCTTTAGGGCCAGAACAAAAAAGAGTGGCTCGGCTATTGATTGCCACTGCAGAACTGGAACAACCCATTCAAAAGCTTATCGATCAAGAATTTCCCAAATTAAACGTGGCCTATGCTGACAAAACCCAGCTACAGCAAGTGTTCTCTACAACCCAAGACAAAGAGTTGAGTAAGGATCAGCACGGGCGTATTTTTCTGGTGGACACCATGGGGGCGGTGTTTATGTATTACCCCACTTTTGAAGAAGAGCAAGAGTCCATATTAAAAGGAAGATCGTTACTAAAAGACTTACAGAAAGTACTCAAACTTTCAAAAATCGGTTAAAACAACTTCGCCGTATGGGCAAACCAAAACAATGAAAAACGAAATTTGGCTCAAACGATTCACACTTTTTGCTGTACTACTGGCCTGTACCGTGGTGGCCTTGGGAGCCTATACCCGGCTCAAAGATGCAGGCTTGGGCTGCCCCGATTGGCCTGGCTGCTACGGTAACCTAACTGTGCCCGAATCCCACACCGCCATACAAGAAGCCAACGAAGCCTACCCCCATCGACCGGTGGAAACAGAGAAAGCCTGGGCTGAAATGATTCACCGCTACTTCGCCAGTAGCCTCGGTTTAGTGATTTTCACAATGCTTTGGCTCAGTTTTAAAGCACGCAAACAAAACCCTGACCTGCCCATAGTTTTACCCCTGTTGTTATCGGGCCTGGTTGTGTTTCAGGGCTTGTTGGGTATGTGGACTGTCACTCTGGGTCTATTCCCCACTGTAGTCATGGCCCATTTGCTTGGGGGATTTTCCACCTTGTGTTTGCTGTTTTTGTTTCTGGTCTTACTGCATAAGCGAACAAAAGCTCAGCAACGAGACTCCAGCCCTTCCAGCGCCCCCAATACGCTATTGAAATGGGGGCTGGCGGGAATCGTGATACTGGTTATTCAAATCGCCCTGGGCGGTTGGACCGCAGCAAACTACGCTGCCGCGGTTTGCACCGAATTACCCCTGTGCCAGTCTGGATGGCAACAGCACGTTAACTTTTCCGATGCATTTAAATTTTGGGGCCATGGAGTGGAAGACTACGAATTCGCCACTCACCTGGGCACCGACGCAAAAATAACCATTCATGTGGCCCACCGAGTGGGCGCCATTATCACCAGCCTGTATTTAGGCGGATTGTTTTTGTATTTGCTTGGTCCAGCCCTGGTTTCAACCCTGAGCAAACGCATTGCACTGGTGGGCTTGGTGATATTACTCACACAGATTGCCTTGGGTGTGGGCAACATTGTACTCAAATTACCCTTGGCCATTGCCGTAGCCCACAACGGCGTAGCGGCCATTCTAATGATGACTCTAATTTTATTGACGGTGAACCTCGCTCAGGGAGGCAATAGACAATGACACGCGCTATCAGCAATGAGAACAGTTACAGCCAGAGTGGCAGCAAACAGGAGCCCGTTAGCTGGCGAGACTATATGGAGCTGACCAAGCCCCGGGTGGTGATGCTGTTGATGCTCACGGCTATCGTAGGCATGTTTATGGCAACCCCGGGCATGGTGCCGTTGGATGTGCTTTTGATTGGCTCATTTGGAATGGCCTGCGCTATGGCTGCTGCCGCCGCAGTCAACCATGTGGTGGATCAGCGGATTGACGCCATTATGGCCAGAACTGAAAACCGGCCGCTGGTTCAGGGCAAAATTGGCACCCAAAGAGCACTCACCTTTGCTGCCATATTGTCCGTACTTTCCATGTTTACCCTGTCTTTTTTTATCAACACGCTTACCGCCTTTCTCACCTTATTCGGCATCGTGGGTTACGCCTTCATCTACACCTTGTACCTCAAGCGCGCTACACCCCAGAATATCGTGGTGGGGGGCATCGCCGGTGCCATTCCCCCCTTGCTGGGCTGGACAGCGGTGACCAATAGCATTGATCCCCACGCCCTGTTATTGGTGCTCATCATATTTATATGGACCCCACCCCACTTCTGGGCCCTGGCCATTCATCGCCGAGATGATTACGCCAAGGCAGGCATTCCCATGCTACCAGTGACCCATGGCATTGAATTTACCAAATCATCGGTGTTGCACTACACCATATTGCTGTGTTTGTGCACCCTACTGCCCTATCTCACGGGTATGAGTGGATTGCTTTATCTGGCCACTACGCTGGTGATCAACGGTATATTCTTATACTACGCCTTCAAGCTCAAATACGCGCCACAACCGGGCACGGCAATGAAAACCTTCGGATTCTCTATCGTCTATCTGATGATTTTGTTCATCGCACTGTTGCTGGACCATTATTTCACCATCCGGCTTGCCTAATGTCATGAGGCCCATGGAGTACATGTTTTTTTCAGTTTGGGCGGTTACGTTCTAACCGTTCAAACTGAAGGAACAATGCACGCTAACCAGCTCTCAGTGCTTGCTTTAATCAAGATCCCGGTCTAACAAGAATAAGTACCCAGTCTTTTTTTAAGCACGGAAGTCGGTATGAAGTCGAGCGCAAACGAAGCTCAGAAAGAGTTTCACTACTACAATGAAGAAGGCGTTTTTATCGGGAAAAGCGAAGGGGCTCACCCACAGAAAGACCTGTTTGAGCAAGCCCATTACATTTTCGATAATCACAGCGATATAGTTAAAAACCAGGACTTACTGGCCATAGCCAAGCGCAAGCTGCGTAATCTGCGGGGCGAACTGATTTCGGTTCCCATTAAAGACATCACAAAAATCATGGAACTGAATCAGCGCATAGCACAACTGGAACAAAGCATTGAGGAACTTCGCAGTCAAGGCCTAAAAGTGGCTCAGGGTTAACGCTGCAACGCCTTAATAAGTCGGGTAAGTGCCTGACTGAGATCAGCAGCTGCAGCTGGGTCGTTGGCGATAATCATCCACTCTTGATCGGTGACCGGGTGTTTTATTACGCATCTATCCGCCGTTTTACTGCATCGAAACCCGATGTAAGGGTTAATACCTAGGGTATCCAGGCTGGTGACGGTAATGGCAGCTTGTCCACCCTCTTGGCCAACCTGCTGAGGGCGACGTTCGGTTTTAGCCACGGCAATTTGGCTGGGGGATTTAACTGAAACAGAATAGGCGTCACTGTTGGAGAGGTCCTGGTTTTTTATCTTGCCTTCAAGATAGGTGTAGGATTTCAACAAACTGTTCACATGCAGCACCAGACCTGCAGTCACATCCTTTGCCAGATAGAGCTTTTTAATACGCTGATCGTAGGCTTGCCCCTGAGTGTTGGATAAAGTAATACCCGATTCTGTTTGAATCTTCTTTACCTCCTGGCGGGAACCAGCTGCGGCCTCCTGTGCCAATTTACGCTCTTCTATCTGGGTCAACATCTGCAAAGCTGCTTCGTAGTGGTCAGCCTCTCGGCCCGCTGCCTCAACGTATTGTGTGAGCTGTTGCTGGGCTTTGTCCAGCTCCCCAAAATGCAATGACACCTTCCCCGCTAGAAAATAGAACCCGGGCAAAGGTTCCACCTTCAACTCGGTTACCCTTTGTATGTATATTCGAGCGGCATCAAACTCTTGTTTCTCTAGCTTCTTTTCCGCTGCCAGCACCAAGCGATCCATTTCCATTTCTGGCGGTAGCGCGAAGCTGGCTTGTGAAGCAAGAGAGATAAACAGATACAAAGCCACAGTGGGCAGATAAGAACGATACATGGCAAGCTACGGCGAAAGAAGAAACACCGTTGGATTGTGACAACAAGCCCTTCCTTAGGCAAGTACTGGTGAGAAAACAATCAGAAGATCTGTGACTTACTCGATTCTAAAACTGAAGTAACTGGTCAACCCTTCAATCAGGTTCATTAATTCCTGTGGCGGATCAATGAGCTTGAAACCCGTATCAAAGCAATCCGGACTGACGTCCGGTCTACACCAACAACTCAATGCATCAAAGTCGATGTTACTTGCCCCTTTGATTTCCCTGGGCAATTTGATTCGGAACTGAAAAACACTATGGGTGAGTAAAGGGATATGGCTCACCAGACGCAAACCTTCCGTAGATATATTCACAATATAACCAATGGGTTTTCCAGTTTTGCGGTTATAGACGCTCAAATAGTATTTTAATTGGTGCCGTTGTATGACACGCTTTTCTCTTATTTTTTTTTCCATAATCCCCGAGTTCACAAGTTAAGCCCCTGCGCCGGATCAGGCATTAAACAACTGTCTGCTTTTGGGGCCGATATGGATTCAAATCTATTTTAAAGTTTAGACCCCCCTGCCATTACCACAACGTTGAAAGCCAGAGAATTTTTAAAACATCGATAGATCAGACGCTTAGACCCCACTAGAACTTCCACCCACGCCTAAAAAAAGTCTAAACTACCTCTTTTAAGCACATGAAAATTATTCATTTTCTGCTATTGATTAAAGGATACTGATTTAGCCCATTCGACTAAGGTCTTGGTGGAAAGTCATGAAGAACTGGTTCAACAACATTGCTGCTGGCCTGACTCTACTCATTTCCCAGACAGTGGCGGCGAATTACGGACTGTCTCTGCAGCAAAATCAGGAGGCTTATTGGGCGTCTCAGCGGCAAGCCTACAGCCAGGCCCTTGACCTGCTCACCAAAGGACAGCGCAAACAATTTCAAAAACAAGCTGAAAAACTGCGGGACTATCCGCTTTACCCTTACCTTAAATACAAGGAATACAGCCGCTATATCAGCTCGGTGGACCACGAAGAACTGGATGAATTTATCCATGACTTTTCCGACTCCCCCCTGGCGAGCTGGTTACGTAAAAGATGGATTCGCAATCTGGCCAGGCAAAAAAACTGGGATACCTATTTAAATCACTACCAAGTTGGGCAATATGGCACGGAGTTCGACTGCCACTACTATTGGGCTCTCTACAAAGAGGGAGATCGCAACGAGGCCTTCGCTGGTGCGCGACGGCTTTGGTTGGTGGGCAAATCCCAGCATGATGCCTGTGATCCCCTGTTTGAAGTCTGGAAAACCACCGGGGAGATGCACGGCGAACTGGCCTGGGAGCGCACCGCATTGGCTATGGCCAATAGCCAGATTCAGTTGGCAAAATATTTAGAATCAAAAGTTCCCAAGCAGAAAAAAGTGATGGCTCGTGAATGGCGAGATCTGTATCGCGATCCACACCGGCTGAAATACCTGCCCCGCTACCAAAAATGGGGTGACAACGCCAAACCTCTGATAGTGACCGGTTTCAGTCGCCTGATCCGCAAAGATCCCAAGCTGGCTCAGGCGTTATGGCCTAAATATCAGGCGGAATTCCAATTTAACTTGGGAGAGCGGGCCAAGATCATTAATGAGTTTGCCTGGGTGCTGGCGGTACGCAAGCAGGAAAATGCGGACTATTGGCTCAATCAAGCCGCCCAATACGGCCTTAGTGATGACCTCACCAGCGTGGGTTTACGCAACGCTCTTTACGCCGAAGACTGGCCCAGAGTTCGCAACTGGTTGGCGTTACTGAATCAAGATCAAGCTGATGAAAACAGCTGGAAATATTGGCGCGCTCGCACCCAGCAAAAACTGCCCCCGGTGGATCTGAACAAACTGTCTCAAGTCCAAGTTAACGCCGACAAAGTGGATTACTTGAACTTTTTAAACCACTTTCGCCAAGCCCTGTATCAAGAGGGTGACCTGTTTGAGTTGCTGCCCCGTTCTGTTGTGGAGCAGAAATTCGCCCAGCGCAAAACCTCCACATCGATATTGAAAGATTTGGCAAAGAATCGCCACTATTACGGATTTTTAGCCAGCGAGAGGCTACAACAGCCCCTGAGCCTGAATATGGAAATGACACCGGTTAACGAACAGGACATCAGTCGCGTAACCCAGTTACCTGGGGTACAACGGGCCCGAGAACTGCATCTGTTGGATTCCAAGAAGTTGTCCCGCTATGAATGGCAACATCTGGTGAGGCGCAGCGATGAAAAAGACCGTGCCGCCATGGCACAGTTAGCCCACCTCTGGGGCTGGCATAATCCCGCAATTGTCGCCGCCTACCAGTCCAACGCCTTTAACGATCTGAGCATTCGTTTTCCCGTGGCCTATCAATCCGTCATCCAAAAACACGCTGGCAACAAGGGATTGGATCTGGACTGGGTGTATTCGCTAATCCGACAGGAAAGTGCATTCCTCTATAGTGCGCGCAGCGCAGTGGGCGCCATGGGTATGATGCAAATAATGCCCGCCACGGCTCGCCAAATTTCTCGGGAAATGGGCATAAGGAACCCCAGCACCAAACAAATGCTCACCCCCGATGCCAATGTACGCCTGGGAACCTATTATATGAGCCAATTGCTTCAGGAATTTAACGGCAATATGATTCTAGCCACTGCTGCGTACAATGCAGGCCCCCATCGGGCAAGGGCATGGCGGCCCAAAACGTTGCCCGTAAGTGGCGATATTTGGGTGGAGACTATTCCCTTTCACGAAACTCGCGACTACGTGAAAAATATCCTCACTTACCAAGCCATCTATCGACATCACTTGGGCAAGCCTGCAAAGCTTTCCAGGGCGCTCCGGGCAATTCATCCGGAGCCCATGCAGGTGAGTTTTTATTCCGACGGTTATTAAGACTGGAACACCTTTTTACAACGTCGGGAGATTGTCGCCAGCAAAATACCCAAAGGCAGCAAATGAGAGCCAACCACCGGGTTGCCGGAACTGAGCAATGCCACTGAGATCATGCGCTCAGGATCAGCCCAGCAAAAATTGTTGGTCAACCCGATGTGGCCGTAAGCCTGAGCAGCGGCAGGGCCGAACACCCCCACGGGATAATTACCCAACATCATGCCTGCGCTGTAACGCATGGGCAGCATCAAAGTGCGGTCCAGCTCAGTGGCATTGACTTCCCGCACCGCACGCTCAATGGTGAGAGGTTGAAATAGGCGCTTTCCCTCATATTCCCCGCCATTCAGCAAACATTGAAAGAAACGGGAACACTCTTCCGCTGTGGCCGTGATATTCCCCGCAGGAATAATCTGCTGGTAGAATCGGGGATCATTTGAAATGTCGATTGCCGTGGCCAGATCAGCACCCAGCACTCGCTTGCTGATTTGCTTTAGCGGAAACACCACGGGAAGCCCGGTAAGATAATTCTTAGCCAGTTTATCCACACACTCTGGAGGCGCTCCATAGGTGAAGTTTTTCATACCCATGGGCTCGTTGACATTTTTCTGGATAAAGTGGTTTATGTCCTCTCCAGTGACCCTCTTAACCAGCTCACCCAACACATACCCCCCGGTAAGAGCATGATAAGCCAGTTCGCGACCATGAACGCTGGTGGGCTTGGCTTCATAGATCAATTTCATCACGGAGTTGTGATCAAACAGCACGTGGGGATCGATGTTCTTAAACCGGGCAATGCCAGCCCTGTGGGAAAGAATTTGCTGTACCGTAATACTCTTTTTACCGTTAGCGCCAAATTCAGGAATGTAGAAGCTTACGGGGTTGAGCAAATTTATCTGATTGCGCTCTTCCAGCAGGTGGATGAGCATAGCCGTAACAGCTTTTGACGCGGAAAATAAACAAAAAGGCGTGTCAGGGGTCGCCACCACCTTTGGCCCCCCTTCCCCTGGCCCATTGCCTTTAACGTGGCCAATGGATCGATTCAAAAGGATCTCACCGTGGCGGCGGATACAAATACTGATTGCAGGATAAGCCCCGTTACGATAAAGATCGATTACGCTTTTCCAGATTTTGTCGCGATCCTGCTCAGTAACACCGAGCCACTCCGGATTAACCTCATTATCAGCAATGTGGACAATGTCCTTAAGTGAGCTCGAGACTTCAATTCGCTGCTCCAAAAATCCCAAAGGGTTGGGTAATGCCATCATCGCGTAACTGCCCGCCGCAGCGGCTCCTTTGTACTGTGCATTTGTTTATGGTTATAAATATAAGTTAAGCATCAGATTCTGCTCAATGAGGGACGTTAGCCTACGTCTTATCGGTTGAGCTGTCACCGATCTAAGTCAGTAATTGTGCGGAATCAGTAACCTATCACCCCCTAACTGTGTAAAATGGGCCTGCAGGTACGGCCAGACAATTTAAGGTGTTGTGTGATGAAAACCAAACAGTCTCCGCTATTTCGTGTCAGTGCGGGCATAAAGGGTGCATTGAGAGTGGGCCAAACCGTGAGGGTATTGGCCCAAACCGGGGTAGACTGGCTGCTAGGGGAACGCCCCCCTGCTCCAATATTGTTGCGCCAAACCTTCGAGAAACTGGGTACCACCTACATCAAGTTAGGCCAGTTTATTGCCAGTTCCCCGTCTGTGTTCCCCGATGACTACGTAGAAGAATTTCAGCTTTGTCTGGACAAAACCACCCCGGTTCCATTCCACACCATGAAACGGGTGATTGAAAAAGAATTTGGAAAATCCCTAAATGCTGTTTTTGCAGAGATTGACCCCGTTCCACTTGCCTCCGCATCCATTGCCCAGGTCTATGCGGCTAAGCTGGTAAGCGGGGAAGAAGTGGTGGTTAAAGTGCAAAAGCCGGGAGTGGAAGATATCTTGCTTACGGATTTGAACTTTCTCTACGTAGCAGCCAGGGTGCTGGAGTACTTTGTGCCCAACTTATCCATGGCCTCACTGTCAGCCATTGTGGATGAAATCCAAAAAGGCATGCTGGCGGAGTGCGACTTTTACCAGGAAGCCAGAAACATAGAAGACTTCCACCAGTTTCTGGAAGCCACAGGCAACGATCAGGCCATAGCACCAAAAGTTTATCCCCAGGCCTCCACCATGCGGGTCCTCACCATGGAGCGGTTTCACGGGGTTCCATTCACCGACCTTGAGAGCATTCAACATATTGTTGCCAACCCGGAATCGGCTCTTATTACCGCAATGAATACCTGGTTTTCCAGTCTACTGTTTTGCGAATCCTTCCACGCCGATGTGCACGCGGGAAATCTGCTGGTGCTGAAAGATGGCCGCATTGGTTTCATTGACTTCGGCATCGTGGGGCGAATCAAACCCAGCACCTGGGAATCCGTGTCTAAGTTCATTTGGGCAATAGGCCAGGAAAACTATGACGAAATGGCTGAAGCCATGCTGGGGATCGGCATGACAGACGAGGCTGTGGACGTCACACGACTGTCCCAAGACATTCGCGCACTGTACAACAGTATGGATCGAGTTATGCCGGATGCGGATGTCCCCATGGGGGATATGGCCTCCATTAACGACCACGAAGTAAACAAGGTGATGATGGACCTGGTGGGTGTAGGCAAACGCCACGGTATCCACTTCCCCAGGGAATTTGCCCTGTTGCTTAAACAATTATTGTACTTTGACCGTTACGTGCGACTGTTGGCCATTGATTCTGACATATACAGCGACGACAGGCTCAATATCACACCGGATATGAACTGGAACATGATCCACTAGGAACATGTTCCTCTAACCCCCCCCCTCGTCCTCCGCGGCTGCCGCTAGCCAAGCCAAAAAAAAACCAAATAGTCACAAATATGTGTCTCAAGTGGATTGACAGGCACCACCTTTAGCAATCATCATCTTATGTGTCACCAAACAGTGTTACATAACATTTGCAAAATAGATCATAATTAATACAGTTGATGTTGTTCTAGATATTTAGTGGAGAGCCAAATGACCAGTTTAATTGATCCAATTCGCCGTAATCTGAAGTTCGGTTTACCTAAGGACAAAGCAGTGAGCTGGAATCCGTCAGGTCTGCACGTAACTCAGTTCTACAATACTCTGTCTATCTTCTTTCCTGCTGGCGAAAGATTCTTTATTCAGAGCGTTCGTCACTACCGTAACGAAATCACTGACGACAAGCTGAAAGCCCAGGTTTCCGCTTTTATCGGCCAGGAAGGCTTCCACACCCGCGAGCACGAAGATTATAACGATGTGCTAACTGAGGCTGGCATGCCCATTGAACAACTGGACAAGCTGGTGGTGCTGGTATTGGATACCGTTAAAAAACTACCCCCTAAATGGCAATTGGCCACCACCGTGGCATTAGAGCACCTTACTGCGGTGCTGGGCGACACCCTGCTACGGGATGAAGACCTGCTCAAAGGGGCGGACCCACATTTCTCTGCCATCTGGCGTTGGCACGCCCTGGAAGAAACTGAGCACAAGGCCGTTTGCTTTGACGCTTACGAAATGTTGGCAGGCAAAAACATTAGCTCCTACGCTCTGCGGGTGTTCGCATTCTCCGTTGCCAATATCATTTTCTGGAGCCTGTACGCACCTTTCTACGTACGCATGTTGGCCGCAAGCACTGGCGGCGTGAAGAACTTGCTGAACGTGAAAGGTTGGCTCAAGTTGGCGAACTTTGTGGCAGGCAAGCCCGGTGTATTACGTCGTATCGCACCTGAGTGGTTGGACTTCTATCGACCCAGCTTCCACCCCTGGATGCACGACAACAGTCAATATCTGGAGCAGGCGGACGATCTGGTGAAAGAAGTGAACAGCTTCAACATCAAAGCCGTTAAATCAGTTAAAGCAGCTTAAGTTTACTTTCTGCTTTTAAGAATAATGGGAATCCTGCTACAGGATTCCCATTTCTTTTTTCTCCCGATAGTAGGAAAACACATCATCCAAACTGCGTCGGGGCTTGAAGCCAAACGTTTTGTTGAACAAAGACCCATCTACTATCACAGGGTACTTGTAGTAATTTAATAAATACGCGGGCCAACCTTTCCAATTCAAGCGTTTGCTGATCAATTTCGGCAAGCCTTCTGGAATAGATGGGATGGGCATTCTTTTACAGCCACATAGACTCACCGCTTCTTGATAGCTGACCCAATCATCGGTAGCCACGTTATAGACGCCCGGCTTGTTTTGCTCAAAAGCAAGCACCACGGCCTGGGCCGTATCTTCCACATGAATAAACTGCATCATGGGGGAAAACCCCATTAACACCGGTGCCACCTTGCTGGACAAGAGCAAACTTATGGAATTTAACACCCCGGGCCCCACAATGTTACACGGACGCAAAATCGTGATATTCAGCTCAGGGTATTTCCAAAGATAAATATTAGCCAGGTTTTCAAGTTCCACTGAATCCACCAAATCCATGGTCAATTCCGACGCTTTCAGTGGCGCTTCTTCCGTCAGTAACGCGGGGTTATAGGGGCTGGCGCCATAAACATAGTAGGTTGATAACACCACCACTTTTTGCACCTGATATTTATGACACAAATCCAGCAGCCGCTGGGTGCCCAATACATTGTGATTGTAACGATTACGATGGGTAGACTCGTACAGCCCCATGCGCCCCAGGTGCACAACGGCTTCGATCTTGTGCTTCCTGAAAATATCTTCGAAGCCCCTTTTGTTGTATTCCACCCGGTAGCTGGACATCCCCTCTTCCAGCTGAACCCGGCGGCGGAAGTCCACCAACACAATGTGGTAGTCACGCTTTAACAGGTTAATAACATATTGAGCCAACGATCCCCCGGCCCCCGTCACCAGTATTTCCGGCTTATGTCTATGGATCATTCAAACCACCCATTTCGCTGCTGTAGCCCGGTTTCAATCAGGCGATTAATTTCTTGTTTCACTGTCTCCACCTTGGCGGCCACCTGATCCTCACTGGTTATGGGGCCGCTGAACTCCATCGGTTTGCCAAAATAAACGCGAACCTTCGCGGGCAGAGGCACCGGAGTCGTGACCGGTAGATAGGGCATTCCCAATAACCTGGACAGCCCTTTCAGGTGAAATGGAGTGGGCATAGTTTCTTCACACCCCACCACGGCCACCGGTACTATGGGGGCATTTTCCGTGATCGCCAAGTGCATAAAGCCCAGCCCAAACCGTTGCAGTTTATAGCGTTTGTCCCAGGTTTTACCCGAGCCCCTCACCCCTTCGGGAAAAACCACAATGGCCTCTTCATTACGTAGCATCTTCGAGCAATTTTCTGGGTCCCCCAAGACGGCGCCCATCTCATTAAAAATATTCCCCACGAAGGGAATCGTGGGCACCCAACGTTCCACCATCACGCGAACGGCCCTGGGATGAATGGGGTTGGTGGCCAGGGCATAACTCACCAAAGAGCCATCGATGGGCAACTGGCCACTGTGGTTACTGATCAACAGAACCCGCCCCTGGGCTGGAATATTCTCTAAACCATGGGCCTCCACCCGGAAATACTTTTCGTATATGGGCCGCATGACACTGACCGCAATCTTCACCACATCGCGGTTATATCCCCAGGGGTCGTAGCCAAATGAACCCACCGGTTTGGGAATCTTGTCAACAACCTGTTCCGTCCGCTCAGACACCAGCCATCGCTTCAATCTATCTCGAACACTCATCCTGCAACCTCATTGATTCCCGGTAAATTGCACTAATGGCAAGGTAGGTAATTTTGTAACGCCCTACAAAGGAGAAAGTTTTATTGTTTATAGCGGGTTTAGTATATCAAACCCATGACTTTTAACATTATTTGCCATAATGAAAGCCGTTCAGGTCTATTTACATCATGGTGGCCACTGATTTAGAGTGGTGAATAAAATGCCAGCGGATACCAAGTGCAACAAGATCCATCCACAGGCCGATAAAAATACTAAACTTAATTGTGTTGAGCGTTTACCACAGCACAGACTTTAGTTCACAGAGGGCACGTCAATCGTGGCAAAGGATAAAGAAGACAAGCGGTTTAAAGCCACTACTCCGGGAAAACGTTTTTTAAAACTGGCGGGCATGTCGGCAAACATCGCCAAGAACGTGGCCAGCCACAAAGTAAAAGGGCTGTTTAACGACGAAGAAACCCACGCCAAGAATCAGGAACAGCTGTATACGGATATCGGCAAGCAGATCGCCCAGACCCTGGGAGAAATGAAAGGCGCGGTTATGAAAGTGGGACAGATTGCGTCCCAGGTGAAGGACATGCTTCCCGAAGAAGTGGCCAGTGCCCTGGAGGTTCTGCAAAAAGAATCCCCCCCCATGCCCTTCGATATGATTCGCCGCCAACTGATTAAAGCCCTGGGCGACACACCGGAAAACCTGTTCCAGAGCTTTGAGCAAACGCCCTTCGCCGCAGCATCCATCGGCCAGGTTCACAAAGCCGTAACAAAAGCGGGCCAGGAGTGCGTGGTAAAAATCCAATACCCTGGGGTTAAAGAGTCTTGCGATTCCGATTTAAAACATTTAAAGCGAGCCCTGAAACTGGCAGGACTTGTGAAAGTAAGCCCCGAGGTAATCGACAAGACCTTTGAAGAAATCCGGCGCATGCTCTACGAAGAATTGGATTATGAGCACGAAGCTGAAAATATAAAGCTGTTTACGGAATATTATAAAGATCATCCGTACATCATCATGCCGGAACTGCTTGAGGAACTGTCCGCTGAGACCGTATTAACCCTCAGTTACGTTCCGGGAGACAACCTTCAGCAAGTAAAACAGCCTCGATACAGCCAGGAAACCATAAACCAGATTGGTTACCGCATTTTTGAAGCGTTTGGTGAGCAAATCTATGACCTGCGAGCGGTTCATTCAGATCCACACCCAGGGAATTTCGCCTTTAAACCCGATGGCTCCATCATCATTTATGATTTTGGAGCGGTAAAACGATTGGATTCTGGTGTAATTGAGCATATGCGCAACCTGGTCATCGCAGCTTTGGAGCGTAAGCTGGACAATTTGGATGAAGAGCTGCTGAAAATGGGCGTGCGAACAGACAATGGCAAGCCTTTTGATATTGAGCATTACCGGGAATGGCTGGATATTTTCTTGGCACCTTTTGCCGGCTACGAACCCTACGATTTTTCTGACTCGCAACTGCACAAACAAATGATGGTAAAAGTGAAAAAAGACGGCATGAAATACATAGGCGCATTCCAACCTTCACCGGAAACCATGCACGTCAATCGCGTAATCAGCGGACACTACTGGACCATGGTGGAGCTGGGAGTCAATATCTCTTTCCGGCCCTTAATCGATAAAATCGTCTTGCAAAAAGCCGCCTGAAACCGGCTGCACACTGGCCTTACAGCAACCCGAATCCGCCCTGTCAACGGGGATTCGGGTCCACTTGAACCTGATCTGTAGAGATCCTCTCTCCCCGGTACCAATTCAAAGGCGTTAACGACACAGACAACTCTTCCAGCTTCAAACCGTGTTCAGGTAAGATGTGTTCCATATGAACTTTGGTCTGTCCTTCATTCACGTAAAATATCTGACGCGAAGTTAATACGGGGCCATTCTCTGGCAGCTCTACCTTTAGTTCCACGTCCAGATACAGGGGAGCTGGCGCAGTTTCACCTCCCTCCACATTCAATTCAGCCCGGCTGATAAGAATGGGTTGAAAGGTTTTTTCTTGAATTTGATCGCTCACATTGAATAGTGTGAAGCGATATTCTGGTACCTGATGTTGTGCCTGTAAACGTTGTACCACTTGGCGGGTTTCATCCAGCTCTATCCGCAAGGCCTGGATCTCATTATGCAGATGATCATCACCGCAAGCGGTGAGAAAAACCAAACAAAAACCCATCAGCGCGAAACTGAAAACTCCGGTTTTACACATGATGGTAGTCACAATCTTGCGTAGTAATTTCTGCGCTTGAGCACCTTGCTGATATATTCCCGTGTTTCACGGTGGGGAGCCTGTTTGACCAAACGATCAAGCACCTGCTGTGGGCTCATGGCATTAATGGTGTCCACCGCATCTTTAAAGCTGGCTTTACCGACAAACGCTCTAGCAATATTCGATGCTCCCGCATTGTATGCCGCAATGGTGTAATACAACCGGCTTTCAGGATTTTTTATGTCTTTCAAATACTGATAGTAGAGCACGTGCAGATAAGCAGACCCCACCTCAATATTCTTGCTTGGGTTATACAAATAGTTTGCGCTAAGCAACTTCGATTTTTGATACAGCTTACGAGTGGCATCCCGTCCTGCAGTGGAGGGCACGATTTGCATAAGCCCAAAAGCCGGAATATGGGAGCGAGCTAATGGGTTGAAGTGACTTTCGGTATGCATGATGGCCATTACCACATCTTCGCTCAATGCAAAGCGCTTGGCATTCTTGTGAACCTGGGGACGATACTCCAATACCTTCTTACGTAGGCGACTATCTGGCAGCGGCACCACGTAGGTTAACTTTTTACCGGGATTGACGGATACCGCAGCTAGGCTGGCACTCAACACCTGATAACGAATAGACGCGTTGCGTACCAGTTCCGCCGCTTTATTCTTGATGGCTCGAGAAGAAGGGTTAGACGACGCGAACAGCTCTTTCAATACCAGATCATTTCCTGCGTCTTGCACGGGCGCATCTTTACCCAGACTGGCATAGGCTGAATCAATTGCCCGCTGAATGGGATCCTGCTTAACCGCCTGTTGGACGGAGGTTGCCAGAATGTTTTCCACTTCACCTCGAACCTGGGCAGACATGGCCGCAAAGTCCAGCCGACTACCATTGTAGGTGCCCGCTAAACTCACTTCGATGCGGTTATATTCAAAATCCACCGCACGCTTGACCTTATAATCTTTGGAGTAAGCCACCCAGCGGGATTTGCTGCTCACTTCCGGGTTTGCCCACTGCTCGCGAATTTTTTGTTTTTCTTGCTTAACCGCATTGGTATAGGCCCGGGCTAGTTGCTGCTGTTCTTTCTGCTCGGGGCTTTGGGCAATGGATTTGCGTTCTTTTAACAGAGGCGATTTACCACGATCATCCCGCTCAATCACCCAGCCGCCATTGGCAGAACCGTGGCCGGTGGCCAACACCAGTAATGCGGCGATTATGGCTTTACGAGGAAATTTGGTCTCTCTAAGTACCTCAATGATCACTACTCAACCTCATTTACAACTTCTATTGTGCTTCCTTCGCGGGTTTTGTGCTCTTTAAGTATGACAAAGACTTGCTTAATTGCTGTCCCGTATTTAGATCGTATCTGCAAGAATAAGTGGCTACTTATAACCAAACCCGTATTTACAAGACACAAGGAGTTAGCGAACGCTCACTATAAGACTAAGGTAGTAGCCTATGCATCCGCTTCATCAAGATACATAAATGAAATAAAGGTGGTGAACAGGCCTACAATAACCGCCACATGCAGCATGGGAAAAGCCCCTATACCGAGTATTGCGCACAGCCAAAAACACTTTACCCGTTGCTTCCTTAGCTGGTAACTGCGCTTCTGCCGGCGCCGGTAACAATGCGCATTTGAGGGTTTAACAAGACAAAACCCACCTTCCAGTACCACTCTGCAATACCAATCAAGCATCCCCACAATCCACTCCTCTGCATAGGTGGGCAATACCTTCAGTATAGGCATGGTTACATCACTCTCATTGAATCATGGGATATTTTTTGAAATGATTCAGGAAAATCAAAAAACAGCCATATACAATGCCAGTATGAAAATAAACCGTAGAAGTTTTGGGGCTAAAAAAATGACAAAAATGTTAACCGCCGCAATGGCTTGCAGCATGGTACTTCTGACCAGCGCCAACAGCGTGGCAGAACCCATTGACCAAGATGACTATTTGACCGCTTCCGAACATAAACTCGAGAATAAAAAACACCAATGGACTGATGGGTCTCGTTACGAAGGCGAGTGGTTGAAACATCAGCCCCATGGCTACGGCTCTCTCACCTACGCCAATGGCGCCCAGTATTCAGGCCGCTTCAAACATGGCCGCCGCGAAGGCCAGGGCATCATGAAGTATGAGAATGGCGACGAATATCAAGGCAACTGGCACGATGATCAGCCCCACGGCAAGGGCTTCAAGAAATACGCGGTGGGATCAGTCTACGAAGGTCAGTTCAAAGACGGCATGCACCATGGTGAGGGTAAGCAATCCTACGTGGATGGCACCTACTATGACGGTAACTGGAGCGACAATAAGCCCCATGGCTACGGCCAACTCACATTTATATCCGGCGGGATGTACGAAGGCTCCTTCTTAAACGGACGACCAGAAGGTAAAGGCCGCTATTACTACCCCAACGGAGACGTTTACTTTGGCGACTGGAAAAATGGCAACCAACACGGCAACGGACGGGTGGACTTCAACACCGGGGGCTACTACAAAGGCGAATATGTAGATGGCATGAAGCACGGTGAAGGCGTTTTGGTAAGTGCCCTGGGTGAAACTTACGCCGGCACATTCCGCTACAACGAAGCCCACGGCAAAGGTACCTGTACCGTGGCAAACAACGCTATTCCCTGCGAATATGATCACAATAAACGGGTTAATTCCAAGGTGAAAGTAGCCAAGAAACCCAAGCAGAAAGATACCGAAAAAGTGATTCTGGCAAGCGCTGCTGCCGCCACTGCCAGCGTATCAGCATCTGCGGCGGCTGCAACAAAGGCCGCTTCAGAATCCGCTGCAAAAGTGGCCAGTGCCCCAGCGGCTGCAAAGCCAACCCCCAAGAAGCCGGAGCAAAAGGCAAAAGCAACGAAAGTTGCAAAAGCCAAAGAGTCTGACAAACCCATGGTATTTATTGCTAAACCATTCAACGGCAATACCAACGGCAATGTTGTTGCAATACCGGCGACTCAGCAATTCACCGCAAAACCCTATGCGGAAGTAGCACCGGCAAACAAGACGCAAAAACCGGTGCAAACACCAAAGCCCGTGGTGGCGGTGGCGAAAAAGCCCGCCCAGGAAAAAGCGCGATTTACCGAAACTTTGAATAAAGAAAAGCAAAAGGTCAAAGCCATGACCGTGGCCGACCTGAGGCAGGATAAAAGCGATATTTACTTCAAAAACAACTGGACCAGTCAAAACCAACGCTTGATACCGCAGAAAGCCTACTGGCTGAAGCGCAGCTCCATGCTCGTCAATGATATGCAGATTGTGTCTTTCTACGGCGACACAGAAATCAGGCTACAGATCAAAAATTACAAAGGCCCTGGGCAATATAAGATTAGCAAGGCCTGGGTGGAATCCGACAGCCAAAACCTGGATGCTGACAAGGTTAGAGAAGGAACATTGGAAGTTCAGAGCGAGAAGGACGGTTGGCTAGTGGGTAAATTTAGTCTCAAACTGGATGATGACAAAGGCAAGGCCCTTTCCCTGGAAGACGGCATCTTCCGCCTCGCCAACAAAGACAGTTTGTCTCCCCGATATCGCTGATCGACCTTCTCAGTAGTTCATTAAAGAATTCCCTGGATGGTGTCCTGCTCAGGGCACCATCCAGGGCGCCACTTAATGAACTAGCGCTTCCTTTTTCTTTTCGGTTCGAACTGGCGAGCCAATAATTTCCCGTTTAATCTGCTGAAACTCATCCATAAAGTCTTCCACCATGGCCTGAGCATCCGGTATCAATGCAGAATCGGCCACAAAACCAAACTCCACTTTTTTGTTGTAGCTCAACACACTGACACCAATACCGATATCACCGGACTGCGGCACCCAAAACATAGGCTTGGACAACGTCTTACCCATGAGCACCACCGGTTTTGTGGGCCCTGGCACGTTAGTCATCACCGCCGAAGCCTTACTGGAAAAGAAGTTTAATGCCCACTTCTCCACCAGGTTTGGAAAGTAGCCCAACACGCTGAGCACGTTATAGCTCATCTGTGCCTGCATTCCATTCTTGAGCTTGGACATATTGCGACGCACTCCCTTGATCCGCGCACTGACACTATCTTCCGCCACGGGTAATTCCAAATACACCAGGCCAAAGTGGTTGCCTAGCTGAAGCGCTTGATCCAAAGGCCGCAGATTAACGGGCACCGTGGCCCGCAAACAAATTCCATCCACGGGCTCACCCAAACGCTGAAGATAACGTCGCAGGCTACCGGCCACACACCCCAATACCACATCGTTCACGGTACAACCCAATGCTTTACCCACCTGCTTTACTTCGCTCACAGGCAAAGAGGGAGCCCAACCCACCTGTTTAGTTGGGGTTAAGGTGCGTTTATAGGCAGTTTTGCTATCAGGCCGTGCAAAAGTAACCCGCAAGCACTCAAACACCCAGGCGGCTGCAAAAGCGCAATAAAACAAAGCACTGGAAACGGCAAACTGCAGACGATGCCCCAACGAGTTCGACTTGGGTTTGCGCACGGGAAAACGGAATTTGGCTGCGGGGGAACTGTGCAGAACGGACTCATCGGCGATGGAATCCAGCACCGAAAACAACGCAATACCATCGGCGTAGCAATGGTGCACTTTCACCAGCGCCACACAACCTTTGCCATGATTCTCCACAAAGTAAAAGCGCCACAAGGGATGCTTAGAGTCCAGCGGCTCGGGGATCATGGTGCTCACCTTACGGCGTAAGGCTTCATCCTCATTAGACCCCGATTCAACCTCTAAAGAGGTTAGATGATAATTCATATCGAGATGTTTAAGCTCTTGCCAGTAGTAATGGCCAAACTGCTCAACTGGTCGCTGACGAAACCGTTTGTGCTGGGCTATTAGCCTCTGCTCAAGAATGTTTCTGAATTCGGCTTGGGTCATGGGCTCATCAAAAAACAACAGCCCATTGATTACCATCAAGTTCTCATTGGAGTCCATTCGCAACCACGCGGTATCCACATTGGACATGGGCTCAAGCGCAAACTGATTGATTCCCCTCATAAAGCATCCCTTCGACTCGATGAAGTAAACAGGTGAATATTATTGTTTTATTAATATAAACCAGAACCCATATGAGACAAGCAAAATGTCTGATTCAATAAGACTAACTGCGCTATTAGCCTTGCTTATGGGCAACGCCCGAAATTAAAGGTGCAATCAATGCTGCTAACTTGGGGTGATCGTAATCCGATATCTGAGCATAGCTGAACCCCGCTTGCTCAAACAAATCCCGAGTGCTGCGGGTAATCTCACAACCACAAGCCAGTTTTTTCCACAGAGGGTTAAGCCGCTGCTGCCAGCGCTGCACCTTGGGCCGCTTGGAAGCCACATGTTCAAAGAACACCAGTTTACCCTGGGGCTTAAGTACACGATGCATTTCTGCGGCAGCTAAATGGGGGTCGGGTATGGTGCAATACACCAAACACGCCACCACGGAATCAAAGCTGTGATCATCATAGGGCAATTGTCGGGCATCGCCCTGCTCAACGGTAATGGGGAACCTTTGCTGCCGCTTACGGGTTCGCCTACGGGCCGTCTCCACCATCGTCGCCACCGGTTCAATACTAACCACTTCCGACACCGCGTCCCCGTAAAACTGAAAGTTGGCGCCGGTACCGGCACCAATTTCCAATACCCTTCCCTCCGCCTGGGACAACACCTTGGCGATATCTTTACGCAACACCCGAGTGGTGAACTCCATAACGGGAGGGAATATTTTGTTTTCGTAAAAACTCATAGTTTCAACACCTGTATAAAAGCGCAAACCGACGCGCCCATTGGTCCCCCCAATAGAACAGCAACAGGGATCCGCAAATCATGAAGGTACCCGCCACCAGGTTAGCGGTGAGGGTTTCTCCATTTAAATACACCCCCAGGGCAATGGCATTCACTGGTGTTATCAAGGTTACCAGAGCCACGGAACTGGCGCTAAGGTGTTTAAGAATATAAAAATAACAGAAAAAACCAATAAACGAGCCGAACAACGTTAAATACAAAATGGCAGCGATGGCCTTGGGGGACGGTGAATTTACCTCCAAACCAAGAAACAAACCACTAACAAAATACAGCGGTGTCGCCACCATTAAAGAGCCGGCGGTCTGGGCCATGGGGTGAAGAGAAAAGCTTTCCCGCTTCAGCAGCACACCGCTGAGGCTAAAACAAAATGCGCCAAACCCCACCAAAACAAAACCGAGATAACTTTGGTTAGCCAGTTCAAAACCCTGATTGAACACCACCACCAGCCCCGCAACCCCTAAAGCCAGCGCAACCCACTTACTGGTGGAAAAACGGGGTTCATTTAACAAATAGCGAGCCAACAGGGCCGACATTACCGGAGACAAGCCAAAGATCACTGAAATCATACCCGACGGTATCATGGTTGCGCCAAGATAGGCGCTCATCAACCCCATAAACAAACCAATGTTGGAAATGGCGTAAATCCGCAACGCTTTGCCATGCCAGGGCACCGCCACTTTCATCAGCCGTGCCGCCGCCCACCCTATCAATGCCGCCAAAAACATACGGCTCAAGGCCCCCGCCACCGGAGAAATACCCTGAGAACTCCACTGCACGCCCAACGGCGTTGTGGACCAAACTAATACAACTGCGAGATAGGCAATGGGCACCGACATGACTTTTTCACTCCTTTTTCCTCCATTAATTGAGCAACGTAGAAAAAACCTGCGGCCACAAAAAAAGCCGCAGGTTTTTGAAAACGCTGCGGCTTTTGAACTTTAGGGTGTGCAATTTTTTATTTATGCTCTCCCCTCACCACAGCGCTCCCAAGGCGTTTCGCCACCCGCCACACTGGCAGACACGCGCACGCCGCCGCGCGATGCATAAAGACCGCTGCGACGCTGTGCTGTGCCGTTATAAGTGCTGCAATGAGTGCTGTGCTGAAAATAGTCATGGCGTTAATATAGGTGGTGAACAGGAAAAGGGTCAACCGCTAATTTAGTTTTCTCAAAAAATTCACAAACAAGGTATGATACTCACTCATCTTTTTTAGAACGTTTGTTTCGACAAAGTTAACTTAACGTCAACATGCAAAAATATCTCGTGGGCGGAGCCGTAAGGGATAGTTTACTGGGGCTGCCAATAAAAGATCGCGACTGGGTGGTGGTGGGTGCCACGCCGCAACAGTTGTTAGACCTTGGCTATCAAGCGGTGGGCAAAGACTTTCCCGTATTTCTGCACCCCCAGACCAAAGAAGAATACGCCCTTGCCCGCACCGAACGAAAAACCGGCCCGGGTTACACCGGCTTTGAATGCTACTTCGGCAGCGAAGTTACCCTGGAGCAGGATCTATCACGACGGGACCTCACCATTAACGCCATGGCTGAAGATTCCCAAGGCAACCTGGTTGATCCCTGTGGCGGCCAAAGCGATATCCAGCACAAACTGTTGCGTCACGTTTCAGACGCCTTTGTGGAAGACCCCCTGCGGGTGTTAAGAGTGGCCCGCTTCCTGGCCCGTTTCCATGCGCTGGGGTTTACCATCGCCGAGCCCACCATGGCATTGATGCAAACCCTCGCCGCAGGAGATGAACTGCAACAACTCACCCCGGAGAGGGTCTGGCAGGAAACAGAAAAAGCCTTTTCCGAGCCCAGCCCCTGGCGCTACTTCGAAGCGTTAAGGGAATGCCATGGGTTGGAAAAAGTATTCCCGGAAATCGATGCTTTATTCGGCGTTCCACAACCGGAAAAACATCATCCGGAAGTGGATACCGGTGTGCACGTTATGATGTGTCTCCAGGCCGCCTGTAAGCTGTTGCAGAAACTCAATCTATCAGCGGAAGAGCGCACCTCGGTATTGTTTGCTGTACTTTGTCATGATTTAGGCAAGGCTTTGACACCGGACCACCTGCTGCCAAAACACCACGGCCACGAAGATGTGAGCGAACACCTCACTAAAAAGCTGTGCAAACGCTTGAAGGTACCCAACAGCAGCAAACGCCTGGCTATGATTGTGGCCCGTTATCACACCCATTGTCATCGGGCCTTTGAGTTGAAACCTGCCACCATTATGCGGCTATTGGAAGGCATGGACTATTTTCGCCGCCCCGCTACCCTGGATCTATTTACCCTGGCCTGCAAGGCCGATGCTCAAGGCCGCACCGGGTTTGAGGAAGCAGCCTATGTTCAGGCAGACTATATAACTGACTGCGCCAATGCCGCCTATGCAGTTAACGCCAAAGGTTTGCTCAACCTGGGATTACGGGGCGCAGCCCTGGGCGAAGAATTACGCAAGCGCCGCATAGATGCGATCAAAAATATCAAGAGCAGTTACGTGACAGACTTAGGAAATTGATATGACAGAACAAACCGCAACGCCGTCTAAAAACAAAGTGGCGCTAATAACTGGATCCGCGCGCCGCATTGGCGCTTATGTGGCGGAATATCTGCACCAGCACGAATACCACATCATTCTCCACTATCGTCACTCCGGCGAAGAAGCCAAAGCCTTGCGTGACAAGCTTAACCAGAGCCGCCCCCACTCCTGTATCGCCTTGCATGCGGATCTAAGCGATCCGGAATCCTGGCCTCAATTGGCAGAGCAAGTACTAAGCTGGCAACACCGGCTGGATCTATTGGTTAACAATGCCTCCTCTTATTACCCCACCTATTTTGGCGAAACCCGTCTGGAGCAGTGGAATGATTTGTTTGCCAGCAACGCCCAAGCGCCCTTCTTCCTGACTCAGCATTTAGTGGACTTGCTCAAATCCAGTAACGGCAGCGTGATCAATATGACCGACGCCATACTGCATAAATCTGGCCCCAAATTAATTCCCTATGCCATGGCAAAAACCGCCCTGCGAACCATGACCATAGAACTGGCAAAACTGTTAGCACCAGAGATTCGGGTAAATGGGGTTGCCCCTGGCGTTATCATCTGGCCTGAACACCATGAAAAAATGAGCGAGCAAGACAAGCAGGATACTTTGGAAACCATTCCAATGAAGCGTATGGGTTCACCTCAGGACATTGCCCAGACCATTCTGTTTCTGGCCCAGTCGGCCCCCTACATCACCGGGCAAATCCTGGCGGTGGACGGTGGTCGCGGATTGTAACTTCACCGTGACGCCCCTTCCCTTAGTGGGCATCAGCAGTTGCCTGGTGGGCAACAAGGTGCGCTACGACGGCCAACACAAATTCCATTCTACGGTGGATGAATGGATACGGCCCCGGGTTAACTTACTGCCCATCTGCCCGGAAAGCATGGCAGGCATGGGGATCCCCCGACCACCCATTGAACTCATTAAAACCCACCATGGAATTGAAGCCAGAGGCAGAGACAACCCCACCATCAACGTCACTAACCGAATCATTACCATGGCTAGGGCCATTGCCAACAGCCACCCTACTTTGGAGGGGTTTATCTGCCAAAGCCGTTCGCCCAGCTGCGGCTTTAATACCACGCCGGTTTTTTATCGTACTGCAGAAGGCAAACAGCAAGCATCGGAGCTGGGTAGCGGCCTGTTTATTCAAACCCTAATGCAACTGCTACCCCATCTGGTGGTGGTGAATGAATGTGATTTGGATAAAAGCGGTTCTGAAGCGTTTTTAAAACAGTTAAAAAACAACTAAAGCGAATAAGGCCGAAGCACCTGTTGTGATTTGTCATAACACATCCACAAATCATCATAGGTTCGCTGCAACTCAGGGTGAAATGCCTGGGGTGCAATGTCCGCCAATGGCAATAAAACAAACGCATTCTTGGTGATTTCATCCCGCGGTAAACGTACTCCATCCACGGTGCCCACTGTCTCTCCGTATAGAAGCAAATCAATGTCCAAGGTACGGGAGCTGAATTTGGGCCCATTACGATCCCTTCCGTTCTGATCTTCAATGCGCTTGATCACGGTATTTAACTGGCCCACGGACAAATCCGTTTCCAAACCCACCACCAGGTTTAAAAATGGGTCGCCGTCAAAGCCCACCGCCTCACTTTCATAGATGGGCGACACCACCAGTTCGCCGAACTCAGCGGCCAACATAGTGAGGCCTGCCTTGATGTGTTTTTCCCTATGGATATTGCTACCCACACCAAGATAAACACAAACCATCAAGGCCTCTCCCCGCGTTCGATCAAAACACCCACATCACGGGCTGCCTTCACCGCTCCCGGCTTACTCACACGCAGGCGCACCCAAGGCACCTTAAATTCCTGCAGCACAATCTGGGCAACTTGCTCTGCCATGGTTTCCACCAACTGAAACTCACTGGCTTCCACAAACGCCACAATGCGATCAGACACCGCTGCGTAATTCAGCGCATCATCAATATGGTCCCGAGCCGCCGCTTTAGCATTGTCTGTGGCCATTTCCAAATCCAAACTCAAGGTCTGCTTGATGGTCCTTTCCCAATCAAATACACCAATTACGGTTTGAATCTTTAACTCCCGGATGAACACAATATCCATAGACAATCTATTCTCTAAATAACCATTGGGAAAAATCTACCAAGTTGACACGGTAGAGACAAAGTGAACAATATCATCATAACCAATCATTGTCTGGGAGTTAAAACTGGAAAGCCTACTCGCCGTTGCACTCTGGGCATTTTCCTACCTGCTTGGGTCCGTCTCCAGTGCCATTCTGGTATGCAAGCTGTTCAAATTGCCCGACCCCCGCTCAACAGGGTCTAACAATCCAGGCGCTACCAACGTTTATCGCGTGGGCACACCGGCCGCCGCAGCCGTTACCCTTTTGGGCGACGTGGGCAAAGGCGTGCTGCCGGTGCTGCTGGCCAGGCAGCTCCAGTTCCCCGAAAGCATGGCCGCCTATTGCGGTTTCTGTGCGTTTTTGGGCCATTTATACCCGGTATTCTTTAATTTTCAGGGTGGCAAAGGCGTGGCCACTGCCTTGGGGGTATTGGCGGCTTTGCATTGGCCATCCATGGTCATGGTTGCCGGCATTTGGTTAGCCGTGGGCATCGTCACCCACATTAGCTCTTTGGCCTCCATCACCAGCTTCTTTTTCGCGCCCTGGGTGGTATTGTTCCCTAAACCGGAGCTGTTTTACCCCATGGCAATTCTTTCGGCGATACTGATCTTGCGCCATAAAGAAAACATGGTGTTATTGCTTAAAGGCAACGAACGCAGCCTAAAACACAACCGCAACAATCAGGATTGAAACCGCCCAGCTAACTAGGCTAGCTCTGACAACGGCCAGCGTGCCTTCACTTGCACCGCCAAACCCGGCTCCACTCCCGCCAATATACGTTGATAACCCGCATAGGCAATCATGGCACCGTTATCGGTACAAAATCGTAACTGGGGATAAAACACCTTGGCACCCATCTTGGCCGCCATGGCATCCAGCTGCTGGCGTAAATGGATATTGGCACTGACACCCCCCGCCACCACCAAACGCTTGCAACCGGTCTGCTTTAACGCTCGCTTGCATTTGATCAACAGGGTATCCACCACCGCATCCTGGAAAGCCCAGGCAATGTCCGCCACATCCTGATGGGTTAACCCACCTTCATTCTGGGCACATTTGTCGCGGGTATTGAGGGTGAAGGTTTTCAAACCACTGAAGCTGAAATCCAAACCGGGGCGATCGGTCATGGGCCTGGGGAAGCGAAACCGTTGCGTATCTCCCTCCAGCGCAGCTTTGGCTACATTGGGCCCACCAGGATAGCCCAGCCCCAACATTTTGGCGGTTTTATCAAACGCTTCACCGGCGGCATCATCCAGGGATTCCCCCAGCAGCTCATACTGGCCTATGGCACTCACATTGATTAACTGGGTATGGCCGCCACTCACCAACAAAGCCACAAAGGGCGCTTCCGGAGCCGGGGTTTCCAACAAAGGGGCCAACAGATGGCCTTCCATATGATGAACCGGTACCGATGGCACACCCCAGGCATAGGCCAGGCTTTTTGCCACCGAGGCCCCCACCATCAAGGCTCCCACCAAACCGGGGCCAGAAGTATAGGCCACAGCGTCAATCTCACTGGATTCACAACCACCCTGATCCATAACCTGAGCAATAAGTGGAATCAATTTACGCACATGATCCCGGGATGCCAATTCCGGCACCACGCCACCGTATTCAGAATGAAGCTCTATCTGGCTGTAAAGCGCATCCGCGATAATGCCCCTTTCACTGTCGTAGATGGCCACCCCTGTTTCATCACAGGAGGTTTCGATTCCCAGCACTCGCACGATATTGATTATTTCCTGCTCAATTAAAAACCCGTTTACATTCAAGGGGGCCAGTTTACAGGGAGCACAATCGCAAATCGACGTCTATTGTTAGTCATCGGGCTTTGCAATTCCCGATCAATGCCATTAAAATGCAGCACCCTTGAGGCCAGTGGGCCCAAAAAAACGTTTCTGCAACCCGCTATAAACCCGGGTTGGTATAGAAAAATACATTTAGAATTAATAACTTATTCAGTAAGTAAGGTGATTGGTTAATGCCTAATGTAAAGGTTAAAGAAAACGAGCCATTTGACGTAGCACTGCGTCGCTTCAAGCGTTCTTGCGAAAAAGCCGGTGTATTAGCCGAAGTTCGCCGCCGTGAGTTTTACGAAAAGCCCACTCAAGTACGTAAGCGCAAACAAGCCGCAGCGGTTAAACGCCACGCTAAGAAAGTGTCTCGCGAGCAGATTCGTCGCAAGCGCCTGTTCTAAAACACCGCTAGGCCAAAAATCCCTTACTCAATACGTCGGCGGGCTGGGCCCGATCCGGCGTATTGTTGTTTTTGACCAAATGAAGCCTTACCAAAAAAGTCCTATTGATAAACGAATGTTAAATTGGGGGAGTCTCAATGTCTGAAATCAAAGCAAAACTCAATGACGCTGTTAAGAGCGCCATGCGCGCCAAAGACAAAGAAAGACTGTCCACCCTGCGCCTGGCCACATCTGCCCTAAAGCAAATTGAGGTGGATGAGCGAGTGGAGCTGGACGACACTCGAGTTCTGTCGGTTATCGACAAAATGGTCAAGCAACGCAAAGACTCCGCTGAGCAATTCACTCAAGGTGGCCGAGAAGATCTGGCTGAAAAAGAGCTGGCGGAAATCGAAGTGCTAAAGGAATTTCTACCCGCCGCCCTGGACAGTGCCGATATTGAAGCCCTGGTAAAAGACGCCATCAGCCAAACCGGCGCTGAAGGCATGAAAGACATGGGCAAAGTCATGGGCGTTGTGAAACCCCAGGTACAGGGCCGCGCCGACATGGGCGAAGTCAGCAAGCTGGTGAAATCCTTACTGGGCTAACGTGGCAGGACGCATTCCAGAAAGCTTTATTGATGATGTTCTCGCCAGAACCGATCTGGTGGAACTCATCAATGGTTACGTGCACCTGAAGCGATCGGGCAAGAACTACAGCGCCTGCTGCCCTTTCCACCAAGAAAAAACCCCCTCTTTTACCGTCAGCCCCGATAAACAGTTCTATTACTGCTTTGGCTGCGGCGCCAGCGGCAACGCCATTGGTTTTATGATGGAATACACCCGCCTGGGTTTTGTGGAATCCATAGAAACCCTGGCGCGTAACCTGGGCATGGAAGTGCCCAAAGACGAAAACAACTCTGCACCCAAACAAGATTACCAACCCCTATACAAAACCCTGGAAGCCGCTGCGGCCTACTTTGAGCAACAACTGCGTAACCCCAACCAAAAAGACCGCCCTGTAACCTACTTAAAACAACGGGGCCTGTCGGGGCAAACCGCCAAGCAATTCCGCTTGGGTTATGCGCCCCAAGGCTGGGACAACCTGATCACCGCCCTGGGCACCGATGACACCCAGATCAAGCGCCTGACCACCACCGGGTTGCTGGTGGAAAACGACAAAGGCCGCCGCTACGATCGCTTTCGCGACCGGGTCATGTTCCCCATCCGCGACAGCCGTGGCCGAGTCATTGCTTTTGGAGGACGGGTACTGGGGGACGATAAGCCCAAATACCTGAACTCACCGGAAACCCCCGTATTCCATAAAGGCCGGGAGCTATACGGCCTGTACGAAGCAAAACAAGCCAGCAATAAAATCCAGCGCTTTGTAGTGGTGGAAGGCTACATGGATGTGATTGCCCTGGCGCAATTCGGCATCCCCTACGCCGTAGCCACCCTGGGCACCGCCACCAGTCAAGAACACATTGAAAAGCTGTTCCGCCATTCAGAGCAGCTGGTGTTCTGTTTTGATGGCGATGAAGCCGGACGCCGGGCCGCATGGCGGGCCCTGGAAAACGCCCTGGGCACCTTAAAAGACGGCCGCCAAATTAAAATCCTATTGCTGGATGAAGGGGAAGACCCCGACACCCTGGTACGCAAAAACGGCAAAGACTATTTCGAAGGTTTGATGGATGAAGCCGCTCCGTTGTCGGAGTACTTTTATCAGAACCTGAGCCAGGATATTGACCTTAACACCATGGATGGGCGGGCCCGCCTCGCCAGCTTGGCCACCCCCTACCTGGAAAAGTTACCCAGCGGCGTGTTTCAACAACTCATGCTGAAACGGCTCAGTGAAATCACCCAACTTGAAGACATCAAGTTAGCACCCACTGCGCCCAAGAGCGATACCAACAAAGCTCCCATACCCACAGCAGCCCCCCATGACGATGGCGGGTATAGCTCCTACCAGGATGACTATTATCAGCATCTGACCACTACAGAAGACCCTCAACCACCCTATTCTGATCCAGGTGATCCCCAGTCGGCTTATTCTGAAACACCTTACTCTCAAGCACCTGGCCCGGGGCCGAAAAGGCCAACTGGGCCCAAATCATCAAAAAAAGGCCAATCCGTTGGGGAAAAATCCCTCTCCATCGTGGACAGCACCATTCGCATGCTACTGAACTCGCCTCGGCAAGCGGCCCTGACCCAGCTCCCGGAAGACCTGGCACAATTGCAGCTGCCCCATATGGAAGTGCTGGTGGATCTTTATGGATTTATTCGAGAAAACCCTGAATTATCAACGGCTTCTATCCTAGGCCATTGGCAAAACCACGACCACGGACAAACCATATTCAAACTGGCTGCCAGCGAGTTCCTGCTGGCCAACGACCAGCAAAATCCAGAGCTGGAAGACGCCATTCGTAAACTTCAACTACAAAAAGTTGAGCAAGACCTGGATAAAATCATCGCCGAAGGCGTCAAAGATAAAGAGCGCTTTAAGCAGCTCCTGGAATTGCAGAAGCAATTATCAAGCTAATATGACCCTGCTAATCCGCCCCAATACGAGGCAAATTGAATGTAACTGATCAACTAAGATACAAAACTCCTTACAATCATTGGACTCTTGCAGTAGCAAGAGCCAACCGATACTTGTATAATGCCGCGTTCTTCGCGCACCAGACTGGATTGGGCATTACATGACGACCAACAAAGAACAGCAAAAGTCCCAGCTAAAACAACTCATTACAAAAGGCAAGGAACAAGGTTTCCTGACCTATGCTGAAGTAAACGACCACCTCCCCGCCGACATCACCGATCCCGATCAGATCGAAGATATCATCGGTATGATCAACGATATGGGTATTCCCGTGCACGAAGTGGCACCGGAAACCGACGAATTGCTGCTCAACGACAACGCCAGCAACACCGATGAAGATGCGGCAGAAGAAGCGGCCGCAGCCCTGGCATCCGTAGAAAGCGAGCCCGGTCGAACTACCGACCCCGTGCGTATGTACATGCGTGAAATGGGTACCGTAGAGCTGCTGACCCGTGAAGGCGAAATCGTAATCGCCAAGCGTATAGAAGAAGGCATCAGCCAGGTGATGCACGCCCTGGCCTACTGGCCCGGATGCATTGAAACCGTTTTAGGCGAATACAACCGCGTAACCGAATCTGAAGAAGGCCGCCTGTCCGAAGTGCTAGCGGGCTTTATTTCACCGGATGACGAGATTCCACCACCGGCTCCCCCGGTGAGTGCGGAAGACAAAGAAAAAGATTCCGATGACGACAGCGATGACGACGAAGAAAATAGCAACGAGATTGATCCGGAGCTGGCAAAAGAAAACTTCGACGAGTTAGCGGCCCTTTATAAAAAGTCAGAAGCTGCCATTGCCAAGCATGGCCGGGAATCCAAGCGAGCGGAAACCGCCCTGGCCAAAATGGCAGACCACTTTATTACCTTTAAATTGGTGCCTCGACTATTTGAACAAATGGAAAGCGAGATCCGCGACACCCTGGTAGCCATTCGCAGCAGCGAGCGCGTGATCATGAACAACTGTATCCGCTTGGCGAAAATGCCACGGCGTGAGTTCATCAAAAGCTTCCCTGGCAACGAAACCGATCTGGAATGGATTGACCAGCACATCAGTGCCGATCTCCCCTTCTCCAATGGCTTGGCAGAAGTTCGTCCAGACGTACTGCGGGCCCAACGCCGCATGGTGCAGTTGCAAGAAATCGTAGGATTAACCATTCCTGAAATAAAGGAAGTGAACCGCCGCATGTCCATTGGTGAGGCCAAAGCCCGCCGCGCCAAGAAAGAAATGGTGGAAGCTAACCTGCGTTTGGTTATCTCCATTGCCAAGAAATACACCAACCGTGGTTTGCAGTTCCTTGATTTGATCCAGGAAGGCAACATCGGCTTGATGAAAGCGGTAGATAAGTTTGAATACCGCCGCGGTTACAAGTTCTCCACCTACGCCACCTGGTGGATTCGACAGGCCATCACCCGCTCCATCGCGGACCAGGCCCGCACCATTCGTATTCCGGTGCACATGATCGAAACCATCAACAAGCTGAACCGGGTTTCCCGCCAGATGCTTCAGGAAATGGGCCGCGAACCCACTCCAGAAGAACTGGGTGAACGCCTGGAAATGCCTGAAGACAAAGTGCGCAAGGTACTGAAAATCGCCAAAGAGCCCATCTCCATGGAAACCCCCATCGGTGATGACGAAGATTCGCACCTGGGTGATTTTATTGAAGACGCTACTATCGATTCACCAGTGGACTCCGCCACCATCGAAGGCCTGCAAGAAGCCACTCGATCGGTGCTGGCCGGCCTCACCGCCCGTGAAGCGAAAGTACTCAGCATGCGTTTTGGTATCGATATGAACACCGACCACACCCTGGAAGAAGTGGGCAAACAGTTCGACGTAACCCGTGAACGGATACGTCAGATCGAAGCCAAAGCACTGCGTAAACTGCGTCACCCCAGCCGCTCAGAACACCTGCGCAGCTTCTTAGATAGCGAAAACTAAAGTATTGGCGCCATTGCGGATTATCCGTATAATGGCGCTCCCTCCCGGGCCCGTAGCTCAGTTGGTTAGAGCATCCGACTCATAATCGGCAGGTCCCCCGTTCAAGTCGGGGCGGGCCCACCATTTAAACTAAAGTCTGCTTATTCAGCGTGAACGAAGCGATAAGCTGGCGTGAAACGACATCTTATCCTTGCATGCGGGCCCCCACCCCAGTAATGTCAGGCATTCTAGCCGATGCGACAACTTATGCTTGCCATTTCTAATGTGATACATGCCATATTAGGCACAATGTGTCACGATATTCCACAGCAAAAAGACTTCTCAGAAGCACCTCTTTGATACCAGTATGTATATCACTCAAATCGAGCACAGACATTTTTCTAGAGAGCGTTTCATGCAAGAAGTTTCTTTGCCGGAAAAAGTGAATATTGGAAAATGCATACGCTTATATACGTTTGTTATCGGCCATTAGCGGACTTTCGCTTGCGATACCTCCGATATAGCAACTAACGGAACAATCGCATTGCCATACTGCAATACCCTCCCTATTCTCTCAATGCCAACCCATTAAACTTAGTCGTCTGCTGCTTCGGCAAGCATTTCTTCATTTTTCCACGTCAACAATGTTAAGGTTTCACCCGCTGTCAATTGTACTGTCTCTTCGTAAACTTCATATCTATCAGCCTTCCACCAATTAAACCACGCGTCTCCTGGTGAGGTTATTCTATTGGTTTTATCTTTCTTTCCGAATAACACCTCTATAGCTTCTGTTTCATGATCGAGTTGGTCATTAGGAAATAATTTTCTAGGTATATCTTTGTTGGCCCGAAACCATTTCCTGCCATTTTGTGTGTAGCAGACAAGCATGCAAGGGAAATTACCATATTCAACATATCTTATGGCTGTGCAGGTTTTGCTAACATCAAAAATGTCAGCGATTGAAAATATTGTGTTAAATGTTGGCTGGCTAAAATCTTTTGCTACCTCGTTAAAAATATATTTTGGTAATAGCAAATTAGCTGAGTAATTATCAGCAATTTTTTCAGCTTCACTGGTGGCTTTAGTGCCAGCATAGTTACCAATATCTTCAGATCTGCAAGCAAATGACTTGCCTCTATGATGATGCCAATGGCCAAGCTCGTGTCCAATCGAAAAACGCTTTCTTCGTTTATAGACATTTTCATCTATGGTTATAATGGCTTTGTTACCCGCACCCAATATTCGTGCCTCACACCCGTCTAGGGTACGATATTTAATTTCTGCACCTTGATCCCAAGCTATAGCCTCTAAATCAATTTCATTAGGTTCGGTTATGCCTAGTGACTGTAAAAGTTCTTCGGATGGGGTCAGCTTCTGCATTATTTGATATTTCCATTTTCATCAATAACACCTAGATCAACTAAATCTTGTAATACTCCATTAATATCTGATTCTGACATTTCTTCTTCATTACGTGCAGCTAGAGTTAAGCTGTGTACAGATTCTTTTGCCTGGTGAATTATCGCTCTTTTATTATTGAGAGTGAGTGTTAAAATGTTGTTTTGATTAGTTCCTTTCCTTTTCTGTTCAAGCTGTTCTTTTGCGTCAGACAACCTTGATTTCTTACTTTTCAGGATCGCAGAGTTGATGGCGTCTCTAGCACTTGATATTTCGGATGCAACATCATCAAATTCATCCTGAGCTTCTTGTAGCAACTCTTCATCGGATAAATTAAGAATATCGTTAGCCAATGTGTTGGCAACGGATATAGGTAGTTTATTTCTACGTTTGTCATTCATGATGTAAGCTCCTGTATATTGTGAGAGTTCCACTTCCTCCTCATTCTTCTACGTATCGTGTTGTATTGCTTTTCACTCCATCCTTCTTCATGCCGTATTTCAGGAGGTGAAAATCCGTCGTTCAAATAGAGTAAGAGCAACAGGATTTCTTCATCCTCATCAAAGAAGGACTCCAACTGCTTGAATAACTGCTTTTCTAATACATCATCTTCGGGAGTGTTACCCAAATCGTTTAGTTCGCAGTCATCAACATTCACCTTATCTCCAGCATTACGCTTTTTCTTGCGTTCATATTCCGTGATGCTGCTTATAACACCCGCAAGAAAATTAACAATTGGCAAATCCCTAGGGCAAGTCTTTCGCCCCCCTGAGAGGGTGCGTAAAACCGCCTCACCCAGAAGCTCTTCCGCCTCCATGTCGTGGTTGCCAGTGTATTGCATTGCAATCTTTTTCAACCTGAGCACATCAACATCACTCAGCCCCTTAATAGCTGCTTCTAACTCTTCGCGCGATAGGTAGTCACTGTCCATTTTCAGTACCTGATTAACTTTCTGCATGCTTATTCTATCCCCCTGATATGGATATAGGCGGTCTTAAACCTAGTCCTCGGACACAGCATAGAATTATTTTTGATGTCCGTGACCGTTTATTCCTTCCGCCTATACCTATGAGATGTGAAAAAACATCCCCTGACTGATTAACTTTTTACCATATAAAGGTGACCAAATGGCTAAAAAACGCAACGAAACAACGAGTAAACGCGCTGGTACTGCCGCTTCTAAGGTTCTACGTAGCAAAACAGCCAGTAAGGCAGCTAAGACGGCCGCTGGCTCTGCCTTAACCCAGCGTCCAAACCGGAAAAAATAAGGAGTTAACAATGAAAGATGTAGACGTAGAAGTACTTGATGAAATTGAAGTGGTAGACCTTGAAGAGTATGCCTGTTCCGGTATGCCCATTCCCAAGCGAGTCAAGTATTACCTTATCAAAGTGGACAAGGAGAAAATCAGGGTGCAGTCACCCATTACGGCAAATGAAATTCTGATTGCCGCAGGGTTGAATCCTTGTGAATACCACCTTCAGCAAAAATTCAAAGGTGGGAAGCGCAAGAAGCTAGAACCCAACGAAGAGATTGATCTCACTACGCCTGGCGTTGAGCGCTTTGAAACTGTACCAACGGAGGCATGTAATGGCTAATTATCGAAGGGACTTCTATCTACCAGATGAAGATACCCAACTCCTCGATAATTTGGGTTTAGTTTGGGAAGCCATACAGGATGGCAACGCTCGCGGTGTTGTTCTGTATGACTTTCTCATGCCTGTACCTTTCAGGCCAGACTCGCTCAATATGAAATTTAATATACCTCTGGACTACACCAGCGGTGCTGCTCTTGACATGTTTTTTACGGATCAACATGTCACCCGCTCTGATGGAAAGGGCATTGAGCGGCTGACGGAATCGAATGTCTTCGATAATAAGAAGTGGTGGCAATGGTCAAGGCATTATCCCCCAAACACGAAATGGCGACCGGGGATTAACAGCTTGGCCACGCACATATCCTATGTTCAACACATTCTTAATCAAGAAGCAGGTGGCAAGACATGGTGATTAAACTGCGAATGACCGGCAAGCAACATGCTGAGATCAAATCTCATGTGCTGGCCGAAGATGGCAACGAAGCCGGATCGCTTTTAATTTGCGAACCTGTATTTCGTGAAAACTCCACCATTTTTCTAACCAAAGAAATTATACAAGTGCCGTATAGCGCCTGTGTCGAGCGGACACCCGTTTATCTTTCTTGGCCGACAGAAGAATACCTGCTCCCGCTTTATGAGCGTCTTGAGAATAATGGGCTTTCATTAATCATGCTTCATAGCCATCCAAACGGCTATAACGAATTTTCTGAAACGGATACGGAAAATGACGTGAAGATATTGTCACGCCTAACCTCATGCATTGACGGAAAACAGCCGCATGGTTCCGCAATCATGTTGCCTGATGGGATAACCAAGGCTCGCATAATGAATGAAAAAGAGGAGTTTGTACCAATTGATATGGTTTCTGTAGCTGGTGACGATATTCACTATTTTATGGATTCTACAACAACCGAAAATAATTCTAATTTCTTCAAGAAAACTGAACAGGTGTACGGTTCGGGAACCACGAGTATTATGCAGCATTTGAAAGCGGGTGTTGTTGGTGTATCTGGAACAGGTAGCCCTGCTACAGAGTTATTGTTGAGGTATCACATTGGAGAACTCGTACCAATAGACTTTGACATCATTGAGGATGGAAATTTAAATAGGATGCTCATGTCGCGCACTATTGATTCTGAAACAGGCACCTTAAAAGTAGACAGGTGTGCTCAGTGGGTAGAAGAAACCGGATTGCCGACAAAAGTCATACCGATTAATGGATTGATACCATCTGAACTAACAACAGACGCTTTGGCGGAATGTGATGTACTGTTTGGCTGTCTTGATAACGTAGCGGCACGTCACGCACTTAATAAAATTGCTTGCGCTTACCTCATTCCATACTTTGATTTAGGCGTTGCCGTTAAATCAGACGTAAATAATCCAGGCAACATTAGACAGGCCATCGCACGTTGCCACTATGTTAAGCCCGATGAATCATGTCTGCTAGATCGTCGAGCATATTCTTCGGAAAGATTAAGTGATGAAAATTACCGTAGGGATAGCCCGGAGTTTTACAAAATGCTCAAAGAGCTTGGCTATACGGGCGAAACAAACGATATTCAAGCTGTTATGACACTAACAATGGAAGCTGCTGTGATGGCAATAGACGACTTTATGGCTCGTCTGCGTGGCTATCGTGTTGAGGAAAACAAGGAGTTTGATGAGCAAGAGCGGTCTTTTACACATGGATACTATGAACACAAAGCACATTCTAACGAGAATATCGCTTTACGCATTTTTACTGCAACAGGTGACAAACATAAAAGGTTTTAGGGATGATTAAAACAATAAAACGCCTACACCAATGGATAGTCCAATCTCTTTCGAGCTTATTTGATAAGCCCTTTTCTGTTCAGTATGTCGAAGATCCTGTCGACAACCCTAAAAATAAAGTCTTGTACATTATTGGAGCGAAGGATCAACCGTGGCAGGTAGAAATGCTTTGTCCTTGTGGTTGCAAGGAAAAAATTGTTTTACCCGTGAACTATGAAACGTCACCACGATGGAGTATAAAAGTGAACGGTAATGGGTTATCAACGCTGCACCCATCTATTTGGCGTTCCAAAGGCTGCAAGTCCCATTTCTTTTTACGTGGTGGAAAAATCAAATGGGCTTGATGGAATGACCGAAATTCCGTCGACAGTTTACTTAAGTAACGTCCGCTTTGGGTCGGAAGCACCCATTGGAACTACTCTAACCAAGCTCCTACTTCGAACAGGATGCACCTATTCATGAAGCATCGCCAATTGATTGGAAATTCCCGGCCTATCCTTTAAATCTAATTTAGTTTTAAAGCGAAACAGCTACATGTCTGAATCGACTTATCTACGCATATTCTAGCAACATTTTATTGATTTTATAGAGCAATTTTGAATATAACCCACCACCATTTTTAGGCAGCAACTGCCAACTTAATTTTAGGGATTTTCAGAAAGATAGCTCTATCCTCACAACATTCATTCAACTAATGTTGTGTCTTTCGCATTAATGGCTTTTGTTATCGAACTCTCTCAGCCTTCCAATTCAGCCAACATGGCTTCAGCCACTTTCCATGGCAGACGCCTGCCCGAGTTCTTCATGCGCTGATAGGCTTCACGCGCTTGATTGATACTAACAAGCTCCTGACGAACCAATAATTCCACCAACCACAGTGTCCCACGTACTAAAACGGCTTCGGCTTCCGCAGCTTGTCTAAGCGCTTTGTCACCCGTGAGTAGTGTACACTGCTCTTGAGCCGCCAATGCCAACGCAAAGCAATCATTGCGACTTGCGCCTGCATATTTTGGGATTAACTCCATCGCATACACCATGGTCTCGCTGGTGAGTACACCTAACTTGAGGCCCAACTCCAGTAAGTACTCATGCTCACTTTCGAGTTCTTCCTCAAATAAAATATCTGGGATTTTAAATTGATAGGGCAACCGGAACATCAATTCAATCAACTTTCCCTCTTCGAGATCTATGAGGATGTTGGCATCACTGATGAGTAGCTGCACCTCTACCCCCCAGCTTTCGTTCCTTATGAAAGCGTGAGAGCGACATGCCAATCAATTCCGCCGCCTTGGACTCACCAATATATTCTTCACCCAACGCTCGATAGACTAACTGCTTGAATAGATAGGTCTGTTCAAGAGGATAGGGTTCGCCGGGCTCTTCTGTGCGCCAACCTAACTTGCTGAAACGCATGAAATACTGTGTTTTGAGGCTATCCGAAATCACTCCACACTGGCCAGCACGCACAAGGGCTGCCATCATGCTCAACCCAAATTCGTGCTTGAGCATATAGAGCTCTTGAGGCTCAAGCGCACGCCGGTTCGGACCCATATGCTGCAACACCGCCTGTTTAGGGAATAGGAAAGCCCCAGCAAATTGATTGCAAGCCTTTTCTTCATCCATGTCCACTGGCAGCCGGCCATGTAATACTAAATGCCCCAACTCATGAGCCAAGGTAAATCGTTGCCGGTCCCCAGGCTGATGCGCAGAAACAACGACGACAGGTGTTACACCGATAGTTCCAGCTAAGCCGTCAAACTTCTTTTTAGCCTCCACATCTGTGCTAATGATCATTACACCTTTCGTCTCAAGAGTGTCGATCATATCGTGAATCGGATTTAAACCCAGATCCCAAGACGATCGAACAAAGTCTGCAATAGCTTCGATATCATCTGAGCTTATGACGTGATCGGGCAGCCCTTCTGGCAGAGAGAAGCTTGGTACTGGCTTCACGGAATCAGGGTACAAATCCAGTAGCTCTGCCCAGCGCTCTGCCTGGTCCATAACATCGCCATTAATCTGATCCAGCACTTTCTGGGGAGTGCTGGCACGCTTACGGTACTCAACACCTTCTAATTCAACCTTAACAGGACGAAAAAAGTACTCTGTACGAACATCTAATGCTTTCGCCAAAGCCAACAAATTTGCAGAGGACGGCATGTTGTCACCATGCTCGTATTTCTTAATGGCGTTAGCAGAAACACCTACCTGCTTGGCAAGTGCACTCATAGACAGACCCGCTGCTTTTCGGGCTCGCACTAGGCGCTCTGCAAACATATGGATCTCCTGGCTAGCGACAGACTAGGTTTATAAAAATAACAATAATCTATAAATTATAAACCTGATATACTCAGCTGTCGACCGACAATATTACTGCTCGGAGTCGTGAAAAAAGAGACTAGACCAAAGAAAGCATCGAAAATACCATTTATTTTCAATTAGTTAAATGAAAAGCAATATATAGCCTTTCGGAAGCAGACCTATCTTTACAGCACCCTGGGGATTGGGGATTTGGGGGTAAAGTCCTTCCTCCTTTCTTTGCTAGCCAGCAGCCGCTCATAATAGAGCACGCCGATTTGTCGTTCCAATGCTCGGGTACTCCAATTTTGTTTTGCCGCCTCAGCGGCATACCAATCGCGAGCTTGGGGATTTTCTATCCGGGTCAGGTTGCGATAGTGCGTCCAGCTCAATTCAAGACGTAGCGCGTTGTGTTTTGGAAAAGTATGGTAGAACTAGCGCATACTGCGCAGATTGGTGACATGAATGCCTTTATGTGATATTGAAAACAAAGGGGTAGCGAGGATTTAACTGGTAATTACGTACGGTACCCAATAGCTGGCTAACGATCACCCCATCCTCTTCCAACCTAGCCAATTATTGGTATATACAATTTTTGAAACTGCCCCTTAAACACCTGTAACACATCAAAAATCAATTTAGACTGAACGACAAAAGACTGAAGATTTAAGATCTTGGAACCTGAGTATTTACTTCCCCCTCTTTGCACTTGGTATCCAAATACTGCATTCCGTATCGTTTGGACTTTTTCTGGCCAATTTTCTTACCTAGAATAAAAGGCCAATATTAAAGGCTGTCTTTTACTTCAAAATAATGAATAGCTATTAGAAAGGGCATTAGATACCAAACCAGATATCGCCATGCCTGAATATTTTTTTATCGTTATCCACGGGTTTCTAGTATTTAAATACTTTCAAATAATCCGAATAACACAAAATGACCTCAAAGCGCTTCCCCTAACGAAACCGCTAGGCCTATTTTTTATACTCTGCCTTTCACTACATCTTATCTTAGCCTGCTCATTGGTATTGCAAGCCTACGAATTGTTCAAAGCGAGTATGTGGGCGGTACTGTTTTCAGTGGTTCTTTTCAATTTTGTTTTGGTTCTTTCCATGCTGTTCACTTTATACGTTTACAGTGAGGGAAAACAAATTGAAGAGAATGATGCAAGTAACTGGAGCTTATCAGCTGCAAAAAAACTGGCTGAATTGTTTCAAAACCATAGGTTCCAGTTTTTATTAGGACTGATTTTTTGCCTCTTGTTTGTGGCAACTATAGCCAATGATGCAAGACCAATAGGCGACTGGAATCCATTAAGGTTATTCAAGCTTACCGGACTCATATTTGATGCACTGTTTCTAATTTGGCTGGCCCTTATCTTGAATGGTTGGACAGCCAAGAGTCATTGGTCGATCAAAATACCTGACAAGATCAATAATTTTATGATAATCGCCATTGTGGTTGTCATGAACTTGGCCTATTTAACGGCAGGCTACCTAATCCCCGAAACTTTTATCAGCAACCTCAAGCTTGAGGCGATACAGGCGAACCCTTGGTGGCATTCCGTCCCCATACTGATCAGCTGTATTTCCATATTTTTTCTGAGCTGGCACGTATTCAGAATAAACAAATTGGACAAATACGTAGAAGAGTTAGCTCATGTTATTTTAATTCTGGTTAGTCTATGGTTGATAAATCATCTATTTACTGAGAAGCATTCGTTTGAATCTTTTTCATTCTTCATCGTTCTTTTAATTACTTTTATATGCGGTGTGATGCTTTACAAAAGCACCATTAAGCTTAACCGAAGGATGTGGACACCCGAGGAAGCCAAGCTGAAGATGATTCATCAACAATTACCGCATTTATTGTCGTCCACCTCCAACAGAAACCAAGCCATAACGGTAACAGAACAACTACTTAGTGATATATTTAAGGCGAACATCAGCATAAATAAGCCCATACCTAGTCTAAATGCACCAGAGGAACCCACACACAACATTGCTATCCCCGGATCGCCGCATATGTATATGGAATTAGGGTATATGTCAGGTTGGAAACCCTGGTTTTCTGAGTCTATCAAGTGGGCTATTTATGCTGGGCAATATTTGCAATCGCATTTGCAAGTCATTAGCCACAGTGAATTGAAACATCAGACCTCTCTTAAGGTACAAGAAATGTCAGCGTTGGCGTTCAAGTCAGAAGCACAGGCTCTGCGCGCCCAGATGCGGCCGCATTTTTTATTCAACACGTTAAATACCGTGAAATATTTAGTAGTAGAAGAACCAGAAGAAGCCGAAAGGACAATAGAGCAACTGGCACTACTATTGAGAGCGTCTATCACCCTCTCTGAGAATGACCTGGTGACGCTGGGCGCAGAGATGGATCTAGTGGAAAACTATCTGAACATTGAAAAAAAGCGCTATGGTAGACGGTTAATATTTAGCACCCAACTACCATCCGAGTGCGATCAGATACTCGTCCCCTCGTTTTGTTTGCAGCCATTGGTTGAAAATTCAGTGATACACGGTGTTGAAAAACGAGTAGAGCCTGTGACAATTAACATATGGGCTGCAATAAAGAATAACACTTTAAGATTAACGGTTTCGGATGATGGGCCAGGATTAGATAAACTAAGAGCCACTCAACCAAACCAATCCAGGAAAAACCGCGGTGGTAATTCCGGGATTGCCATAGCTAACCTGCAAAAAAGATTGTCTAACATCTACGGATCAGAAGCGAAGCTGGAGCTCGATTTTAGCCAACCCAAAGGAACCCGCGCTCAGCTAAGGTTACCAATAGTACGGAGCAAGACCAATAACAATGGAAACAATTAAAACAATACTGGTAGAAGATGAAGAACCAGCAATGAAGCTACTACAGCGCTATCTGAAAAAGGATAGTCGATTTGATATCGTGGGTTCCGCCTATGATGGAGAAAGCGCAGTTTCAATGATCACCAATTTTAAGCCAGATGTTGTATTTCTGGATATTCAATTGCCAGATGTGTCTGGATTCGATGTACTGCGCCTTCTAGATAAGCCATTATCGCCCTTAGTTATTTTTGTTACCGCCTTTGACCAATACGCTGTAAAGGCGTTTGAAGTGCATGCCATCGACTATTTGTTAAAGCCAGTTGAATCCAAACGCTTTGAAAAGACACTGTCCCGAATATCCAAACTATTGGCGAGCGATAACAATCAGGAACTAAGTAACAACATCCAGAAAGCGATCGACTTTGTTGATACCGGCACCTATGTTCATAAAATCCCCGTCAAAAAACTAAATAACGTACGTATGCTTCCCGTCAACGAAATCAGCCATATCGTGAGTGAACACCGCCTGGTACAAATCTATACTCGCAAATTAGACAAATATTGGACTAACGAAACACTGGAACAGCTTTTTAATCGGCTGAACCCTAAAGATTTCTTCCGCATCCACCGTAGCAGTATACTCAACCTAAATGTGGACTTTGAAGTGGAAAACTGGTCTGATGGCCGGCTACGACTTCATCTTCCAAATGACATAAAACTATTTGTAAGCCGGAACATCGCACCCAATTTTAAACACAAATTTCTCAGCGATTGCTAGCTTTGACCTTCACCTCAAATGTAACCAGCACAGCCTACATTCGGCTATTCGTCCCGCACTACTGCTCTTGGTACTAAATAATTATATTCCCTGCCAAGTATCCCGTAAGGTTTGGTTCTAAATCAAATAATGGAATATAACCGGCGATACAGGGATAGGTTGAGGGTTATGAAATTAACCAAGGCATCATCAAACAAAAAAAGTAATAAATCATATTCGGTTGCGGTATTAGTCCTCTTTTCAAGCTTAATAGCAGCCAACATGGGACATGCTTCAACAGGTGAATCCAACTACTCCATCTGCAATCAAGCCGTTGATACCACTGAAGGACCCATTCAAGGTGTTGACAATGATGGCTACTGTCATTTCTATGGTATTCCTTACGCGGCCCCGCCCGTTGGAGAGCTACGCTGGAAAGCGCCACAACCGGCCCAGACTCGGAATGACCTGTTGGTAGCTGATCAATATGGGTCTAATTGTATCGAGCTGATTACCATATTCCCCAATCACCACAGTAAACCCAGCGAGGACTGTCTGTATTTGAATATATGGAGACCCGAAAAAGAGGGTGATTACCCAGTAATGCTGTTTTTGCATGGGGGCGCCTGGTTGTTGGGTTCGGGGTCTTGGCCTATCTATGATGGGCGTAATTTTGCGAAAAATCATGATGTGGTAGTCGTTACCGTTAATTATCGGCTTGGCTCATTTGGTTATCTGTATCATGAGAAGTTAGCCAATGAAGATCCCAATGGCAGCTCCGGAAACTACGGTCTTTTAGACCAGATTGCTGCATTAAAATGGGTTCAACAAAATATCGATGAGTTTGGCGGGGATAAAAACAACGTTACCGTATTTGGGGAATCAGCAGGCGGCGGCAGTGTGTGCCATTTTATGGCATCCTCCTTAACCTCAGGTTTATTTCACAAGGGGATTATGCAAAGTGGGCTTTGTGACTTCATGATCAACGATCAAACTGGAGGAGCAATAAAAGGCCAAGCATTCTCTGAAGCTATGGGTTGCAGTGAAGCTGAGGATGAACTGGCCTGCCTTAGAAACCTACCCACATCTAGAATAAAGAGAGCTTTCACCTCTAGTGAATTCACGCCACATATCGACGGGTATGTTCTTAAACAAAGCGCATCCGAAACCATCAAGCAGGGCAATTTTAACAACGTGCCTTTAATGGCAGGCAATAATCGCGCAGAGCATCGCACCCTAACCGGTTTTATACCAACCTTTCTGATTCCAAATTTTCTTGTGAATAGCTTTGCCATTGGCAACCTTGATGAACAGGACTATGAAACTTGGAAAACTTTTTATCCGAAAGAGAACTACCGAGGTCGCTTATTTGAAGCCTACATAGAATCATGGCTCGATTCGGTATTAGTCTGTAGTACCTATGATGCGCTTGACTACGCCTCTCTTTATCAAAGCCAAGTCTACTATTACCAATTTGATTACGACCAACAGTTACTAGGAAGCCTGATAGGTGGAGGACATGGATTGGAATTGCCTTTTGTATTTAACAGCGTCGATCTAGATCCAGTGCGCTATATCTATCCAAAGCGTGCCACCGCTCTAGCAGAAACCATGAATGCAGCCTGGGCAAGGTTTGCTAAATATGGTGACCCTTCCGGTGAGGGCCTTGATTGGCCCAGCTACAGTCAAAGTCAAAAGTGGCGAATGCACTTTGATGTGGAAAGCAGCAAGCAATTGACAAAGATTGAATCACGCTGCGAATTTTGGCGCAATCAGAAAACCACTGGAAATTAACAGAACGGATACCGTGTTAAACCTCGATATTAATAAATACAGTGAGACACATAACATGATCAGAAATCATATAGTTGTGTATTTATTTTCAGCCAATCGATACAGTAGATTGCTGCTTCCCATCTTAATTGCTGGCCTGCTCTCAGGTTGCAATCAAGAAATTCCCGATGAGGGTCTTGTACCAGGTATACCCTGGCTTGTTGGCACAACCATATACATGCAGTTGGCGCCATTCGGTTATGAAAAGGCGGAATATTTCATAAAAGGTACTGCCAATAGCTATGGGAGTGAAGAACCTTTATCTGAAGATGGAAAATGGGTAGTTGAGCCTAAAGATCAAGCGGATTTTAGAACACGAATTGTGGTTCATCGACCTACGGACCCTGCTAAGTTTAATGGCACGGTAATTGTTGAATGGCTTAATGTGAGCGGTGGTACGGAAGCCGCTTCCGAATGGATTATGGCTCATACAGAGTTAATGCGTAGTGGCTACGCCTGGATTGGCGTCTCTGCGCAGAAAGCGGGCATAGATGGCGGTGGCGCTAACCTCCTCCCCTTTTCTCTGCCGTTAAAAGCACTCAATAAATCCCGTTACGGCACGCTGATCCATCCGGGTGACAAATACGCCTATGATATGTTCAGCCAAGTTGGAGAAGCCATTGTTCATCCCCAGAAATTTAACCCGTTAGGCGAATTACAAGCAGAACGGGTAATTGCGGCAGGGGAATCCCAGGGTGCCGATTTCCTCCTAACCTATGTCAATGCCATTGCACCCCATGAAAACATTTTCGATGCCTTCTACCTCCATAGCCGATTGCATGGCTCAGCACCGTTTGAACCGGCTTTTGATGATAGTTATTTTGAGTTTGATAAACGCCAGTCGGTGCATGTGCGTGATGACCTGGATGTGCCCGTATTAATACTGCAAACGGAGACTGACAGCACCATATTAGGCGCTTATCAGGATTCACAACCGGACACTGAAATGATCCGCGTATGGGAAGTGGCAGGAACGGCCCATGCTGATCGCTACGTTGGAAATGTGGGCCTGTATGATAGCGGCAATAACCCCAATGCGGCGGCTGTTGTGGAAAATCGTTTTGCTACCGTGGTGAGTCGGTGTGGAAAACCTGTCAATTCAGGGCCCCATCATTTTGTGGTAAAGGCCGCTATTGCAGCTATTGATAGTTGGTTGCGCACAGGCGTTGCTCCCACAACGGCCGATCGTTTCGAATTTGACCATGAGACTGCAACTCTGGTGAGGGATCAGTTTGGGAATGTTCGCGGCGGCATTCGCACACCCTATGTGGATGTTCCCATCGCAACGCTTTCAGGTGAAGGCCAGAATGCGAATACTCTTTTCTGTGATATTCAAGGCACCACTGAGTTATTTGACCAGGATACCTTAGCGCAACTGTATCCCGATCATGAAACCTACGTGAGCGCAGTTAATGCTTCTGTTGAAGAAGCCGTTGCTAAGGGTTTTTTACTGCAAGCGGACGGTGACTTAATAAAAACCTGGGCACAGGAATCGGATATAGGTCACTACTGAACTATTTTTAGAGCTATGTTCAGGTCAACCTCAACTCAGCTTAGCCCTGGATGATGGTTTGTATGACATTCATAGTCATTTTATTTAAACAATTTGAAACTTGGTTTTCACATATTTTTTCTTGCTATTTGAAAATCATCTATCTATAGTTCGCACACTTGATATTTAATCCATCCAAAACGGAGGCTCGATATGTTTATAAATAAAAATTTCGTCACATTGTTGGGCCTTGCAGGTCATTCTTTCAGTTAAGTCTGAATCCTCACTTTCCCAACATTTTTTGACATGGACTACTTAGCACACTAAGTGGTTATTAATTTCGTCTGCAGTTTTATTTTGCGGATGAAGGGGTTTCTTTGCCTGGACAAAAGGCAATTAGGGTGAAAAATCATGAAAGCGGAATTAGCGCAGGAGATTATTGCGTGCCTGCCTACCGATAGAACCTTGTTTTGGTACTACAAGGATTACTACGCTGTGTACTTGCTTCATCGTGAGCTGTCTCAGCATGGTGCTAGAACTGTATCAAAATTACGTAAAGGGCGTTTTGGCCGATTGCTACGGAAGCCTATTTTTACCGAGCTGTTAGCAAAATCCGGTTCCGGCAAACTCTGCGCCAGCGATATTGAAAATAGGTGGTCGCAAGATTATGAACCCTATGTGCTAACACTGAGCACTTGGGGTAACGAACATGCTAAGCGCTATCGTTACTATCAGGTTTCTAGGCCGGGTAAGAATTTGGTGCTACAGATGAATTTCTGTAGTCGTCACGATGCTCTGTATCGGCAGTATATTCATAACGATATGGATTATTTTAAATGCCTGGATCATCCCGTATCACGGGATTACTGCACCTTAGCCTGGGCACGAATCGACCTTGATTTGACTACAGGTGAGGCATTGATCGAAGAAATACAGAACGACTGGCTAAGAGATATGGATTACCTGGCTAGGTATGTGAAACGGTGTGCGCTGAGAGGGCATGCTAGCGTGCGCTTAGGTAACTGGACGCTTGATCTTGCCAAAGCACTGATCTATCTGGAAAGTGAAATAGCTCGACACAAAGTTATCTGGAGTGAAGCCATGTTAAGTGCGGCCATCAAGTTTCTCCATGAAGAAATCGGTATCAAGCGGATCTACTATCACTCCCCAGATACCGGGGCAGCAATGAAAAACATTAGATACTCCAAGCCGCCTCGTTCGATATACAAAACACTACCGAAGCAGTTTTGTTTTGAATCAGTAAACGAAGCGCCGTCGTTCATTGCCAGAGATAAACAGGCAAAGCGGCGTATAAAAACAATGAAAAATCAGCAATGGTTTTGTATGGCAGCCTAAAGGAGGAAGAGAAATGGCCAAGCAAAAAAGAAGGAATTTTCATGCTACCCACCCGATTATGAGAAAAGGGGGTGTTCATGAAAAATCCAACGGAGCCAAACGTAAAGCAGCAAAGCTCGCCACCAAGAAATTGGCAGGCGAGTCGCGCTGTGGCGCACTCTTTGGGATGCTAAAAAAATATAGGCACAGTTATGACAGTCAAACTTGAATTAAATAAAAATGCTAAGAACGGTGTTAAGCCCGTAAAAATCTACACTCGAGAGATCGATAATTTAGCCATGACGCAATTGAAGAACATTGCTCAGCTGCCGATTGTGCATTCCCATATTGCGGCCATGCCGGATGTTCATGCTGGGATTGGAGCAACCGTGGGTTCTGTCATTCCCACCAAGTCAGCTATTATTCCAGCCGCAGTGGGTGTGGACATAGGCTGTGGGATGAATGCAGTACGGCTCTCCATCAAGAGTTCTCAGTTGCCTGACAATCTAAAAAGTATGCGCGAGGCCATTGAACGTGCGGTGCCTGTGGGCAATCGTGCCCACAACATGGTCTCAGCAAGAACCAAATCGTCCCAATTATTGGCAAACGGGGTTGATCGCCTCTACGAAAAGCATCCCGTGTTAATGAAAATGCTAAGAAAACCCCACGAAATCTGGGTGAAGCAGCTAGGCACACTGGGAAGCGGCAATCACTTCATTGAAGTGTGTGTGGACCAAAGTGATGATGTCTGGATCATGTTGCATTCCGGTAGCCGAGGTATTGGCAATGCCATTGGGCGTCATTTTATTAAATTAGCTAAAACCGACATGAGCCGGATTCAGCATCATTTACCCGATAAGGATCTGGCTTATTTTAGCGAAGGCTCTGACTATTTCGACGATTATGTGGAGGCAGTGAATTGGGCACAGGAGTACGCCCGTATCAACCGCGAAGAAATGCTGGGGTTGGTTATTAGGGCTATTCAACCACTACTGCCTAAATTCCAGTTAACCAATAAAGCGATTAACTGCCATCATAATTATGTACAACAAGAGTCTCACTTTGGCGAGTCGGTTTTTGTAACCCGCAAAGGGGCTATTAGCGCACGAGATGGAGAGCTAGGCATAATACCCGGCAGTATGGGAGCGCGTTCCTACATCGTTCGAGGTAAAGGCAACCCAGATTCATTCTGTAGCTGCTCACACGGGGCTGGTCGTCGCATGAGTCGCAGTGCCGCTCGCAAAGCATTTAAGCGATCAGATTTACTGGAGCAAACCAAAGGGGTGGAATGTCGCAAGGATACAAAAGTGATTGATGAGATACCCGCAGCATACAAGGATATTGATGAGGTGATGGCAAACCAATCGGATCTTGTGGAGGTGGTTCACACCCTCAAGCAGGTTGTCTGTGTTAAAGGATAAATCTATATTACTCAATATTGGATCAACACACGACCATTCCCAAGACACGGATAAACTACATGTTCACTATTCAGATGTTAGGAACCTCCTCCGGCGTTCCCACTAAAACGCGAAATGTGTCTGGCACGGCGCTTACGCTGCCCAACGGTAAAGACTGGGTGCTTATTGATTGTGGAGAAGGCACTCAACACCAGCTCCTCCATTGCAATCTTTCGTTGCTAAAACTAAAGGCAATATTTATCACCCATGTGCATGGTGATCATTGCTACGGGTTGCCAGGTCTTATCTCCAGTGCAGCCATGGCAGGTCGAAGCGAGCCATTACTCATTGTAGCTCCGCGAGAAATAGAAACGTTTTATAATGCTGTGAAAACCACGACGCAACCCCATTTAACGTTTGAACTTATTTTCATTGAATCCCACAAGATGAATAAACTTAAGTTAGGCAGCACCAATGTGAGTGCAACAGAATTATCACACCGGGTGCCATCACATGCATTTTGTTTTGATGTAGTAAGGACTGATAGGAAACTTATCACTGATAAGCTTGAACAAGCGGGAATTCCCAAGGGGCCTGTTTGGGGCAAGCTTCAGAAAGGTGAAGATGTCACCTTGGAAGATGGAGCCAAACTTAGCCATCAAAATTTTGTTAATGAAATAGAGATTCAGCGAAAAGTAATCATTGCAGGTGACAACGATGACCCTAGCTTATTAGCATCGGCGGTTAAGAACGCGGATCTTTTGCTACATGAAGCGACTTTTACCGAAGAGATTCTAAAGAAAGTGGGCTCACGGCCACAGCATTCTAGTGCGAAACGTATCGCTATGTTTGCTCAAGAACAGGATATTCCTAATTTAATGCTCACGCACTTTAGTGCGAGATTGACAGGGACCACAGATTCATTGGAAGAAGACCCCATTGCCCAAGAAGCCAAATCCTATTACCAGGGCAATCTCTTTTTAGCCCAAGATCTGGACAAATATGAGCTGGGTAAGGACGGCACCTTTAAGCTAACCCAATAACGAATTAACACAGGTAATCAACCTCCCATAAAAAAGCTGGCTGACTTGAAACCCATTAAAGGGGTCTCAAGCCAGCCAGCTATTTGGATCTTAAGGTATGAACCTATAGATCCTATTCAGCCACTACAACACCACCGTCTTCAGCTACAACAAAGGTGATGGTGATAGCCGGGCTAACGCCGCTGGCACCTTCACTGTCATAGGCAACAGCAGTGATCTCATAGGTGCCTGGAGGGGCACTGGCCACTGGGAAAGTGAAGGGAGCCTGGGTCACTGTACCGAACAATTGATCGCCGCCGGCATAGAACTCAACCCGAGTGACGTCACCCTCAGCATCGGAAGCGTCCACAGTGAATGTGAGAGGCTCACCGGCCACCAACTCTGCATTGTCCAGAGGGCTGGTGATCACCACAGTGGGTGGCGTGTTCTCCACGGCTTCTCCTGCTCTTATGGTAATAGCTTCACTGGTTGTAGAATTGTCTTCATCGTCGTAGGCCACTGCCGTGATGGCATAAACCCCTTCAACAAAGCCGTCTTGAGAGAAGCTAAAGGGGGCTTCTGTGGACGTACCCAGCAACTCTTCATTTGCATAGTATTCCACTCTAGCCACCACGCCATCGGTATCTTGAGCATCCACAGTAAAGTCAACGGTAGTGCCGGGCTCTACTGTAGCGCCATTAACAGGGCTGGTGATGGACACAGTGGGATTACCCGTGCTGCTGAAGTCGTCGAAAATCAAAGTAATACTTTCACTTTCGGTGCTGGCACCCGCATCGTCATAGGCTACAACACTGATTTCATAGGTTCCGTAAGGCACCGAAGCCACGCTGAAATCGAATGGTGGCAAGGTGGCAGTACCAAACAATTGGTTCCCTGCAGCGTAGTATTCAACTCGTGTAATGCTACCATCAGCATCTTGAGCATCCACCACGAAGGTTAAGGGGGAACCGGTTTGTATCTCACTGTTGTCCGCTGGGCTAACAATTGACACGGTTGGCGCAATGTTACCACCGGCACTGGCTTCACCACCCAAGCTTACCTGCACTACGCTGGAGTCAGGGTCATCTGATGGAATAGTCAGAGTGGCAGATTTAATACCTTCTAGCTCTGGGCTAAAGGTGACTTCCACCGCACATTGAGCACCAGCGGCAAGTACGCTGTTACTACAACCGTCGCTGCTGATGGCAAAATCAGCGCTGTCTACACCTTCAACAAGCAGCTGGCTCAATACCAGATCAGCACCGCCAGTGTTGTTGATTACCAGGCTTTCAGTTGCAGTTCCGCCAGTATTCAGGGTACCAAAATCCAGGCTGCTAGCGCTTAGCTGAATATTTTGCTCACCAGTACCACCTTCACTTCCCAGATTCTTGAGGGAGAGGTAAGACAGGTAGTAGTATCTGGAGCTGCCTTCCGGGCTCGCTTCAACCGTTATTGTGATGGATCCGTCCGCAGCGGGTGCTACATTATTGAGTATCACGCTATCGCTGGTATTGCCAGAAGCATCCAGATCACCAAATGCCCCGCCGTTAACGCTGTAGCGTGTCAAACGACCGTTACCACCGTCATTTCCAACACGGGAAGCAAACAAAGTCAGCTGATACAAGCTGGTGCTATCCAGGTCGCTGATTACCAGGCTCGATTGACCACCTGCATCACCCCAGAAGCTGTCCACACTTGAGTTTTCAGGCAGTCCGAGAGTATTTTCAGCTATACCTTGGTTGGTAGTACCGATAAAGCGAGAAACCAAAGTTAAATCAACGGTAGTACTTGACCCGGTGCTGGTAACCATATCTGTTACTACACTGTCCGCTGCAACCGTGGTGAGGTTGTTCAAACCACTGCTCGTTAGAGCACCTCGACCAAAGTCAACTTCCAACAGAGCGTTCAGACCAAAACCATTATCGGTATTGCCTTCGTCTTCCCACTTGGTGGGATCGTTGGGATAGGCATCGCTATTATCACCTACGCCATCGCCATCTGTATCCACGGTTTCAGTAGGATCGTTGGGGAAGGCATCGCCATTGTCACCTACACCGTCGCCGTCTGTATCGGCAGTTTCAGCGGGATCGTTAGGGAACGCATCGCCATTGTCACCCACGCCGTCGCCATCTGTATCCACGGTTTCAGCAGGATCGTTAGGGAAGGCATCACTGTTATCGCCTACACCATCACCATCTGTATCAGCAGTTTCATTGGGATCGTTGGGGAACGCATCGCCATTGTCACCCACACCATCACCGTCGCTATCAACAGTTTCTTCCGGATCGTTAGGGAAAGCATCACTGTTATCGCCTACACCATCGCCATCTGTATCGGCAGTTTCGGTGGGATCGTTGGGGAACGCATCGCCATTGTCACCTACACCGTCACCGTCACTATCAGTGGTTTCGGTTGGATCATTTGGGAAGGCATCTTCGCTGTCGGGAACACCATCACCGTCAGAATCCACAGCGGTGGAAATATTCAAGGTCACCACATCACTGGTTGTGGAGGCACCATCATCGTCGTACGCCACCACGGTAATGTCATAGGTTCCCGCAGGTGTACTGGCCACACTGAAGTCGAAAGGTGCAGCGGTAACTGTACCAAACAACTGAGTACCACCCGCATAATATTCAACTCGGGTTACTTCACCGTCAGCATCCTGAGCATCCACAGTAAAAGTCAGAGGCGAACCGGCCACTAGTACAGCGTTGTTCTCTGGGCTCACGATGGATACAGTGGGTGCCAGGTTAGGAATAGCTTCGCCTTCACCGCTCAAACTAACAACCAAATCACTGGTATCAGGATCATCGGAAGGAATGTTTAGGGTAGCTGCCTTGGTACCTTCTACAAGAGGGCTGAAAGTGACTTCTACAGTACACTGCTCACCGGCTGGCAACACACTGTTACTGCAGCCGTCGTTGGCAAGCGCAAACTCAGAGCTATCAACGCCGTCGAGTATCAACGTGCTGATCACAAGTTCTGTACCGCCTGTATTGCTGATCACCAGATTTTGGGTAGCACTATTTCCAGGAGTCAATAAACCAAAGTCTAGGCTACTGCTGCTCACCTCAATGTTTTGCTCGCTGTCTCCACCCAGGTTCTTCAGAGAAAGGTAGGAAAGATAGTAATAGTTGGCATTACCTTCGGGGCTCGCTTCAGCTCTGATAGTTATGGTGCCATCTGCCGCCGGGGCTACTTCGCTGAACACGGCGGTATTACTGGTGTTATTGGTCGCATCCAGGTCTTGGAAACTAGCGCCGTTTACGGTGTAACGGGCCAATCGACCGCCCCGCACAGAACCACTGCGAGATGCAAAAATTGTCAGATCATAAACACTGTTGATGTCCAAACCGCTGATTACCAAGCTGGCTGGGTCATCATCTCTAGCATAGAAACCGTCTCTCGATGCGTTTCTGGGAATGCCCAATGTGTTGGAAGTAGTACCAGATATGGTTACCCCCCGAAAAGGCGCTGTTAAGGTTAAGTCTACCGTGGTAGCGGCTCCATTGCTGGTCACCATATCGGTTACAGCACTGTTAGCACCAACACGGGTAAGGTTGTTCATGCTGCTAGTGGTGTAAAAGCCACTCAGGCCAAAATCCACTTCCAGCAGTTCATCCACCCCAAAGCCGTTTGTCACCTCGTCAGCTAACAAGGGTTGACTGGTAAAAGCCATCCCAAATATAGACGAGACTATGAACACATTTTTTTTCATTTCCATACTCTCTATATCGCCATTTAAATGAACGGCCTGGCTTCACTAACTAGCACAAACGACCAAACCGCTTAACGCCTATCGATCAAGATCAAATACATGCCTGGGAAAAGGAAAAGAGAGTACGCCAGCTATGGAGCTAAACTGATGAAATGAAAGTTGAGGTACTGTATACCACCATACCCCGCTACGGAAACGCAACCCCAAAGTGAGCTTGCCTGAGCAATCTCAAAACAATCGCGAACCGTCGCCTTGCCCCAAAATATAAACTTGCTTTACTCGGACCCCAAATCCGCCCCAACCACTTTATCAAAGGCCTAGCCTTGCGACTGGCAGACAGTACCTAATCTGAATTCTCCAGTCAGCGCGCGTAGACTAACAAGTGCTAATCAAGTTCTTCAAGCTGAAGTTACAAGAAAGCCACAGTCTTACACGCGCGAAAAACGCAGAGATATATTGTATTTTTTTATTCCTTATAGGAAAGTCATTCCGCATTGGGAAAAACCGGTTTTAGGGGTTTATCGAATACACAATGACTACCATTACGCTTCCAAACTCGTAACAAATTCAAGCTAACCTGTCTTAGTTTCAGTTTCAAGTTACATTGACGAACGCACGTTCGCTAAGGAATCTATCAGGGCAACAAAAGCTCACGGCGCCGTCATTTGCTTCCATAAAAAACTCAAACTATCTCCGGTATAATTCACCGGCATCAGCTCACTCTTCACTGCCCGGTAACCATCCCCATCCACCCGGGCAACCACGTGATTAAACACATAGTTTCCTTCATACCCCATTCGCAAATCCGTAATCACCACCTGCTCATCCCTCTCCCCGGCCTTTATAAAGCCTTGGGAAAACCAGCTTAAACGCTGCACGTCTGCTAAACCCTCCACCCCCTCAAACAATGCAAAACTGCGAGGGTAATAAATAAAATTGATAGGTTTATCTGGATCCAAAAGTGAATAATAACCCTCAAGATAACCTTGCTCCTGAAGCACCACCACCCGCCACAGTAGGGAGGTAAACAAGATGGGAGTGGAAAACACTTGGTCGCCTTCATGCTGAAGACCAACGGTCTGCACTATTTTTTGATTAACCTGATTTTTTGCCGCCCAGGTCCAGATCAAGTAACTGTTACTCAACACTAAACCAAGCAGTAAGGCCTTATGAGCACCGGGCTTGTCTGGCTTAAAAGCAATCCAAATCGCCCCCACAAGCAAAGGTAAAGTGTATAGTGGATCAATAATAAAAACCGTGCTCCACATTATGGGAGGCGAGCTTATGGGCCAAAACAGTTGGGTGCCGTAAGCGGTGTGAGCATCCAAAATCGGATGTGTCAGCAAAGCAAGGGAAATAGCCCACAACCAGGGCCTGGGAGCATCCCGCACGGGTCCATAGCAGCACCGCAACAGAGCCCAAAGCAAAATGGACAACGGCAACAATACAAATAAGGAGTGGCTGAATCCTCGGTGATAGGTGAAATTCGATACCGCGTCGCCGTAATCAATCAATACATCTAAATCTGGAAGGGTACCCAGGGCAGCACCAATAAAGACGGCTTTACGACGATGACCTTTGGGAACGCAAGCAGCGGCCACCGCTGCGCCTAAAGTAATTTGTGTTAATGAATCCAACGTTGAGTCCACATAGAATTATTCAAGGCTGATAGTTGTACCACTGCAAGTGTACTTTCTAGAGGCCCGTTAGTTAACAAGCCAAACCGAATAATTCACTCAATTTACAATGCGTGCTTTTTACGGGGTGACAAATTGTCCATATTATTTATGGCATTTATTACCGCCTCAATTTCAAACTCCGGCACAGGCTTGGAGTACAGGTACCCCTGAATAATGTCGCAAGAAAGCGCCTCAAGTATTTTTTTCTGGTTCTCGGTTTCCACTCCTTCTGCAACCACGTCCAAATCCAGGCTTTGCGCCATGGAAATGGCCGCCTTCACTAAATTTCGGTCCGAGTAATTCTCCTCAAGGGATTGAATAAACTCCCGATCAATTTTAAGAGTATCAAACGGGTACCGACGAAGGTAACTCAGTGAGGAGTATCCGGTACCGAAATCATCCATTGCAATCTTAAAACCAACTTCATTCAAACGGGTTAAGATTTCATTCACACTGGGCAACTCGTCTATGAGCAAACCTTCTGTAATTTCAAATTCAACGCAGGTTGGCGCTATATTACATTTTTCAACCAAGGCCAGAATCTTGCTATCTAAACTCTGATCTCTGAATTGTCTGGGGGAAAGGTTGATGGACATAACCAGCTCGTAACCCAATGAATCTATCATCGATCTTAGCTTAGCAGGCTGTTGAAATAGCCCATAATTTCTTTGAGCTCAAAGTCAGTTGCGAT
>CAXHEX010000011.1:0-194042 GCA_964016105.1 uncultured Ketobacter sp.
TGCTCTTTAAGTTGGATACGGTATTATCGCATTTTGGGGCTTTTTCAACAGCCTGTTAGTCAATGACTCTTCAATAACGAAATGCCCTATGGCACTGATCGCACCGGCCTGTTCTGCGATGGGAATAAATTCATTCGGTGCCACCGTTCCCAAGCTGGGGTTGTTCCAACGCAGCAACACCTCCACTCCCATCACCCGCTCTGTTTTTAAACAGACCTTGGGCTGATACACCAGATTAAACTCGCCCCTTTCCAGTGCACCACGAATGTGCTGTTCCACCAGGAAACGTCGCTCCACAATTTCGTTTAACTGGGATGTATAGAATGCACAATGGGATCCACCATTTTGTTTCGCACTGTACATGGCCAGGTCAGCCTTGCGCATCAGTTCAACGGTGTGTTGGCCATCATCCGGGTATATAGCAACGCCAATACTGGCGGATACCACCAATTGACGGTCATCTAACAGGATGGGCTTCTCAAGCTCTCTAATCAAATGAGTGGCAACACCGTTTCCATCCAGGGCATCATTTACCTCACTGATGAGAACAATAAATTCATCGCCACCCAAGCGGCCCACTGTGTCGCCTTCTCGAAGATTATTTAACAGCCGCCGCCCCACATGAACCAATAGTTCATCACCCACATTGTGACCGAGAGTGTCGTTTACTTTCTTAAAATCATCCAGGTCGATATAGAGTACTCCCACTTTAGTTTGGCTGCGCTGAGCGCTTTTAATCATTTGTTGTAATCGATCATGGGATAGGTCCCGGTTGGGTAATTTTGTCAAGGAATCGAACTGGGCTTGAAATCGTATCTTCTCCTCCTGCCTGCGTCGGATGGTAATGTCTTCTTTAACGGTTAAATATCCGGAAACGCTGTTATCTTCCGAAAAGATGGGAGAAACATAGGCATATTCCCAAAAAAGCTCCCCGCTTTTGCGCCTGTTATGCTGTTCACCCTCCCAACCATTACTTTGCTTCAGGACTGCCCACATAGCTTCATTACTCTCTTTGCAAGTAGCATCGGCTTGTAAAAAACCAATGTTTCTACCCAGCGCCTCCGCTTCAGCATACCCCGATGTTTTCTCGAAGCTCTGATTTACGTATTCAATTTTTCCATCGAAATCACAAATCATCACCGACACCGGGCTCTGCTCCACTGCCTGCAGCAGGGTTCGTATCTTCGCTTCTGCCGCCACCCGCGCGGTGATATCACGACTCACCCCTAACACGCCGATCACGTCACCATTGGCTGCCTTTAATGGCGTCTTGATGGTTTCCAGGATCTCTTCATGACCATCAGATTTGAATACCACTCTCTCTTCATTGCGAGATGGGCCACCTCTTTCCAGAGCCAGCTGATCATGTTTCCGAAAACGTCGAGCCAAGTCCGGGCTAACGAAATCAAAGTCAGTTCGCCCCAAAATATCTTCTTCCGCTTCACCATAAAGCGCTTCAAAGCGGCGATTACAAGAAAGGTAGCGGCCATTGGGGTCCTTCAACCATATCAAATCGGGCATGGTATTCATTAAACCACGAACAAAATCCTTCTGTTTTTCAGACTCCCTCATCAACCTAGTTCGCAATAAAGATTCTCGGCCCAGGTACGCCGCCACCAACGCTAACAACGCAATGGTGACTAACGCAGCAACCACCTCCTGGCGATAGTTATTCCATAGAGTGCGCGGCCTAAACAGGATCTTTGAGTTGGACGGCAGCAGAGCAAAATCAATATTGTGACGCTTGAGTTGATTGAAATCGAACATAGGCTGGTTGGTGCTTTCATCCAGAACCGGAATCCGTGCAACCGGTGTGCCGCTAAGTATGGCCAGCGCCATTAAACCCGCTTGCCGCCCCTGCTCATATTGATTGATCAACAAACCACCCAATACTCCCTGACCCAGACCATGCTCCCATAAATGGTAGATGGGACCATGGGTATTCCTAACAAGCTTGTCCAAAGTTTCTGGAAAAGAAATACTTTGATCGTCTCTATCTCGGAATGCCGATAACAACAAAATGGCATAGGTTTCATCCAATTGCCGCAGGCTCTGTTCATACTCAAGCCAACTGAGCGCACTTAAGTCAATCACAGTGAGGTCAATGGCCGGTCGCGCGGCCACCGCTTTACGGATACGCCTTAAATCAGCCTGACCACTGGGTGTGCCATCAACGATAACAGCCAATTTATTTCGAGTAGGGTCGATGGAGGCCATCAAATCCAGACTGCCAGAAGTAGAAACGCTCTCAATCACGCCGGTCACACCCTGGTGGGTGTCCATCTCCAGGCCCAGCTCCTCATTGTTCAGCCCTGTAAACACGATGGGCACTCCCGGAAACAACGGGCCTCTGTTCTGCAGCACCAGTTCAAGGGCATTATCATCGGATGTCATGACCACATCGTAGGCAGGCCTTTTACTGATCTTGCGCGCCAGTAAGGTAAGAAAAAGCGCCTGGGATTGGCTGTCAAAGTGGCGTTTGCTGTCCATAAACTCGACGTCGATGGTAACGCCCGTATCTTTGAATACCGAGTTTATGCCTTTAATTCGCCGTGCGTAGGTGGGGAATAGCGGATCATAGGAGTTGATGAGCAATATGCGTTTGCCTCGCAGCCCATCATCGGCGAGGGAAAAACCTGAATAAAAACAAAGCAACAGCACAACAGTAGCTGCATATAAACGTTGCATTGGCAGCCTGAAAACCTTCCGTGGGTTTGACCTTCTTTAAAGAGTAGTACAGACAGCGTTAAGTTAATAGACCACCCCCATGGTGCACGCCCGCAAACCGCTGCAATATGCGTTGCATTTCATCCACGCTCATATCCACTTTTTCCACCACGCGACCGTACAGCAGTACCGTGGGCACATTGCGATCGCCCAGCTCACGCTGGGCTTCCTGCAAACACACCAATACCGCCCTTTCCTTTTGGGTTAAACCATCGCGCGCATCGGGAATATCATCAAAGGGGCTGGGTTGATCAATCATCAATAACCTCCGGTTATAGCAGGTAATCCAGCTCAGGTCCTTGCGGCACAATCTGAGTGGGATTGATCATAGTATGGCTGAAATAATAATGACGTTTAATATGGGTAAAATTAACCGTTTCCGCCACACCGGGCCAATGATATAGCTCCCTGAGATACTTGGATAAATTTGGGTAGTCTTGCAGTCGTTTTTGGTTGCACTTGAAATGGCCATAGTACACCGCATCAAACCGAACCAGGGTGGTGAAAAGACGCCAGTCTGCCTCGGTGACTTGGTCGCCAACCAAATAAGGCTGCCCACCTAATTTGGTTTCCAACCCATCCAATGCATTGAATAGATCAACGAAGGCACCCTGATAGGCCTCTTGAGTGGTGGCAAAGCCGCAACGATACACACCGTTATTGATATTGTTATAGACACCCTCATTCACTCGCTGAATTTCGTCCCGCAACCGCTCCGGGTAAAAGTCTTGCTCATCGCCGGTGATAGCATCAAATGCACTGTTCAACATACGAATGATTTCTGCTGATTCATTGCTAACGATGGTGTTGCGCTGTTTGTCCCAAAGCACTGGCACCGTAACTCGGCCGCTGTGTTTTGGGTTCACCTTCGTGTATAACTGATAAAGAAACTGCAGACCGGATACGGGACTGGCATCGTAACCCAGATCAACGCTGATGGAATCGTCCAATTCCCAGCCATTATCCAGCATCTCGGGCTTCACCACGGTCACGCCGATGTGAGATTCTAGCTGTTTTAGCTTGCGGAAGATCAAGGTGCGGTGTGCCCAAGGGCACGCAAGAGACACGAAAAGATGATAACGTCCCGATTGCGCGGGGAAATCATCGTCACCTATCCAATTACGGAATTGACTGTCTTGGCGTTTGAATTTGCCGCCGCTGGATTTGGTGTCATACCAATCTGTATGCCATATACCTTCAACTAACACGCCCATTGTGTTCTCCTTGCTCCACTTAGTGCATTTCAACGGCTCCAGTCTAAAGCCCGCAGTGAACAATAAAATCGCAAATTTATGAAAAGAGCTTTCGAAAAATTAGAAAGAAACGGTTCGGGTTTACAAAGGTACCCCGATTTTGAAGGTGCTTGAAATAGGCTGCGTTTGAACTGCCTAATAATCCATGGTTCGCCACTAACGGCGGACCATGGATTACTGAAAATTTACACGTTATTGGACGCTAGCATAGGTGCAATCATCCAATGTGCCCAAGGCTGCAACTTTATCGGCGCTGGTCACAAGATTGTATTGCTCACCTTCCACATTGGTGCAATTTTCGACGTCATAGGGCTCACCACCATTGCCGTTTTTCAACTCCAAATCCAAAAACTGTATGATCGGATCCTGAACCCTATTCCTTTGCCAACTGCTAATTGAGTGTTCCACCACACCTTCAGCATAAACAAGCATCGTGGCTTTCATATTTACGTTGTTCAATATGGTTTCAAAAGTGGGCTGTGCCGTGGCCCAGGGTGACAACTTATCAGTGACCCCATGAATTAATAACATAGGCGGCAGCTGTGACACATCCGCTTGAAAATTATCTATGGCTGAAAATTCAGGAAAGCGAATATTTTTAGAGCCACTTCTACCATTAACAAAATCCGCTGCTGCCAGGGTATTATCGTCCTTATTATCAAATAACCCCATCATCAGGTTTTGCCTTTTTTTAGAATTATCTGCCACGTAGTCTGGCACCGAGGCAGGGTCATTAATCCAATAGTAGAAACTTCCCACTGCGGCACGATGAATAATACTTTCTATACCCGCAAGGGTGTTGGCCCGACTATCCATGGGTAATTTTGGGTTGGTGGCTTTTCTAATGGATTCAATCGCCAACTCCCGCACCAGCCAGTTATCTTGATCCGCCGCCATTTGCAAGGTGTCATAGGAACCGGATATAGATACAAAGGCCGACACCTTGGTGGATTCATCATATGGGTTTGTTTGACTGTCCGGGAAATTACACCCTGGCCCACTATCACCGGCAAGATAATTGGGATCAGCCCCATCTGTACTGTCTAGAATTTCGGTGCCCGTACTGAGAACGGCCATACTCGAGGCTTGAGCCCCAAAAGAGTGTCCCACCACAGCGATAAGCGGCTCCCCAGCATCGGATAGTTGAACGTTTAACTCACCCTTAGGGTCTGCCTTGACGTAACGAATCATGCAGGCAATATCCTGAGCCTGATGGGGATATCGATAAGCCTGCTTATCGTACTCAAGCAAAATATCCAGTCCAAACCCACTCTCAGCTTGAGCCAAACGATAAGAAGGAAGCACAACCAAATAGCCTGCTTCCACCAGCGCATTGACTAAAAAAACAATATCATCACGCAGATCGTGCACCCCAGAACCACCGTGCGCAATGATAACGGCGGGGAAAGATCCACCGCCACTGCGTTTCAAATAGGTAAAGCCCATTAAGTCAGAAACATTTGAACCATCGGATCGAATGTCAACATTAAAGTTGTCACCCCCTCTTACGGTTGCTACGGGGGATGTGTCTCTGATGGATTGAACTTCCGTTGCCAGGGCTCTCAACTTGGGATCTGATCCGTTATAACTGCGGTCGTTATAGTTCGCTTTACTGTCACCACTTCCACAACCGCTTATCAGGGCTAACCCCAAAAAAAGCGAGCCTGTCGCCAACGATCTTAACCCCATAAAATCACATTTCATTTTTTAATTCCCTTTAATTAAATTGGGGCACAATTCTAAGAAAGTTAAGTTAGGGAGTAAACGTCTACAAATAGGAATGGATGTGGATTCAACGCTGTAACAAACACAAAGATCGAGGGGGGGTAGTCTCTAAAACTGATTTTGCTTACTCAGTGAAAGTATTTTAAGCCGCCACCGCGCGACGACAAAAATCCCATACATCGTCCGCCAGTTGCTTTTTGGTTTCGTGATCCACACCAATGTCTTCAGCGGTAAGCAATTCCGTGTGCACCGTGGTGGATACCAGGTTATAAAATAAGGTAGCAAGCCGCTTTGGGTCTCCCTCACGTACTACGCCCGCTTCCATTCCTTCAGTCAGTTGCTGCTGAATCAGGTCGATCAGAGGCTGGAGAGCCGCCTTTAATTCCGCCGGACGGGATTCCGCTAAGCGCAGGTGCTCACGGCTGAGGGCGGCACTACGACGGTCGTTGCTGGTAGTACCTGGCTGCATACTTTTGCCGATGACAATGAACTTCACGATCATTTGCAGTCGGTCCAAGGGATTTTCAATTTTAGCCACGTTTTCCGCAAATAAGCGCGCCGCCCTCAGAATGGTTTCTTCGAATACTGCCAGTACCAGATCGTCCTTACTTTCAAACCGCTCATAAAATGCTCGACGAGACAAACCAGTGCGACTCAAAACCGCTCGAATGGTAAGGCCTTCCAGCCCAGCCTCATCCAATATTTCATAGGCGGCATCCACCGCTTTGCGGCTGCGTTCCAGCAGTTGGTCGTGGCCCGATTCAATCACCCGCTGCGCTGATCGTTGCTCCCAGCGGGCGGGGTTTTTAGGGGTATTCTTGGCCGATAGAGGCTTATTCATAGGTTTTGGACGCTGATCAACTGGGAGAACTGTGTTCCCCTATTTCGCCCTTTTTATCTACCTATGTCAACTTGCTATGGAGACTTGCACCCTAAATTTCCCTTGACTAACGGGCCAAATAACGGTTTACTCTCCGAGAACGCCGTTCTCAAGGCTCTTTTAACAAAAATGGGTACCGCTATGGATTTTTTTAGTTCGTTCTCCTTGCCAGAAGGATACAATTTGGGCCTTTCCCTGGCCGCCTTCGCCAGCATTATTGGTTTTCAAATATTCAGCCGCAGCTTGGGTAAAGCCATTCCGGCTTTTGGCCGCGCCGCCAAAATCAATAAAGAGGTATACGACAAAAAAATGGAGCGGCAAATCTACGCCGACAACCAGAAGCTCAACCGTAAGTGGGGCTTAGTGGATACCCTGGTGATTTTCTTTTTGATCATCCCCTTCTGTATCACATCCGAATGGCAGGGCTGGGGAACCATGCTGTTGAACGTATTCATCATTCTGATGTTCTACGATTTCTTCTACTATCTCACCCACCGTTTTATCTTTCACAGCACGGGTGATCGCAAGGGCCCTTTACAGTGGGTACATGCAGTGCACCACCAGCAACATAATCCTTGCCGAGGCGACTCCAGCTATATACACCCGCTGGAAGTAGCCATTGGTTTAGCATTGTATGCCGGTAGTATATTTGTGCTGTCCCGCTTTATGGGTGATTTCCATATTGCCACTATCGTGATTACCTGGGTTGCCTTCTCTGAAATCAACAACCATAACCACGACCGTTGGGAAGAGTCTCAATTTCCCTTCAAGTATTTGGATTACGCCTCCAAGATGCATCACGTTCACCACTCTCGATTCACCAGCGGTAACTTTGCCACTATTTCACTGTTTTACGATTGGTTGTTCGGCACCATGGACTACGGCGATGGTTGGGGCAAAAACAAACGCACGCCAAAGACCAAGAGCAACGAAACGGCCGGCGCAGCAAGTTAACCCTGGCAACAGAATGATCTCAAAAGCCCGCTTCAATTTTATTGTGGCGGGTTTTTTTGTGGGCTTGGGTTACCGGTTACGTATTCTACTCAAGGCTACGGGGGTAATACCCAAGTAGCTAGCCACATGATACTGGGTAATACGCTGCTCCAGCCCCGGATAACGTTGCTGAAAAGTACGGTATCGGGTCTCGGCATCATCCAACAAAAATTCAGCTTCCCGTTGTTCCTTTCGCTGGTAGAGTTGTTCCACCAACAATCGCCCCAGACGCTCCCAGCAAGTTGCACGACCAAACATCTCTGTAACCTGATCCAAAGACGCCACCAGCAGAGTGGTATCCTCCATGGCTTGAATAGTAAATCGCGCAGGTGTGTTCGATAACCAAGCGCTGTAGGCCGCCGCAAATTGATTTTCCAGCACAAAGGACTTGTTCAACTCTTTGCCTTCTGGGGTGGTGTAATACATCCGCAGTAAGCCGCCGTTGACGAAACACAATTCGGTGGCTTCATCACCTGCGGCCTGAAACAACTGCTGCTTTGTAACGGGTCTTAGGGAGAACAACGCCAAAAACGCCTGACATTCAGTGGCAGAAGGCGCCACTAAGGCGTTAAGTACCCGCTCAAGGGCGGGGAAACTAGAAGCGTTTGTTTCCATGAAATGGAGTTTTCCCGTTTTGTTATACCAGGTTAATGAGGCTGACCATTGTGATGGCGATAATGATTCCATTCATCCCCAATGACATGGAGTTCAATATGAATCTGTCCCCTATGAGCAGTGCCACTAAAGTAAGCCTAATCTTGAGCACAATCGCAAGCATGATCAGTCTGGGTGGATGCTCTTCCATCGCCATTAGAACCATGATTGAAATTGACGCCCCAAAAGCAGACGTTTACGCCATACTGGCGGATCTGGATGCCTACCCACAATGGAACCCCTACCATCGCCGGGTTTCAGGGGCCTTTGAGGAAGGAGCTAAGTTGAATGTGGAAATCACTCGCCCCGATGGCAAGCACGTTCGAATTCCCCCCCATATTATCCGCATTGAGGAAAACCAGGAGATTAGCTGGGGTGGTGGAATTAAAGGCGTATTCTTCGGTGAACACCGATTTCTGTTGCGAACCACACAAGACGGTCAAACGGTACTGGAACACAACGAAGATTTCAGTGGTATCGCCATTGGCTTTGCCGATCTACCGGCAGACGTCATAACGAAAGGATACCAGCAAATGAATCTGGCCCTAAAGCATCGGGCAGAAGCCAGGACAAAAGTCCAAATTAAGACTCCATATAAATAAATGTCAGAACCTAAACAAACAAGGCAAATATTTTTTATCCATCGCTCTGCAATGGAAGGTTAAAACTTTGAACTCTGAAGCACCAGCTGTCTGATTTTACTGGAAAAACATGGGGCAAATAGCCGCTATTGAATTTCGAGACCATTATTTGCCTCCAAACCTACCCATATTCAGGCACCGTCTATACTGAGATGACCGTCGCAGATTTCACTGCAACTCAAATTGTCTCAAAACCCTAAAGCATTCAAGGTAAAACAATGGCATTCTTCGACACCCTAAATCAGTTCTTTAAAGACAGTTCCAACGCAGAAGCCGCCCTGGAACACCTGGAACTCAAAAGTACGTTCGCCGCTCTGGATAAGTCCCTGGCCCGCATTGAGTTTGATGCAGACGGTCGGATCTTGGATGCTAACCAAAACTTTTTGGATACCGTAGGGTATTCACTGGGAGAAATCCAAGGAAAACACCATTCTATTTTCGTTACCAGTGACTTTAAAAAAAGCGCAGAATACAACGATTTTTGGCGCCAGCTAAAACGGGGCGAATTCGTCAGCGGCGAATTCCACCGGGTGAATAAAGCCGGTGAAGACGTCTGGATTCAAGCCAGCTACAACCCCATATTGGATGAGCACGGACACCCCTATAAATTCGTTAAGTTCGCCTCGGACATTACTGAGCAAAAGCTGCTAAATGCAGACTTCCAAGGCCAAATTGAAGCCATTGGCCGATCCCAGGCGGTGATTGAATTCAAACCCGACGGCACTATCCTCAATGCCAACGATAACTTTTTAACTACAGTGGGCTACCGCCTGGAAGAGATCAAGGGTAAACACCACTCTATGTTTGTGGCAACGGAAGATCAGAACAGCAGCGAGTACCGACAGTTCTGGAGCTCTCTGGCCAGCGGTCAGTTCTTTTCCGGCGAGTTCCGCCGCATTGGCAATGGCGGCAAAGAAGTCTGGATTCAGGCTTCCTATAACCCCATCACCGACGCCAAAGGCAACACCATTAAAGTAGTGAAGTACGCCAGCGACATTACCGAACAAAAACAAATGGCCGCGGATTTTTCCGGGCAAATTGAAGCTATTGGCAAATCCCAGGCGGTAATTCAATTTAATATGGATGGCACCATCATCACCGCCAATGACAACTTTCTAAAAACAGTGGGCTACAGCCTGGATGAAATAAAGGGCAAACACCACTCTATGTTTGTAGACGCCGCTACCCGCAACAGCCTTGAATACACACAATTCTGGCAAAACTTAAATAAAGGTCAGTTTTCCTCAGGGGAATACAAGCGCTTTGGAAAAGGGGGCAAAGAGATTTGGATCAACGCCTCATACAATCCCATCATGGACGCCAAAGGGAAGCCCTTTAAGGTGGTAAAATACGCCAGCGATACTACCCAGGAGAAATTGCGTACCGCAGATTACGAAGGTCAGATCCAAGCCATTGGTAAATCTCAAGCCATCATTGAGTTTGATCTTACCGGTAAAATTCTTACTGCCAACGAAAATTTTCTTAGCACCGTGGGCTATAGCTTGGGCGAAATCAAAGGCAAACACCACTCCATGTTTGTGGATTCACAGTACGCCAACAGCAGCGAATACCGCGAATTTTGGCAGGACTTGAACAATGGTCAATTTGCCGCTGGTGAGTTCCAGCGAGTGGGCAAAGGGGGGGATGAGATCTGGATTCAAGCCTCTTACAACCCCATTATGGATTTAAACAATAAGCCTTTTAAAGTGGTGAAATACGCAGTGGATATCACCGCGCGCAAGAAGGCGGTAAATCTCATAAGTGAATCACTGATTGCACTATCCCAAGGTGATCTCACCCACAGGATTAGCGCCGATCTGGGAGAAGAATTTCAGAAGCTGAAAGACGCCATGAATGCCACTCTCGAAAAGCTGTCTGATCTGGTTACCAATATTGCTACCGGGGCCACCAGCGTATCTGAATCCGCCAATGAGATTCGATCGGCATCATTGGATTTAAGCCAACGTACGGAAGAACAAGCCTCCAGCCTGGAAGAAACCGCCGCATCCATTGAAGAACTTGCTTCTATCGTAAGTCAAAACGCAGAGAATTCGCAAAATGCCACCAGCGTGGCCGAAGACGCATCTCGGGTGGCTGAAAAAGGCGGAAATATCGTGAAGCAAACCGTACTTGCCATTCGCGATATCGAAACCTCCAGCAACAAGATAGCGGAAATCATCAGCGTGGTGGACGAGATCGCTTTCCAGACCAATTTATTGGCACTCAACGCGGCGGTGGAAGCGGCCCGCGCCGGTGAGCAAGGTAGAGGCTTTTCTGTGGTGGCGTCGGAAGTTCGAAACCTGGCTCAACGCAGTGCCCAATCCGCCAAGCAAATCAAAGATTTAATTAACGATAGCGTGGCCAAAGTGGCAGATGGTACCAAGTTGGCCAACGATTCCGGTACCACCCTGGCCGCTGTGGTGGACTCTATCCACGAAGTGGCAAAGCTGGTGAATGCCATCAACGAAGCATCTCAGGAGCAAAGATCCGGTATCAACCAGGTCAACACCGCGGTTTCCCAGATGGACAATATGACCCAACAGAACGCCGCCATGGTGGAAGAAGCCTCCGCATCTACCATGAGCATGTCCGAAGAAGCCGAAAAACTGCAGCGAATGGTGCAGTTCTTCAAGACCCACTAACTATTCTGCAAAATTACACTTTGCAATAGAATTTTTAAAAGATATTACTTTGACTGACGGGGATGGTCACGTACCATCCCCTTTTTATTGTTTTTAAAGGGATAATTCAGCAGTGGAATGGCAGAGCGTTGTAACGCTATTACTCACCATTGGTGCCCTTCTGCTACTAGCACTATCACGACTTGGGCCCCATTTGATCATGATGGGGGTGTTGACGTGCTTGAGTGGACTGGGAATCTTAACAACGGAAGAAGCATTGGCCGGCTTCAGCAACTCCGGCCTGCTTACGGTGGCAGCCATGTTTATTGTGGCCACCGGCGTTCACCAGTCCGGCGGCATCGATTTGGTGGTGAACAAGCTATTGGGTCGTCCAAAGACAGTGAGATCAGCCATAGCTCGCATCTTTTTCCCCGTGGTAATCTTTAGTGGTTTCCTCAACAACACCCCGGTGGTGGCCACCTTGATTCCCGCCATAAACGCCTGGTCACGCAAAATTAAGATTGCACCATCAAAACTGATGATCCCCCTGAGCTACGGTGCCATCCTTGGGGGTACGTTAACCCTCATTGGCACCAGCACCAACCTCATCGTCAACGGCCAGTACCAGAGCCTCACCGGTGAGGCAGGATTCTCGCTGTTTTCCATAACCGCTGTGGGGGTACCCGTCACCATCTGCGGCATTCTATTTATGTTGATCTTTTTCCCCCGCTGGCTTCCCGACTACAGTAAAAAACAAGCCTTCGCCAACCTCCGAGAGTTCACTCTGGAAGTCACGGTGGATCCCGATGGACCTTTGGTGGGTAAGAGCGTAGCAGAAGCGGGATTGCGTCACCTGGAACGGATATACCTGGTTGAAATTGCCCGCAATGACAGCATTGTTACCGCAGTGGCCCCGGAAGAAGTGCTGGTGGGCAATGACCGCCTGGTATTCGCCGGTGACACCCAGGCCATTTCTGATCTACTGAGAATCAACGGCATTATCGCCTCAGAAGAAGAAAGCGAGCATACCCCTCCCCTGTCAAAGCAGCGGGCCGAAAGGCGCCTGGTTGAGGCCGTGGTTTCTCCCCATTGTGATGCGGTGGGACGGGCCATTCGCGATGCCCGTTTCCGAGACCGTTATGGGGCTGCCATTCTAGCGGTTGCCAGGGGTGGAGAAAGGGTGAAAGGCAACTTGGGCACCGTTAAGTTAGAGGCTGGCGACACCCTGCTATTGGAAGCGAGGCCATCCTTCGTGAACCGGCAGCGCTACAACAAAGATTTTTTGCTGATCAATGATCTGGATGAAGAAACTCCAAGACACGAAAAAGCCTACCTGTCTTGGGCTATTTTGATTGGCGTGGTGGCTTGCGCCAGCTTGGGGGTAATCAGCATGCTCAATGCATCGCTGATCGGCGCGGGGCTTATGATCCTCACCCGTTGCTGCTCTTTAAGTCAGGCAGAAAAAAGTCTGGATTTGACGGTTCTGGTGACCATTGCGGCGTCTTTCGCCTTAGGTGTCGCCATGCAAAAGACCGGCATCTCTGCCTTAATTGCAGAAGGCATTGTCAGCCTCAGCTGGGGCTATGCATGGCTCATGCTACTGCTGACCTACTACACTGTATCGGCATTAACAGAGATTGTTACCAACAATGCGGCGGCGGTTATTATGCTGCCCATCGCACTGGATCTCACCGAACAGGCGAATCTTAACAGTGAACCGTTTATTTTCGCCATTATGATTGCCGCTTCCGCCAGTTTTGCCACACCACTGGGCTACCAGACCAATCTTATGGTTTATGGGCCCGGCGGCTATAAATTTAGCGACTTTTTGAAGGTGGGCCTGCCCATGAATATCTTCATTGGCCTGGTGACCTTGTCTGTTTTGCTTTTGGGTTGGCCGCTGGCTTAATTCAACTTGTAAAAAACGCCTTACCTTAATAGCAATGGATTTAAACCCCTACCAGCTGGATTTCATTCTGCAAAAAACCGGAGCCAAAAGCGCCACGGCAGAACAATCGGTCCAAACCCTGTGGAGTGGATACGGTGAAATCACCCGCTTTGCATTGAAAGGGTGTGATCGAAACAGCCTAATCGTAAAACACATCGCACCACCGCTGAACGCCCATCATCCCAGAGGCTGGAATAGCAACCTGAGCCATGAGCGTAAACTCAAGTCCTACCAAGTAGAAATAAACTGGTATAGAAACTGGTCTAAACTATGCAGCAAATCTAGTTATGTGCCGCAATGTTTTGGAATAACCTCAGAAAAAGGAGAGATATTAATTTTACTGGAAGACCTGGATGCCATTGGTTTCGATTCCAGATTCAACACCTTAAACCAAGAGAATTTACAGGCATGCTTGCGGTGGCTTGCTCATTTTCACGCTTGTTTTATGCAACACGAACCGATTGGACTTTGGCCGGTGGGCACCTATTGGCATCTTGATACGCGCCCTGAAGAATGGGATGCCATGGAAGATAGCCCACTGAAGAAAGCCGCTAAAGAAATAAACGCCAAACTGAATCAGTGCCAATTTAAAACCATCGTACACGGCGACGCAAAAGTGGCCAACTTTTGTTTCTCAAGTAATGACAACTCTGTGGCCGCGGTGGATTTTCAATACGCGGGCGGTGGCTGCGGCATGAAAGACGTGGCTTATTTCTTAGGAAGCTGCTTATCGGGAACGGAATGCGACCTATATCAGGATGATTATTTGAACTACTATTTTTCCAGCTTAAAAAAAGCCCTAGCAAAAGCAGGGAATGGAGTTGATTGTACCGCAATAGAAAATGAATGGCGCCAACTCTATCCATTGGCATGGGCGGACTTCAATCGTTTTCTACTGGGTTGGTCACCAAACCATAAAAAATTAAATCGCCACAGTTCAAACATGACACAACTTGCACTGCAGCAACTACAAAAAGCTTGAGCAAAAAATAAACGTTTGTTGCAGCCTTCACATTCTTAGAACTTTCCAGCACTAAAAACTAATTTTCTTAATCTCAATTCAGAATTTGGTCTATCCTTATTTTCGAAAGCGCTTTCACTCGTTAGAACCTCACTCTTCTCACTTCACTTTTCAAATATAAAAAAACTCTTTACCGCAGGAGAAAAAACCATGAATAAATTGGTGTTAAGAATTTTATTATTCACTCTTTTAGTTACACCAATATCAATTTCGAGCACAATAGCACACAGCGCACAATCTGATCCTTACCCCTCAATTAGTTGCGCCTTCGCAAGACAGGAATCACAAAAACCTTGGTTTCCTAGCGGAAAAACCTATTCAAATCGAATTCAGGCAAAACTTGAGTGGTGCGGTTCGAGCAAGGTGGACGTTAGCGCGGCTTTGCGCACAAGCACGTCAAACGGAGTCTGGCCAAACACCAACACCCGCTTCTATCCCGGTATTTATTTGTACACGGATAAAAGCAACCCAGAGCCCAGCACCTGCACCCAACTTTACAACAGCATGTTTGGCAGCCGCGCCAGCGACTACGTATATAAAGACAGCAAAGGCAATCAAAAATCCTATCTTGGGTGTTTTGTTCAAATTGAGCTGAAAAAATTCTATAAGGACCCTAGCAAGGCTCCTCATTCTTATAGCGGTACCTGCAGCCGCAGTTCGGTTGCCCGCAATCCAGGCTGGAGCAACTATAACTGGAGTTATTTAGAATCATTTTTAAATTTGCCCATTGTTAAGAATGGCAATGTGAAGATCTACTTGCAGCTACAGGATACTTACGCAAAACGAAGCCCCCTACCGAGCTGGATGCATAATCAAAAAATTGGTTACCGATATATCAGCCACTACGACGGCAGTGAGAAATGGTCAGTGGCACTGTGGCGAAGAGAAGCTCAATATGCATTAATGGATCTCAGCCATGCAATTGCAAAACGCTTTAAAGGTGACAAGCGCCTGTCAGCCATTCAATTACCCGAATCTTTTTCACAGGCTCGCCCCATGCCCAGCGACTATATAGGTACCGCGAAGAAGAGTGGCTGTGGGCGCGTAGGAAATATTGATAGAAGCGATTTTGCTTTAAAGCAGGGGCGCGTATTCCAAGCCCATGGGATAAAAGAAGGTGATCCCAACATGCTGGTCATTGTGATGAACGCCGGCATCGGCAAAGAAAATGGCTTTTCTGGGAGCTACACAGCAAAGGATACCCCCATCACCTGGGGCAACAGATCAAAGCCATCACGCTGGGGGTTGATGCACCTGCCTGGTCAATGGGGAGTAGCGGCAAACGGCCCTCTCATGTTCCAAAACGGATGTGGAACCCGGCCATTTGGCGAGCTTGACTGTAAAGGCCGATCGCTTAAAAAAATGCAGCGCCACGCGTTGGCAAACGATAGAGTTGTATCCATTGATAGCCAAAGCAACGAGTGGAAGCTCGAAAAGGAATACCTAACAGGAGCCTGCTGCCGCAAGGGAAACCAGAACCCCTGGGGTTATAATTATTGGAAAGGAATTTATGCCTATTGGCCTGGCCACGCAGGTAAATATCGCTACATTCCTACACCTGCGGAATGGGTTTGGTACTACTCTGGAAAACCAAGAAAGCAAGGTGCCGCTGCCAATTCCAAGCTGGGTCAATACGGTCCCGACCCTGCCGGTGTAATCCCCGCTCACTATTTTGTAGTGCGAGTATTACCAGAGAGATCTATGGTGAGCCCCGACAACTATTCCAGAGTTGTAGACACACGCACAGCCAAAAACTATCTGGATGCGTTTAAGGCCTTTGGCCCCAAGGGCACAGGAGCCATGATATCGTTTCCCAAGGGCTACTGATCACACACTAGGTTAATACTGGCAGGATTGACGTGTAGCAGCTGTACACATCAATCCTGCCACAATATTTTTACATCAATGTGGTTTATACTATTACCCCCTAGAGACGGCGGTGCACTGCTATGAACCATAACATTCCCTCCACTTCAGCTTTACCAAAAGACTTCAAGCCCAATATCGCCCTGCGTGACGCTATCCATTGGTATACCCAAGACCTGGAAAACAAGAATCGAGAGCAAGAGTTCTATCGCTGTTTATGCAAAGGTTCATTGTTAGTGGGCACTTTGGTGGATGCCTCATTAGGCGCTGACCGCTGCACCCAGACCGCCTACGATATCAACTTATTTACTGTGGAAAATGACCAAGGTGATCACTGCATTATTGGATTTACTGATATGGATGCCTTCAAACAAGTGGTGGACCCTAGCTGTGGCATATCCGCAATGACCTGCAAACAAGCCATGGAACTGGCCTGGGCCTATGGCCACAGTAACTTCTATGTCAGCATAGGCAGCCAAACAGTGGCAGTGAGCAAAGACAAGCTGGAAATACTCCTTTCAACATAAAAAGTCTTTAAACTGCAGCAGCGCCACGTAAACGCCTGGATACCCCGTCCACTAAAATATTCAATAGCGCAGCCACCGCAATCAGCAGCATGGCACGATCATATCGAATCTCTTCAAAAGCGGAATCGATATAAAATCCAAGGGTGGCCACACCCAATATCCCCAAGATGGCACTTTCCCTTAAAATCACTTCCCAACGGTAAAATAAAAATGCCATCAAAGCGGGAAAACGTTTGGGGGTTTCCATATAGGCATAACGCTTCACTCCAGTGAGGTCATCGGGCTGGTGTTGTCTATTCCGATTTTCACTGTCGCTGGCATTGGCCACCAAAAACCCAATTAAACCACCGTTGTGCAACGCCAACGCCAACACCAAAGGCAGCCCTGAAGGGCCCCACAACAACAGGAAAACATAGGCCAACACCATCTCTGGCGTACAACGGAATACCAACAACAAAAACCGACCGGGCCAACGCAGCCGCCGCCCCACCATCGACTCACTGGCCAACGGGTAAAGCATTAATACCAGTACAGCGGTTAACACCACGGCAATTTGGGTCAGTAGAAGGGTTTGAATTAAACCCGGCCATATTTGCTCCATGAACATGAATTGCAGCCACTGCCACAAACCGGGCCAATCCCCCTGCATTAATGCAACGGGCCAGATATCACTTGCAAGAAAGCGCCAAACCGAGCCACCATCCACAAAGCCCACGGCCGGCGGCAGCAGCCAAATAGCCCCTAGAATATAGGGCCCGATCAACCAGCGTCGCAACCAGAGTCGCAAGCTGGCAATCAAAATCAAGAAAGCCCACAACATTCCTGCGGCCTCACTGTACTGGCCTTGCTTGAAGGCCGTGTGCAAATGAAAACCCAAGGTGGGCAATCCAATAAAGCCCAATATGGCACTGGAACGTAAAGCGCATTCAAATCGGTAGCGGGTATAACTCAAGAGAGCGGGCCAGGATTGGGGAATCAAACTGTAGGCATAGCGCTTTATACCGGTTACGGAAGCCGCCAAGGTAGACCCCGGCTCCGGCGCTTGCTGCTGAAATATGTCGGCGAACACTTTGGCAAACATGGCGCTGAAAGGCACTGCGATGGCAAGCAATCCGGTAATCGCGCTGACGCCATAAATCTGCATAAAAATCAGGCCCCAGAACAATTCGTGTACGGAACGCACGGCGGCACACAATAGCCGTACCCAGCGCCAGCGAAAAACCATGGCCAATAACAAACCTGCGGGGGCTGCCAGTGCGATTGCCAGCAGTGCGAAACTGACGGTGTGCAGTAAAGCGGAGAAGAATGTTGAGCGGTCTCCCCAGCTGGGGGTGACCAATCCCAAGCCGATTCGGGCCAGTTCTTGCCAAGGCTCCACAGGGTAGACTTGTAAATCCGCCCACCAAATAGATAAAAATGCCAATATCAGCATAAGCAAGCAAACGCCGTTCAACCTTCGCGCGCTGGAGTGAGACCAGTATTGCCTGCTAAACCACTCCCTCATCCGTTACCAACAATCCAACCTTCAGGACGAGGGCCTATGGGGTTTTGGTCATGGGGAGATGCTTCCTGTTTATAAAAGCCATTGAGTTGCGTTTGAGTCAGGCTTGAAGCCGGGCCATCGAAGCCCACCCGACCCTCTAACAAAATCACGATACGATCAAAATGGGTTAACGCCAGGTCCCGCTGATGCAAACTCACCACAGCGGTTTCGTGCTGCTCAAGAATGTGGCTCAATAAAGATTGAGCCTGCACCGGGTCCAACGAAGACACGGGCTCATCCCCCAAATACAAGGGTTGTTGGCGATACAGCCCTCGGCCAATGGCAACCCGCTGCCGCTGACCGCCGGAAAGCCTATCCACGGAATGCCACAACTTATCTTGCAAGCCTAATATGCGGGCCAGATTCTTGATCTGATGTGTGTGACTGGACAATGGACGTATGAGATTCCAAAGGGCGAGGAAGGTATTTACTCGGTCCAGGGCACCCATAAAAATATTCTGATACACCGACAAGTTATCCACCAAACCGCCTCCCTGAGGCTGAAAAGCAGCAATAGTGGGTTGTCGTCGATGCAGCACATTCAACAGCGTGGACTTACCGGCGCCCGACGGGCCCAGTATGGCCACCCGCTCCCCCCGATTGATAGTTAAATTCAGATCACGCAGTACGGTTTGCTGTCCTAAAACCTCAGTGTGTTCTACTAACTCAAACAGGGGGCTGCTAGCCATTAGGGCTCCAGTAACCCTATGGCTTTGGCAGTGGATTCAATGGGCTCATAATTTCCGTTACTGGCGGGAACAAACCTTTCACGGGGGAAGCTGGCTAGCAGGTCCGGGTCTTTCATATTCAACAGGGCATTTCTGACTTTATCTTTAAAGCCTTTACCAAAATGGCCATCCACGTCGCCACGAACTGTCCACTGGTAATCCGGATAGGTGGGCGTGGTCCAGATCACAGACACTTTTTCCAGATCGATTTTCCCCTCTGCCAGCTCTTGATCCCAAACCGCATAATTCACCGCGCCCACCTGATAAGCACCAGACTGTACTTGGGCAATGGTGCGACTGTGGTCTCCGGAGTAGCCCACACGGGAAAACAACGCCTTGGGGGCCATTGAAAATTGCTGACGCAAATAAAACTCCGGCATCAGCCGGCCGGAGGTGGACCCTTTGGAGCCAAATGTGAATGTTTTTCCCTTAATGGACTGCGGTAGCGCTTGCGCTTTTTTAAGACCGCTACTGTGGTGGGCAATAAAATAGGTCTTGAAGTATTGATCTTCATATCCCTGGGCCAACGCTTCTGAGCCAGGCACCAAACGTCGCGCCTGCACTCCGGAAAGCCCCCCAAACCAGGCTAATTGAACCTGATTATTACGAAACGCCGTCACTGCGGCAGCGTAGGATTTTACCGGAATGTATTTCACATCGACGTTCAACTGCTCGCTGAGATAATCCGCCACCTTTCCAAAGCGTTTTTGCAGCCGGGACTCATCCTGATCCGGTATGGCTGTAAACACAAAGCTGTGAGCCTGGGTTGCTTGTGGGGTAAAACACAGCAACATCACTGTGGCCATAAATATAAGGATGATACTTCGATTTAACATAGTTACTCCTGAGCTAGCAATTCGGTGTGCAACGCAGACAAATGGTCCAGAGAGGTATTTTTTAAAAATTCCTCCACCTCGCTTCGATCTCCACGAAACACAACTTTGTTTTGTCGTCGGCTAAGCTGATAGTCATACATGGGGTCGTAATAATCCTCCAGCATGGGACGAATCCATTGTTTATGGGCATCAGGCTCGCCACGGCTGTGTTGCTCCAGGGCCTGTTCCATCAAGCGTTTTATTTCCCCATAACGGACGCCACCCAAGCGCTTTCTCACCCGAAACAGAGATTGGGTTAGATCATCAGAAAACGCACTGAAACTCTGCTCTTGTCCCAACGTGGTTTCCCATTCCTTTAGCTTATTTAGAATGTAATTTTGATAGCTGTGCTCCACCCGCTGGGCCAGAGGCACTTCCAATAAAACCAAAGGCGCCCGTAACATGGATTCCCGCAATGAGCCCGGCAACGAGCATCTTCCCACCAATTTGCTCTCGTCTTCTAGCAACAGAGGCTGTTGGGATTGCAACGCCCTTTGTTCGGCTTTTAACATGGCCACAGCCACCGCATTTTCAAAATTTAATTGAGTAGGCTGACCATCAGGCCGACGACCGAAACTGGATCCACGATGATTTGCTAACGCTTCCAGATCCACGGCCTGGGGTAATTGCTCAACAAAAGCGGTTTTGTTGCAGCCGGTACGGCCACCCAACACCAACAAAGGATAGTGCTGGGAAATTCGCTCAAATTGGTCAATCAAATACCGGCGCATGGCTTTGTAACCGCCACCAATGCGAGGGTAATGGCAGCCCCGCTCCGCCAGCCATTGCTGACAAATTTGGCTGCGTAAACCACCGCGCCAGCAATACAAATAACCTTGAGGGTTGTGCTTGGCAAAGTCCAACCAGGCATCCACCCGCTGCTGCTTAACCTCCCCACTCACCAAACTATGTCCCAGCTCAATGGCAGCGTCCTGACCCTGTTGTTTGTAACAGGTGCCCACTTGCGCCCGCTCATCATTGGTCATTAATGGCAAGCTAACGCTGCAGGGAAAGGCGCCCTTTTCAAATTCAACGGGAGCCCGGGTATCGATAAGCGGAACATCATTTAAAAACAGATATTGGAAATCCCCGCTACTGGGTTGGGCATCGGCACGCTTCACTGGCTTACCTCTGACGATAAATGCCCTTCTGTTCCCACCAGTACATGACCATTGGTCGCCACAAGCTCACCAATAGAGGTAGCGTAGACACCTTGCTCGGCAAGTAGCGTTTCCAATTGAGTTGCATTATGAGGCCGCACCGCAATTAACAAACCGCCGCTGGTTTGGGGATCGCACAACAGTTGCTGGCATAGGGGGTCCATAGGCGCCAGCTTATGGCCATAGCTATCGAAATTGCGACCGGTACCGCCAGGAATGCAGCCTTGTGCCAGGTAGTCCAGGGCCTGAGGAATAACCGGAATGGTTGCTGCTGTTAAACGCGCCCCCACCTGGCTGCCTTCACACAATTCCAATAGATGCCCCATCAAACCGAAGCCGGTCACATCGGTTATGGCATTAACGCCTTCTAGTTCCGATACCAGCGCGCCCACACTGTTCAAGCGGCACATGATATCTCGAGCCAGATGGGTGTGCTCTGATTGCAATTTTTTTTGTTTCTGGGCTGTGGTGAGAATACCAATGCCTAAGGGTTTGGTTAGGTACAGTTTATCGCCAACTTGCGCCTGATTGTTTTGCTTCAATTTTTGCGGTGTTGTGAGCCCGGTTACCGCCAACCCAAAAATTGGCTCTGGGGTGTCAATGCTGTGGCCCCCCGCCAGGGGAATGCCCGCGTCTGCGCAAGCCTGACGTCCGCCATCCACCACCTGCTGGGCAATCTCCGGCCCCAGCTGATTCACTGGCCAGCCGAGAATGGCGATGGCCATCAAGGGCGCCCCCCCCATAGCGTAAATATCGCTAATGGCATTGGTGGCGGCAATGCGGCCAAAATCGAAAGGATCATCCACTATGGGCATGAAAAAATCTGTGGTGCTCAACACCACCTGACCGTTGCCCAGATCAAAGGCTGCGGCATCATCCTTGGTGTTATTTCCCACCAGAAGCTGGGGGAAACCCGGCAAACTCAACTGAGATTGCAGAATCTGATCCAGTAATTTAGGCGAGATTTTACAACCACAGCCGGCACCATGGCTGTATTCCGTCAAGCGAACGGGAGTATTAGTCATTATTTGGACTCCGGTTTGAAACAGGGAGCCATGATACGGATTCACAGATTGTTTGTCAGCGCTATTGACCCACTAGGACAATTGACCTAGAGTCTATGACAGTTGACCTAAGCCCTTGGATACTGCAAGTTAGTCTATGCCCCCACCCAACACCCGCCACCAGATCATCGCCGCAGCAGACCAGTTGTTTTATCAACGGGGATTCGAGCACACCTCATTTGCCCAGATTGCCAGTGAGGTAAAGATTTCCCGTGGCAATTTCTACCACCACTTTAAATCCAAAGATGAAATATTAAACGCGGTGATAGAAGCCCGTAAGGCCCGCACCCAGGCCATGCTTTGGGATTGGGAAAGACACGCTCCATCGCCCAGGGAGAGGATCAAGTGCTACATCAATATCGTGCTGCAAAACTGGCCGGCCATTAAAGAATCTGGCTGCCCGGTGGGTACATTAAGCACCGAACTGGCCAAGCTCAACCATGCATCCCAGGCTGGCGCCAACAGCATCTTTACTTTGTTTCGAACCTGGCTTGCACAACAATTTTCTGAATTGGGTCAAGAGCAAGAAGCAGACGCTCTGGCCATGCACGTGTTGGCCTGGAGCCAGGGCGTGGCGACTCTGTGCAATGCATTTCAAGACAAACAATTTGCCCAACGAGAAGTTAACAAACTTTGCTTGTGGCTCGACAGCGTTTGCCCTGATGGCGAACCATCCACCTAAGGAGACTCCCATGTTTATCGTCTTTCTCAAATTTTCAGAAAATAAAGCTCAACTAAAGAATTATCTGGATGGCCACAAAAGCTGGATACAGGAAGGATACAAAGACGATGTGTTTCTGGTTTCCGGGAGTATGCGGCTTGAACCTCAACTGGAAACCACACCGGATGGTGGTTGCGTACTGGCCCACAACTGCACATTGGATGAATTAAAGCAGCGCCTGGCAATGGATCCGTTTGTTAAACATAAAGTCGTGGATGTGGAAATAACGGAAGTGATGCCATCAAATACCCATTCCACATTGAGTTTTCTGGTAAGCCAGAATTAGTCAAACCAAAGCTCTACAATAGCTGGACTAAGCACGATGTTCAGCACTTAATTCGTATCATCCGCAATAGGAACATAACCTGCATGACTCCGGGGAAACCTTAAATTATGCAGAAAACGGGAGATACTGCGGTATGACCAACACAGAGCGCGAGCAATTTTTACAATGGGTGCAAAAACGCAACCCCAACCAACCTGAATTTGTCCAGGCTGTGGAAGAGGTATACGAAGATCTTTTCCCTCTACTTGAGGAATACCCCCAGTACCAGCAAGAAAAGATTCTCCATCGCCTGACGGAACCGGACCGGATTATCAGCTTCCGTGTCTGCTGGGAAGATGACTCCGGACAGATCCAGATCAATCGAGGTTATCGGGTGCAGCACTGTGGAGCCATTGGCCCCTACAAAGGTGGAATTCGATTCCATCCATCGGTTAACGAATCCATTCTTAAATTTCTGGCATTCGAACAAACATTTAAAAATGCACTCACCGGCTTGCCCATCGGCAGCGGAAAAGGCGGCGCGGACTTCAACCCAAAGGATCGTTCCGACCGGGAAATCATGCGGTTCTGCCAAGCCTTTATGAATGAATTATACCGGCATATCGGAGAAAACACCGACGTACCCGCCGGCGATATTAATGTGGGTCAACGGGAGATTGGTTACCTGTTTGGTCAATACAGGCGGCTCGCCAATAATTTCAGTGGCACTTTGACTGGCAAAGACATCGATTTCGGTGGTAGTCATGTTCGACTAGAAGCTACCGGGTTTGGTCTGGTGTATTTTTTGGAAGAAATGCTTAAAACCACCGATGATCATCTGGAAGATAAAATCATTGCCATTTCCGGAGCAGGTAACGTGGCTTTACACGCAGCCCTAAAAGCCACACAGAAAAATGCCCGAGTAATTACACTATCAAACAGTAGCGGCACTCTGTTAGTTGAAGAAGGCTTTGATGAAGACACCCTGCGTGAACTACTGAAAACAAGCAGCAAGCCTGACCTGGAACAGCTGGCGGAAAATCTCAATGGCACTTGGCAGGCAGAACAAAAGCCCTGGGCACTGTCATGCGATATAGCCTTACCCTGCGCCACGCAGAACGAACTGGATGTGAATGATGCGCGCCAACTCGCCGACAACGGTTGCAAATGGCTGGCTGAAGGCGCCAACATGCCCTGTACAGAAGAAGCAATAAGAATTTTAGAGAAAGCTGGTATACCAAACGCTCCAGGCAAAGCGTCCAATGCTGGAGGGGTGGCATTATCCGGTATGGAAATGTCACAAAACGCGTCTTTCACCTCCCTGCCCTACGATCAACTGGATAAAAAGCTGCAACAAATCATGCATAATATCCATGAGCAATGTGTTAAAAATGATGAAAACAATCAACAGGAAAAAATGAATTATCGCAGGGGCGCAAATATCGCCGCATTTAAGAGAATCGCCTCCGCACTTTCATCCCAGGGAATTGGGTAATAATCTTCTACGTTTGGATATCACAATAAAAAAGGCATCTTTCGATGCCTTTTTTACATGCTTAAAGTGTTATTACAACTTACTGGATATTTGCATCCCTTTTTCGTCTGCTTTTGGTTCTTTATAATGATCTTCAGAATCATTAATTACTAATTGCACACGGCGATTTTGTTGACGACCAGAGGCTGTGTCGTTAGTGGCCACGGGGAAGTCTTCACCGTAAGCTTTCACATCAAGACGATCTTTACTGATACCAAGGGAAGTCAGCTGATTAACCACCGCTTGAGCACGCTCTCTAGACAGCTCTTTGTTGTAACTTGCGCTACCTTTCGAGTCGGTAAAACCTTCAACCGTAACTTTGGTTTCGGAGTTTTCGCTCATAAATCCAGCAAGTTTCTCTATATTCATTTTCCCACCCGGCTGCAGCTCGGTGGAATTGAACGCGAACAGAACGTCGCTCATGGTAAGAACCATGCCACGGTCCGTGTTCTCCGCCTTGACATTTTTCATCTCATTTTTCAACATGGAAATCTTTTCTTCTGCCTCGCGAGCCTTTTCTTTTGCCTTAGCAATTTCTTCGGCACGCTTTTCCAGCTCCTGTTCCCGCTGGCTGAGCAGCATTGCCTTGCGGCGCTCTCCAGTCATACTTAACTGCTCTTCCAACAACCCTCGCTCAGATTCTTGCTCTACAATTTTCACGTAGCGCTCGGCTAAGTAGTACTCGTGGTCGTATAAAGGCTTTTTGTCTTTCTTCCAGGCTGATTCAGCTACTCTTAACTGATCCTTCGCTTCCTGCAAAGCTACAGGTGCATAACGGTTTGCTTGCTCACTGGTTTCCAATGTTTTCATATCCTGGCGAAGCTGAACCAGTGAATCAGGCGTGTTAGTGGCACAGGCACCCAACAGCAAAGAGCTGGCGGCCATGGTAGCGATCAAATAACGGTTTTTCATTGTATGCTCCTAAATTCTTACGATATCTGTATTCCAATAATTCGATTTCTTCAGCGGCAGATCTTATCCAGGGCTGCCGTACACTTGACAACACAAACCTACGATTCAGATTCCAGTTCGCTGTTCAACGACTTCAAGCCACTGTTTACTTCCTCAAGCGCCTCGCGCATCTTCTCAGTTTGCGCGGTGGCAGAAGCAAGACGCGCATCTACGAGCGCTTTCTCCGCCAAAAACTTAGCCTGCTCGAAATCCTCTCTGTCCATTGCTTCCTGCGCTTGAGACATGCGGTCTTTCGCACGGTTTAAAGCGATGGCGGCGTAGCGATCGGCCTCATCCTGTTCGGCAGCATCGATATAAGAACGTGCCTTTGAAATTTCTGCCTTAGGTGGCTCCATGGTGCTGCAGCCAGCAACACCTCCCACTACGATAAGGGCCAGTGCGGTTGATGTTAACTTTTTCTGCTTAAGCATTTGTCGGCTCCATGTTCTATTTGAAATTAGCAATACGCGCTGTCGCGCGTTCTACTATGTACGACAAGTAATTCAGCAAGGTGTATGCCAGAGTGCATAACACCATCAGACATTCCAATAAATTTACGCTAGTTCAGACAGTTAGCTCACGATTAGTTTTTTCTGCGGGGCAGCGCTTTCACATTTTTTTAACCTAATCGGTAATTATTTCATGAGGCCGGTAGTTTTGATAAAAACCAAACGAACAGAGGAAGCGCCAACAAAAAAACGACGCGGCTGCAAATAAAATTCAAGCGCGTCATACTTACGAGCTGACGCCATTACTTAAATGTTCACACAACGTCGAACTCTCCTTTTTTATTACCCGCTACGGCAGTAACCAAACCCAAGAGCAAACCCACAAACAATCAAAAGCCATAATTCATGTACGTGGTTCAAACCTGATCAAATCTCACTCAATTTAGGAGTTAATTTTCGCACTCCCCCGTCATCCATCTCATTTAACCGAGGTGTCACTCTCATGCAGGTCTATACTTTTTAAAAACAACTGAGGACAGGCTATGACGCTACTGGGAAAGTGGATCAACCAATTTGGCTCAATCATGAATGTCGAACAAACCGATAACGGTATTTTCACCGGTAGCTACGGCTCCCATACTGGTGCTACGGGTAACTACAAGGTGGTGGGTGTTTATGACACCTCGCCTCAATCCTTCTCTCAAGCCATAGCTTTTTCCATTTCCTGGCGCGATAACGCTGCTCCACCGGACCCTTCCTTTAATTGGGTTTCTGGGTTCACAGGCCAGCTGCAGCTGATAAACGGTACCCCCACCATTTCCACCACCTATCTGCTACAGAAAAACTCCGAAGCAGATGCCAACTGGGGATCCACAGTAGTGGCCACCGCCACATTCACGCCTTACAGCAGCTCTGAATCCCTGGTGGTGGATGCTGATACACTGTGCGTGTCGAATAATTCATCCGTAGTGGGCTTTCAACTTTATAAAGGCGATTTGTCCAACAATGGTGCCACACCCTGGTTTGCCGAGGTTGCCATTGGCAACCCGAATCAACGCCTAAAATTTATGCTGGACACAGGCACCACCCATACCTGGGTAACGTCTACAGCCTGCTCAACCGAAGCTTGCAATCTGCATAACAAGTTCAACCCCAACAATTCAACCAGCTTCACAATGATAAACCCTGACTGCCCACCCATAGATTTCGGGCCATGGGGCAGCATGGCAGTGGAACTGGGAAGTGACCAGTTTGGTCTCAGTATGCCCAACGATAACTTTGAACAAGCCATGGCATTTTACCTGGCGACCCAGTACCAAGGCAGCCAGTTTGCCGATCTGGCCTGCGACGGGGGCATCTCAATTCCCTCAGTGTTGCCGTCTGGAGTTGACTCCGGTGAACTCTTACCACTTTTAAAATCCGAGGGAAAAATCAACTACGCTGTGGCCGCCTTCGCCACTGATGACAGCACGGGCAGCGGTAGCTGCTTGCTTGGAGGTATCGATACCAGTAAATATGAGGGTGCATTAAACGTGGTTCAAACCCAGCGCTATAACCCCTTTCCCTTCTTATGGGTAATTAACTTAAATTCTCTCAGTTGCCAGAATAAGGTGGTATTGAGCAACGTTAACTTTGCGCTGGATACGGGTTCATCGCGCTTTAAAGGTGACGCTAACTATATTAATGCACTCATAAAGGCAGCAACCTTGGGTGGCACACTGCCCACAACTCAGCCGGCCACTAACCCTGACTTTTCCCAATACCCGGATCTGAACCTGAATATAAACGGTGTCAACTACTCTTTAGCGGCAAAACAATACTTTATTCCGAACCAAAATGACCAGTTTGAATTGGCTTTTCATGTTATGGAAGGCCTGGATGGCTTATTATTAGTGGGTTCCGTATTCTTAGACACGGTTTACTCCGTGTTTTATTATGAGACACTGGTGGCAGGGGTTCAGGCCATTGGTTTAGGTAAAGTTCCACCCGGTTAACAACGGAAGCAAATGACAAAGCTAACAAATACCCGCTTGGCATTATTGTTTGGTGTAACGTACTACCTTAGTGTGCAATTGGGCATGAACTTTTTGGCCGATGGCGTTGCTTTTTTTTGGCCTGCCAGTGGTGTAGCCTGTGCTTTTTTTATTTTTTCAGAAAAGCGCCTGTGGCCCCTTTACAGCCTTACCTTCATCCCCGCCTATTTGTACCCTCTTGTGGAAAGTGAGCATTACAGTAAAACCGTGATGGGCTTTTTGTTGCTGGCCAACTGGCTTCAGTCCATCAGCGCAGGGGCTCTGGTGCAATGGCTAGTGAAATCGGAACTCAGTGTAAATCGCCTGATTCTGCAGACCAAACTGGTATTACTAGCCGCGGTGGGTGCCCCATTAATTGCGTCCTTAGTGGGCGTGAACACCTTTTATCTGGCCATGGGGCAACTGGGTTGGCTGGACTATTTTATCTTCTGGATGATCGGCAACTGTGTGGGCATATTACCCACCATTGCGGTTTGTTCGGTGATAAAAAACTGGAACCAAGACCACTTTAACCGACAACTGCGAACTGGATTCATCGAGCGTTTCATTTATGTAATCTGTTTCATGGCAGTAACGCACTTTGTCGCCACCAGCAGTGGCGGTGAAAGTGTTTACGCAAAAACCATTCCCTACCTGATTTTTCCTATTTTCCTTTACAGTAGCATTCGATTTAAAGCCAGTTTTACCTCGGTGTTATTATTAATCTTTGCCTGCTACGCTTCCTATTTTGCCGCTAAAGGTCAGGGCCCCTACATTTCATCCGAACTGGCCACGCTCCACAATGTTTTGAGCTTCGATGTATTTATTATTATTTTAAGCTGCACCTGCTTACTGTTAGCCGCCATACAGTACGAACTGGAGCTGGCGCAGAAACAACTCACACAGGAAAAAGATGAAGCACTGGAACTGAATCGATTAAAAAATAATTTTATTGGCAACGTCAACCATGAAATCCGCACTCCCGTTACGGGCGTGCTGGGAGCCACCTACCTACTCAAAGACACCAACGTCAGCCCCGATCAAAGAAGACTACTGGATGTGATCGATGATGCGGGTAAGCACCTGCTCTGCTTGATAAACGATGTACTGGACCTCACCAAGCTGGAAAATAACAAAAAAGAACTGGAAGTGGTGGCTTTGGATATTGAAGAGATTCTCCACAGCGTGGTGAACAGTTTTATTTATCAAGCAGACGAAAAAGGCATTGCCATTTACGTGGATTGCCAACTTGATATGCCCCAATTCCAGGGCGACGAGACCGCTATAAAGCAGATCCTCAGCAACCTCATTTCCAATGCGGTTAAATTCACTGAACAGGGACACATATGCATTTCTGCAAAGGGAGAATCCGTTCTGCATTTGCAGGTACGAGATACCGGCATTGGTATTGCTAAAGTGAACAGTAATAGAATCTTTGAAGGCTTTGTTCAGGAAGACTCGTCCATGAACCGGCGCTTTGGCGGCACCGGGCTCGGTTTAACCATATGCGAGCGGCTGGCAACAGTTATGGGAGGCAGCATAACCCTCACCAGCCAACAGGGGGAAGGTAGTTGCTTTGACGTTCACTTGCCCCTTGATTCCAAGCCACAACAACAGGATCCTGGCCACAGCCTGGATAACATACAAGTGGTAGCCTACAGCAACGACCATTTGCAGAACCGGTTGCTGGAGCGATTGCTGGGCAACAACACCGAGTCCTTTGAGATTCGAAGCTGGGTCCACGAAGAAGAGATCCTTTCAGCACCGAAGCCATCCCAAACCACATTTATTATTAACTGGCTGGGCAAGGATCGACAGCAGCTAAACACCCTGTTGCATAAGCTTAAAGAACGTTCAGAGCACTATATTTTAATCTTACCCTGGAGTATGGAAACCAGTGCAGTGAACAACATTAGTGTATTGTACCGCCCCATTAACCAAAGCAGGCTTTTGCAACAACTCAACCATGGCTATAGCCAGAGCAAACCCACCACCTTGAATGTAGTGCTGGATCAGGAACTGAATAAAATGACGCAACTGAACATTTTATTGGCGGAGGATAACCCCGTAAATTCCATGATCGCCCGAACCATGCTGGAGAGAAGTGGCTGCTCGGTGGTTTGTGCTGCTGATGGCGAGCAAGCTGTAAGAAAAGCCAATGAGCATGAATTTGATATGGTGTTAATGGACGTACAGATGCCCATCATGGACGGATTTACCGCCAGCAGGGAAATAAAGAAACAACACCCCAATTTACCGGTGGTGGCATTCACCGCCAACTACAGTGAGCAATTGAAACGAGAGTTTAGCGAAGCAGGCATGGAGGAGGTTTTGAACAAACCCTTCAATCAAGCGGACTTGCAAAATATCCTAAACACGGTGATGGTTAACCCACCTCTCCACCCACATAAAGCCAGCAGCCATTAATCCGCTTAAACACCGACTTTTCATGCATCACTTCTTTCTCCCCCTGTGAGTTGAAGAATTCTGCACGAAATTCCACTGTGCCTTCGTCGCCTTTCTGTGACTTAAACAGGATTTCCAGACCCGTCCATTCTACTGAGCGCTGGGATAATTCCATTTCTGAACTGGTTGGGGCCGTAACCGGCAACCAAGTGCGCAACAAGTATCCACCATAGCCCCCAAGAGCATAAGCACTGTATCGAGAGCGCATGAGTTGCTCCGGCGTTTTCGCTGATTCATTGGCATCCAAAAACCGGCCACAACAGCGATCAAAACTCTTTCCACTGCCACAGGGGCACGCTTGTTTTGTCATATCGGTTTTAAGTCCACAATTGCTCGTAAAGAGACACCATTTCCTCCAGAGTAGGCACTCTGGGATTATTGGCCGGCGATCCTGAAGCCAGGGCTTGCTCCGCCATCGTATGCCGAACGGAGAAAAAGGCCTCACGCTCTATACCGAATTCAGAGGGGCTGGGTACCTTCAAATCCCGGTTCAATGCTATTAACTCATCTTGCAACCGCTGACAGGCATGCTCATCAGAAACGTTGGCATCGGCCAAACCCATGGCTCGAGCACAATTTGCATAACGGTCGGGGGCTGCCTCTAGAGAAAACCGAGTCACAGCAGGCAATAACATGGCATTAGAGAGACCGTGGGGCACATGGAAAAAAGCGCCGATAGGACGACTCATACCATGCACCAGAGCCACAGAGGCGTTGGAAAAAGCAACTCCCGCTAAGGTGGCACCCAGCATAACCTTCTCTCGAGCCTTGGCATCCTGACCATCGTTGTATACGATCCGCAGGTTGGGTGCAATCAAACCCATGGCTTGCAAAGCTTGAGCATCTGTAAACAGGTTGGCTTTCTTTGAAACGTACGCCTCAATGGCATGGGTAAGAGCATCAATGGCTGTGTCAGCGGTGGTCCTTGGGGGCAAACTCAGGGTCAATTCATAATCCACGATGGCTGCGTAAGGCACGAAACCCAGCCCCATGCAGAGCATTTTTTCACCTCGATCCTGGTCGGTAATCACCGTTGCTTTGGTTGCTTCTGAACCGGTGCCCCCGGTAGTTGGAATGGCAATAAGCGGTAAACCAAGCTCATCTACCACCCTGGGTACCTTGTAATCTGCCATGACCCCGCCGTGGGATGCTAAGATGGCAATGGCCTTAGCACTGTCAATGGGACTACCTCCCCCCAAAGCGATCAAGCAATCAAAGCCCTTCTCTTTCACCATATCCACTGCCGGCAGCAAAGAGGCCTCTGTGGGTTCTGGCACGGTCTCAGCAAAAACCTCTGCTTTCGCAACGTCCGCCGCCTGAAGTTGACTCTCCAGGCGTTCCACGTAACCCAACTGGACCATCATGGCATCGGTAATGATCAGTGGGTTTTTACAACCCAGCTGCTTTAATACGTCAGTGACTTGGGATAACGCCCCTGCCCCAACGTGCATAATTCTCGGCAATGCAATCATGTTGCTCATAGAGGGCTCCTTTCTTTTTATTGTGTTACAGAATCAAAACAGTTCAAGTTTTTGTTGTCTTGAAAGCTTCTTAAGTTGGCTTTCTCGACGTGCAGCCTGGGGTCGATCTTCAGCCGCTTCACTGTACACCAAAACCACCGGGCGGCGGGCCCTGGTGTACTTTGCCCCAGCCCGACCACTATTATGCTCTTCCACCCGCCGCTCCAGGTCCGTAGTTATTCCTGTATATAGGGTGTCGTCTGCGCATCGCAGCATATAGACATACCAGTTGTTATTCAATTTTGAATCCGTAAAGGCAGAATATCTATTGAAAAAGTACCCCTTACCGCGGTACCTGTTAATAGTATCGGTGTATTTTTGAACTAAATACAGCGCTTAGATTAAAAAAGAAAACCACCTGCTAGACCAAGGCAAATCGCTCCATAAAAAACTTAAGCTGATCTGAATTGTTGTGTTGCCAGGGATGAAAATCTTTACGAAAGAAATCCAAATAATCCGGTAGAAGACGCCAAATCATGCCCCGAGGAGCAAGAAAATACCTAAAACCTTGAACCCACATTTTTGGATCATTGAGGTTGTTAGAATGCTTCATGAGCTGAAGTGTACTGGCCGTGGTTTCCAATACAAAAAGAAAGGTGAGCAGCAACATATGGGAACGACGTAGAAAGTCATCATCCACTGTTTGTCGATAAACATCAAACGCCACCGCCTTATGTTCAATCTCCTCTGCCACATGCCAAGCCCACAACTTTCTTACTTCAGGAGCCAGTTTTTCCAGCTCGTCAGGCGACTTGCGCAGAAAGAAATCCGCAATAATTGCCGTTAGGTGTTCCGCACAAACCGTATGGGCCAATTGCCTTTCCTTGGAAAATCGTTTGCGCATAAACTTGGCCGCTTTCACCATTCTTTTTTCCACGCGGGCCACTGCAAACCCTTTGCTCTTCATTAGACCATTTAAGGCATCATGCTCTTTAGAGTGGTGGGCCTCCTGACCAATAAAAGCCCGTATTTGTTTTTGCAGTTGCGGGTCGTCAATCTGGTCCTGAAAATAGCGCACACTGTTTATAAACTGCTTTTCGCCTTCAGGAAACGTGGCCGAAAGAGCCGTTAAGAAAAGCGTCAGCAAGGGACTGTTGTCGTACCAATAATCAGGCACTTTTTCATCGAACTGAAAGTTCATATGGCGCACTTGAATATCAGGTTGAGGTGCAAATGCCGTATTCATAATATTCTCCCTTGAATGCATTGGCCGACCTATGGGGCAATGATATTGGCTCATTATGCCAGCTCCAGAAAAACGTCAGGAGTGAACCAGGGGACATTCTACTTGTCATTAGTGGCCAAAAGACGCCTTTTGAATTACTATTCAATTTTAGCCTTGCCATTGATAAGAGCGTATTAATGTCCACTACAAAGACCCTAAAGGACTGGGCAAACCTTCCCATTTTGAATGTGTTTCCCAATACTTATCTGGCCATTGCATCGGAACGGGGCCTGCAACCCCGAGAAGCCTTGAACAGGGCGGGACTGGAGCAAGAAAGACTTGCTGACCCGGCGGGGGTTATAGGCGTGATGGAGTACGAGCGCTTGATCAATGTCATATTGGACGCTGTGGGTGATAAAGGGATTGGTATTGAAGTGGGGTGGCGGCTACCCCCTACTGCCTATGGCAATTTTGGCTACGCCCTGCTTTGCAGCGCAACCATTGAGCAGGCATTGCAAGTCTGCCAGCGCTTTTGGCACCTGATCGCAAAGGGTATTCACTTCAACCACGAAACCCAAGGTGACACTTGCGTGGTGGAATTGACTTTTATGCAAGAACCACCGCCGTCGTTTCGCAAACTTTCGCTGGAGTCGTCCCTGGTGAGCATTTTCCGAGGCTTCCAATTACTGGCGGGCAGCGAGCAAAGCGCCAGTGAAATATGGTTTGATTTCGAAAAGCCTGAATACTGGAATGAAGTAAGCCTTCCCCTTTGCGAAGTTAAACATGGGATGCCCGTCAGCCAGTACCGCTACGACAAAAATCTGCTACAGCGTCATGCGGTGATGTCCAACCCCACCGGATTTCAGTTCGCAATTGAACAATGCGAGCGCGAACTGTCTCTGCTGGATTCCAAAGCCAGCCAAGTGTTAAACCGGGTAAAAAAAGAGATGGTGTTCAGCGTAACGGGGTATCCTGACCTGGTGGAGCTAGGCAAACGGTTAAACATGACACCTCGAACCTTGCGCCGACGCCTGGATGAAGAAGGCAATAAATACTCTACGATTTTGGAACAAGCCCGTCGGCGAGACGCCATCCGATTACTGGACAACCATGACATGGAAATCCAGAAAATCGCCGAGCTGTTGGGTTACGCAGACCCAGCCAACTTTACCCGGGCTTTTCGCCAATGGACCGGGCAAACCCCCAGTCAGTATCGATTAACCCGTCGATCCGATTAAACCAGGACACTAACTATGTGTGTGAGGTTTGCTTGAGTCTAGGTTGGAAGCAAGGCAAGTTATTTGGTTCTTGCACCGAACTCCAAGCTGCCATCGGCAATTCGCCCGAACCGTAACATTGCCAGGTCAAGAACGTAATTTTGATATAATTTCCATGGCGCTTTAGCGCCCTGCTTAGGCACCTTGCTCAATGCCCTTTGAATGTAACCCGCTGACATATCCACAAAGGGAGTGTGCTGCACATCTTTGTGGTTACGTGGCACAACTTGCCGCACGCCTTTTTTGTCCATGTATTTTAGCAGCCGACACACAAATTCCGATATGAGATCTGCTTTCAAAGTCCAAGACGCATTGGTATAACCAAACACCATGCCAAAATTGGGTAGGTCTTCAAACATCAGGCCCTTGTAATACATTTTTTTGCTGGGGTCGTATGGGATACCGTCAATACTCAGCTCCATTCCTCCAGCAAGCTGAATATCAAGGCCAGTTGCGGTGACGATGATATCCGCTTCCAGCTCCTGCCCTGACTTTAATAAAAGCCCCGTTTCAGTAAATGTGTCGATGTGGTCAGTCACCACAGATACTTTACCTTTGCGAATGGCACGAAATAAATCTCCATTGGGAACAGCACACATGCGTTGGTCCCAGGGATTGTAATCCGGGGTAAAGTGCTTCATGTCTACGTTGGGGCCAATCCGATCAGCAACGTGCTTTTGAATAAAGTTGCGCATTTTGTCCGGGTAAGCTCGGCTAAAATTATAAACGCCCATACTCAACGCCACATTGCGGGTACGAGCAATGCGATAAACCCATTTGTCCGGCAAGAACTCACGCATTTTGCTGGACAACACGTCTTTTTCGGGCACCGTCATAACATAGGTGGGCGAACGCTGTAACATGGTCACATGGGCTGCGGTGTTTGACATGGAGGGAGCCAGAGTCACAGCAGTAGCTCCGCTGCCTATGATCACCACGTTTTTGTCGCTGTAGTCCAGATCCTGGGGCCAGTGCTGGGGGTGGATCACCTCCCCCTGGAAACGCTCTTTTCCCTTAAACTCTGGCTCATAGCCCGCCGCGTAATTGTAGTAACCTGAGCAGCATAGAAAGAAATTACAATAGTAAGGGCTGGTGGCTCCGGTTTTAGTATTCTCTACCTCCACTCGCCACTGGGCACGGTCACTGATCCAGTTAGCGCTGAGCACTTTCTGGCTATAGCGTATTTTGGAATCCACACCGTACTGTGCAGCGGTTTCTTTTATGTATTCTCTTATGGATTCGCCATCGGCAATGGCTTTGGGGTTAGTCCAGGGTTTAAAGTTATACCCTAAAGTGTACATGTCTGAGTCAGACCGGATTCCGGGATAGCGGAACAAATCCCAGGTACCACCCATGGCATCTCGCGACTCCAACACCAGATAGGTTTTATCTGGGCAGTCTATTTCCAGGTGGCAAGCTGCACCTATGCCAGACAATCCCGCACCCATTATCAATACATCAACCTGATTTTCATTCATCGCCACTGCTCAATACCTGCTTTCACTGCAATCTATAAATTCTCGATGGTGGATTATGACACTTTGACCGCATTTGTTGTTTGCATGGTGGGACACTTTGCTTGTCATCAGTGGCCACTAAAATTAAGGGTAGCCCAGAAATAAGGGCTGTACTATCTCAAACTGTCATATTATAACGTTAGCGTAACGTCCTCAGATAATGTGAGAGCAGAATGGAACGCAACCGAAGCGGCAAGCTACTGCAACAATTTAATCGTGTTCGCGCAGCCACTGAACAGATAACAGAAGGCCTTACTGAAGAAGACATGGTGCTGCAATCCATGCCCGATGCCAGCCCCAGCAAATGGCACCTGGCTCACACCACCTGGTTCTTCGAAGAATTCGTTCTGGCTCCCTATCAACCCCAATTTAAAGCTCAAAACCCTGAGTTTGGTTATTTATTCAACTCTTACTACGAGCACGTGGGCAAGCGTCATCAGCGCCCTCTGCGCGGCATGTTGTCTCGTCCTAGCCTTAAACAGGTGCTTAGTTACCGTAGAGAAATAAATGAGAAACTGACTCAGTTGCTTGACAGCCCACTTTCAAGTCAATCGAAAATGCTGGATCTGGTGGAGCTGGGACTACACCATGAAATGCAACACCAGGAATTACTGTTGACGGATATATTGCATGCATTGTCACTGCATCCCTTTCACCCCCAGGTAAAAGCGGGTTTCCAGCAGCCGTCCAACCCGGATGTGGCCACCTTGAAGTTTCACCAGTTCGATGAAGCCGAAATTGAAATTGGAACCATTGATAAAGTTTTTCATTTTGATTGTGAGGCACCTCGCCATAGGATTATCCAGCAGGCGTTTGCTCTGAGTAATCGCCCGGTGAGCAATGGCGACTGGCTCGAATTTATCAACGACAGGGGCTATCAAACCCCCACCCTGTGGTTATCGGATGGTTGGGCCCGATGCCAGGAAGAAAACTGGAACACACCACTGTACTGGAACAATAAAGAGGGGCAGTGGTTTCAGTATGGGTTAAATGGTCTGCGCGCCATTGATTTAAACAGCCCAGTTTGCCATATCAGTTACTATGAAGCCGATGCCTTCGCTCGTTGGGCCGGTTGCCGTTTACCACGGGAACAGGAATGGGAACGGGCTGCTACCCAGCAACAGGTGGCGGGGAATTTTTTAGAGCAGCAACAGTGGCGTCCCCGCGCCCTGGCTACCACGTCGGAAAAACACCCCCATCAACTTTTTGGCGATGTCTGGGAATGGACACAGAGTTCTTACAGTGCCTATCCGGGCTACCAGCCTGCTGAGGGGGCTGTTGGCGAATATAATGGCAAATTCATGTGTGGGCAGTTTGTTCTACGGGGTGGATCTTGTGTTACCCCCATTCAGCAAATTCGACCCAGCTACCGCAACTTCTTTTATCCCCACCAGCGTTGGCAATTCTCAGGCCTAAGGCTCGCAAAAGATGTCTAATACAGCTACCAAGATACAACCAAAACAACAACAATTTGCTTGGGAAGTGATCCAAGGGTTAAGTAAGAATCAAAAGCAACTGCCCTCAAAATATTTTTACGACAGTGAAGGCTCTCGCCTGTTTGATGCCATCTGCGAGCTGGATGAGTACTACCCCTATCGAACTGAGCTGGCAATGCTACCCACCGTAAGCCAGGAGGTGAACCATAAGCTCAATGGCCCCCACCACATCGTGGAATTTGGTGCAGGGTCTCTGATAAAGATTCGGTTACTACTGAATAATTGCGATCAGGCCCTAAGCTACACCCCTATTGATATCGCTCAGCAACATCTGCTCAAAGCCTGCCACGTACTACAACAGGAAATTGAACATATTAATGTCCAGCCGGTGGTGGCGGATTTTACCCAGCAAGTAGCGCTACCGGATTTGAGCGACGAACCTAAGCTGGGGTTTTTTCCCGGCTCCACCATTGGCAATTTCACCCCCGCTGATGCAGTGGACTTTCTCAGCCAAGCCCGCCATACCCTGGGAAATGAATCTTACCTTTTGATTGGTGTTGATCTGAAAAAAGACCCGGAACTGTTGCATCAAGCCTACAATGATGAAAAAGGCATCACCGCAGCCTTCAATAAAAATATGCTTACTCGCATCAATCGCGAATTGGATGGCAATTTTAATACTCAACAATTCCACCACTATGCTTTTTACAACGCACCCCAGGGGCGGGTGGAAATGCATTTGGTGAGTGATTGTGACCAAGTGGTGAAGGTAGGTACGCAACAATTTTCTATTGGCGAAGGTGAATCTATTCATACGGAGAACTCCCACAAGTTTTCGGTTAAAGAGTTCCAGCAACTGGCACAACAGGCCGGATGGGTCGTAGAAGAAACTTGGACCGACAACAACCGATTATTTAGCGTTCATTTGCTAAAAGCAGCCTAGCGGTTATATTACCGTCATCACAATGTCATCAGCCATGCACAACCCGGAAATATTAGGCGGGTATCCTGGATCGGATTTACCCATCCACCAGGAGATAACCATGACAACAGCGCGTTTTGTATTGGGCATCATGTTAATGATGTCTGTGTCTTTTCTAGCCCAGGGGGCCCAATCAGGGCACAAGTCTGATTTCCAATCATTTTATAACTTTTTGTCAAAACTGGTTAAGCAACCGGTGCAATTGGGGCCGCGTCCTTTTTATTTGGTTGATGATATGGATGATGGCCAATTGAAAGATGCCCTCATGCAATGCAAAGACGGTCCATTTTTTAAATCTGATTTCTCAATTGGTCATCGCGGTGCAGCAATGCAATTCCCAGAACATACTGCGGAATCCTATGAAGCCGCAGCCAAGATGGGCGCCGGAATCCTTGAGTGTGATGTGACCTTTACCAAAGACAAACAATTGGTTTGTCGCCACTCCCAATGTGATTTGCACACCACCACCAACATATTGGGTATTCCAGAGCTGGCCGCCCAATGCAGTGAACCTTTTACTCCTGCCGACTCTATCAACGGCACGCCAGCCAGCGCCAAGTGCTGCACCAGTGACATCACTCTAGAGCAGTTTAAAAGCCTTTGTGGAAAAATGGACGCTTCAAATCCCCAAGCCACTACGGTGGAAGAATACATGCAAGGCACGGCGGCATGGCGCACCGACCTGTATTCAACCTGTGGCACCGTGGTTTCCCATGCTGAGAGTATCGAGCTGATAAAAGAACTTGGCGGCAAATTCACCCCGGAATTGAAATCCCCTTCCGTTGAAATGCCATTTGACGGTGATTACAGCCAACAGGACTACGCCCAGCAAATGATAGATGAATACAAAGCCGCTGGTATTCGAGCCAAACAGGTTTGGCCCCAATCTTTCAATCTTGATGATGTGCTTTATTGGGTTAAAAACGAGCCTCGTTTTGGTAAGCAAGCGGTATACCTGGACAGCCGCATTTATGAAGACAGCAGCTATGACCCCAGCCTTACGTTTATGGAAGGACTAAAAAGCCAGGGCGTGAGAATCATCGCTCCACCTATGTGGGCCCTGCTGACCCTTGACGATGACAACAAGATCGTACCTTCTGAATACGCCCTCAACGCTAAGGCAGCGGGCCTGGATATTATCACCTGGACACTGGAACGTAGCGGCCCCTTAAAAGACGGCGGTGGCTGGTACCACCAGTCCATCACCGACGCTATTAACAATGACGGTGACACCATGGAAGTCCTGCATGTGCTAGCCAAGGATGTGGGGGTATTAGGCGTATTTTCGGACTGGCCCGCCACAGTGACCTACTACGCTAATTGTATGAACTTATGATTCCGCGAACCCAGTGGACAGCCTCAACGGCTGCCATTGGGCTTGTTTAATTGCTATATTCCTCAATCAAACTCTGTAACGATTGCTTCTGCTGGGGGAAGCGCCAGATAACGGACTGTCTTTGCGCTTTATTCAGCCACGCCACCTGTTTCACTTCACCTTGGTCTTGGGGTTCCAGGGTCCAGTTAGGCTCAGCTGAACACAGAAACAAATGGAAGCCGTTATCCATAATTTTCAATTGCCGCTGCACGCTTACCTTAACGCCGGTTTCTTCCAGCGTCTCTCTGGAGGCGGTGCAAGCAGCTCGCTCTCCAGGTAATTTAGTCCCACCAGGAATGGACCACTTGCCCCCCCTATTTTGCTGAATCATCAACAAATTGCCCGACTCAACCACCAGGCAACCGGCATTTGCCTGCGCCTGATGATGGGGTAATTGACCACAATCCTGGGGAGGCTCAGTACACCCGCCAAGACTTAACGCCAGGGCACCTAATATGGGGGTAAGCTTCACTGGGGTTCTAACGCAAATGTTCACAATTCAGAATAATAAAAGTTTGCCTGCCGTTTTCAACTTCCGACTCGGCCACAATGGCGTTGCCACCTAATTCCGCTGCGGTGTTGCGGGCCAAGGTTGCCAACTCCTTGGCGACTTTTTCCGGATTGCGATCCACAAACCAGACTTTATCGACAACTTGACTGGTGGTTTTCCGCATTTCTTCACACTGTTTAGTTTGATGGGGTTTTAGAACCAATACGTCTTCTGCGTTGGTTTCCAAGTCTACCCAGCTGCATCCCTGGACCACAGTGGCACAAGCCAGCACCAACAAACCCGCATTTAGATTCTTGTACATAGTATCTCACTCGCTCAAATCGAATCGTAGAAGGGAATATATAGCAATGCCCTGCCACATTTCATCACTTTTACGCACAAACCATCGTTTCTATTGCACTGGGATGTCAGATTCACCCGCTTTAATAACCCCTGTACCCAGCCCACAAAAGGAAACAAACATGAATAAGCTCAAACCCCTTACCCTAGCCATCACCGTTAGTGGATACGCACTTTTCACCGCCGCCTGTTCCAGCCATCAACCTACAGCACTACCAGACAAGCAGGTTGAGGTTTACTCAGCAAAAGAAGCGCTCCGTCCCATGGTTTTGCAACAGCCAGACCCGCAACCCTTAGCTGACCCTATTCTGCCTGCTGAGCCGGAGCCCGACAAAATTGAGGACGCTGAAATAGCCCAAGTGGAAACCATCATTGAGCCTGAAGCTGATGAAAAACTAGAAATTGAAATCGATGTTGAGAGCAAGCAAGCCAATACTGAGGATCAAAAAGAAATTGATCGCCCCACTCAATTAAGCCTGGAGTTCGGATTTGATCAACAGGAACTGAGCAACGATCAACTGGCGATACTGGAGCAACATGGAGAGTTTCTTGCCCAGAATCCCCACATCAGCATTACCATTAACGGCCATGCGGACAGCCAGGGAGACCCGGCCTACAACGAACAACTGGCGGAAAAAAGGGCCGCTTATGCGGCGAGTATACTGCAGTTAAAAGGCGTACTAGCGGAACAAATCCAGCTCAAGAGCTGGGGAGCAACCATTCCCGCTGCAACCGATGCGCCACATCCAAAGAACCGCCGTATTGAACTGGAATACGGTGCTGAGTATTGGGTAAGCAACGAAGAATAAGCCGGCCCTGCATCTCCTGGCTCGAACCTGATGTGAGCCAGGAGATCACTCTAACTCATCAATCAAGCTATCCAGATTGGATAACAGCTTATCTGAATCTACACTGGGGCTAAGCTGTGCAAATGGAGGTTTAAGGGTTTGAACCCCCAGATTGTCACGGTATTCGTCCTTTGCTACATACTCAAACAATAGAACCAGCCCCACCAGACTGCCTGCCACGGCATTACCCACCAACCAACGTTTTCGCCTGAGCATGTTGGTGCTCATCATCAACGACGCCACAATCAGTGACCCCACCACCAAGCCATCACTGGCGGCTTCCAGCCAGGCCAAAATCCCATGGGAATTCAGCCCAAAATCCAGATACTTCAATACTGTGGTGGCCGCCAAGCCCCACAATACCAGCAAACACCCCATGGAAAAGTGGTATGAAAAACGGGTATCGTGAACTGAGATACGCCCGATCAAAGCCCAGAAACAGGCCCATATAAAAGGCACAGAAAGAAACAAAACCCCTTGTAGCAGCAACTCTTGCCACTTCACCTCAGTGCCCTGCTCTAGAAATTGGTTGAGGGCGAAAGTGGCCATGGTAACCACCAGCACCGCCAATGACACCATTGGCGAACTGAAGTAATCTGCCAACATTCGGCCAGGAGGCATCAGCTTAGTACTGGCCACCTCATGGTCCGGCAATAAAAACCTGACACGCGTGTGGCCGATGTCAATCTCCTCTCCAGATTGCAGATAATGACTTTTGAGCAGGGGCCCCTGCCCCACCAAAAAGGTTCCGTTACGACTGGAAAGATCAATCAACCGCCAACGGCCCTGTTCTGGATCAAATTCCAAAGCCACATGGCTGGCACAAACATAAGGGTCGGTAATAATCACATCATTGTGATAGCCACGGCCAACCCGCGCCGAATCAGAGCAAATTTTCGAACGTTGCAAAAGACGTCCCGTGCGGGAAATGACTTCTACAATGAGGTCCACTGAATCGACTCCATAAAACGCTCAACCATTTGCCGGGCGTTGGCCCTGTCTACTCCCGCAGCCGCTAGACTGGCCACCAAGCCCCGGTTTTTTTTTGCTAATGAAGCCATGGTCAGGGACACATCGAATAAGGAAGGAAATTTTTTGTAGCGCCGAACACACAGAAAGCTCTTCCAATCTACGCCACCACTATTGAGAAAAGACTCTTCGCACTGAAAGGGGGTAACACTCACCTTACGTGTCGAGTTGGCCTGCTCCAAATAAAACCCCCGCTGCATTTGATTGTAAAACTGAAACTGATTCAGACTTTCGGTCTCAAACCACTGATACTCGTAGCGGAAAACCCCCGTGGTCAACCTACGCCCCAAATAAATGGACTCTTCCATTTGGCAGATTCGATGGGTCACCGTGAACAAACTTTTTTCACTTTGATCCGTGTCCCCCCAGCACTTTACAAAATCACTCACCTCAGCGGCCACCGTGAGCTCCCCAAGGGGTTCCAGCGGCCAGGGCGCCTCCAGCAATGGACCAAAAATTTCCTGCTGATTCAATTTTAATTGCTGCTCGATACGCTCATTCCAGGACAGCTCTGGTTCCAGAGCCGTTTCGGCGCGGGCAAAAAGTCGCTCAAGGTACTTGGTAGGAACCAAAAAACTGATCTGATTACCTGCAGTGGCCACATTGACCCCTACCACTTCACCGTTGCGGTTAATAGTAGGACCACCACTCATTCCGGGATTGAGGGAGCCACCAAACAAAATACGCTCGTAATAGGATCCATCAACTAAGCCATTGTAAGTACCTTCCATAACGGTCATACCCAGATCATGGGGATTACCCAGGGAAAACAACCGGGTGCCCTTGAAAAGCTTGCCCTGGTATAGCTTGAGCCAGTGACGCCCGCTTAACCCATGACGTAAAACCGCCAAATCGTGGATCACATCCACGTCCACCAACTGTAGCTCACCTTTTTCGCCGGAGGCATCCAGATATTCAATCAAGTAGCGGTCAGGTTTGTTAACGGCGTCGGCCACAACATGATAATTACTGATCACATAACCGTCGGGGCTAACCTGAAACCCTGAGCCGATGGAGGCTTTATTGCCAGAGCCTTTTTCAATCAGTCGGATTTGATAAATGGAAGCCTGGTAGTTCTCATATAACCTCTTGGCATCATCGGTCTCCGCTGAAGAAAAAGAGCTGCCAAAACCAGATAGGAACACAACCAACGCCAGCAATGTGTAGTGCAAAAAACTTCTCCCCTGTCGCTACCGAATGCCATTGTGATCCATCAATACCCTGGACACAAGTTGCCCCATACAGGTAGGGTATAGAAATTCACCATTGATCTAATGATTTACATGACTCAAGACATTACAGCTCAACAGTTCCAACAGGGATTTGCCTCAGCCGGTTACATTTGTAGCGACGCCATTGCCATGACCTTGTATCTGGCCTACAAACTTGAGAAGCCCATTTTAGTGGAAGGGCCACCGGGAGTGGGTAAAACCGAATTAGCAAAAGCCACATCGGAATTCCTGCAATACCCTCTGATTCGATTGCAATGTTACGAAGGCCTGGATGAAGCTAAAGCACTCTACGAATGGAAATATGGGAAACAGCTTCTCTACACTCAAGTATTAAAAGACAAACTGGGGGATCTCCTTAAAGGCACCCACAACCTGGCAGAGTCCATCGACCGTTTACATGAATTTGGAGACATTTTTTACTCTGAACAATTCCTTGAACCCAGGCCCCTGCTGCAGGCACTGCAATCGGAGACGGGCACGGTTTTATTGATTGATGAGATTGACAAAGCGGATAACGAATTCGAGTCATTCCTGCTGGAGATGCTATCGGACTACCAGATTTCGATTCCAGAAATTGGTACGGTGAAGGCCAACAGGCATCCCATTGTGCTACTCACCAGCAATAACACCCGGGAACTGAGTGATGCTCTCAAGCGACGCTGTTTGCACCTCTATATTCCCTTTCCCGAAGCAGAGCTTGAAAGAAACATCATTCAAAGCCGCGTTCCAGGAATTAACGATCAATTAAAGCAACAGCTGGTGAATTTTGTTCAGGCGGTACGTAAGCTGGATTTAAAAAAACAACCCGCCATTAGTGAGACCATTGACTGGGCAAGAACCTTGCTGTTGCTTCATACGGAAGCCCTGAGCCAGGAAACCGTAGAATCCACACTCAATGTGCTGCTTAAACACGAAGAAGACATTAGCAATGTGAAAGATGACTTAAAAACCCTGTTTAAGTCGGTTTTTTAATACCATGGACAAAGTGCTGGTGGACTTCATTAAGGCGCTACGGGGCAACGGGGTGCGTATATCCACCGCTGAAACCCTGGATGCGGTCAACGCAGTTACCCACGTGGGCTACGCCAATCGTCGCAACCTGCAAACGGCTTTGGCCTGCACCCTGGCAAAAAGCGAGCAGGAGCAAGCGTTGTTTGATGAGTGTTTCGATCGTTTCTTCAGCTTCAACAGTCTGGACAAGCTAGGCCAGAATTTGGGCCAAAAGCAAGCCGCCCCTAAAGCTCCCAATCTGCTGGAGAAACTCATAAGCCCAGCCCGCAATTCCCAGGCCGACGCTGCCCCGGTTAGTTCCGAGCTGGGCCAGCTATTACTACAGGGAAGCAACCAGGCCATAGCCAGCGCCATGGCCAGCGCCGGTGGTAAAGCCCAGGTGGATCAGATAAAAATGATTACCCAAAAGGGTCTCTACGGACGCCGCATGATGCTGGCCATGGGGCTGGAGCAAATGGAACAGGAAATGTGGGCAGCGGAATCCGCAGACGACCCCTCACTGAAACAGCTAGGGCGGCGCTTGCGTCAGGCTCGGGAACAGTTACGGGAAGAAGTAAAACACTACGTGGAACGTCAATACCTGCTGCAGGCCCGAGGCGATAGTCGCGCGCTACGGGAGTCCATTATGATGGACACCAGTTTGGCTAACCTGCAGGAACTGAAACAAGTTCAGGAACTGGTGCGCAAGCTGGCCAAGAAGCTGGTTGCTATGCATTCCCGCAGACGAAAAGTGTATCAACGGGGTAAGCTGGATGTGCGCTCTACCATTCGCAATAATATTCCCTATAGCGGTGTGTTGCTGGAAACCCACTGGAAAACCAAACGGGTTGATCGCCCAAAGCTGATGGCCATCTGTGATGTGAGTGGTTCCGTTAGTCAATATTCCCGCTTTTTGCTGATGTTCCTTTTCAGTCTAACGGAAGTGCTCAACAACGTGAGAGCCTTTGCGTTCTCCTCGGACTTGCTTGAAGTGACCCACCTCTACCAACAGGAGAAAATCGAAAAAGCCATACAGCTTACTTTGGATCAAGCCGGAGGGGGTTCCACCGATTACGGAAAATCCCTAGAGCGATTTTGTGAGTTAAGTCTGGATCAAGTGGACCATCGCACCTCGATCATTATTCTGGGTGATGCACGAAATAATCACGGAGATCCTCGTACAGACCTGTTAAAACTCATCCGCAACCGTGCTCGACAGGTTATTTGGCTAAACCCGGAGCACCCAAGGCGCTGGGGTAGTGGCGACTCGGAAATGAACTATTATCGACCCTATTGTAACTGGGCCGAGCCGTGCCAAAGCCTGAACCAGTTACAGCGCTTTATTAGCAATCTATTGCGTTATGGCCAATAATGAAGTTTCACTCCACCACAAGCTGGAATTTTCATTATGTCTGAAACCCCCAAAACCCTACCCATACCGGAAGAAGTGCAATCAGGCGACGCTCACGAGCTAGTGAGGGTTTGGGACGTGAACGGCAAGCAGCACGTATCCATCAGTAGTGGTTTAGGGGGAGACGCCAAACAGTTTGGTCAATTACTGGCTCAGATTGCACTACACAGCTCCCAAGTCTACGAGAACAATGAAAACATCATGAGAACTGATTGCTTAAGACAAATACTATTGGGTTTTAAAGAGGAAGTGGCAAAAGAAGTCACCCAGGCTGTACCCGGCACCCGGCATTAGCCAGGACCGGGATTCATCAAATCAGGACTTAAAGGAAGCCGGAGAAAATAGTCAGGATCAGGATCGCATTTGCCACCCCCAACAGTGCACCCATCAAAACATCGCTTGGATAGTGCAGACCCAACACCACTCGCGCTAAACCTGTTAGGATGGCAAACGGCACAAGAAAGAAGCCCAATATGGGAATCACCGGCACCAGCAGAACGGTGAACGCCACCGCGTGCATTGTGTGACCAGAAGGAAAACTGAACTGGTCTAGGGTGCGCGCACCTTGTTTGATAGCCCGGTAGCTCACAAAGGGCCGTGGGCGCATAGAACGCTTCTTGATTAGCCTATAGATCCAAACGCCCAAAGCCGCTGTCAACAACATAGCAGCAGTGATCACAAAACCGTGGGCGCCAAAGAACAGGGGCATGGCCAGCATCATGCTATACCAGAGCACACCATCACCCAATCGACTGACGACACTAAAGAACTGGTGAACAGTGCCGCCATTACGAATCAAACGATTAAGTCGAAAACAGGTAAGCGCGTCCATGTGAACGGCCCTTTCCATTGCGTGTCTTTGCTTGTCATTCAGTACTGGGTTACTCATTTCTCTATCAACCTCAACTACATTCTCGACTACGTTGTAAAAATCTCAGCTACGCTTGGGGTACTGCACCCCACTCTTCCGACAAATCCCGTTCTCTCACTAACACATGCTTGCGGTCCGCCCAGTGCAGTAACTCGAATTCACCCTGGTTGTTTTCAATCAACGCAGTGCAGTGTTCCACCCAATCCCCGTCATTGCAGTAAAGCACACCATTTATCCTGCGCATTCCACTTTGATGAATATGACCGCAAATAAAGCCGTTATACTTCAAATCCTGGGCCTGCCTTGCCGCAATCCATTCAAACCGTCGAATAAATTCGTTGGCTTTGCCAATGCGGTTTTTGATGTAGCCCGCCAAGGACCAATAGGGCAGCTTAAACATCCGTCGCAACCCGTTCAAAACCGTGTTCAGCCTGAGCAGAACATTGTGGGAAAAGTCCCCCACCACGTGCCAGAACACACCTGCGTGCATGGCACTGTCAAATTCATCTCCGTGGCTGACAAAAAACCGTCTGCCATCGGCACAGTAATGGACCCGGTTACGGTGCACCTCAATACCGGCAACAATTTGCCCCGCAAATCGCCGCATCAGCGCATCATGGTTGCCCGGGATATAGATAACACGAGTGCCATTTCGGGCCATTTCCAGCACTTTCTCCACCACTTTTTCGTGCTGATCGGTAAAATTTACACGCTTACGCATGTAAACCAGGTCCACAATGTCCCCAACCAGGTACAAATACTCGGTGCTATGACTGCTTAAGAAGTCCAGCAAGTATTGTGCCTGACATGCCGACGTGCCGAGATGAACATCGGATATGAAGATGGAACGTACCGAAATTTGTGCCATAAGGTCCCTCCTTATAGACAGCAAGAATAGTCGGTAATTTGGGCGTTAGTCTTACACTTAGATGAAATAATGGTGACAATGTCAATTTTCTAGCGCTCGACAAACCAGTCAGTGGCCCGTACTATCCAACAAACACTTCCTTGTTACTGGAAGCCACCTATGAAATTGTTTATTTCCCTAATGTTTTTGGTGGGTTATGTCACGCTGGCAGGATGCTCAAGCACACGCGTGGATACCAGCTGGAAACTGGCAGACTATAAAGTCCCTGCGCAAGCTAGAGCGCTGGTAATTGCTGTTGCTCCCAAAGCTGAGGCTCGTAGAGCTTTTGAGACCCGTCTGGCATCCGATCTGGAAGCAAGGGGCATAGTTGCTCTACCTTCTTTCCTACTGGTAAATGATGCTACTCAAGTGAGCAAAGACAAGCTTCGCCCAGTTTTAGTGCAAAACAACATTCAAGTGGTGATCATTAGTAGCGTAAAAGCCATTGAATCGTCGCAAACCTACCAACCACCCCAGGCTGTTGGCCCCCAGGATAACCTCTACCGCAACTTTGATACCTACCAGGTATACAGCAGTAGCGGACAGCACGAAACCGGAACCTATAACAAACATATTGAATATATATTGGAAACCAACTTATTCGACACCGGCTCCGAGAAGCTGAGTTGGTCCATCACCACTCGCAGCAGTGAATCAAATTCCCTTAAAACCCGCATAGACAATCTGGTGAATACGCTAATAAAGCAAGGTGAAAAAGACGGCGTGTTTTAAAGCCTCGGTTTGCCTGGGGACAGCCTGTCACGGGCCAACCCTAACACCACCATCCGCTGTGCATCAGATAACTGGGACCAGTCTTTGATTTCCTGCAGAGAGCGCCCACATCCAACGCAAATATCATCGAGGTTTAAACAACAATTGCGAACACAGGGTGATGCAACCCCTGAAGGCTCGCGCTGGCTCATTTCACCCACACTTCCACTCGGCGGTTGCGCTCAGCATTGAGCGATTTGGGGTCCGCAACCGAAACGGCGCTCCCGGCGATAGTGGCAGCTTTATTCTTCACGTTTTGGTCCCGCAAGGCCCAACGCACATTCTGCGCCCTGAGCCGTGACAGTGAGACTCGGCTAACCCCACCACCAACGGGGTTAGAAAAACCCACTAACGTCAAACTCTTGTTCTGGTTCCCGGGACGCGACAGAAAATCGGCCAGCCGCTTCACGTCATTTAGGGATTTATTATCCAATCCAGAAGATCCGTCCACAAAGCGAATGTTGAGATTCATCCTACTCCAACCTGCCAACCTGGGATCGTCGCTGGCTAAAGGCACAGCAAACAAAGACTGCGCCACGTATCCCGCCTGACCCACCACTGCCTGACCGTCATCACTGTGCACAAATTCCAGGAACTCTGACACCACTTCTTTACGCTGGGAAGAAGCCCGGGAATAAAAGTACAATCGACGCGACAGAGGATAATCTTCCGTGGCCACCGTCAGGGTGGAGGGTGCAAGTGGTTGGGCAACCCCGTCACTGATTTGTATGGCTTTGGTCAACCCCACTGACGGCAATGGCACAAAGCCTATGGAATTCTTACGTGCCAAAACAGTTTCAGCCAGCTTGCTATTGGCTTCAAACCGCCTGATATTGGGAGCCAGAGTCCCGTTCTCAAGTACCAATCGTTTAAAGGTATCAAATGTTCCGGATAGATAGTTGCGCGCAAGCAGAACAACGGGACCTTTTTGACCGGAAACCTCAGACCAGTCTTTTGACTTGCCCAAAAACAGGTTTTGAATGCTTTTGAGCGAGAGGGTATCAACTGGGTTAGCTGGGTTAACCACGATGGCCAGCCCATCAATGGCGATGATATGTTCATTTTCCAGGGAGCGCATATCACCCAGCTTGGCCAATCTCTTAACTTCATTATTCTTAATGGGCCGGGATGAAGCCGCTAAATCGGCCCCTCCAGCAAGCAGGTTTTTAAATCCGGTACTGGAACCTTTGGCTTCTATGGTAACGGCTACAGAATAGTTATTGCTACGGGCCTGCCAAAGGCCGGTGACCTGCTGGCGGTTCTCACCAGGCAATGGGGCGATTTCAACATTGTTAAACCCCTCCTGCTGCAGGAAGGCTGCCACCAGTCTGGGCGCGAGCTTAGCACCCACGGTATTGGACCCCGCGATGGAAAACAGAGTCACATTGTCGGCGGGGTTTGATACCGGTTGTACTCGAGATTGCCATCCATCTGCACCATAGCTCCAAATTGAAAATAGTAACAACGGAGCAGAAAAAATAAATTTTTGAGCATTAAGAGCTATACGCTCGAGCATGTTTTGTACCTATTTATAAATTTACGTGCAGCATCCTTGCCCCTTAATTATAGTCACCTCACTGATCTCCTGCCCGGATTATAGATAGGGTTTTATGCTGTGGCGATACTCTTGACTTAATTGCAAAATAAAATGTTCTAAATTCCGATGGGGAATCAGAATTACTGTGCGGATAAAACTCGAAAATCCTTGGCGTAACGGCGCAACCTGGAAACCATCCTTTTACGCTGCTTTGGCGTGAGGCTATGATCCAATTGGTAGTAGAGCTGCAAAAGCAGAGCACCATTTTGCTCCAGCTTGGACTTTAAAAGGTCGCTTTGGCCGTAGTCAGAATCCCTGGACAAGGCGATAAATGCTTCCTGGTAGGCATCGGGATCATGACGCATCTGCAGCACCTTGGCAAACTGTTGCTGCCAGGCCAATCGCGATTGAAACAGCTCTTCACCCATCAAAAAATACTGTTGCGACCAGTTGTCTATTAGTTGCCTTTGTTCTCGGTTTAACTTTCCAGTCCATCGTTGAACATAACGAGAGACCTCTTTACTTCTTGCCTTGCGCTGGGCTTGGGGTTCTTCTTCAATGTAATCTTCTTGGAATTCTTGATTATCCAATTCCAACTGCTCAAACAAATCAATAACCTGTTTTTCCGTGCTGGAGACCAGCAACCCCATAAACGTTGGAGTTAAGCGCTGTATCATGGCCTCAGCAAACTCCGCGCTACGGTCTTGAACAAATTCAATATTCTCTTGCTGCAACCCCACTTCGGCCCAGCTTGCCACCTGCTCTAGAAAATCCGCATACTGGGGTAGTTGATGAGTTCGATGCCAGCTTAAAAATGCTTGTAATTGCTCAGCAAAAAGGGTCTTTTGCGCCCCCTGGGGTTCGAAATAATCTTCAAGATACCAGGGAATGAGCCAATCCAATTGATTGTAAGCAATACGTACGGTGCATCCACCCAGGGCAAAAACAAGACTCACCACCATAACCATGGATAATAGCTTGTTGGCGAAAGACTTCCTCACCCTGGCTGGCCCCATGGCCTAATGCAAACTCATGCCGGACTGTCGACTAAAAGGCTTGGCACGTACTTGCTCCATAGCCTCTCGAATCGCTTCTTGATGTTGCTGCTCCAGCTTGTGCATTTCTTGCTGGTAGCGTAATTGTTGTTTTCGTGGGAGGGCCTTCCAATTATCGTGACTAGGGATATGACGGGTTTGGTTGTATATTTCAAACACCACCGAAAAGCGATGTTTGGAATCACAATCCAGGGACAGATTATCCAGCAACACCGCCAGGCGGATACAACCTTCAATCACAGGGCACTGGCCATCCAAAACAGCCCTTGCGATCACGTTGACACTTTCACAGAGAAAATCCAGACGTTTACTCTCATTGGCGGCCTTTTCCTGTGCCATTTGCTCAGCCATTAACTTTTGTTGACGCTGAACATTGAGTACTTTCCACCACAGAGAAGCCGCCACGGCTGCCAACACCAGGACCAAAACAGCAAGAGCAGAAAACAACCAAACCATCCCACACCTCTCGAAATCTAATGAGCACTCCCTGTAAAATCAGGAGCATACGTTGTCGCGGCGCCCCTTAGGCTATCCGCATTCACCGGGTTGCTAAATCAACGGATACCGCCGCTGCAGCCATCAACAACATCAACCCGAGCATGGCCGCCACAAACCATTTGACCTGTTTGGGTATAAGGGGTTTCTTTGCCATAATATCAACCTATACAGTGTGAATATTACACAATTTGAACACGTTGTTTTTAACATGCCCGTTACACTCGCTCATTCTACACTCAATGTAACAGTCATAGCAGAGCCAGTATTTCCTCATGACTCATCTACAGAAAGTGGCAATTTTTGAGTTAGTCCGCAATCCGTCCTCCCAGACTCTGGGTGGCGCTCACCTACTGCTTCAGGGCCACCCCACGGGCCGTAAAATCAAAGGACGTCTACTGGTGGATCAGTATTCCTGGGGCAAGCACTATCTCTTAATCAGCAGCGATGATAACCCCTACGAAGAGGTTCTGCACATTTACCTACTGGATTCCGAACTCAATAAGCTAGACGAAATGGATCTCTCGCAACCGGGGATGCCGGGAATTTATCAGCCCTGCCACCACAGCAAGGAATGCCTGGAGTTTCGCTTCTTTGACCAGAACACCTGGTGCTTGAGCATTCGCCACAAACCCAAAGCCAGGGCACTGAACATGGACCAATTCCCCATTTCACGACCGGTTAAATTATGGGGACAACAGTATTTGAGGCTGGAAAAACAACACCACAGCGCAGCTTAAGTGCGAGACCTTAAGTCAACGAGTGGACCAAGTACCCCATTATCACCACAACCCCTATGGTTACTGCCACCATCAGATAGGTCATTCTGTTGAGGGATTCGTTTTGTGACGCCAATGAAGAAGGTTTCTGCGGAAGGTCCAACTCAACATAACTGCTTTGGGGCTCATCAACACACTGCTGCAAAATACTTCTGCGACGGCGACGATATTCGCCCTTGTTAAAATCCCCATCACAATATTGGCGAGAAAGCTGCTGAATTTGCCGCGCCAACTCAATTTCTTTTTGTTCAGTCATCATTCTACTTTCACCGCAATCACGGTGACATTATCACGGGCACTGGCCTCTAGCGATTGATCAATCAAGTTTTGAGTAACGGTTTCCATTTCCTCCAGGGACAGCAAATTTGCAATTTGCTCCTCACCGATGGCGCCGTAGAGACCATCACTGCATAGAAGGTAGACATCATTCGGCTGAAGTTCTACTAGCGTTATGTCCACATAGAGGGTTTCACTGGCTCCCACTGCCCGGGTGATCACATTGGACGCAGGATGGTTAACCGCTTCTTCTTCATTAATCATTCCCCGCGCCAGCATTTCATTCACCTGGCTGTGATCATGGGAAATGGGCTGCAGCTGGTTATTACGGTATCGATATAAACGGGAATCCCCCGCCCATAAACAAACGCCGACGGATTCCCTCACAAATAAAGACACCACAGTGCTGCCCATTGTCCGCCCCTCGCAATGGGAACGGGCATAGGCACGTATTTTATGATGGACATTCAACAGAGTGTCTTCAAGGATGTCCACCACATCCGCCAGGGGCTGCTGGATATCAATTTTGCCCATGGCACTGGTGATCATTTCGCTGGCCACCTCCCCGGCGTCATGCCCCCCCATGCCATCAGCTACCACCCAAAGGCCATCGCTATTTCGATCCAGGAAAGCATCTTCGTTCATTTCTCTCACAGCACCCCGATGGGTGGCGGCACTGCTATGCCAGCGTCTCTGCACCATGCAGTTAATTACTCGTTTGAAATTTCGTCTATTGTCGCAGGTGTTTTACACAATAGCCAATGGCGGCGCAACCGGGAAAGGTTGACTCCAGCCGCTAGCTTGCCAATCTCCGGCTATCAGGGAAGTGTAGCATCGCGGAGATGGCAGGTAGGCGGTAACCAATTGAGCTGGTGATATTTGATCATTACCTGCGCTTGCCCATAGACTGTAACAAGTCAATCGCTGTTGCAAGAGATCGTGTAACAATAAAGGGTAACATTCCAATGGGTTTTGTTGAGTGGATGCCAACTCCATAACCAACGGCTTGCCCGGGCTCCATTGTGACTGGCTGCTAAATGAATCGAAGTCAGGCACTTCGAGCATCGCCCCCCGCACCTGCAATTGCTCTAAATCCACCCCATCCTCCAATGCCAGCAGGGCCAGTTGCTCCAGTTGGTTAAACCAGCCTGGTTGCTTGACCCAGAAGAGGGTGGGAACCGCCGTGTCAGATAACGGGTGCGCCACCACAAAGGGATAATAGTGCCCTTCCTTGTCTACGCTTGGAATCATTACCCCGGCCCACACTTTCGGCCCTAAAACGCCGCCTGAAAGCATAAAACGCCAGGGCGGGCAGGCAAGATAAAGCGGCAACCATCGCTGCCCCAAACGAGGTTGGCCATAGGAAAGACACTGCTGTAACCAGTGCCCCAAGCCACGGGAGACCTGCTCAGGTAAATTGATATTAACGGGACCACGGACAGCGGGAATTCTGCCGTAAAACCCTGGAGATATGGCGCTTGTCATCCAGCGGTTCTCGAACTAATCCTTTAATTCGTATACGTGATAAGCTTCCGGCAAATACTGGTCGATGGTGGACCCCAAGTAGCTGGCGTTGACGGGAATACCATCACCCGTGAGGAAAACATGAAAAGTCCGGGGTGTTTTTTCTGCAGTGAGATCAGCGGGCACTTCAACCCACATAAAAATCGACCTTTTGGCCATCAGGTATTCTACATTGATAATGGTCGAAGGATCGGGAAGCTCGATTACCTGGGGTTGCTTGGAAATCTCTAATTGAAACTTGTGAATGGTTCTCATTGAAAGCTCTCATCTGGAACAGTAATTGGGATCTGCCACCCCATAGTACGCCCAATGATTGCCAATAGACTGATGAAGGTCAAACGATTTTGAATGGCTTCTCTAAGTAAGATGTCAAGCCAGCCATTGATAAAGGGTATATAAAACACCCCAAGAAACCACGGCCATGGCGAGACAGGGCCCCATATTGGTACCCACAACAGAAGCGTCTTTTAAATCAGCTCGCAAGAATGCGTTTCCTTTTTCGATTCGATTGATTTGGGAATAGGTGTCTGACATAAATGTAGATGAAGGATCGTCTTTAAGCACGTTGTAACCCATATTTTTCTCAACTCGGCGATATAGTATGTTAGTCAAAAAAGATAACAATAGTGTGACTGCCATTTTGAGTACCACGTAACAAACTTACTCGTTCTTGCTGTAGGGGAATGTATGCTTCCTAAATGGAAGGCGACGCTGGAGAGCCAATTCGGCCATCTCGCGAAAGCCATTTATCGTCGTCCAATAGTGACCATTTTTGTGGTGATTGGTCTGGTGGCGGTAACCTCGAGCCAACTGAGACACCTCTATCTGGACACATCCACAGAGGGGTTTCTTTCGCCCTCCCACCCAGCGATTCAAACTTACAATCAGTTTCGTGACACCTTCGGTAAGGACGAATTGATCATTGTGGGGGCAAAAACCGACTACGTTTTAGACCCGGCCTTTTTAGCGCAATTCAAACAATTATTCCGCCAGATTGAAACCACGCTTCCCCATACTGAAAGTGTCGATTCCATGCTTAATGCACGGTTCGTGTACGGAAAAGATGACGAGTTAGTGGTGGAAGATCTGTTTCAACACTGGCCTCAAAAGCAGGCAGACTTTACCGAAATTTTAAAACGTATGGAGGAAAACGAGCTATACAAAGGCCTTTTTTTAGGCCGCGACTATGGCCTTGCCACCATCACAATTCGACTCCCCTATTTATCTCACGGGGATCACTCCAGCCCCAGCCAGCAGCAAATAGCCCACGATGCCAAGTCAGATGCGGTACTGAGCGCCCTTGACCAATTACTTGAACCGTTTCGCCAACAGGGTATGGAGCTTTATGTGGCGGGTTCTCCTGTTGTGTCCAGCTTATTGAGAACCGCCATGGTGTCTGACATGCAAACCTTCACCCTTTGGGTGATTTTAGCCATCACCAGTTTGCTGGCTATATTGTTTAAGCGCGTCAGTGGGGTTTTATTCCCTCTCATATCGGTGGCCATCAGCATTGTTTTTACCGTGAGCCTGATGGGTTTGTTTCGCCAGCCTTTGCAACTGCCCACCGCCATATTGCCATCATTTCTGTTGGTGGTCGGTATCGGTGACTCCATCCACTTTTTGAGTTTTTTCTATCGAGAGTTTAATAGCACTGGCAATAAACAAGCGGCATTGGTTGGCGCTATGGAACATACCGGGTTAGCCATGCTGCTTACCAGCCTCACCACTGCCGCAGGGATGGCCTCCTTCTCCAACGCGAATCTACTGCCGGTGGCAAATTTGGGTATATTCACCGCCATCGGGGTGATGGTGGCCTTCACCATCACCATTCTGGTAGTGCCTGCTCTGCTCTGCATCACACCAATCAGGCAAAAACAAATCAGCACTGGCTCAGGGCCCGTAAAAAAACCGTTTCTTGATCAATTGATCAATGGCGCAGCTCATGTGAGCTTTCATTACCCCAAGCGGGTGGTAACCGCCTGTGTCCTGCTACTGATTATGAGCGCCGTTCTATCCAGCCAAATGAAATTTAGCCACAACCCTCTAAAGTGGTTTCCCGATGAGTATCCAGAAAAACAAAGCATAACCGCAATTGACAATGAGCTGGGAGGCAGCATCTCCCTGGAAATTATGATTGATACGGGGCAAGAAAATGGCGTTTACGATCCCACCTTTCTACGCAACCTGGACCAACTGAGCCAACAACTGAAGCAATTCAAGACCGAGCAATTTGCAGTAAATAAAGTGCTTTCAGTGACCGACCTGCTGAAAGAGAGCAACCGGGCTTTGCACAACAATGACCCGTCCTTCTACCAAATCCCCCAGCAACGTGCACTGGTGGCTCAAGAGTTATTTCTGTTGGAGCTCAGCGGTGCCGACGATCTGTTTCGAATGGTCGACAGGGAATACAGCATTGCGCGAATTAGCCTGACCCTGCCTTGGATCGACACCTTGCTGTACGCACCCCTTATGGAGAACCTGGAACAACAGTTTCAGGACCAGTTGGGAAATCAGTACCATATTGCCATAACCGGTCTCATTCCCCTGCTGGGCAGCACCTTGCATTCAGTTATCCACTCCGCGGCCCAAGCCTATGCCATCGCACTAGTGGTGATCAGCCTGATTATGATGCTATTACTTGGCAGCTTTAAGCTTGGCGCCATAAGCATGTTCCCCAATCTATTACCCATCATCACGGTGATTGGCTTGATGCAACTCAACGGGGTGCCGTTCGATATGTTCACTATATTGATCGGTTCCATCGCCATTGGATTGTGCGTGGACGATACCGTGCACTTCATGCACCACTTTAGCCGCTACAGAGCCCAGGGTTGCGGGGTGAAACAAGCCATCGAAAACACCCTACATACGGCCGGCAGAGCCATGCTGGTCACCAGTATTGTTCTCTGCAGCGGGTTTATGGTGCTTACGCTTTCTCAGCTCAATAATTTTACCCATTTTGGTTTGTATACCAGCCTTTGCATCGTGCTGGCTTTACTGGCGGATTTTTTATTGGCCCCTGCGCTGATGACGCTCATCTCCAGGCGGTCACCTGAATAAAAGCTGCTAAACTTTTAACCAGACCAATTTTCAACAGGCTACCCCCATACTATGCGCGCAATGATTGTGGACATATCTAAATCATTAACGGTACTGTTATGCCAGCACCTGGCCGACCAAAAAGTGAAAACCATCGGCGAAACCCAGGGCAGCGCTGCCTTACAAATGCTGAAACAAGTGCAATGCGATTTAATTTGCGTAGCCCTGCACCTTGAAGACATGGACGGCATCGAATTCGTCAAACAACTACGACAGATCCCGGCCCACCACTCCACCCAAGTCTTTCTGCTCACCAGCTCAGGGGATGCGCAACGGCTGATTGATGCCAAGGAAGCTGGGGCCAATGAGATTTTCCAAAAAAGCAATGTGAACGAATTATTGCATCGGGTCACGGACTGGTGTCAAAACCACCAGGCGGCCAGCTAAGGGCGTTTTGCCAGACGCAAGAGTTTCGGCAATTTTTCCCACTGGGTCTATTATTGGTAGGTGGTCATTTTTGCAAGGAATTCGAGCATGAAAGCAACGATCTACTGTCTACTGTTAGCCGCTTTACTGGTTTCACCCCCGCTTCGGGCAGAAGATGATGCCGAGGGCGCTGACACGTCGGAAGTCATCTATGTGGATTTGAAGCCCTCCTTCGTGGCTAACTACCAGGCCGCGAAAGTTCGATATTTGAAAGCCGACGTTACCTTAAAAGTGGAAGGTTCTGCCACTGCCGAAGCCATCGCTCGCCACAAGCCCTTTATTCGTCACAACCTGGTAATGCTGTTCAGCCGCCAGACTGAGGACGAAATGAGCACTCTGGAAGGCAAACAGCAACTTAAGGAGGATGCATTGAAAGAGGTGATCACCGCCCTTGAAATGGAAAACGAGCCCACCGATGTGAAAGAAATTTTATTCACCAGTTTTATCCTGGACTGATAACGGGATTGGTTGCTGCCTATTCTGGTGATCTGGATGCCTTGGTGTGACATAATCTGCGCCAGATTTTCCAGAAGTGAGTTTCATGTCTCGGCCAAAGCCCGCGGATTTGCTTAACGCCCCCATTGCTCCCACCCTGACTAGAATGACCATCCCAACCATTTTTGGGATTGTTTCTATCCTGCTATTCAACTTAGTGGATACTTACTTTATCGGCCTACTGGGGACTGAAGAATTGGCTGCGGTGAGTTTTACTTTTCCCATATCCAACGTGCTAATGAATATCTCAATGGGTATGGGAATTGGCACCGCCATCCATATTTCTTCCCGCATCGGCCAAGGCAATCTGAGCGAAGCCCGCCGTACCGCCGCCAACGCACTTTTGCTGGGGGTCACCATCGCATTGCCCATAGGCATCATTGGCAATCTCACCCTGGAACCCCTTTTCCAATTAATGGGAGCAACGCCCCACAGCATTGATCTGATTAGAGAGTATATGACCCTCTGGTACGGTGGCTTTTTCCTGCTTGTGATCCCCATGGTGGGAAACAGCGTATTACGTGCCACAGGTGACACCACGACTCCCAGTATCGTGATGGCCATCGCCGGGTTGGCCAATGGGATTTTGGATCCATTGTTTATTTTCGGCATAGGGCCTTTCCCCGAGTTAGGCATCCGCGGAGCTGCCATTGCCACCCTGATCGCATGGGGGCTGTCTGGAGTGGTGATACTGTACTTTCTGTCTTATCAACGCAAGCTCATGGCATTTAAGGATTTGCTGGGCAAGAAATGGCATCATTGGCAATCCATTCTGCGAGTGGCTATTCCCGCCACTGCCACCAACATGATGACCCCTCTCGCGGCGGCAGTATTAACTGCCCTGGCGGCGAAACTTGGTGCGGACACTGTGGCGGGGTTCGGCGTGGGAACACGGGTAGAAGCGGTTGCACTGGTGGTGATTATCGCCCTGTCATCGGCCTTGACCCCTTTTGTGGGGCAAAACTTTGGCGCGGGTAACAGCCTTCGCATCCGCCATGGCGTGCGCTTGGCTTTGGGGTTCACCGTGGCCTGGGAACTGTTAGTGGCTGCATTACTCTATCTGTTCGATGACTGGGTGGCGGCACTTTTTTCCGGTGCCGAATCCACACAGACCGCCATTGTACTCTACTTGACCTTGGTGCCGGTATCTTATGGCTTGCAAGGTGTGGTGATGCTGGCCTGCTCAACGTTAAACGCTCTGCATCGCCCTTTGTTCGGTACTGCCATCAGTTTGATTCGTTTATTTGTATTAACGGTGCCAATGGCCTGGCTGGGTAGCCATTACTACGGTACTGCGGGTCTGTTCATGGGCGTTGCTGCCGCCAATATTGTGGCTGGCGTCGCCACCATCGCCTGGTTGGTCCATAACATCGAACGTCTTTCACGCAACAAACAAATACTGGGCAGCGCCCAAGGGATGGATTAATCTAGGGAAAACGCCTCGAGGATCCGCAGTATGCCGCCCAGTCAGGACAGAACCTCAACCCGACGTTCCATTATTCATGCCAGCAACTCCTTGTCTGGATTTTTTGGCACCTTGTTTGATTTCTCTTTCACTCGTTTCATTACGGTGCAAATGTTCCCCATTCTATATGGGGTAATTTTGGCCTCCACATTAATTGCAGCGGGCTACCTGACGGTGGAGGCCTTTCTCACATCCATGTGGCGGGGCTTTTTCTACCTGTTTGTTGCGGCACCGGTAGGCTTTATTTTGGTGGCCACCATCACTCGGGCCCTGATGGAATTTTATTTGGTGATGTTCACCATCGCAGAAAACCTGGATGATATCCGACAGGTTACCCAGCGCTTCTCCGGCATTTCCGAGAGTGTGGAATCAGTGAAAGGGTTGACCCGCCGATTTCAATTTTGGGGCATGTCCAATAGCCGTTATTCTTCCCAGCGTGAGGAAGTGGAGGAATAATAACCGTTTAAAACTGAGGTTAATCCGAGTTTCCACCCAAGAGAATTCGCACCGCCGAGCAGGCATCCTCCAAACGGGCTAGATCCGGTTCCTGGCCAATAATCATTTCACTGAGAGTACAAGACTCCCCGATTCTGATCATGAAGTAAGAAAGGCTGTCGATATTCATGGTGGGTTGAATGTCTCCGGCCGCCACCTGCAATTCCAGCAGCTGAGTATTGAGTTCCACCATACGACTGTGAAATGAACAGGTTTTTGAAGAAAGAATGCTGAGAGCATACTGGCCATCTGAGCGCAGAAAATGCCGAAATGGCTCAGAGTCAAAGATAGCCTTATTCACGCAGCGGAACACATTCACCACGTAATCCACGCCGCGGCCCGGACAATGTTCTCTGGCTTTCATTACAGTGGGCTTGTATACGGACCAAATAATCTCACTTAGCAGTAAATCTTTATTGCCAATCCAGCGAAACAGTGTGGCTCGACTCACGCCCAACTCTTCAGCCATGGCACCCAGGTTTAAACGTTGACAATCCAGCCAGTACTTTTTTCCCAGCTGAAACGCATCCATGGGTGACGCCTTGTTAGCAGGTTTGCGCTCCGCTAATGCAATGGAGAGGGGCGTTTTTCTTTTTGCTCCATTGGCTTCGGACATATTAAGCTCTGGCATGGTTATTAGAGTACTCCACCAACTCGCGCTCTTCTTCTTGCTTCAGCTTTAGAAGGCAAGCATCAATGGTTCGGCTAATGCAAGTGGCATTCTGAATCATCTGCAACTTGGGCCAGGTGCTGGTTTCACCGGCACGAATATAGCGAGCCACATCCTCAGCGGAAGCATTGGATAGTACGCGGAAAGCATTCATGGGCTGGCGCGGTGGCATGATATCAATATCGCCGCGATAGCTTTGGGAAACAATGGAATGGGCTTTATCGATCAGTAACGCCAAACTGCGGCTACCCACTCGATTCTTCGCGAAATCCAATACACTGGTCACATTGTAGCGTGCGTTATTAACCACCATATCTTTAAGGTAGTAACCCACGTTTTTATCAGCGTTCCTTTGCCGAGACAAGAACGGCAGAACATGGGGGTTAGTTTGACTGACAATACTGTGGTTAACACCATAGATACGCGCCAAACGTTGGATCGGCAAATCATTCTTAATGGAACCGTCCACCCATTGCCGGGACGGTATATAAGGTACCTTTTCTCCGTTGATGTTCTTGGCCCACAACATAACTGGCGGATACACATAGGGAATAGCGCAGGACGCCAGGGACGCTTTTCGAATCATCACATGGGGTGAAGTGACCGCGTTGAGCAAGCGCGACTCTTGATGGGGGTCCGCCGGGGACACGGTAATATTCACCCGTCGGCCCGTACGCTTGTAAGCCTCTTCAAAGGTGAGGTCTTGAACATTGCGCTCTAAACACAATTCCAACTGAGCCGGATCAAGCAAACCTTTGCCTCGCAGCGTTCCACGCCACCCCACCATACGAAATGCTTCCGCGTAAATGTATTCGGGATCCAGCATGGCGGCCAACTCTTCGTTAGTATGGGTAGCCACCACCGAGGCCATTATGGAACCGGCGCTGGAGCCGGAAATGATGCTGGGCAGTAAATCGTTTTCCCACATGGCCTTCAGCACACCCAGGTGAAACAGGCCAAGGGCTGCACCGCCGCTTAACATTAAAGCGGACTCGCCAAACGCCTGATGAGTACGCTCAAAAAATTCCAGTTTATCCACCAGAGAAAAATGGGGAAAGTCGGTTTCGCAAATCCATCTTAAGGATGCGCACACTTCATCAAGGTAGTCAGTAATCAGATTTTTGGTGCCAAAATAGCAATGCTGATATAGCTGGTGGCTGGCGATGCGGCCCAAATTGCCGTGCAGCCCTTCGTTGACATAGAACACCAATTGATCAACGTCACCGCGCTGACGGGCCGTGTGCAGTTCGTTGTATCGCAGCCGGATCATTTTATAATCGTAGTGGGGAGAAGCATCATCCTCGCGCCACTCTTCATTACCAGAAAGGCGATCATACTCTTTCGCTGCATCGGCCCAATTCTGATAATCTTCGGCCTGCTCCATGGCATCCAAACAGGCTTTTAATGCACGTTTCATCATGGGGTTATCTCCACTACAGCTCGAAACCGGCCGACAGTGATTTCTTATAATTCTAGTTTAGCCGCCCGATACATCGTTCAAAGGCGCATTCATTAATGTCACTATTCTAAGGGAGATTGAGTTTCTTTTGTAGACTTGCAGGTGTGACCTATTGTTAGACAATATAACAACAGATTCATTGGGGCAGACAAGATCCGCCCAGACAGTAATAAATCACTTTATTTCAATTAGTTAGCTATTTACTTCCAACAGATGGGGTTCCAGGCGTTTTTTCACGTCCGCTGGAATGGGAACAGATTTGCGAGAATGTTTGTCAAAATTCACCATAGTCGCTGTTCCAGTGGCACAGAGGGTTTCTTCCTGCCAGGCCTCTTGTCCCACCAGTATGGAGGAGCTGCCGATGCGAAGAATATAAGTACGGATCTCCACCGGCTTGCCAAAAAAAAGCTCCCCCAAGTACTCAATTTCAATTTTAGCCAGCACCAGGCTCACTTCTTCTGTAGTCAGGCTTGGGTTGAAAATTCTTAAAATGGATTCACGACCTTCCAAAAACCAAACTGGCAAGACCGTGTTGTTGATGTGCCCCATGGCATCGGTGTCACAAAAACGTGGTCGAATCTCCAAGGAAAACATTGAATCAGGTATCGTCATCGTTCTTTTTATCTCCGCAGCAGCGCCATCAGGGAACTGCACTTACTTTCGGGGCGAGAATTATACACACAGATTGGTTTGGGTGCCTTACTTCGGAGCACTTTCTCTGTCAAAAGCCTATAACTGTTTGAACTAAAGAAAGCCCCACTAGCCTATTTGGTAGGGTGACCTTAATGGTAGACCAATCTGGCTATTTGGCACCCAATTCCCTCTACAATCCAGTTTTTGCATGATCCTCTGCACAGAAACCGATATAGTTTCCGATGAATAGATCTTAGGAATTGATCAATGAACGCTATGAACCCGCCAATCGTCCTAGTATTCGCCGGCCACGACCCCACTGGGGGCGCAGGTATCCAAGCAGACATCGAAACTCTCGCCAGCCTAGGCTGCCACGCTTGCTCTGTTATCACCGCATTGACGGCTCAAGATACCCATGATGTAAAAGACTTTGTTCCCGTATCAGAGACCTTTCTGGTGGAACAAGCCAGAGCGGTATTGGAAGATATGCCGATTGCCGCCATCAAAATCGGTATGACTGCCAGTGTTGAAATTATTGAGGCCATTCATACATTGCTGCAGGATTACCCCGACATACCCGTGATATTCGATCCAGTTATGGCGGCCGGTGGAGGGGGCTCTTTAGCAAAACAAAATTTAATAGAAGCCTTTAACACCCTATTAATTCCCATTGCCACCATCATCACCCCCAACACCATCGAAGCCAAACAGCTATGCTCCGATGCAGACACCCTGGACGCCTGTGCTCAACAATTGATGGCACAAGGCTGCGAGTATGTACTCATTAGTGGTGGCCATGAAAGCAGCAGCCAGATCATTAACCGCCTATGGGGGTACCGCAAATTCCTAGTGGAATATGCTCAAACTCGGCTCAACCATAGCTATCACGGCAGTGGCTGCACCTTGGCGTCAGCAATCGCGGGCTATGTTGCCCATGGAGCCTCCATGGAATCCGCTGTGAGAGATGCTCAAAACTACACCGCTAAAGCACTGGCCAATGGCCGTCGCCTGGGCATGGGGCAACTCATACCCGATCGTTTATCCTGGTGCAATCGAGGTTGATTTGAAAAACAACGCTTTAACAGGCCTCTACGCCATAACCGACAACAGCCTTACACCCAGCTCCAGCCTGCTGCTTCAAGTGGAACAGTGCCTTAAAGGGGGCGTGAGTGTCATTCAGTACAGAGACAAAACCAACGATCAGGATAAGAGGCGCCAACAAGCTCAAGCCTTGCGACAACTGACGCGGAACCACGGTGCCCTGCTGATCATTAACGACGACGTTGAGCTGTGCCTATGGAGCGGCGCTGACGGCGTCCATCTGGGCCAGGAAGACACCGATATTAAGCAGGCCCGGGAAAGGCTGGGCCATAAGAAAATCATTGGTGCAACTTGCCATGGTCAACTGGAGTTAGCGCACCTAGCCCTTGACCAGGGGGCTGATTACCTGGCCTTTGGCCGTTTTTTCCCCTCCTCCACCAAGCCAGATGCTCCCCTGGCGGACTTAAGTAAGCTGGCAGACTTTATCATGAACAGCCCCATTCCCAGCGTTGCCATTGGTGGTATAACCCTGAATAATGCTGAGCCATTATTACAGGCGGGCTTTGCCATGGTGGCGGTGGTACAGGATGTGTTTGATCGTGCCAACATCACCCAGCACTGCCAACGCTACCAAGCTTTGTTCGCCAAAACCCATTGATTTTCAGGATGTACCCATGAGCCGCTCAGAAACTCTATTCGCCGCCGCCCAAAATCACATTCCCGGGGGAGTAAATAGCCCGGTGCGCGCTTTTAAAGGCGTTGGTGGTAATCCCGTTTTTTTCAAGTCTGCGAAAGGTGCCTACCTGTTCGACGAAGATGACCGCCAATACATCGACTATGTGGGTTCCTGGGGCCCCATGATTTTGGGCCATAGCCACCCAGCCATTGTTAAGGCGGTTCAGGACGCCGCCGAAAACGGCCTCAGCTTTGGTGCCCCCACCGCCATCGAAGTGGACATGGCCTACAAAGTCTGCGAGCTGTTTAAAGGCATGGATCTGGTGCGCATGGTCAGCTCCGGCACCGAAGCCACCATGTCAGCCATTCGCCTGGCCCGGGGCTATACGGGGCGGGATACCATCGTCAAGTTCGAGGGCTGCTACCATGGCCACGCCGATTCCCTGCTGGTGAAGGCCGGATCCGGTGCCCTCACCCTGGGAGTACCCAATTCTCCAGGGGTTCCCGCCAGCCTGGCTCAACACACATTGACTCTGGAATACAACAATATTGAGCAGGTGAAACAGGTGTTCAACGAACGGGGTGGTGATATTGCCTGCATTATCGTCGAACCCGTGGCAGGTAACATGAACTGCGTGCCCCCAGTGGAAGGGTTTCTGCAAACCCTAAGATCAGTGTGCGATCAATCCGGCGCCGTGCTCATACTGGACGAAGTGATGACCGGGTTTCGGGTGTCATTAACCGGGGCTCAAGGCTATTACGGGGTGGAGCCAGATCTCACCACCCTGGGCAAAATTTTGGGGGGCGGCATGCCCGTGGGCGCTTTCGGCGGCAAAAAAGCCGTTATGGATCACATCGCTCCCACCGGCCCGGTGTATCAGGCCGGCACCCTATCGGGAAACCCCGTAGCCATGGCCGCAGGTTTAGCCATGTTGGAGGGTGTATCCGAGCCAGGGTTTTATGAAGCCCTGAGCGAAAAGGCCGCAACGCTGATGGCAGGCTTCAAAGAGGCGGCAAAAATTGCCGGCATTCCCCTAACCACCAATCAGGTAGGAGGTATGTTTGGGTTCTTTTTCAGTGAAGACGACCTGATCACCCGCTTTGACCAGGTGACCCAATGCGACCTCGAACGCTTCCAGAGTTTCTATCATCTGATGCTGGATCAAGGCATTTATTTGGCCCCCAGCGCCTATGAAGCGGGCTTTGTGTCTTCTGCCCACGGTGATGCCGAATTGGAGCAAACCATAGAAGCAGCCGCTAAAGCCATGAAATCTCTATGATAATTTGATTTTATCGTGTGCCAAACCAGCGGAGCAATGCTCCGCTGATTCCTGTTGTCACCAACGGGTGACAACAACACAACATAAAACCTAAGGGGTAATTTCCCGATCCTTCACAAAAGGCGTATAATCCCGCCTCTTTTAAATCCGCTACACTGCTCCTGAATCCCCCACTGTAGCACGCAAACAGGCTCTATTTTCATGTCAGACAACCAACAGTCACCGGGCTTTGACGCCCTGGGCATGCCCGAATTTATTTTAAAAACCTTGGCGGAACTGGGCTATGAATCCCCCTCCCCCATACAGGCTGCCAGCATGCCCGTGGTGATGAGCGGTGCTGACTTAATTGGTCAGGCCCAAACAGGAACAGGCAAAACCGCCGCTTTCGCCCTGCCCATTCTTGCAAAACTGGATGACACCCTGGATAAACCCCAGGCCCTGGTAATGACCCCCACCCGGGAGCTTGCCATACAGGTGGCGGAAGCCTTCCAGCGCTACGCCCGTCACCGCAAAGGTTTTCGTATTGCACCCATCTACGGTGGCCAGGATTTTCGCCCCCAGCTGAAGTTACTGAAACAGGGTGTGCAAGTGGTCGTGGGCACACCGGGTCGGCTTTTGGACCACTTGCGCCGTGGTAGCCTGGATATCAGTGAAATAAAAACCCTGGTGCTGGACGAAGCCGATGAGATGCTGCGCATGGGCTTTATCGAAGATGTGGAAGACATACTGAGCCATTGTTCCGGCGAGCAGCAAAATGCCCTGTTTTCCGCCACCATGCCGCCGCCGATCAAAAATATTGCTGACCGTTATCTAACAGATCCACAGCACATTCACATCAAAGCTGCCACCGCCACCGTGGATCGCATCGATCAATGCTATTGGCTGGTTGACGGCCGCCAGAAAAGCGAAGCCCTGCGTCGTTACCTGGAAACCCGGGAATTTGATGCGGTCATTGTGTTTGTCCGCACCCGGGAAAGTGCCAGTGAAGTGGCAGAAAAGATCAATGCCTGGGGCTATCGAGCCGAAGCCATTCACGGGGCCATTGGGCAGAACCAACGGGAACGCACCATTAACGGCTTGAAGAAAAGCAAGTTCGATATTTTAGTGGCCACCGATGTGGCTGCCCGGGGTTTAGACGTGGACCGTTTCAGCCATGTGGTGAACTACGATATTCCCTACGACAGCGAATCCTACGTCCACCGTATTGGACGCACGGGTCGTGCCGGCCGCAGTGGCGAGGCGGTTCTTTTCGTCACCCACCGCGAAAACCGACTACTGAAAACCATTGAACGCCACACTCGACAAAAAATTCAGCGAGCATCCATTCCCAACAACCATATGGTATTGGAACAAAGGGTGGAACGCTTTAAACAGCGGGTGACGAAGGCGGCTGAAAAAACGCCGTCAGCGGTGATCCAAACGTTGGCAGATCAACTCATTCATGATTTAGAAATGGAACCCAATACCCTGGCTGCGGTGTTGATCGATTTGCTGCAAACGGAAACGCCCCTGGAACCCAAAGACGATTTACAAAACCGTCAAAACAACAAAGCGAAAGCCGGTAAAGAAGGCCGCAACCGCGGTGAACTGGCGGACGACGAATCCCCCATTGAAACCGATCCCGGAGTATTGCGAGACCACCCGGATATTGAAATGGAACGGTTTCGAATTGAAGTGGGTAAAAAACACGGCGTTAAACCCGGTGATATTGTGGGAGCCATCGCCAACGAAGCGGGGCTGGATAGCGATTACATCGGTGAGATTAATATGCGCGGCGAATTTTCCACGGTGGATTTACCCGCTGGAATGCCGAAAGAACTGTTTCATCAAATGAAGTCCATACCGGTGCGGGCCAATCAAATCCGCATTACCCGTTATGGCAAGGAAACCCCGGAACAGGCTAAGTCGCTCAAGCAAAAAACCAAATCCAAAGGCAAGCCCAATAAAAGTGCTGGCCGCGGCAAAGCCGGCGCAGGCAACAAAGCTGGATCTGGAAACAAAGCCAGACCCGGCAATAAAAATAGAGCCACTAACAGTAATAAAGGTGGCCCTGCAAAGCCGCGCCGTTCGAAAAAGGTCGATTAACGCAGGGCCTTCGCGTTGGCGCGGGCCCGATCAGCACCCATGGAATCTCCCGCTTCTGATCTCGCCTGGGCAATAACATCCCAGGCTTCAGCTTTCATTTTATTCTGACTGCTGCGTGGCTCCGAAGGCAGCAGAGAAATAGCACGTTGGGCCATTTGTTGCGCCTTTGAAAAATCCGCCATGGCAAGGCGGGTTTTCGCCAGCGCCAAATAGAACGATGCCGAGCGCGGCGCCAGTCGCAGCCCCCTCTCCAACAAATGAATGGCAGCGGAATAGTCGCCCTGGGCGCGAGCTTGTTCCCCTTGCTGTAACAAGCTATCTGCCGCACTGACTCCGGTAACGGTTGTGGCGTCAGTCTGGGGCAACCTATCTTCGTCTACCGCGGATCCGGGTGCCGTGGCACAACCCGCCAACGCCACAACAAAACACCCCACCAGAAATGAAGTTACTCTCATCAATTCACCCACTTTTTAAACCAGTTCAATACCCGGCTGCCACCGCAGCGCACTTTATTTTCCGGCACAGTATCCAACCTCATGGGAATATACAAGCCGTTGGCACAGTTACTGGATGTTCTTGCCTGCTTTTCCGGGTCTACCCAATACCATTCCACCCGTTCTGGCAACTGGGCTTGAACGGGCTCCAGGGGCAGCGCACTGAAAGCTTGAGCCAATATGGGCAGTGCCCCGGTGGCCCCGGTTAACGGCGTGGGTTTATTGTCGTCCACGCCCACCCATACCACGCCCAGGTAATTGCCCGTAAAGCCAGCAAACCAACTGTCTCTTTGATCGTCGCTGGTACCGGTTTTACCCGCCATTTGAATGCCTGGATCCACCCAATTAGCACTGGTTTTGCCGGTGCCACTGACCACAACCTGTTTTAAACCGTGGGTTAATACGTACATATCAGCGCCATCGAATCTTTGCTCAACATTCAAATCATAACGCTGCAATGGTTCCCCCTGGGCCGTAAGCACAGAGCGAATGGTCCGCAATGGAACAGCAAAACCTTCTGCGGCAATGGTTTGATACATTCGAGCCACTTCAAGCGGAGAAAGGCTCACCGCACCCAGGGAAAGCGCGGGCACCATGGGCAACTCCTTATCCACTCCTAAGCGTGTCATCACTTGCGCCACAGACTCCAGCCCCATATCGATAGCCAAGCTGGCGGTGGCCTGGTTATAGGATTGTGCCAAGGCCACCACCAAAGGCACCTGACCATGGCTTTCCGGTTCAAAGTTTTGTGGATTCCAAACATCACCATTGGGCAAAACATGTTGCAATGGTTCATCCCGTAACAGGCTGGCCAAGCTGTATCCCTGCTCCAAGGCGGCGAGAAATACAGCGGGCTTAGCCAGTGACCCAATTGGCCGGTAGGCATCGATGGCCCGATTAAAACCTTCATACCGAAACGATCTCCCCCCCACAACCGCAACAATTTCACCACTAATTGACGTGATAACCCCCGCGCTTTGCAGTTCATTTTTGGCTTTGCCGTTGGCCTTTTCCAGCTGGCCCAGATGACGATCCATGGCCAACTCCAATTGCTCCTGGGTCCAGGGCTCCAGGGTGGTAAAAATACGCAGCCCCTCGGAGCGAAGATCTTCTTCTTGATAGTCTTCGCGCAATTGCCGCTTCAGTAAATCCAGAAAAGCAGGGTAACGGGCATCTTCATACAACGGTTTTTTAATCACTGAGAGGGGTTTTTGGGCTTCCCGGTCGTACCCATTCTGGTCCAATATCCCCTGCTGCAACATTATTTGCAGCACCTGATCCCGGCGCTGCCGGGCATTATTGGGGTTACGCCTGGGATCATACAGGCTGGGGCCCTTGATCATCCCCACTAACAAAGCCACCTGATGGGTTTCAAGCTCACGCAAAGGCTGACCAAAATAAAACAAGCTGGCCAACCCCACACCATGGATGCTGCGTTTACCGGCCTGGCCCAGATAAACTTCGTTTAAATAGGCTTCCAGTATGGCTTCTTTATCGTAGTGAAACTCCAACAGAACAGACATCACCGCTTCGGTGGCTTTGCGCGACAAGGAGCGCTCGCTGGAAAGATAGAAGTTCTTCACCAGCTGCTGGGTCAGGGTGCTGCCCCCCTGCCTCACCGAACCAGAAGTTATGTTGGTTACCAGCGCGCGGGCAATACCCCGAAAAGACAAACCGTGGTGGTGAAAAAAATCCCGGTCTTCCACCGCTAACAGACTTTGCACCAATATCTGCGGCACTTGATCCAACTTAACCAGTACCCTGTCTTCATTGTGGGCGGGATAAATTCCGCCTATCAAAGCGGGTTCCAAGCGAGCAATACCGGCCCCACCCTGGTTGAATTGGAGCTGGGAGATTACGCCGCCACTCACCAGCATTGAAAATTGGCGGCTGGTCTCAGCCCCATCCCAAAAATCAAAACCACGGCTGTGAACAAAGTAACGTTTGCCACCACCATCAGCAGGCTCCGTGGTAAAGGTGCCAGGGCCCGGCTGATCACTGGCAACATGGCGATAATTGAGCTGGCTCAGCTCAAATGCCAATTGGGGTTCTGATATTTTCAAGCCATCATAAAGCTCCAAGGGCCGGCCATACACTTTAGCGGGAATAGCCCAGCGCTTACCTTCAAAATGGCTGGTAATCTTGGCGTCCAAATAAGCCACCACCATGGCGGCCAAAATCAGCACCACAAAACCCAGTTTCAACCCCAATCCCAGCAGACCACGCCCACGGGTTGTTTTAGCCTTGGTTGAACGGCTTTTTTTCTTGGCTGGGGATTTCTTCGCTGAAGTGACCGATTTCTTGCTGGCCCCAGCTGTCTTTTTGGTGCTGGGTTTCTTTTTAGCAGAGTTAGGTTTTGCTTTTTTTGGCACGAACTACGGACTCCTATGGCAAATCCATAACATTTGATTATTGAAGCAAGGCCGGTAGTATACGCGTTTGCGTTCTTTTTCACCCAGCCAACAGGAAACCCCATGAAAAAATACAACGTCTACGCCATTGGTAATGCTCTTGTGGATATGGAATTCACAGTAGATGATGAATTTTTAGCCAAGCAAAACATTGACAAAGGCGTCATGACGCTGGTTGATAAAGCCCAACAGCAATCCCTTTACGAGGCTTTGGCGGGTCACACCGGCAAAATGGCCAGTGGTGGATCTGCGGCAAACACCATCATTGCCGTGAGCCATTTCGGTGGCAAAAGCTTTTACTCCTGCAAAGTGGCTAACGACCCCGCGGGGGATTTTTATGTTCAGGATCTTGTGGCCGCTGGGGTGGACACCAATCTAAAGGCGAACCGTGAAGATGGCATCAGCGGCAAGTGCATTGTTATGATCACGCCGGACGCCGAGCGTACAATGCATTCGCACCTGGGAATTTCTGAAACCGTATCGGAAGCGGAACTCCACGCCGATGCCATTGCTGATTCCGATTACGTTTACCTAGAGGGATATCTTGTCACCTCACCCAGTGGCAGGGCTGCTGCCATCAAGGCCCGTGAGCTTGCCGAGCAAAAAGGGGTAAAAACCGCACTCACCTTTTCTGACCCCAATATGGTGAAATTTTTCCGCGACGGCCTGTCTGAGATGCTGGGCGATGGCGTGGATTTACTGTTCTGCAATCAGGATGAAGCCTTAACATGGACTCAATGTGACAATGTTGAAGCCGCCGCTGAGCAGCTAAAATCTCTGGCGAAAACCTTTGCCATCACCCTGGGCTCCAAAGGTGCATTACTTTATGACGGCAATGATTACATCCAGGTGCCGGCCACACCGGTGCAAGCTTTGGACACAAATGGCGCAGGGGATATGTTCGCTGGTGCCTTTCTGTACGGTCTCAGCCACGACTATTCATTCCAGCAAGCTGGCGCCTTGGCGTCGAAAGCGGCAGCACAGCTGGTGACCCAGTTTGGCCCCCGCCTCAAGCCCCAGGAATACAAAGCGCTGTTATAGCCCAGCGGGAATTAAAAACTAAATTATATAGGCCGCAACTGTGAGCTGAATTTAAACCAAGGGGTTATTTTCAGCTCCCCCCATTTATATTTGGCTACACTTTTATAGGTGCCCATTAACGTTACATTCATTTCTCAGCGGCAGGCAACGGCATGTTCCTAGAATCCAGCTTTACGGAAACCTTTGATGTCGCGGACAAGTTTTGCAAACAGAAACTTTCCGTGGCCATGACAAACATCACCCCCAGCGGCCCCAGTCTGCGCTTTGAAACATTTGACGATTTGTACGCCAATGAAGACTATCTGGATCAAATCTTTTTTATCGAAGAAGGTGCTGTAAGTCAGCAGCTCTATGATCGCACCCTGTTTCATCACGACAGCGGCGATATGATTGGCCTGGATTTATTGGATGGTGTACCCCGCAGCCAGTTTTCTGCTCAAGCACCGGTCACCCTGCGGCCCTACAACCGCAACGAACTTTGGCAACAGGCTTTTTCCACCACGGATAGCGCTCAAGCATGGTGTGAGTATCTTCTGGCGGAATGTGGTCGTCACACTTGCGTTATTGCTTCCCATGATGCCCCAATGGACAAGGCATCCCCGGGCTTTCAAACTTACTCTGCCGGGGACATCATTATTGAAGAGGGTACCGAGGCAGACTCGGTTTACTCCATCGTGGAAGGCCACGCCGAAGTATTTGTGCAAGGAGTCAAAGTGGGCGAAGTACTGGAAGATGAGATTTTCGGCGCACTTTCCCTGCTTACGGATAGCCCCAGAACTGCCACCGTGGTGGCCGACGGACACTGCCTGGTGATGGTGGTACCACGCCCCCAATTCCAAAACCTGCTACAAACGCACCCTAGAATTTGCTTGAGTCTGATGGAAAATATGGCCCGACAGATCGTGGAATTGAATTACTCAGTTTCAAAAAATCAAGCGTAATAAAAAACCTTAATACACAATCAAGGGGCACTGGTGCTCAGGGTGGGGAATCACATTGGCGTCCACCCCAAACACGCGCCTGATACGTTGGGGCACCATCACCTCTTCGGGCGTACCTAGAGCGTCCACAGCCCCTTGATGCATCACCATTATTCGATCGGCAAAGCGGGCGGCCAGGTTCAGATCGTGAAGAATAATCACCACCGCCACTTGAGCTTGGGCCACCTGTTTGACCATTTCCATCAGCGCTAGCTGGTGGGACAGGTCCAGGGCCGAAGTGGGTTCATCCAATAGCAGCACCCGGGGCCCTTCATCCACCGGTGTCCATATTTGAGCCAGCACCCGAGCCAATTGCACTCTTTGCCGCTCGCCACCGGACAGCTGCAAATAGGAGCGCTCGGCAAACTGCGCCACATCACACATGGTCATCACCTGCTGACAGATTTCTCGATCTTTTTTCTGGCCACTGCTGTGGGGCAGGCGTCCCAACATCACCACTTCTGCCACTGTGTATGGAAAGCTAAGGGAAGAATTTTGTGGCATCACCGCCCGCATACGGGCCAGTTGTGCAAGAGTCCAGAGCTGCAGCTCGCGCTGATTAAAATAGATTTTTCCATGGTAATGGGGCCATTCACCGGATATGACCCGAAACAATGAAGACTTGCCAGCGCCATTGGGGCCCACCACAGCCAAACACTCCCCGGAATTCACACAGAGATTGACATCCGCCAGGATGGATTGCTTGCCAAGCCCCAATGAAACCGCTTTGACCTCAAGCACCTGTTGGGAACAACGTTTTTGGTCAACTACCATAAAAATTCCCCCGGCGGCGCTGGGAAACCAAAAACAAAAAGAAAGGCGCCCCTAAGACGGCGGTGAGCACCCCAATGGGCAACTCTTTAGGCTGCAACCAGGTTCGGGCAGCCCAGTCGGCGGCACACAACAGCACGGCTCCCAGCAACGCTGAAGCTGGCAATAACCAACGATGATCAGGCCCTATCAACAATCGAATTAAATGGGGCACCACCAGCCCCACAAAACCGATCATTCCCACTGCGGCAACCGACACTCCCACCGCCAAAGCGGCGGTAAGAATCACCCACAAACGCAGGCGCTCAACCGGGATCCCCAGATGACGGGCTTCAGATTCCCCCAGCAGCAGAGCATTCAACCCCTTCCAAACCTGAGTCATCACCAACAAAGCCACCAGCAAAAAAGGAAAAACCCAAAGCACCTTATTCCAGGTGGAAACGTTAAAACTGCCCATCATCCAAAACACCAGATTACGCAAGCGCACATCTTCCGCCACCGTGGACAAATAGCTGATACAGGCACCGGTCATGGCATTAATGGCAACCCCTGCCAATAACATGGTGGCCACAGAAGTGCCCATGGGTCCTACCCCCAGGTAGTACACCAAAGCGGTGACCATGGCCCCTCCCACAAAGGCAGCCATGGGTACAGCCCAACTGGCTTCGGCCAACTGCCAGGCCCCCCCCAATACAATGGCGCAGGCGGCCCCCACCGCCGCACCGCCGGAAACTCCAATCAAACTGGGATCCGCCAGGGGGTTGCGAAACAAGCCTTGAACCATGGCACCGGACAAGGCCAGGCTGGCACCCACCAATACGGTTAACACCACCCGGGGCAAACGAATCTGCCAAATCACCAAATGTTGGGTTTCAGTGGAGGCATTGCCGCCGGTCCCAGCGGGATCCATCAGAATAGAAATCAATTGAGATAGGGGAACACTCATGGAACCAGAACTGATGGAAAACACCATGAGCAGCAACAAGCAAGCAGTCAGTGCGGCGGTCAAAATGTAGGGTCGATTATGAAACATGGCAAAGGGCGCTTATTACTGAGCCGGCTATTATAGGGATACTCGCCCATTCCACAAAAAAAAGCCGGGGGTAAGCCCCCGGCCATGCACCATGTTGTAGCTTTAGCTGTCGTGGAGGACTGGGCTTCCCGAGTTCCTCTGGCACCAATCAGGTGTAGAGAGGAGAGAGGGGCCATGATGAAGTGCCAGTGAACTCTGAAAGCCCGTTGCGTCGACCACGGAAAAGATAATAATGATTCTTATTTGCTAATGCAACACTTTATCAGTCATTTTCCTAAAAAATCTTTGATTTACTTCTCCCCCAAAAAAGCCCTACCCTCTAACGTCCTGATAACAGCACAGGATTTGAGCTTTGTTTCCCCTGGACCAGATTCCCGAAAACGGCAGTAAAGGTTTTGACTGGCAAGGTACCCGCTTCTTAGTAGTACGCCTAAATAGTCAACTTTACTTGTACGAAAACAGATGCCCACACCTGGGTATTCCGCTGGAGTTTCTGCCCGATCAGTTTCTGGATAGAGAAAAACGGTTTATCGTTTGCGCCAATCATGGTGCCCTGTTCGAAATCAGCAGTGGATATTGTGTATCTGGTCCCTGTGGCGGGCAAACCCTAACCAGCCGATCCTTCACCATTCGCAACGGGCACCTCTATATACAATAAGGATCACTTTCGGAGGCTTTCACCATGGATTCCAGCGGCATCAGCTTTACCGCCCTTTATACTGGCCAAGTCTGGTATGAGTACGGGATGTCCAACCACTTCTTCACCAACGCCAAGAGCAAGCTCTTATTCGAAGCCATGCGGCCTTTTGAATTTGCAGCCAAACACAGTGTTGGCGTTAACCTGGAAGATATCCTGTTACAGCGTCACAAGATCATCGATCATATAATTGAGCAACGCATGCTAAAGGACGGTGTGTCTCAAATACTGGAAATAGCCTGCGGCTATTCCCCTAGAGGATACAAACTGTCTCAACGCCATCCAAATCTAACGTACATCGAAGCGGATCTTCCTAAGGTAGCTAAGCAAAAAAATCGCCTACTCAATGAAAACACCCATATGACCCCTGGCCACAAAGTGGTGAGCTGCGATATTTTTTCAGAGCATAGCTCCCACTCATTAAATAATGTGATCACGGAATTTTTGAATCCCAACCAACCCACCATCATCATTACCGAAGGTTTGGTCAATTACTTTACTCTTGAGAATATTTCACTGTTCTGGCGCAAGTTAGTCACTCAACGCCATCTACGGGAAAAAGCCTGGTATGTCACGGATATGGCTTTTGCACCAAATAAAAGCCGCTTACCCAGCGCTGTGAGATCCGCAGGAGCTATCCTCTCCCTGGCCACAGGCTCGTCCATCAGTTTTCACTTTAGGGATGAACATCACCTGCTAAGCACCTTTAATGATTACAGTTTTCAAAACGTTACTCTGCATTCACCCGCTGACTATCAACGCAAACTGAGACTTCCCAACAGTAAGAATAAAAGCTTAATGCAAGTGGTAGAGGCCCAAATTCCAGCCGAGGTACCACAAGAAGTACTATAAAAGTGCAGCTTTCTTAAATTGGGCCTGCTAATGGCCCATTTTTGTTTCTCAACCCCAAACACACCCGCAATCTCAAAGAACACCATTGGTGCGCAACCTCAAATAAACGAACCAATCTGATACATTTTTTTTAGAAACCCATTAATTCGGCTCACAAATAGCCATTCCTCTACCAATTGTTTATTGATTTCGACTTTTCCAAAAGTTGGCACATATGTTGATTCCCCTGTTTGCGAAGCTTCCATCTTTTCCATTCATTTTGAAGTTACTTGGAGTTAAACATGAATCACAAACGGACACCCTGGTTTAAGCGCTTGCGCTTGAAAACCATTGTTAAAAGCCTGGCAATTGGGGCAGCGGCCAGCAGCATGGTGATCGCGCCGGCCATGGCTGAAGAACTGGAGCTGGAAAAAGAAGATTTAAAATTCGGTTTCATTAAACTAACCGATATGGCACCACTGGCCATTGCCTACGAAAAAGGTTATTTCGAAGACGAAGGTCTTTATGTAACCCTGGAAGCACAGGCAAACTGGAAAATTTTGCTGGACCGGGTTATCACCGGTGAGCTAGACGGCGCACACATGTTGGCGGGGCAGCCCTTGGGCGCCACCATTGGCTTTGGTACACAAGCGCACATCATCACTGCCTTCAGCATGGATTTGAACGGTAACGGCATTACTGTTTCCAATGATATTTGGAAACAGATGAAGAAAAACGTACCCCATAAAGATGGAAAGCCCGTTCACCCCATCAAAGCGGACTACCTAAAACCAGTAGTAGAGAGTTACAAGGAAGCCGGTAAGCCATTCAACATGGGTATGGTATTCCCTGTATCCACACACAACTATGAATTACGTTATTGGCTGGCGGCCGGTGGCATCCACCCCGGTTATTATGCACCAGCAAAAGGCGACATCTCCGGCCAACTGCAAGCCGACGCCCTGCTTTCAGTTACTCCACCACCACAAATGCCCGCCACCATGGAAGCCGGCACAATCTACGGTTACTGTGTGGGTGAACCCTGGAACCAACAGGCCGTATTCAAAGGTATTGGTGTACCCGTTATTACCGACTACGAAATCTGGAAAGACAACCCAGAAAAAGTATTTGGTGTAAGCAAAAAGTGGGCTGACAAAAACCCCAACACCCACCTTGCTGTAGTTAAAGCTATGATCCGTGCGGCCTACTGGCTGGATGAAGACAACAACAAGAACCGTAAAGAAGCGGTTAAGTACTTGTCTCAACCCAACTATGTTGGTGCTGACTACGACGTAATTGCCAACAGCATGACCGGTACGTTTGAATACGAAAAAGGCGACAAGCGATCTTTGCCCGACTTTAACGTGTTCTTCCGTTATAACGCCACCTACCCCTACTACAGTGACGCTATCTGGTACCTCACTCAAATGCGTCGTTGGGGTCAGATCCCTGAGCACAAGCCAGACAGCTGGTACATGGAAACCGCTAAGAAAGTATATCGCCCCGACATTTACATGCAGGCCGCAAAAATGCTGATCGCCGAAGGTAAGATGTCTGCCAGTGATTTCCCAGCTGACGATGAAGACGGCTTTAAGCCACCGCAAAAGGATTTCATCGATGGCGTTACTTATGACGGCACCAAGCCCAATGAGTACATTTCCAAGTTCAAGATCGGATTGAAGAAAGACAGCAAGCTTTAATGTGAGCTAACCCAATCAAGCCGAGTGGTTGCAAGGCCACTCGGCTTGATTGCTACAGAGGTGCAGGCAAATGAGTGCAAAAGTTATCAGTCTTTTTGAAGCAATCGGTTTTTCATGGTTGGTGTCCTTTATGAAATTTTTTAGTTTTCAGAATCCCAAAGAGCAAATCGAAATGCTGGTACGCAATTTGGGCGTACCCATATTCGCCTTCGCTATTTTTCTTGGTATTTGGCACGTGGCCGCGTCCCAAGTTAATACCAGCCTTGGTAAAATGCCTGGCCCCGCCGCAGTTTGGGAACAATCTCTAAACCTGTGGGATGAACACAAAGCCGAGCGAGAAAAAGAAAAAGCGTTTATCAAGCGGCAAGAAGAACGCAACGCAAAAAAACTGGCGAAAAACCCAGACGCCAAAGTTAAGATTCGGGACTACACCGGCAAACCAACTTATATAGACCAAATTGTTACCAGTTTAAAAACGGTCTTCACCGGTTTTTTACTTGCCAGTGTCATTGCGATTCCCTTGGGCATAATTTGTGGACTAAGCAACACCATCTACACCGCCCTAAACCCCATAATTCAGTTGTTCAAGCCCGTATCACCCTTGGCTTGGCTGCCTATAGTGACCCTGGTGGTAAGTGCTCTGTATGTGGGCAACGACACCTACTTTGCCAAATCTTTTGTTAACTCGGCTATCACGGTGACCTTGTGTTGCTTGTGGCCAACTTTGATCAACACCACCGTTGGGGTGTCGTCCATCAACGAAGACCTTCTAAATGTGAGCAAGGTATTACGTTTGAACTTCTTCACCAAAATCACCAAGATCGTTCTACCTTCTTCCGTACCCATGATTTTTACCGGGCTACGACTGTCTTTGGGTGTGGGTTGGATGGTATTGATTGCGGCGGAAATGCTGGCGCAAAACCCAGGCCTGGGCAAGTTCGTTTGGGACGAATTCCAAAACGGCAGCTCTCAATCACTGGGACGTATCATGGTGGCGGTATTAACCATCGGCTTCATTGGGTTCCTTCTGGACCGCCTAATGCTATCCCTGCAAAAGTCTTTCTCCTGGGATAAAGACGCCATTGTTCGTTAAGCCAACGCAATCAGAATTTAACAGGAGACAATCCCAATGAGAGGCTATCTAACCATCGAACAAGTCCACATGGATTTCGACACCCCCAAAGGTGTATTTAAAGCCCTTGATAACGTGTCACTGAGCATCGAAAAAGGTGAGTTCGTTTCCCTGATCGGACACTCCGGTTGCGGTAAATCCACTGTGTTGAATATTGTGGCGGGGCTTTTGGTATCCACCCAAGGCTCCACCCTTTTGGATGGAAAAGAAGTAACCGAACCAGGCCCGGAACGTGCGGTGGTATTCCAAAACCACTCGCTGCTACCTTGGCTCACTTCTTACCAAAACGTGGAACTGGCGGTGAAGCAGGTATTTCGTGGCACCATGGGTAAAAAAGAAATGGACGAGTGGATCAAGCACAACCTACACCTCGTACATATGGATCATGCCATGAACAAACGTCCCGGTGAAATCTCCGGTGGTATGAAACAGCGTGTGGGTATTGCCCGCGCCCTGGCCATGAAACCGAAAGTACTGCTGATGGACGAGCCATTTGGCGCCCTGGACGCCCTAACCCGTGCTCACCTTCAAGATTCTGTTATGGAGATTCAGGCGGAGCTTAACAACACCGTGATTATGATCACCCATGACGTGGATGAAGCTGTACTGTTGTCCGATCGCATTGTGATGATGACCAACGGCCCTGCTGCCACCATCGGTGAGATCTTACATATAGATCTACCCAGACCACGGGAACGTCTGGTGCTGGCGGATGATCCACAGTACAACCACTACCGGGCAGAGGTGCTGCGGTTCCTGCATGAACGGCATTCCAAGCCGGACGTGGCTTAATCTCAAAGTAAAAAAAAGAGCGCCCATGGCGCTCTTTTTTTGAGGAAAAGAAATTTATCCCGCCATGGGAGAATAGCTTCAATCAGCAATGGTCAAAACCACGCGGACGTTGTCTTTAAGGTGGCTCTGATCAATGTAACCAATGGCCCTACGATTGGCCAAAACCTCTTCCACAACCGCGTTAGCGGAATCCATTTCTTTGGGGAGCTTGCCTCTACCACTGAATAAATAATAAGCGCGATATCGCTTCAACTTGGCAGCTTCAAGATTTACCACTTTTTGATAGAACTCGCTGAATTCGGGGTCATTGCCGGGCAAGTCCAATGCCACTATTTCTATTTTGGAATCCGGAAACAACGGCATACGTCCCAAGAAAATTTGTTTTAACTGCGCTTGAGTAATCGTGGTGACGGGGTTATCGGGATGCACTATTACCACTAACTCGGCGCTAGCCATTGTGGCAAATAATGCCCATACCAAAGCCGCCGTTAACTTTACACATATCCGCTTCAGCATCAGAACACCACATCTATAACAAAAGTGGTGAGGGTGGTATGGCTACCCGGATTCAAGGTTTTTTGCGTAATCTGTCCACTACCACCCGCGGCAAAATCAATCCTTTGCCATTCAGCTTTTAGGGCCACATTCTTAAAAGCATCATAGCGTACGCCCAGGGTCCAGGTGCTCTGACCATAATTAGAAAGCTTCAAAGGGTAGTAGGTAATTAGACGGAATTGATCAAAGGTTTCCAATCCTGGCTGCCCCAAAGGAACCTGTTGAAAACTAGTCTCGATTACGTCCACAGCATCCGTGTTCAAATCATTGTTAAAGTAGCCTTTCACCAGATAGGGTGTAAACGGCCCAACTTCTCCATGAGCTGACAGGTACCATCCATGGGAATTGTTGGTATAACCTGAATCCGTATTCTTTATATGGAAAAGTTCGCTGCTTAAGGTGACATAGGGCCCCCGCCAAATTCCACCTAGAGCCTGGTAACGGTACATGGCCTGGTGTGCTGAAAAACCATCTTTAATTGTTTGAAAGCTAGGATCTAAAGCAATGGCCGCATTTAATGCTGCGTCATACAATTCGCTGTAATTTTGCGAGCCACCCAGCGAGGCAAACAGAAATTCGTAGTCCATGGATACATTAGTGCGATTGAACACCAGCCCATAGCGCAGGGTAAAGTCGTTTATATCCAGGCGCAGATTACCCCCGATCATGGGTTCGACTTTGATATTCAGTTCGTTATTCTGCCGCCGGATACGACCAGCAAATAGCTGCACGTCAATTGCCGTATCTTCCAAATTGGTAAGATAGCCAACATCAATACCGTCAAAAGAATGAAACGGGGACAGTATTATGGAGTATACATCCATGGGAGGGCGTGCCCAAATATAGGAATAGCCCACATCCACGGTTTCAGAATACAAGTAATGGGGCGTGCGCATGCGGCCCAAACGAAGCCGCCAATTTGAATCGATTTGGTAAGCAAGAAAAAGCCAATCTAATTCAGGATCAAAGGCATTGCGGTGCAGATGATTATAACTGCGACTCACCACTTGGGTGGTAATCGTCAGTCGGTCAGTCAAGCTGCCACTGAGCTGTAGCCCTAATACGCTGTCACCGTCAAAACGCCATTTTTTGTTGTCGTAACCGTGATAGCTAAGATCACTATGGCCAAGACGTCCCATTGCGATAGAGCTAAAACCTGACAATCGCCAGTTTTCATTTGCCCACGCACTCAACGGCAGGCAAATTAACAGCAGAAAATAGAAAAATCGATTTATCAAATATACTTTACCACATCAGGTCATCAGGAATCTGATAATCCTTATATGGGTCGTCCTCATCCACAGAGTTGTCCGAGCCGCTGTTCATTACCACTACTCGGCTTTCATCCCGCTGCGCAATCTTTTCCGCCACCTTTGCCGGCACCAGTTCGAAGTCACCTTGCAGTTCTACAATAGCAACCTGACCCAGTAACAATTGCTGCTGTTGGGGTTCGGTTATATAAAGCTTTTTAATAGCCTTGTTGTAACTGAATTGATAAGGAATGTCACCCCCTTCCCGAACCAGCTTGTTGTTCTCCATCAGCTGTCTCATCTGCGCTTCAATGGCTTTGCGCTGGGCTTGCTGCTGCTTTTGCTGGTTAATTTCCTTGTCTTTTTGCTGCTTTGCTGCCCTTGCCTGGTTAGCCAAACGGGCGGCCTCTTCCGCTTCGGGGCTGCCCTTGCCCGTTTTTTTCTTCTTGTGTTGCTGTTTCTTAATTTTCTGGCTTTTGCCTTTATCCACCACACCGGCTTTTAAAAGCTGATCCTGTAAAGAAGCCATGGGGAATACCTCACACACTGCCTTTTCAATTTTTTCTCATTCTAGCATTTACCTTTTCTACAACGAACAACTGCAACAATTCTACAACGAACAACTTCAACAACAACATTTTCGCGCCGCTTTATGCCTAAATCTACCCAAAGCACAGATTATGAGGGACACTGCGCCTTGACCAACTTGTTCCAAAATCTACTCAATAGTATATTCAACGATGGTCTATACTTTTTTGATAGTCCTAATCTATTCTAGAATTCTTTTAAAATCCTGAGGTTACAGTGAAGTATCCAACTATTGTTTGTATCAGTGGTGCTTTGATTTTAGGTTTGAGCATCAGCAGTTGTGGCTCTGAACCCAATGACAATACAACCACACAATCCGCCCTAGCCCATACCGCATTAGAAAAACGGCCCACTGACACCCTAACCAGTGAAGCTAGCAACCCAACTGTCATCACGGAAAAACCCACTGAAAAAGCATCCGTAGAAGAGGCCAAGCTCGAACTTACCGGCATTAGTGCCGAACTCGCGAAAACCCACTCGCCCCGCAATGCCATTGAAAAGGCCCGCAACAGTACCGTATTCATTGATACCGGCTTTGGCTCTGGATCCGGTTTTTTTATTGATGATCAATGTACCGTGGTTACCAACCGCCACGTGGTACAGTTGCAGTTTGATGACATACGAAAGCTGGATCGTGATCTAAGAGAATTAGACGCCAATATAAAGCGCGGAATCAGCGATACAAAAACGCGCAACCATGCCATTGATGCCCTTCAAAAAATGAAGCAAGCCAGTAAAGCCTATCTAGGCAATGGATTACCAAAGAAAATTGTTCTTACGTTGGTAAACGATCGAGAGGTGGAGGCTAAGGTAGCCGCCATCAGCAAAGACAACGACCTGGCCTATCTACACATTAAAGAGGAAGGCTGCACACCGCTACCCCTAAGTGAAGAGTACGACATGCCCTTGGGCACCCGGGTCTACACCATTGGCAACCCCATGGGGCAAAAGTACAGCGTCACCTCAGGCATTATCTCAGGAAACCAACTGGTTGAAGGCACCGCCTATGTTCAAACAGATGCGGCCATTAATCCCGGCAACAGTGGCGGACCTCTGATTAATGAAAACGGCGAAGTTATTGGTGTCAATACATTAGTCTTACAGAAAACTCAGGGTATCGGCTTTGCCTTGCCCGTGGCAACCATGAAGGAAGATCACGCAAAATCATCTGATCAATTGCGTAAGTTTAAAGAGTCAGGGGTATTCACATTGTGGCAACCGGAAGAAAAACCCGTCGAAACAAAAGAGCAGCGAGAGCTAAACAAACGGCTGGCAGAAAATGCTGTGGAAAACTGCGTATCGTCATTTGCCATGGAGGACTGGAAAGCCGCCTTTAAAGAATGTCGAACCGGAGCAGAACATAACCAACCCCAAGCACAATATCTTTTGGCAGAACTTGAGTACGATGAAAAAGATGAAGAAAACGCCCTTGCCGCTATAGAGCTCTATAGAAAATCGGCCTCAGCGGGTTACGCAGAAGCAAACTATCAACTGGGCTTATTCCGCTATGAAGGGACGCCTTTCATTGCTAAAAATCCGAGCCTGGCCGAAGGTTTTTTACTTGAAGCCTGTGAAGCCAAACTGGCGGATGCCTGCCTGACCTTAGGCGAATTGCAGCAAAAAAGCCAACAATACCAAGATGCCATGGATCTGTTTAAGCAAGCGCGGCAGCTTGGCAGCAGAATGGCCATCTATCGCATTGGTCGTTTATATGAAGACGGCCTAGGGGTAGAAAAAAACAAAAAAGCCGCCGCCAAACACTACGAAGACGCTGCCCTGCTGGGAGTTAACCTGGCTCAATACCATCTATGCTGGTTTTATTACAAAGGGATCGGTGTAAAAAGGAATTACAAAAAAGCCTACACATGGGCTATGGTGTCAGGCAGAGATGAGCCCGATGACATCCCAGGTTGGGATAGGGAAACCCCGGATCAAGCTCGCTTCTTTATGCAAAAGTTGTTGAGCAAAGAACAAATAGATCAGGCCTATACAGAGGCCCGTGATTTAAATATGAAAATAACCGTGCGCAAAGAAAAGCACGAGGAAAAGCACGACTTTCGAAGAAAGGTCGTGCTGAGCAAAAACCCTTTAGAAACTAGCTGATGGTACCGCTCACAATACCTTGGAACACCGTCAAGCTATCGCGCATGGCGTTGTTACCCAACCCTTGGTTGGTAAAGGTGGAGGCAAAGTTGCCTTGCTCGCCATGCAGGGCCATGTAATTCAACACCACGGTTTCAACCAGTAAATTGGGGTTGTTTGCAGCGGGACTTGATGAAGTGTCCACCGAGCCGTCGGCTCGGTACCAGCCGATTTGCCGACCCGGTACCGCACCGGTTAAAGCGGCTCGGCCCGTGGGGTTGTAAACCAGGAAAAATGACGCCGCAGTTGAAGAATTATCTCCAGTCCATACGCCTTTACCACGGCCATCCGCCGAATTATCAATGGTGCCGTTGCTGAATACAGAACCGTCACTGAACACATACAGCATGAGGGGAACCCCCATGCGATGCGCGTACTCCAAACAGGCACCCATGCATCGACCCGCCCGCAAATCCCGCACCTCACCAGTGGCACGATCGCCGGTGTGGTAATCGTAGCCACCCATAGCGATGGTACCGGCACCAGAAAACCCATTCACAACCAACTTCATCACCGATGCGGTTTTTTGGAATTCGCGATCATCGAATTCCGCACTGCTGAATATACCAGTGGCGCCCACGATATCGGGGTCACCGGCCGGATTCAGGGTATTGGGATTGCCGTAACGGTCTGCCAAATCTGCGCTCTTGACGTATCCGCAGCGCACCAAATCCCGAATCACTTCATCCCGGGTCACTGCCACTTGGGTATTCTGATTCGACATTTTTTGCTCACTGATGCGGACGATGGATTCCATCACACTTACCACGTCCTGCTGGTCCAATAACCCCACCAGCTTACCGGTATCCACCAGCCCGGTTACATCACTGGGGCGATCCACTTTCGAAGGCCGCACACTGGCATCAAGCATCATGGCAGGGGCCATGGAGTTACCACCGGAATCGGAAGCGCGGGAGCCGATCAGGGTTAGCAGCTCGCCATCGGCACCAGCGCGCCATATTCCGTACATGGGATTGTGGGGGTTATTACCGGTATCGTTATCTGATCGAGCTGGAATAACTGCACCATCCACATTGGCCAGGCAGGCTGCCGATGCTTTCTCACGGATACCGCGGGCAAATGCACTGTCGCTGTGAAACAACAGCCCCATGGTGTTGTCGATAAAATCACTTAGGCCGGTGTCCGGATTCATAATGCTAGGCACCATATCACCGGGCAAACCCATTTTGTTGTAACCGGCGGTACTGAGGAAATCTTCCTGCCCACCCTGCTGGCCCGCCAGCACATTGGAACCGGATATGTTAGCGCCACCGGCCAGGTCCATACAGATAAACGGAATTTTACCCGCCCCCTGCACAGTGATGCCGCAATCGCCCCGCAAAGTATTAATATCACCGGACAGGGCTGCGTAGGCTTTACCGGGGTTAGCGAACAAACCCATTATGCCAGGGCCAAGTACACTGGCCGCGCCAGTTACCAATCCCTGGCGTAGAAAATCTCGGCGGCTTTTAGGTTTTGCGTGATCGGCATAAAGTAAAGGCGTATCCGGATTTAAGTTATCAAATTTCTTTTTCATGATTATGCCCTCACTGTACCAACACAACGGCGGAACCTAATGCAGCTGCGCAGGTTGCCTTCACAATTTGTCTGGTTGATGCATTGCCGTTGCCCACTAGCACCTGTATTAATGAGTCTAGCTCGGTTTTCATATCCACTTCATTAGGTTGTGAAGCCATACCCGTTCCCACGGTCTTAGCGAAAATAGGATCCACTACATTGCTCCTGTCCGTTGCCGTGGCAAACGCCTGTCCAGCGCCAAGGTCAAAATTGCCCACAAAACCTGGGAAGAACGTGGGCCGTAAGCTGTCTGAATCCACCAGCTCACTGCAGTACTCTATGGCCAGTTGCGCCACACCCATTTGCTGTGCCGACAAAAAGCCCTCAATGGCCGTTGATGTAGGCAGTTGCTGTTTAACGGTATCAAAGGTGGCGACCACATTGGCGTTGGTCACGGGTACGCCGGTAATCACCGACATGGTTGCGCTGATTTCAGAGAAGTTGCGCACGCCAATTTCAGGCTCTTGCTCCGCAACTGTGGGCAAAACCGGGCTCACACTGGCCTCAACTCGAACGTCGGTATTACTGCCTATGCGCTCAAAGGTGAGGAAGAATTCGTCGGCATTGGAACCGCCCTCTGACGCGATAATGGTTCCAATATCTGACAAAGGTTGGCCCGCTTCGGCAGTGTATAGGGAATCATCCAGTGTGGTTGCCAACTTAGCGTAGGCCTGGCCTACTCCCGGCTCCTTGCCATTTAATCCCAATCGCATTCCTTCCAGTGGGATAGCGCTGTAGCTGCTCTGTTGGCCAGACCCGGAACCGGCGATGCGATATAAGAAAGGCGCGTTGAACAAATAACTGTAGCTATCAAACACACTGGCCTCGAACACCACATAGCTGTTCCAGCCATCGTTGATATCAACCAGATCCGTTACGTTGAACAGGAGGTAATATCGTTCACCCACGCCGGCATCAAAGTTAGTGGTAATTTCTTCTTGGGTGAGCGGGCGATCATACACCGCCACAAATCGAATTATGCCTTCCCACTGGCGATCATTGGATGCTTCGTTACCCAATATAAAGGCGAACCCCGTGTCCCAACCACTGAGCCCACCTCCCGAAACGGAATCAAGGTCACCGGTGTGTTCGCCGTTTACGTAGATCTGCCGTCCGTTTTCGGGGGAATAGGTGACCACCACGTGCTGCAGTGTGGCCTGGAGGCGCTCGTCCGCATCGGCGGTGGATAAAGCAGGATCACCATTACCGTCGGTGGTGCTGCTGCGATGCAGAAAGTCGTAATTATACAGGGTCTGCCCCAAGGTAAAGTTACGCTCGGTGGTACTGGCGGAATAGGTGATGATTCGGGCCGGCCCCTCTTGAGTGACATTGGCGGGCGCCACCCAGGCTTCAATACTATAGGCACCGGTAACTCTGATATTGTCTGCCAACTTTTTACTACTGGCGGTGGTTGCCTGGGCTTTACCGCCAGGCAGAATCTGAATACCGTTACCGCCCACCCAACTGACGTTGCCATAGAATTCCAGGTTCATTCTGGGCAGCACGTCACTGCTATCACCGGCAATGGTACCGCCACCCTCAGAGAAATCCCAACGGGCGATGGCACCGGTATCAATACGGCCGCCGCCACTGGCCAGAATGCCGTCCTGCTCCAGCACCAGGGCTTTACTGGTCACCCAGTTTGCGGGCACCGCCGAGGGGGCAGGCACCATGGCTTCCAGGTTTTTGATTTCCGCCAACATGTCTGCGGCATTTGTAGCACAATCGCCACCACAGTTATGGGCTTCGCTGCGCAGCCGCACCACAAACCGCGACAGGGCATCGGCCAAGAGCCTATCCATTACCCCATCATCAATATCGATCTTACTGCGGGCTGCATCGTAGGCATCATTCAAATCCGCTCCGGCAAAATAGGGCTGCTGGGGGGTGGCAGCGTCTGGAGCATGACAGCCATCACATGAATACTCTGCAAAAAGAGGATAAACAGTTGAACCAAAAGCCGATACCACAGACGAGTAATTGGCGGAACCGGAAATGGGCAATTGTTTGGTTACCGTGATGTCGTGATCCACGGGCGCAGCAAGTTGGATTTCCGTACTGCTGGACGTGTTATTGCCAAGCCAGCCATTGATGGCGCGAGTCATATCCGCAGCACATAAGGCTTCTGTTCCTGTGCAACCACCATGACCGGTGGCCACTTTGGTCACAAAATCCGATGCCCCAGGATTGGCTTCGTTCACGTAACCCACAGCCACGTTGTAAGCATTAATTAAGTCATCGCTATCCGCAAAGGGGGTATTGGCCGCTTGACCGCCTTCGCGGTGACAACCGCCACAGCTATTGGGGGCTCGGTAAACGTCATAAAAATAAATTTTAAATAAACGCTGGGCTTCGGTTTCCGCTGGGCGACCCACGTAATCCGGTACTGTTGAGGCTTCTTCTGTAGCACCGGTGTCATCTCCACGCACAAAGCGCTCAGTGGACGCTCCGCCACCACACCCAGCCAGCAGCACAGACACCAGCACAGCTAAAACAGCCAGCCCATTTATCGGTTTAATTGATGTTAACGCTTTCATAATTCTCTCCCCGCCCTCACCAATCAGTTACCGCGACAATAGGCAGCCGCTTCCGCAAAAGGGGTCTGCATGTTGTAGTTACTGGATTTAAAGCTCGTCACCATGTTTTCCACTTGGGTGTGATCCGCTGCGGTGGTGGGTTGGTGCAAACAAACTGTTTCAAACACAGTTTTTACCTGACACTGTGCAAATGCTTCACTGTGAGCCAATTCCATACCCAGGGTTTTGGCACCGGCACAACTTCCTGGCTCACAGCCACTCACCCCATAGTTGATGGTTTGATCCCATCCCAAGGCAGAATTTCTTCCTTCTCTCCAGTAATTGTCCCAGCTGTCGTCTGGGGTTGCGTAGCCGTAACGGAAGGTGTCCGCATTGATGAGATTTTTACCCTGCACCTGCCCGGGGGTATAAACCAGTTCACCCTGGTCCGTGCCCTCTTCTCCATTCCATTCATAATAGGCAAACGCCTGGGCCATGGGGTCCATGCCAGCGTGACATCCCACACAGCTGTTTAGAAAAATTCGGCTATCGCCACCTGGGCTTCTGGACACATCCTGACGAATTCGATGGGGCGACCGTGAAGTGTCTTTCACCTGTTCCAGGTCATTACACATGAAATTCATTAAAGTGAAACGAAACATGGCGCGGTTGGTGCCTGCCACAAAAAAGGCTTTTGCCGCTGCCCTGCTGGTCATGACCCCGGCGCTGCCCTGGGAACTGATAAAGCCAAATTCAGATTGGGTTCGACGCTCAAGATTGGCTGGATCTCCCATATTTTCGCCACTGGCCGCCAGGTCAAGGTAGTGATCGTTGTCGGCGTTTGAATAGGGAGCAAAACCGCTGTTGGTACCCACGTAAACCACGTCGTCATAGAGTACCGTTCGAAAGTCAGCGCCATCCCGCACCAACCCGATCACCGTAGCGGTGAAATCATTCAGAGGGGCAAATAAGGTCTGAGCTTCGTTAGTCCAGGGAGTTACCATATTTTTCAGAGTAACATTGTAGAAGCTGGGGGAGTTGAAAGCCTCAGCAGCCGCACTTATGGCAGCAGACTGGCTGTCAGTGACACTGTCATTGTTGGCATCCATGATAGCCACCATGGCATCCAGTTGCGCTTGGGTGGGGGGAACACCGGCAATTCGATCATACATTCTTTTCGCTTCATCTCGGACACCGGCGTGCAGCACGCCTGAGCCCAGGGCCAGGGTCAACCCCAGCAAAGCCGCAGCGGCTTTCTGAATATAAGATGGTTTGTTGTTATATAACATGATTACACCTAGGCCTCTCTACCACCACCCTTAACCCGATAAAGGTTGGGAAGAAAGCACTTGTTGCTTTGCCCTCTCTCACCCATCATTACTAAACCCTCTCCAATAATGTGGGCGCCTGATACAATCTTGCATTAAGATCACGGTCTCAGTTTAACCAGCGTAGAGGCAAGTCATGCGTGACTGGCCTCGCATTCGCGAAAATAGCCCATATTGGATTAGCGACAGTGTGATGTAGCTCAAACTTAGAACAGTGAAACATGTGCAAACTTGCCAGTACAGGCACTGGCCTACAGAAGTTGATAAGTGGAATAACAAAATGATTTTTAATTTCTTTAAAAAAACAGGCTTGCAATTGAGTGACTTATCAAAGCCATTTGTCCAGTGGCTTGCTGTCATTTTCCTGCCCTGTTTTTTTACCCTCGGTTGCGGCAGCGATAACGAAATACCTGGGGCAGCCAACCCCGGTGACAAAGACCCCCTGGCCAATGGCACATCTGTATTTTTCGTGCAACGGGCTTTACCAACCGACGAGATGGGAGCCCTGCGGGAAGACCAGCTATCAAACCCCACTGAATTTATCGGCAACGGCCGACTGTTTATGAAAATTCAAGCCCACCAGGAAGCGGAGGAAATTATCATCTCCGATCGCGTTTATTCGGGCAATTATGACGTCCGCGATATAGACGTCTCCCATGAGGGGCGATACGTACTATTTTCCATGCGTGCGCCACAACTGGCAGACACCGAAGAAGAGAATCAACCCAGCTGGAATATTTGGGAATACGACACCCGTGATGACACCCTGCGGCAAGTGATATCCGATCCTCTGTTGGCGGAAAAGGGCCACGACATCATGGCTCGTTATCTACCGGGTACAGAAGGCGACATCGTATTTGCTTCCACCCGCCAGCAAAAATCCAGGGCCATTCTCCTGGATGAAGGCAAATCTGGCTTCACAGCCCAAGAAGAGACCCTACAAGGCCCCACCCTGAATCTTCACGTCATGTCTCGAAGTGGAAGCGACATCGCACAGATCACGTTCAACATGAGCCACGACACCTTCCCAACCGTCGTGTCAGACGGTTCTATTATCTACAGCCGCTGGGATCGTTTCACCCACAACAATTTCAATCTTTACCAGATCAATCCCGATGGCACCAACAACCGACTGATCTATGGTCACCATAGCCACAACACCGGTGCCAACAACTCCGAATTTCAGTTTGTGAAACCCAGTTTCACTCCGGATGGGGAGCTGTTCGTATTGGCGCGCCCCTTCTCCACCAGCCGCTACGGGGGCGACTTTATCACCATCGACGTGGACAACTACATCGACAACACGCAACCCGTTCCCCTCAGCAACGGCAGCGGGCCAGCCCAGGCCAGCATTACCCACAGTAGTGTAGAAACGGACACGAATTTATCCCCCGGTGGCTACTATGCCGCTTACTTTGCCCTGCGGGATGGCACAGACCGAGTATTAACCAGCTGGAGCCAATGTCTTGTTCGCATTGGAGCAAACACCTTGCCCTGCAGCGACGACAACCTGAACAACCCTCAAGCCAGAACCGTGGACCCAAGTTATGGGATCTGGGTCATGAACCCAGTGGAGAACACGCAGATTCCGATCATGTCCCCGGAGCCAGGGTTTATTTATACGGACATCATGCTTTCAGCCGAAAGGGAGTACCCTGATTTATACGCCGGTGCGCTGGACGGCAAAGCCGACGCAGCCACATTAACCAACATGCGCAGTGCCTCGGTAGAAGAAGCTATTCTCCACATTCGTAGTGTTTATGATCTGGATGGAGAAATCGACTTGGATTTTGACGGTGACACCAGCGATCACACCGCCACGGATTACGCCAATTTGTCTAACCCTACTACCACTACAGCGGACCAACGCCCTGCCCGTTTCCTCAAAGTGGTGAAAGGCGTTCCCGAGCCCGACGGCGATGTTAAAACCCCCGCTGCCGGTTCATTTGGCGTGGCCGGGGCCCAGCGCATGAAAGAAATCATCGGCTACGCCCCCATCGAACCGGATGGCTCGGTCAAGGTTCGAGTTCCCGCCAATATTCCTTTTATGATCAGCGTTACTGACCGCTATGGCAAACGCCTGACTCCCCGCCATCAAAATTGGATCACCCTGGCGCCGGGAGAAGTGATGGAGTGCAATGGCTGCCACCGCCGAGATAGCGAGAACCCTCACGGTCGCCTGGATGCCCAGATCGACTCCATCAACCCCGGCCAACCGGTTGGTTTTCCCTATGCAGGCGCGGATCCCGCCCTGGTGTCGCCCTACCTCAACGGCACCATGGCAGAAACCAAAGCGTTTGAGCTAGAACAGGGCACCGCAAACGACATTGCCCGCATGAAGCTGAGCCAAAACTTGATCTACGACGACTACTGGGATCCCGTGCTAACAGCGCCAGATCTGGCGGAATTTCCCCTGCGATATCAAGATATGCCCAGTTTTGCGGACTTAGCATCCGAGCCAGGCACCAACTGTGAACCCTGGAATGGCCGCTGCCGCATTCGAATTCACTACGAAGACCATATTCAACCCCTGTGGGAATACGACCGCTCCACCGCCCCTCAAATCAACGCCAGCGATGGTCAACCTGCAACCTGCGTGCGCTGTCACAGCCGCACCGATGCCGCCAGCATGCCGCAAATACCCGCTGGGCAGCTGGAGCTCACCGGCGAAGTGGACGGTAACAACGGTGTGCAAAACCGATCTTACGTGGATTTGTTTTTTGACGACGTGGAACTGGTGGATGACGGCATGGGCGGCGTTACCGACTGCACAGTGGAAGTACCTGCAGTGGACGCGGACGGCAACCCCATCCTGGATGCCATGGGCAACCCCACCACGGTATTCGTGCTGTGCGACCCCACGGAAACCGCCTCAATGTCTGCCAACGGCGCTTTCGCCAGCCGTTTCTTTGATGTATTCGCTGCAGGTGGCAGTCATCAAGACTATCTCACCGCCGACGAATTGCGTCTTATTGCAGAATGGCTGGATATAGGTGGGCAGTACTACAATGACCATTTCGCTGCGCCGGACAATTGATGCAAAGGCGATGCAGCGGGTAGCTGCATCCACTGCAATACTATAGAATGACGCCGAAACAAGCACTTATTCTATGGCTAAACTAAAAACACAAGATTAACCACAAGGCACTCCACACACATAATGACAGTCAGGTTTTTATTCAGCATTTTTCTATTCTGTTGTGTGGGGCTTCAGCAGGCACATGCTATAGAATACCCTTCGGTGCAGGTAGCTGAACCCTTTATCGATATTCGCACGGGCCCCGGCCGCGGCTACCCCAAAACCCAAATTGTGGAGCGCGGTGGCTGGATCGAGGTGATATCCCGTCGCACCACATGGATCAAAATACGTACCCGCAAGGGTCATGAGGGTTGGGTTAATCAAAACGACCTGGCCCTAACCCTGGACCCCGACGGCGGCCCCACTGCCATTGAACTGGTGGGCGATGGCGATTTTGCGCACCGGCGCTGGGAGCTGGGCTTCAAAGTGGGGGCCTTCTCCGGGGCCCGCACCAGCGACGCTTACCTGGGCTACTACTTCACTGATCATCTTTCCATCGAAGCCACCGCTGGCCAGGCCTTTGGCACCACCGTGGACTTTATCTTTTTGAACGGCAGCGTTACTCACCAGCCCTGGCCCCATTGGCGTTATTCGCCTTACATGACCCTGGGTGGTGGCATCAAACGCTCAGACTTTGCCAAGGTTGAAGTTGAAGTGAGTGAACGCATTGATCAAACCCTCCATGCAGGGCTCGGGCTGCGAATTTTCATTACCAACCAGATCATGTTACGAACCGAATACCGGTCCGTAGTTATACTCACGGACCAAGATCAAAATGAAGAGACTGACGAATGGACAATAGGATTATCCGCCTTTTTCTGAGTGCCAGTATGGTTGCGTTGCTCAGTAGCGCGCCCTGTCACGCTGAAGACGCCAATATCAACGAGCCTCCAGTGCTTGACCCCAATATAGTAAGACTGGGGTTAAAAGACGCCGACATAGACGACGAAAACTTCGAAGTGGGCGTTTTCGGGGGTTTTATGAGTGTGGAACATTTCGGCACCTTCCCCGTATACGGGGCCAGAGGCGCCTGGCATCTATCGGAAGACTTGTTTTTCGAAATTAATGTGGGTGCCACTTCCGTCGACAAAACCCCAGAAGAAGAACGCAACGCCAACGTGAACTTTTTCACCGAAGACGAAAGAGACATGCTCTACTACAACCTTTCCCTGGGTTTTAACCTGCTGCCAGGGGAGGTGTTTTTAACCAAGAACAGCGCCTTTAACTCGTCCTTCTACGTCATAGCGGGCGGTGGCACCGTGGAGTTTTTGGGTGAAAAAGAGTTTGCCGTCAACATCGGAGCCGGACTGCGTCTCATTCTTACGGATCAATTTGCCCTGCATGTGGGTTTTCAGGACATAATTACGGATCAACCTGTGGTGCTAAACCCCAACGCAGAAGACGGGTCAGCCCATAACATGCAATATACTTTTAGCGGAACTTACTTCTTTTAATATGCCAATAGAAAGCAAACCCATGGGGGCTAACTGTTTTATAAACCGAGGTGTTGCCGTGACCAGACCAGCCAAGCCCACAACCGTGTTTTTTGCCCTATGCCTTATGCTCTTCAGCTGCGCCAGTTTCGCCAGCAGTGTTGCCCTATCCGGTCAGGCACCGGATTTTGCCTTACCCGCAGGCAAGAAAAAGCCCCTAAAGTTGTCCGATTTCAGGGGTGATGTGGTAATGATTAACTTCTGGGCCTCCTGGTGTGGCCCTTGCCGCGAAGAAATGCCACTGATTCAAGACCTGTATAAAAAATACAAAAAGCTGGGCTTCACCGTGTACGGCGTCAACGTGGACGCGAACCCCAAAGAGGCCCAGCCACTGCTAAAGCAATCGAAAGTCACTTTTCCAGTGGGCTACGATATGAAGAACAAGGTAAGCGAGCTCTATAAGGTGGATTCCATGCCAAGCACGGTGATGGTGGATCGCAAAGGCAATATGCGCTTTCTTCACCGGGGCTACAAACCTGGCTATGAGAAAGATTACGAGAAACAAATTCGAAAATTGATTCGTGAGCCCTAATAAATGTTAAAAATTCATGCCCTATTACTTTTACTTGGAGTGCTGATGGTGAGTGGCTGCGCCCCCATCAAGCCCTGGGTAAAACCCTACGAAAGAAATAACCTGGCTGATCCCATCATGAGCTTCAGCCGTGACCCCATTGAGGCCAGCTACATGCATCACGTTTATCAGGCTCGTGAGGGTGCCCATGGGGCTGAAGGCGGCGCTGGAGGCGGTTGTGGCTGTAACTAGGGTTGGATCTAAAGGCAGAGTAATCGGTTTCCTTACAGCCGCTCTGCTGCTGATGGCCAATCTTGGTCACAGTGCTGTGTTACCGGAAGATCGCGCCGACGCCATGTACCATAGCTACGATGGCGGCGGTGTTACCATTGACGGACCCGCCGTATTGGTGCGCAAAAGTGTGAGCGACAACGTGTCCATTAGCGCCGAATACTACGTGGACGAAATTTCCAGTGCATCCATTGATGTTATGGTTCTAGCCAGCCCCTACAGTGAAGAGCGCACTCAGTACAGCATTAATGCTGACTACCTGCTAAATAAAACCATCATCAGCGCCGGCTATACCAACAGCTCTGAAAACGACTATGAAGCAGACACCTATTTCCTGGGTGTAAGCCAAGACTTTTTCGGCGATCTCAGCACCCTGAGTTTGACCTACTCCAATGGCTCAGACACCGTGACGTCGGTCATAGACGATGAGTTACGAGAAGATGCGGATCATCAATCCTATCAAGTGAGCTGGTCCCAGGTGGTGACCAAAAACCTGTTAATGAATTTCATCTACCAGGTAACCACCGACGAAGGTTTTCTCAGAAACCCCTACCGCCAAACCCGCTACTTAGACGGCTTTGGTGGTATGGCATGGGAAGCGGAAAACTACCCTGAAACCCGCACCAGCCATGCCGCAGCAGTGCGGGGACGTTATTTTTTACCCTACCGGGCTGCGCTCTCGTTCGAGTATCGTCGCTTCAATGACACTTGGGAAATCGACGCCTACAACTTGGAGCTGGGTTACACTCACCCCCTGGGGGAAAGCTGGATTCTGGAGTTCAAACAGCGATTTTATAGCCAAAGTGCAGCGGTTTTTTACTCTGACCTGTTTAACACTCAAGGTTCTGGGGGCAGAGACTTTCGCGCCAGAGATAAAGAAATGAGCGACTTTGAAAGCCAAAGCTTTGGTGTATCCGTGGCTTATGAGTTTAAAACGGATTGGAGCAAATGGCTGGAAAAAGGGTCCGTGAACCTGTCCTGGACCACGATTCAGTTTGACTACAACAATTTCAGAGATGCCTCACAAACTCAATTCGCCACCGGTGAGGAGCCGCTATACAGCATGGATGCCGATGTAATCCGGTTTTTTGTCTCCGCTTGGTTTTAAGCCATTATTTTTTAAAGATCGTTATGGCATAACGGCGACATTAAGTCGCCACCCAGGCTGACAGATACCAATCCAGGGGATACTCTTACAGTAAACAAGGAAATATCTCCCCCTCGACCATCAACGGATTGGTGTGCCCTATGGATAAAACTGTCATTCTCTGTGACCCCGACCCTCATCTTATTCAACTTTATCGCTCCCACCTGGAAGAAGAGGCCATTACCCTGGTGGGTTGCTGCAATCCAGAAAAACTGGAATCAATGTCGCTCCACATTCAACCTGATCTGATATTAATTAGCGCCAACCTGGGGGAGAACTGTGGTTACCAGCTATGTCGAAAGCTGAAGCAGAACCTGCTAAATCAAACCACGCCCATCATCATGCTAAGCGATTGCCCCAACCTGGTGGATAGGCAGCAAGCAGAAAAAGTGGGCGCCCAGGATTTGATTAACCGTATCTGTTCCGCTTATTTTTTAAACCAGCGAATCAGAAATTTACTTTTCAAACCCCAGCACGCGCCGGTGCGTGAAAGAATGCGAGATTATCAATTCCAGGTTCTGGTTGCAGAAGATAGCCCATCCTTGCAGCAGTACTACCGTACCGTGCTGGAATCCCTCAACTGCCAAACCACCCTCTGTGACAATGGCGAACAGGCCTGGAAAGCACTCCAAGCCGAGGACCAATATGACCTCATCATCAGCGACCTGTTTATGCCGGTAATGGATGGCAAAGAGCTGTGCTATCTGATTCGTTCCCATCACGAATTTGATCAAATTCCGATTCTGCTTATCTCCACGGAACAAGAAAAACAGGTGCTATACGACCTGCTCAGTCAAGGTGTGAACGACTACATCCAGAAACCCTTCCGCGAAATGGAAATGCGGGCCAGAATTTCCGTTCACCTACGTAACCGCTCACTGCTTAGAGAACAGTTTCACCTCAGCCAGGAGTTAATTGAACTCAGTGCCGATCTGGAAGACCATATAGCCGAGCGTACCCAAAGTATCTTCGAGGCGAACGTGGCCACAATCTACAAACTGGCCACGGCCTGCGATCTAAAAGACGAAAACACCGCTAACCACATTGCCCGAGTACGCGATTATGTGGAGCGGTTTTCTCTCCATATTGGACTCGATCCCACTGAAGCAACCGTCTACGGCTATTCCAGTATGATGCACGATGTGGGCAAACTGGGTATCCCTGATGTTATTTTGAAAAAGCCTGGGCCTTTGAACAAGGACGAATGGAAGATCATGCGCACCCACCCAATCCAGGGTAAAAAGTTGTTGGGAAATCAGCCTTTCTACCAGGACGCGGCGGACATCGCCGTAGCCCATCACGAACGCTACGATGGCAACGGGTACCCCTACGGCCTAAAAGGAGATCAAATTCCTTTAAGCGCAAGAATCGTCGCCATTGTGGATATCTACGATGCCCTAACCAACCGCCGCCCCTATAAGGAACCCTGGAGTGTCGAGGAATCGTTCAAAGAGCTGGACCACTTGGCGGGAAATCACCTGGACCCACTGTTGGTGTCTCAATTCCTGCAACTGGGCAAAACCGGAGAACTGCAGCAAATCCAACACAAATATCAACAACATTGAGTTCCATAGCGGGCAACAGGGAATCGCGATATAATGGCGGGCTTATTGTCACTTATATTAACTAACGGGTTCCTATTTCGATGGATGTAAACGCCTATATGGCCCAATTGGGTCAACAGGCTCGCGCCGCTTCACGGCAAATGGCCAGTGCCACCACCGTGATGAAAAACAACGCCCTTCTGGCCATTGCCGAGCAGATTCAAAGTCAACGACAGCAACTGATGGCTGCCAACGCCAGCGATATGGAAAATGGGCGCAGCTCCGGACTTGAAGCGGCTTTACTGGATCGTCTGGAACTCACCCCCGCGCGCATAGACACTATGATTGAAGGCCTGCAGCAGGTTGCCGCGCTGGCGGATCCTGTTGGTGCCATCACCGATTTAAATTACCGCCCCAGTGGTATTCAAGTGGGCAAAATGCGTGTGCCCCTGGGCGTCATTGGCATCATTTACGAGTCCCGTCCCAACGTCACGGTGGAAGCCGCCAGTCTGTGTATAAAGTCCGGTAATGCCACTCTACTGCGAGGAGGCTCAGAAGCCATACATAGTAATCAGGCCATTGCCCGTTGCATTGATTCCGGGTTGGAACAGGCCGGATTACCCCGCCAGGCTGTACAAGTGGTGGAGACCACGGACCGTGCCGCAGTGGGTGCACTTATTACCATGCCGGAATACGTGGACGTCATTGTGCCCCGAGGTGGCAAGGGCCTGATCGAGCGCATCAGCCGTGATGCCAGGGTACCTGTAATCAAACACCTGGATGGCATATGCCACGTTTACATAGATGCAGAGGCCGACCCCGAGAAAGCCCTGGCCATCGCCGTTAACGCAAAGACTCATCGCTATGGGGTCTGCAATGCCATGGAAACCCTATTGGTCAATGCCACAGTGGCGGATCTTATATTACCGAAACTGGCAGAGCTTTACGCAGAAAAAGGTGTGGAGCTGCGCGGCTGCCAGCAGACTCAAAACATCGTTAGTGAAGTTGTGCCCGCCACCGAAGAAGACTGGAATACAGAATATTTGGCCCCCATACTCGCCATAAAAGTGGTAGAGGATTTGGATGCAGCCATCACCCATATTAATCAATACAGTTCCCAGCATACCGACAGTATCATTACTGAGAACTACACCTTGGCACGGCGTTTCCTTACGGAGGTCGATTCTAGCTCGGTGATGGTCAACGCCTCCACCCGGTTTGCCGATGGCTTTGAATATGGGCTTGGTGCGGAGATTGGTATTTCCACCGATAAGATTCACGCACGGGGGCCCGTGGGCTTGGAAGGCTTGACCTCGCAAAAATACGTTGTGTTGGGTGATGGTCATATCCGCAAATAACGCCACAGGCGTACTTGGGGGTACCTTTGACCCCATTCATACGGGCCATCTGCGCTTGGCATGGGAGGCAAAGTCTCGGCTTGGGCTTGACTACGTGCGTCTTGTGCCCTGTCATGTTCCAACCCACCGGGCGAGCCCCGACAGCACTGCCAAGCATCGTTTAACCATGGCGGAGCTGGCCTGTGTGGGGGTTCCCGGGTTCGAAGTGGATAATTGGGAAATTCAAAGGAACGAGCCCTCTTACAGCGTGAATACCGTGATCCATATACGGGATCAAATTGGCGATCAGGCCCCTTTGGTTTTTATTATGGGAATGGACGCATTCAACAAATTCTGTAGCTGGGAAGAATGGCAAACCATTCTTAAGCTGGCCCATCTTTGGGTGGCCCACCGACCGGGATCAAAAATGCCTGAGCCCCACACCACGGAGCACAAACTGCTGCAAGAGTTGACCCGCAGCCCTGATGACTTGCTGCTAAGCCCCGCTGGCAAAATTTGTGTGCATGAAACCACCGCGCTGGACATTTCAGCCACTAAATTGCGCCAACAAATCAGCGAAGGCATAACACCCCGTTTTCTATTGCCCGATCCGGTTTGGGCTTATATTCAACAAAATAAACTCTACGGATACAGGAACGACAACGGAGCCAATGACTGACCTGCAAACAATGAAAAGCCTGGTGATAGATGCCCTTGAGGACATGAAAGCGAAAGACATCGTTTGCCTTGATGTAAAACCCCTCACCAGCGTGGCTGACTTTATGGTGGTTGCCAGCGGTACTTCCAACCGCCATGTGAAAGCCATCGCCGACAATGTGCGCGACAAAATGAAACAGAGGGACATCAAACCCCTGGGCATAGAAGGTGAAGATGCCGCAGAGTGGGTGCTGGTGGACCTGGGTGACATCATCGTTCATATCATGCTGCCTGATACCCGCCGTTTTTATGACCTGGAAAAACTATGGAGCCTGTCTCCGGATAGTTGAAGGGCTAACCTATGCGTATCCGTTTAATCGCTGTTGGCACCAAGATGCCCAACTGGGTTGAGCAGGGCTATGGGGAATACAGTAAACGTCTCAATCAGGACATTACCCTGGAACTGGTGGAAATAGCCCCGGGAAAACGGGGGAAAAATGCCGATTTAAAGCGCATCATGAACAAAGAAGGCGAAGCCATGCTGTCGGCAATTCAACCCCAGGATTACGTGATCAGCCTGGATATTCCCGGCACTAAACTCAGCACCGAAAAACTCTCCCTGCGCCTCGACCAACTCAAACAGCAAGGCCAATCTGTAGCCCTTTTGGTAGGCGGCCCAGAAGGCTTGGCACCCAGCTGCAAGCAAAAAGCTCAGGAAAGCTGGTCCTTATCGGAACTCACCCTGCCCCATCCACTGGTTCGGGTATTAATTGCGGAACAAATTTATCGTGCATGGTCTATGTTAAAGGGGCACCCCTATCACCGCTAATCAATACAAGCAGAGTTTGAGCTTAGCCCAATGCCAAAACCCATAACACTGAAGGATCATTACCGGGAAATCAGGGTATTTGCTCGGCGCAGTGTCGTGGCTACTTTCTTTGTGATCTTTTTGATCCTGATATTGATCTCCAGGATGGTGTACCTGCAGGTTCTGCAATTTGAGAAATACAAAAACCTATCGGATGACAATCGAGTGAGCGTAGAACCCATCGCGCCAACCCGTGGGTTAATTGTGGATCGCAATGGCCAACTGTTGGCAGATAACCGCCCCAGCTACGCCGTCAGTATCACCCGCGAGCTATGCCCCGATATCGATAACACCGTTGAGCAACTACAAACACTCATCGATATAAGCGAAAGCCAGGTGGATCGCTTCCACAAACGGCTCAAACAACGCCGGCGCCCATTCACTCCTGTGGCCCTGAAGTTCAAACTCAGTGAGAAGGAAATTGCAATTCTTGCGGTGAATCAACACCGACTTCCTGGGGTCACATTGGACGCTAATCTGGTGCGCCACTACCCCCTGAAAAATGCTCTGTCACACTCCATTGGCTATGTGGGCCGAATCAATGAACGAGAATTACAAAAACTGGACCTAAGCAATTACAGCGCCACGGAACATATCGGCAAAACGGGAATTGAAGCCTACTACGAATCCCAGCTTCACGGTCAGGTGGGGTTTCAAACCATAGAGACAAATGCCCGGGGGCGCATCACTAAAGTGCTGGAACGGCACGACCCCTCTCCCGGTTTAAATTTGCAATTGTACATGGATCTACCCACCCAATTAGCCGCAGTGAACGCCTTGGAAGGTCGCCGAGGTGCCGTGGTGGCCATCGAACCGGAAACCGGTGGAGTGGTTGCACTGGTAAGCGAACCGGGCTTTGACCCCAACCTGTTTGTGACGGGCATTGATTACGCCACTTACAACGAATTGAGGGATTCCCGAGCCCGCCCTCTATTTAATCGCACCATGCAGGGCCAATATCCGCCCGGATCCACCGTCAAGCCCATTATAGGCATGGGCGCAGCGGATAATGGCGTGGTCACCTGGGACTACTCAATTCATGATCCGGGTTTCTACAAACTTGAAAATGATCGCAGATTTTACCGTGACTGGAAAAAATGGGGCCATGGTGTGGTGGATCTGCATAAGGCCATCGTAGAATCCTGTGACACCTACTACTATGATCTGGCGTTTAAGATGGGCATCGATGAGATTCACGACTTCATGGAGCCTTTCGGTTTTGGCCACAAAACCCATATTGATCTTACCAGCGAGCGCAAAGGGCTATTGCCATCCCGCTTCTGGAAAAAAGCCACCCGCAACCAACCCTGGTTTCCCGGTGAAACCCTCATTACGGGAATTGGCCAGGGCTATATGCTGGCCACCCCTGTGCAGCTGGCTCTTTCCACCGCCATTTTAGCCAATCGTGGCCGCCAAGTGCATCCACGAATGGTAAAAGCCATTGGCGGTGTACCGATTCCAGAGCAAACTAATTTGAAGCAGATTCAGCTTAACGATCCTGAAAACTGGAACCGCACCATCAACGCCATGCGAGATGTGGTACACAGCAGAAAAGGCACAGCCCACGGTATCAGTAAGGGGCTGACTCAGTATGATATCGCTGGCAAAACGGGAACCGCACAAGTGCTTGGTATCAAACAAGACGAAGAATACGATGCTGAGAAAATCGCAGAATGGCATCGAGACCACGCCCTGTTTGTGGGTTTCGCGCCGGTGGAAAACCCCAAGATTGCATTGGTAGTACTGGTGGAAAACGGAGGTAGCGGAGGCACCACAGCGGCTCCCGTGGCACGTCAGGTAATGGATGCCTATTTTGAATCTCTGCAGGCAGATAAAGCGGTTCCCACAACACGAGCGGTGCAAGCCCCATGAGCCGACGAGATTACAAACACCAACTGGATATGCCCCAGTCGCCAGTCACCCGCCCCATTAGTTTACTGCAGGCCATTCATTTGGATCCGCCCCTCATGGGTGGATTGTTGGTACTCATCACCATGGGGCTGTTCGTGCTGTACAGCGCCAGTGGCGCCCACATGGACACCATACTGCGCCAGCTTACCCGCATACTCATCGGTTGGGTGGCCATGATGTTCATGGCGCAAATCCCCCCCCACGCCTATAAACGCTGGACCCCATGGCTATTTTTCGTGGGTATCATGCTGTTGATTGGCGTATTGGTAACGGGCACAGAAGCCAAAGGAGCACAGCGCTGGCTGGCCATCCCAGGCCTGGGTCGCTTTCAACCATCGGAAATTATGAAAGTCATTGTGCCTATGATGCTGTCCTGGTATTTGGCGGAGCGCGCCCTGCCTCCAGCCTGGCGACCGGTGTTGCTGTCGGCTATTTTAATTCTGGTACCCACCCTTCTTATCGCTAAGCAGCCGGACCTGGGCACCTCAATTCTGATCGCCAGTTCTGGCCTTATTGTGTTGTTCCTGGCGGGGCTTAGCTGGAAATACATCGCTGGACTCATCGCCGCCGCCATTCCCGCTGCGGCGGGGGTTTGGATGCTAATGCATGATTACCAGAAACAGCGAGTACTTACCTTTCTTGACCCGGAAAGGGATCGATGGGGTGCGGGATGGAACATCACCCAATCAAAAACTGCAATAGGCTCCGGCGGCTGGGACGGCAAAGGCTGGCTCCACGGCACCCAGGCCCATCTGGATTTTTTGCCGGAGAGCTCCACCGACTTTATCATCGCCGTACTGGCTGAAGAATTTGGCTTGCTCGGGGTTTGCGCCCTGTTATTTATTTACTTTGCTATTGTGGCCCGCGGCATGTATATCGCCATCAACGCCCAGGACACTTACTCCCGGCTATTAGCGGGTGCCATTACCCTCACATTTTTTGTTTACGTATTTGTGAACATCGGCATGGTGAGCGGCCTGCTTCCGGTAGTGGGGGTACCCCTTCCCATAGTAAGCTACGGCGGCACATCCATAGTCAGTATATTGGCCAGCTTTGGTATTTTGATGTCGATACAAACCCACCGTAAGCTTGTGGCAACCTAACACCAATAAAAAACAACAGGGAACCCGGTTTGAAACCAATGCAATTTTTGAATAAAACTATCCACTGTCGAAACACACTAAGCGGCGTTTTTCTTGCCATTATCTGCCTGCTGACACCCATCAGCCAGGCGTCTGAAGCCACATCCACAACAACACCCATTTACTACGCTAAACATCCCAAGGCAGAAGCGTTTATCAAAGAAGTCGTGAATGAAAAACTGATTGCTGAACAGGACATTCGGCGACTCCTGAGTCAAGCTGAGAGGAAGCAGTCAATCCTGGACGCCATCGCCCGGCCAGCAGAGAAAACATTGACCTGGGCAAGGTACCGCAACATCTTTTTAACTGATGACCGAATCAATAAGGGCATGGAATTTTACCGCCAACACCAAGCCACCTTTGCCCGGGCTGAAAAAGAATTCGGCGTATCGCGCCATATTATTTTGGCTATCATCGGTGTGGAAACACGCTACGGTTACCACAAAGGTAAGCATCGGGTAGTGGATGCACTGGCTACCCTGGCGTTCGACTATCCCCCCCGCAGCCGTTTTTTTCGATCGGAACTGAAACACTTTATACAGCTCAAACAGGAAGCAGGTATCGACCTTGAGCAGGTGAAGGGCTCCTACGCCGGAGCCATGGGCTTTGGTCAATTTATTTCCAGCAGTTATCGCCACTATGCGGTGGATTTCGATGGCGATAACATCCGGGATTTAATGGGTAACCCGGTTGATGCCATCGGCAGTGTAGCCAACTATTTCAAACGCCATAAATGGCAGGATGGACAACCGGTGGCTTCCGTTGCGCGCCGAATCTCCACTGGGAAGCAGAATCCCAAACTGGATAAGATGGTCAATTCAGGCCTCAAACCCAAATTGACTATAATGGACATTAAGCAGGCAGGCTTACTGCCGGACGCCAACTTCAACGACGACGCCAAAGCCACCGCCATGAAATTGGAAGGTGAGCAAGGTATAGAATATTGGGTTGGTTTGCAGAATTTTTATGTGATAACCCGCTACAATCACAGTCCGTTGTATGCCATGGCGGTGTATCAATTGAGCGAAGCCCTGAAACAAAGAATAGAAAAGTTAAATTTGTGAGTATGAATAACACCATTCAAACAAAACAAAAGTCGTTATTTGTTGGTTTAGTGGGGATCTTGTGCCTGCTGCTAAGCGCCTGCGGCAACCATCGCCCTTATTCCGGTGGCGCCTTTGAAGAACAAGACAGCGCCCCCAGCAAAGTTTTGGATTGGGCTAATATTCCCGATGCACAACCCAAATGGGAACCCAAGGCCCGTTACGGCAACCATTCCCCCTACAAAGTATTTGGCAAAACCTATCATGTAATGGCCAGCAGCAAGGGCTATAAAGAAAAGGGTATTGGCAGCTGGTATGGCAAAAAGTTCGCTGGCCGCCCCACTTCCAGTCAAGAACCCTACGACCCATACCTGATGACCGCTGCCCACAAAAGCCTGCCCATTCCCTCTTATGTTCGGGTAACCAATCTGGAAAACCAAAAGCAGATAATTGTACGAGTCAATGACCGAGGCCCATTTCACAAAGGACGCATAATCGATCTTTCCTACGCCGCTGCCCACAAAATTGGCTATGCCAACAACGGTGTTGCACCGGTTTTGGTGGAAGCCATCGAGGTGTACCCACCAAGATTAAGTAAACCTGCCACGTTCTCCTCTTCCAGCACCAGCACTGATGTGCCGAAGCCGGACAACAAGCAGAGCTACTACCTCCAAGTGGCTGCCTATCAAGATTTTTTTAACGCAAAATCACTGCAAGAAGAACTGATTACACTGGTAAATGCGCCCGTGGGTATCTATTCTTCAAAGGAGCGAGCGAACCCCAATTTGCATCGAGTGCGAATCGGCCCTTTTGCCACAGAGCAGGAAGCGGATCGGGTCAAACGCCAAATTGAACATCGCCACTCACCCTTATTAATCAAACGATAAAAGCGGACCGAGGTACTATGTGGTACCATCTCACTTGCCCGCTATAACTTTTCAAAAGACCTTTTTCATGATGAACTTGAAACTCTTATTATGTCGTTTCTGTCTGGTGGCGATCTGTTTTGCCACCCTGACCCTGAGCTTTTCCAACCGCGTCCAAGCCGCAACCCCCATTATCCCTGCGCCCCCTTCTCTAGCAGCAAAGTCCTGGTTACTGGTGGACGCCAAGACTGGCCATGTAATCACCCAATACAATGCGGATCAAGCGCTGCCTCCAGCCAGCCTCACCAAAATGATGACCACTTATATCGCCTCTGAGCAGATTGCCAGTGGCAATATAAACTACAACGACATGGTGAGAATCAGCGAAAAAGCCTGGCGTAAAGGTGGTTCCAAAATGTACATTAAAGAAGGAACGGAAGTTAAGCTGGAAGATCTTTTAAGGGGTATTATCATCCAATCCGGCAACGACGCCAGTATTGCCATTGCAGAATATATTGCCGGCAGCGAAGATGCCTTTGCCGATTTGATGAACCAAACCGCCCTCAGCTTGGGCATGACCAGTACCCACTTCCGCAATGCCACGGGCTGGCCCGCAAAAGATCACTACACCACCGCCCGCGACCTGTCGCTACTGGCCCTGGCCACCATAAAACATCACCCTGAAGACTATTCAATCTATTCAGAGAAAGAGTTCACCTATAACGGCATACGCCAACCCAACCGTAACAGCCTGCTGTGGCACGACGACAGCGTAGACGGGATCAAAACCGGCCACACCGAAGAAGCCGGTTATTGCCTGGTGGCCTCTGCCGTGAAAAACAACATGCGCCTGATATCCGTGGTCATGGGAACAAAGTCAGAAAAAGACCGCGCCGCTGAAAGCCAAAAATTGATCACCTACGGCTTTCGATTTTTCGAAACCCTACAAAGCTACAGCAAGAACCAGGAATTGCTGAATGCAGAAATTTGGAAGGGAAGCGCCGATACCATCAAGCTGGGAACCGACCAGGAAGTTTGGCTCACCATTCCCCGTGGCAGCGGCGATCAAATCGAAGCGGAGCTTGAAGTTCCTGAGCTGCTGGAGGCCCCCATCGCCCAAGGAGAAAAAATCGGCACCATCAAAATCACATTGAATGGAAATACCCTTGCCACCAAGCCCCTAATAGCCCTGGATACTGTTGAACAGGGTGGTCTGTTTAAGCGTCTGTGGCATTGGATACTGCTGATGGTCAAAGGCTGGATAAGCTAGTTGACCTCCCAGGCCTTTTTTAACGGCGAGTTTATGCCCTTAGATCAGGTGCATATCTCGCCGCTGGATCGAGGTTTTTTATTCGGGGACGGTGTTTTTGAGTTAATCCCAAGCTACGGCAAACAACTATTCCGGCCGCAACATCACATCCAGCGTCTGCTCAACAGCTTGGAGTCTATCTATCTGCCCTCCCCCTATGATGCCCAGCACTGGCTCAATTTGTTGCAACAATTAGTGGCTCTGAATCCGCAACAAAATCAAACTCTCTATCTACAAGTAACCCGGGGAGTAGAAGCAAAACGCGACCACGCTATTAAAGCAGAGACCCAACCCACTGTTTTCATCATGTCCACGGCCATGGACAAACCCAGCCTGTCGAGTTTGGATACGGAGCAAGGCATCGATGCCATCACCCACCAGGATAGCCGTTGGCAACACTGCAACATTAAAAGCAACTCCATGCTAGGAAACATTCTATTGCGGCATCAGAGCACGCTGCAGGGGGCCAGTGAAACCATTCTCATCCGCGACGGCAAGGTTACCGAAGGCACCTCAAGTAATGTGTTTGTGGTAACTGAAGGCTGCCTGGCTACACCCCCATTGAATCAATATTTGCTGGGTGGAGTCACTCGCGATTTGATTCTGGAGTTAGCGCAACAAAACCACATTCCCGTGGTACAAGAAAACCTTTCTGAAAACCAATTGTTTTCCGCCCAAGAGGTTTGGATTACCAGCTCCAGCGTGGGTATTCGTCCCGTGGTCCGGTTAGATAGGCAAGTGATTGCGGATGGTAATCCAGGCCAACTTTGGCGTAAGCTGGCCCAGTGTTTTATTGAGTATCGCCATTCTTTGATGGCATAAGACGAGTTTAATTGCCAGAGGTGGCCCCGGGTAACAAATCCACTCCCAGCTGGCTGCGTTGGGAATTACGCATCATGGTACTACCGGATTCAAGCATGCGCCGGCCTTCGCCAATCTGAGACCGTCCTTTGTCAATCAGTTCATTACCCTTGGTAACCAGCTTGTTGCCTTTTTTAACATCATCTATTGCGTCTTCCCAGCGCTCACCGATATCTTTAAGGCGTTTTGCTTCCGCGTCTACCTGTTTAGGAGCGGTGGAGGCACCAACCGAACTGGCTGCTGCTGAATAATCCTGCCGCGCTTTCACCATATTCTGGTTACCGGTTTCGATCAGGCTCTCACCTTCGCGGACTTTATCCCGTCCGGAGGCTAACTTCTTTTCCCCATCGGAAACCAAGTCTTCACCCTTGGCTACCATTTTTTGTCCTTCGCTCCACATGGCTTGAGGATCACCCGCCAGGGCTTCAGAGGAAATGGTTGAAGTGGTGCACGCACTGATTGCAGACAACGCACCCAGCAGAATGAATATAGTTATTACTTTTCGCATTATGACTTAGGTTCCCTAATAACAATTGATAGCGATTTCTATGGTAATCAATCAGGTAGCGTCCCACAAATCAAATCTAGACCGATTGTGATCCGCCTTATTTGATTACCAATGACCTATGCCCTGCCAGCACCCAAAACCTGTCTATACTCAAACTGGAAAATGGTGCATAAGGATGTGACTAATGAAATTACGGCAAAAACTGCTCGTACTGACCACAACTATTGCCGTAATACCCACACTGGTGGCCAGTTTACTAGTGGGTTTCCAGTCATACAGCAGTAGCCGTGACACCGCAGAACTGCAAGCTCAGGCTCAACTTATTTCCATTCGCGATATCAAGAAACAGCAAATTGAACAGTACTTTGCCTTTATTCAAAGCCAGATCCAGACCTTTTCCAATAGCCGCATGGTCATTGACGCAGTGCAGCGATTTCGAGCTGACATGGCCAACTACAGGCAGCAGACCGGGCTTCGGCGATCCGATCAGCGGCAGCTGCTAAAAAATTACTATACGGATGAATTTGGCCAAGAGTTCTCCAGACGCAATGGAAACACGCCACTAAAAACGGAGTTAATGCTGAAAGGTTTAGATGCCGATAGTATTTCATTGCAGTACGACTTTATTGTGGACAACCCCCACCCCCTGGGAAGCAAAGATCAGCTGACTGGCCCAGACAATTCATCCGACTATGCCATCACACATAGACTCTACCATCCGGCCTTTCGCGACTATTTAAACCGTTTCGGGTACTACGATATATTTCTGGCGGACCCGGTGAGTGGCGATATAGTCTATTCGGTTTTCAAAGAGCTGGATTTTACCACGTCTCTAATTGACGGCCCCTACGCACAAACCGGAATTGGTGAAGCTTTTCGTCAAGCCAACGCAGCAACAAAACAAGACGCAACCGCACTCACGGATTTCGCGTCTTACCTGCCTTCTTACCAAGATCCTGCCGCATTTATTGCCTCTCCCATTTTTGATGGCGATAGAAAAGTGGGTATTTTGATATTTCAAATGCCCGTGGACCGTATCAATTCCATCATGACCCATGAACAGGCATGGGCAGCAACCGGTCTTGGCGCATCCGGCGAAACCTATCTGGTGGGGTCGGATTTTTTAATGCGAAGTATGAGCCGCTTTCTAATCGAAGACAGCAGCGGCTACATACAAGCCTTACAAAAGGCGGGCACCTCCGATACGACCATAACCGCCATCGAGAAAAAGCAAACCTCCATAGGCTTGCAGCCAGTGCAAACACCAGGCACCAATGCGGTATTTGCAGGCCAAACAGGCTTTGCACTGTTTCCTGATTACCGCCAGATACCGGTGTTATCTGCCTATGCCCCCCTAAACATTGCTGGCCTTAATTGGGGTATTATGAGTGAAATAGACAAAGCCGAAGCCTTCCAAGGAGTAGACCAGCTACTCAGCTCCATCGCAATCTCAGTGGCGGTTGTTACTGCATTAACCGTAGCCATCAGCCTCTTTATCAGCGTGTACTTCTCAAATCGGTTCACCAGCCCCATCGGCCGTTTCACCCAAGCCTTAACACATATTCGTGAATCTTCGGATCTGACCTTACGGGTTGATGCGGATGGCCAAGATGAATTATCTCAAAGTGGTGAGGCCCTAAACGCGCTGATTGGAGATTTCCAACAGACCATCCGACAATTACGTGAATCTTCACACTGGCTAAAACAATCCTCGGCTGATCTGGGTAACTTGACCCAACTCACCAAAAACGCCGCCAATCACCAACAAGCCCGCAGCCAACAAGTGGCACAAGCGGCATTGGAAATGACCAGCTCGGCTCAAGCAGTTGCCGATAATGCAGAACGCACAGCGCAAGTGACACAACAGGCGCACCAGCTCAGCCAAGACGGTCAGACCACCATAGATAGCACCATGATCTGCATTAGTGATCTGGCTACCGACATTAATGAGATGACCCATGTACTGGCCTACGTTTCGGAGCATAGCAATAGTATCGGGTCCGTCCTCAATGTCATCAGCGAGATCGCCGAGCAAACCAATTTACTGGCGTTGAATGCAGCCATCGAAGCCGCTCGCGCTGGTGAGCAAGGTCGTGGTTTCGCCGTGGTCGCCGATGAAGTACGCGCACTCGCCCAACGCACTCACGAGTCTACCCAAGAGATCACCACCACAATCGAGCGTTTGCAGAGTGGCATAAACGATGCTAACCGCTCCATCATCTCCAGCAGTGAAAAAGCAAAAGCGAACGTAGATGAATTTGAACGTACCAAAGAATTTCTACAGGCCATCACCGACAACATCAATTCCATCACCACTATGAATCAAAGTAGCTCCAGTGCTGCCGTAGAACAGCTCGACAGAGCTGAATCCATTGCCGCCAACATTAAGGAGGTGAGCGAAATTGCTGGCAAAGTGAGTGATTTAGCCAGCCACGTGGATGCTTGCAGCCGTACCATTGACGGAATGGCTACCAAGTTAGATGAGTACGTAGCCAAGTTCAAAATGGGTCAATGATGTAGCCATAATGGCTCATCCATAGCGCTATCTATTTCACCTCAACGCAATCATAGGCATCGCTCCGCATAACGTATTTTAACAGCTGCGTTTCCTGTTAGTATGAGACCCCATTGGGGTCTATGGGAATAAGCCGTTACGGAGTACAGGTGTCTTGATATTCGCATCAATTACAGTATTAGTGATTTGTTTTGTGTTTTATTACTGCATACGGGCGGCCAAGGCTCCCCAGCTGGTATTTAACAACAATCGGATCAATCAGAAGATTGTGTCTAGCTTGTCCCGGTTGCATCGACCATTTAAGCCCACACCCTGGGCTTTCAACTCCCATTTGCAGTTGATCGTACTGGTGGTGAAGGAGTTCTTTTCAACTCCCTTGCGCTATGATCGTGTAGAAGTGATCGGTATGGAAGACGGTGGCACCACGGGTTTGTGCTGGGTAGGAGATGGACTAGCCGAAGATTCACCTATCATAGTGGTTTTGCACACAATAAACGGAACTCCGCAAAGCATGTCGCAGCTGGTGGACGACCTTCACCGATTCACTGGCTGGAAAACCGTTTTATGTGTTCGCCGTGGGCACGGAGATATCAATTTCACCACGCCAAAATACAACAGCATGGGTGACACCAACGATCTGCGCGCCCAGCTTGACACCATCTCCGCCCGCTTCCCATGTGCCCCGCTGTACATGCTGGGCAGCTCTGCTGGTTCTGGGCTGTTAGTGCGTTATCTTGGTGAACCGGAAGTGAACGACCAGGTAAAGGGCGCTTTTGCCTATTGCCCGGGTTACGATATTTCCATTGCGTTCCAGCGCTCCCATGATTTTTACAGCCGCTTGATGGCCAAAAAACTGGTTAAGAATTTTGTTGAGCCTAACCGTCATCTTTTTCAATCGAAAACCAATTTAAGCCAGTTACTCAATGCAGAAAATCTACATGATTTTCATCAACACCTATTTGCAGTGGCGGGCTTTGAGAGTCACGATCATTATCTAGAACACATCAACCCGGTGACGGTAATGGATAATATCCGCATACCCATTATGGTGTTGAATTCAGAAGACGACCCCGTGTGCGTGTTACAAAATGTACTGGAATACAAACGTTCGTTGGAGTCGATGGAAAAATCCATTTTGGTTATTACCAAACGGGGAAGCCATTGTGCCCACTTAACAGGATGGTTAGCCCAATCCTGGTCCCACCAACTGGCGGCGGATTATTTTAAAGCCTTGGAGCAACTCTAAAACACAACAGCAATCAATTGCGATCAAATGAATACAACAAATCCACACCGTTTGCGCTGCCGCTGACGAATTCAAGAAACAAATTTTTGCGCAGCCTATAATTTAAGGTGATTGTATTCACCGCATCAAACATTCCTATGCCGTAGCGAATCATCAGATCCGGGGTAATGTAACCGCTAAGCCCCACTTGACTGCCATTCTCCGTGCTTTCGGTTGTTATGGTGAGATCTTCAATTCCCAACTTCTCCCCCGCCTGCCTGGTGTTGGTGCTTTGTGAGCTTAAGGCCATGGATAAAGCAGCCTCTGCCGCAGCCTGGGATGGATCGCCACTGGATTCCGAATTGGGTGCTCTGCCCGTTAGCAAATAAGAAAATTGTGCTTGCTGCCCCATGGGCGGTTCTGAAAACAAATCAATTTTAGGGGTGCGGGCACGGCCCGTCACCCGAATGCCCACAACGATACCATCAGGCAGCCGATTGCGCACTGCGGCGAATCTCAGTTGAGGATTTTCCACATCACCTATAAAAATCAAATCCCCTTCTCGAATGGTAAGATCCTGACCGTAGGCCTTATAAGTGCCATCCACCAAGCGGATCACGCCATTGGCCTGCATAACTCCGGTATCCCCTTGGTCAACCTCAAGCTTTCCCGTCACCTTAGTATTAAGGCCAAAACCTTCGAACAGCACGTCGTTACCCAAGGTGAGCATCAGCTCTGTGCTAAGTTCAAATGGAGCATCATCCGACGGCTTAGACAATTCTTCTGAGGGCTTAATAATTTCCACGTCCGGCGACACCGATACGGCAGAGGGAGGCAACTCCTTTAAATAAACCCGAGCTTTAGGCACATGAATATTACCCACCAAAGACGCCTTACCAGGGGCCATACTGAACACGATATCCGGCGCCACTTCCACTGAAATGTCGTCGTTGTAACGGTAAGGCAGGGTGCCGGAGCGGAAATGAACTTCACTGTTCCAGGGCTGTTGCTCCCAATTAATAAAACCGTCGATTTGCCCTTCCTTTTCTGCAATCAAAAAGCCACCATCCACATTGGCGCGGGTGTTGTTGAGTTCCACATCCAGATTAAGGGCACGAATAGGCGTGGGCAACATGGTCATTTCCACCAGGCCGTCACTAACTTTGATCTCTCCGTTTATACGGGGATCGTCAAAGCCGCCCGCTAGAGCAACACGACCATTAACCGTGGCAGCCACCTCGTCTTTGGCTTCTGGCAGAAACGGCTTGGCATAGGGGCCAACCAAAATATTCTCTAACTGTATTTCACCGGACAAAGTACGGGCATCCAACTCCATTTTAACGTCGCCTTGGGTGCTGCCGGTTTTATCGGTCACCAAACGCCACTGTGCCAGCGCCTGTTTACCATCGGTATTGGCACTGACCATCACTTCAGTCAAAGAGACCTTGAGAGGTTGTGACTGCCCCACTTCAATTGCCACTGCTGCCGCGTCGGTATTAATGCTGGCAGATGCCTGCAAAGCTGCATTTGCTTTCATACTTGCCGAGGCTTCAAGCTGTAACTGCCCCTGCAACCCTAAACCTTCCGGTAACCAAGGGCCAGCCCATGCAAGTGGCAACTGCTGTCCTACCAGTTCAACTTCATCCAACTGCCCTTGCTGGTAACGCAATGGCAGCTTGCTGCAGAGGCTGGCGTTGACCCCCGCCACTTGATTGCGTAAACACCAGGGTGACAATTGCACATTGCTGCCATCGCTTAATTCTATTTGCAGCGCCTGTTCCAAATCCCAGTGCTGGTTAGCATCAGGATGGGCCACATCCAAGGTCAATTGGCCACAATCACCCAACCATTTCTGAGCCAGCTTAGTCACATCAGCAGAGCCAAACGCACCATGGCATTCCAACTGCACTTTATCCCCTCTGGAATCCTCTGCCGCCAGGGTTAGTTGATGATCTTTGAATCCGCCATCCAGTTGCAATCGCCCACCGGCCTGAAATCCTGGTGCCAGTTGAATCCCATCCGCTTGCAAATGAATATGATTATTGCTGTCACGGGTACTGTCCCAATCCAAATCCGCAATCAAGGTTTGCAGACCCTGTTCGCCCAAGTTGATCTCGCTACCACTTAACTTTCCTTTCACGGCAGGCTGCTCAAGACTGCCGGTCAACAACAGATCGCCAATCACACTTCCAGTTAATGAAGGCACCAACTCCTGTAACTGCTCCATGGCCAGCTTAACTTGTAATCGACTTTTATCTGCTTGCCAGAAACCATTAACTGTGGCTTTGTTTTTGGCCTGATTCAGTCGCAAGTCCGAAACTTGCAGGCGTTGATTCTGCCAATTCACCGAGCCATCCAACTGCCAAGGACGCTTTTCAACTTCACCGGTCAATTTCTGAATCTGGGCAGCAACCATCACATTGCCATCGGCCATACGCACATCATGCCCCACGCGCCCCTTCAGGGTTGAAGGAAACGCCTCTACAAAGGGTTCCAAATTAAATTGAAGAATTCGGGATTCCCCCTGCCAATGAAGCTCCGGTGCCAGTGAGAGTATTCCGTTGCTGTTGATCTGACCCTGGGCATGCTGCAGGGTGAGCGTACTTACTTTGAGCTGGTCGGGTTTGTACTCGCCTTCGAAATGAGCCGTAACCGGCCCTTGGGTTTGTGCAGTTTCCAGTTGGGTATCCGCACTCAATAGGATGTTTTCCAGGGTGCCCTCGCCATGGGCATTGGCGGAAACAATCTGTACGTCAGCTGGCACCCCGGGCGGAGTGAAGGGCTGCTCTAATTGCACGTCAAACTGCAATGGTAACGTGGGCTGTAGTGGCTCTATCTTAGCACTCAAGTTAGCTTGTAGCGCGCCTTCGGTAGTAGCAACTACTATATGTAACTTAGCCAATGAATCATTGGCGGTTACCTTTGCAACAGTGAACGGGAACGCAGGGTTTTGCGCCGTACAGGACACATCCACTGCCAAGGGATAATCCCCATTCAATGTGACCTCGCCCTGTACCTGATAATGACAGAAAGGGTCAGTTGCCTGCAGCTCATTTATTGAAACAATTCTATTTTCCGCGGCGGCATCCAAAGTCAGTTTTTTTAAGCCATAAAGTTCAGCGCCATCCTTCAGCACCCGCAGTTGATCCACTTGCAACTTGGGTAATTTTACTGCTACTGGCAAATCGATTGCAGGCAACTCAATAACTTCAGGCTCGGGAGGCGGCTCATCGCTGGGTAACAAATTAATTTCCAGCAATGCCAAATGCAAGGTTTCAACGCACACCGTGCGATTGCGCAGACAACTATAATCCAACGCAACTTCACTGCGACCCGTACTGACAATAATTGTGTCAGTTGCATAACGAATATTAGCTTGCAACCCATCCACCAAAGTACCATCCACTTCCGTCAGGGACAGGCCAGGTACAAATTGACTACCACGTTCCAGCAAAGCACGGGTTAGGGTTGACGAGTTCAGCGCGAACAACACTAAAAAGACTAACAACAATAATACCGCCAACACCACTAGCAATGTGGTGCGCAACACCCTAAATAATCGGTTCATAGCACCATGCTCAAATACAGATGGAATGTCAGCTTGTCATCTTCAGGAGCTTCATCGGAAATAGGTCGCGCCACGTCGAACGCGAGCATACCAACGGGCATATCCCAACGCACGCCCACCCCTGCTCCCGTGTGAAAGTCCGCATTGTCATCAATATAGGCCCTACCGGTGTCGACAAATGTGGCAAGCTTCCACTTGGGAATGAATTCGTAGCGGTATTCCATGCTGGCCACATTGAGATACTGGCCGCCGATTAACTCACCATCGGAATCCTCCGGGGCCAGGGTTTCATATTTAAAACCCCGCACCGTTTGATCACCACCGGTGTAATAACGCTTGGTAACCGGTACCAGACTGAAATCATCGGTCTCAATAGCGGCTAGCTCCAAACGGGTGGCAATGCTGTTACGCTGGCTCAAATTCAAGGTGAGCGACGTACCAATATCCACACTTACAAAGCGCAACTCGCTCTCGTCTAGCCCATGACCATAGGCGCTGCTAAACCAAAACTGATTACTGGCCAGCCTGCTGCCATCGTCACGGCTGAAGTTTGTGGACTTGCGATAACTAAAATTGGGTAGCAGATAGGTTACATTTTCTTCCGGCTTGGATCCTTGGCGGTAGCTTTCATTCTCTAGGTTGATACCATAACGATACTGCCAGTTGCGCTGCTTCACCCGATTAAAATTAATACCGGTAGTGAGCAGTTTCGATTCCTGATCTTCCAGATCTTCGTGTTGGTAACCCGTGTTCCAACTGATATACCGATCCAAAGGGTGATACCAGGGAATCCGGTATTCACTGGTAAGCTCTTCACCTATCCCAGAAACCTGCAAGTTCATGGACAGGCTGTCTCCGCGTTTATTGACGCGGTTGCGCCGCCAGCCTAACTTTGCCCGTGGCCCCGTATCGGTTCCATAACCGATTCCCGTTGAGTAGTGATCCCGCGGTTGTTCTGTTAATTCTACGTTTAGATTAGCCTCGCCGGGCTCAGATTTCTTCAAGTTAAAGTTTGCATACTTAAAGTACCCACTGCCCAGCAAATCTTGATAGGCAGTACCAAAATCGTCTGCGTCATACCACTGACCCGTTTCTAGATTAATAAGGTTATGTACCGTTTTATCGTTCAACTGGGTGCCGGTAATAACAATATCCTTAAGTCGATAACGCGGACCCGGAGCCATAATCAGCAATGCCCGCGCCTCATGGTTTTCAATATCTATCTGTAGTTTGCTGGTTTGCCAACGGGCATCCAGAAAACCATGCTGCTGTACCTGGGACAAAATGGTTTTCTTGTAACTATCATAAACAGGGTGATTAATGACTTCGCCGGTTTTGAAAGGCGTAGCCATCAAGGCTTTTTGTAGGGACTCGACCATATGATCGGTCTCAATGGGCACACTCACATTAGATACCCCCCAACGAATGGGAGGACCGGGGTTAATGGAGAGACTGAGCTTTTCTGCTGAAACTGTGTAGCTGATACTGGGTTCGTAATAACCAAGAGGCTGCAACGCAGTACGAACGGTATTTTCCAAGCGTTGCTGAAAAGCACTTGAATCCGTATCCGGCAAGCTGTCCCAACGCTCCAGGTAAACGCGAACGTTATCCTTAAGAACATCATCGACGCCTTCAATTTTGAGTTTGAAAGCGGCGCCCAGGGCACTGGTAGTTGCTAAAGCAGCAACAAGTCCAATGAGCCATCTATTCAATGGGGTAAAAAAAGAAAAGCCCGTCTGCAAATCAGTGGTATCCCAGACAAAAAGAGGAAATTTTAGTGCAGGCAATTCTAGTGTGATCAGGCCGCGATTTAAACAACTCCGAAAAGGCTGTTGATCTTTTTATCCACCAAGAGTAACCGAATAACCCTGCCCCAATGCCTAGTTGGACAGCGTAATTGTGGTTAAGTTGCTGAGGCGTTTAGTTCAGATTCTGCAATAACCTCCGGTGAACTGTGGATATAAACAAATTTATTAGGGCTGAAATTGGTCTGAAATAAAACTATCCAGCTTGAAGATTGGAGGCTTTAGCCCCATCTTGTGTAGAATATAAGCCAACGTTTCAGCAAAGCTTTAACCTAACGGGATAAGTCCCAGTCACTCAGGATCAATTTATGGGTATTCAAGAGCACCTTTGGGAATTCCCCTGTGTACACAAACTGAAAATTATGGGGCCGTCCCACCACCCACTGGAAAGTATCGTCATTGAGATTATGTCCAAACATGCTCCGGATTTTGATCCTCAGTCCATGAGCTGCAAACAAAGCGGGTCAGGCAAATACACATCCATAACGGCGGCTGTGCGCTTCACCCACAAAGAGCAGGTAGAAGCGGTTTTTCTGGAGCTGCATCAACGGGAAGAGATCAGCCTCACTCTGTGATGGAAGCCAGCGAAGCCCCCCTAATCATTCGCCATCTGGGTAAGATCGACTACCAGCAAAGCTGGCAAGCAATGAAACGGCTCACGGACCAACGTAACCGGGAATCCCTGGATGAGATCTGGTTACTGGAGCACCCCCCGGTATTCACCCAAGGCCAGGCCGGCAAGCCCGAGCACTTACTCACCCCTGGAGATATTCCCGTCATCCAGGTGGATCGAGGTGGACAAGTCACTTACCACGGCCCGGGGCAGCTGGTGGCTTACTTGATGGTGGATCTGCGGCGCAAAAAAATGGGGGCAAGGGAATTAGTGACCCATATAGAGAACGCCATCGTGGCCACCCTGGGGGAACTGGATATAGAAGCTGCACCCAAGGCCGACGCGCCAGGGGTTTATCACCAGCAGCAAAAAATCGCCTCTTTGGGGTTGCGCATACGTCATGGCTGCTCTTTCCACGGTCTAGCCCTGAACATCGATATGGATCTGGAGCCGTTTTTACGCATCAATCCCTGCGGCTACGCCGGTATGCAAATGGCCCAAGTAAAAGATTTTGTGGAAAACCCAGACATAGAACAGATAAGCCATCGCCTTAGTCACCACCTTCAAGGGCAACTGGGATATAATCATTCTCAATCCAGCGATGCAGAATTAGGAACACCGACCCAACCATGAGCCAATCCAGTAACGACAACACACCAGCCAACCCAGGCCGAAAAAAAGTGGTTCAGGGGGAAAAACTTCGTGGTGCCGACAAGGTAGCGCGCATTCCCATTAAAGTGGTACCCACAGAAGACCTGCCTCGCAAACCCGACTGGATTCGGGTTCGAGTGCCCGCTGGCGGCGAAGTGCAACGCATAAAGTCGCTATTGCGTAAACAAAAGCTTTATACCGTCTGCGAAGAAGCATCCTGCCCCAATCTGCCGGAGTGCTTTGGTGGGGGCACAGCTACCTTTATGATCATGGGTGACATCTGCACCCGGCGCTGCCCCTTTTGCGATGTGGCCCACGGCCGCCCCAACCCGCTTGATCCCGACGAACCCCAGAACTTAGCGGACTCAGTTTCGGCCCTGAATTTGAAATATGTGGTGGTCACCTCTGTGGATCGAGACGATTTGCGGGACGGTGGCGCCGATCATTTCGCCCAATGTATTCGCGCTGTAAGGCAGCAAAGCCCAAATACCGAGATAGAAGTCTTGGTGCCGGATTTCCGCGGCCGCATGGAAGTGGCCCTGGACATACTGGCCGCCGAACCGCCGGATGTGTTCAATCACAACCTGGAAAACGTGCCTCGCCTGTACAAAGCTATTCGCCCCGGGTCCGATTACCAGTGGTCGCTGGATTTACTTAAACAGTACAAGGCCCGCAAACCAGAGGTAGCAACAAAGTCTGGATTGATGGTGGGCTTAGGTGAAACAAACCAGGAAGTGATGGCGGTTATGGAAGATCTCCGGGCCCACCATGTGGACATGGTCACCATAGGCCAATACCTGCAACCCAGCAAACAACACTCTCCGGTGGATCGCTTTGTGCATCCAGATGAATTCGAACAATTCCGAGAATTCGGAGAACAACTGGGCTTCATAAACGTGGCCAGCGGACCCTTGGTGCGATCGTCTTACCATGCAGACCTCCAGCATCAAGGGGAAGACGTGAACAACGTTCACAAACAGAGCCTAAAACCCCGGCAAGATTCTTAGGCCGGGTAACTCACCCGGGCAAACACAACCATGGAACAATCCGTTCAAGCGGTGGTGGAATGGCTCCACAACCACCAAGACATCATATTGATCGTCATCGCTGGCGTTTCCTTTTTGGAATCCCTGGCGATAGTAGGCATAGTGGTGCCCGGCATTACACTTTTATTTGCCGCCGGTACTGCTGCGGGCAGCACCGGAATTGATTTAACCTGGGTGCTGTTTTCCGCTGCAGCGGGTGCCATTGCAGGAGACGGTCTTAGCTTTCTTCTTGGCTACCACTACCACAGCTGGATTCGCACCATTCGGCCATTCTCAACTCACCCCCAATGGATCGAACGGGGCGAACAGTTTTTTCGCCGATATGGATTGATGGGTATTGTTATCGGCCGCTTCGTAGGACCCATCAGACCGGTGATGCCGCTGGTAGCAGGCTTTATGCAAATGAAGCCCTGGAAGTTCTTCAGTATCAATGCTGCCTCTGCGGTGGCTTGGGCACCTTTCTACCTGATGCCAGGGTATATTGTGGGTGCCAGTATGGAGCATCAAGACGCGCTTTCCGGTAAACACGCACTGTTTTTAATCGGTACCCTGTTTTTTGGTTGGCTGTTGGCACAGTTCACCTGGTGGACTTACCTGCACATTCAGCAGCGTAGAAACAAGATACAGCTGGCCCTGGCGGTAGCCGCCAGTTGTGCTGCCCTATTCATCGCGTTATCGCATCTGATGCAATTGGAAAGCATTATATTAATAAACCAAAAGGTTGCTCTTTGGGGTGTGTCGTTACGCCACCCTTGGCTCGATAGTTTCTTTGTGGGCTTAACTCAAATGGGATATCGAACCCCCATGACCCTGTGGGCAGCGCTGGTTACTCTCGCCCTAGTGTGGCAACGAAATTGGTATGCCACGGGCATTTGGATGGGCGGACTTTTGGTGGCCCAGTGGCTGCTGTTCGGTTTGAAAAATTTCTACGGCTGGCAACGGCCATTACTGGTGAGCCAGCCGCCGGAATCTTTCGCTTACCCCAGTGGTCACACCAGCATGAGTCTGGTATTTGTGGGATTGCTCGCTATTCTGTGCTTACCCGGCGTACCCGCTAAACGCCAAAAAGCGGTTCTCAGTTTTGCCTTTATGCTGGCCGCTACCATTGCTGCTTCGCGACTTTACCTCACAGTACATTGGTTTACCGATATTCTTGGTGGCCTGCTTTTAGGGGCTTTTATGTTGGCTGCCATCTATGGGCTGCTCCTCAAAAAGCCCTTCAAGCTGATTAAACCCATCCCCCTGGTGGCGGCTTCTCTGCTGGCGTGGACAATAAGCCTGGGTATTTGGGTATTACCCTATATGGCCGACTTACTTACCCGCTACAGCCTGCGGTGATTAAATGGATAGCAAACGCATCGGGCTCATCTCAGTACACAGCTCCAGCCTCATTTTTGGCGGCACAGCGTTGTTTTCCAGCTGGGTGTCTTTACCCTCCAGCGATATCACGTTTTGGCGCAGCTGGGTTGCGGCACTGGCTCTGTTTTTGTTGTTGCGCTTTAGGGGAATAAAAACCCGCTTGAACAGCACAAGGGACACCATCGCCATGGTGATTGCAGGCATACTGCTGGGTGCGCACTGGATAACTTACTTCCACGCCATGCAAGTATCCGGAGTAGCAGTGGGAATCATTGCTTTGTTTACCTACCCCATGTTCACGGTGTTTATTGAGCCACTGTTCAAAAGTCAACATCCCCACTGGCAGGATATTCTGTGCGCTGGACTGGTTCTGCTAGGGGTGATTTTGCTGGTACCTGAGTTTGACACACAAAACCCCGTAACCCAGGGCATATTGTGGGGTCTGTTTTCCGCCCTATTATTTGCCTTGCGTAACGTAATGCAGGGACATTACCTAAAAGCCTATCGTGGCGAAACCAGTATGCTTTACCAAGCGGCCTTGGCGGCCATGGTCTGTATTCCCTTCCTCACTGAAGCACCCAGCAACATACACAATCATGACTGGCTACTTCTGCTGTTACTCGGTTGCGTGTTTACCGCCCTGCCCCATTCCCTGTTCGCCACCAGCTTGCGTTACCTTAAGGCAAAATCCGTAAGCCTGATTGCTTGTCTACAACCCGTATATGGTATTGCCCTGGCAGTTATGCTGCTATCTGAACAACTGGCCTGGACCACTTTGTTGGGAGGCGCACTCATCGTGGGCACTGCGGCAGTAGAAACCTACCGATCTTAAGTACAAAAATTGACCAGCAAGCAAGGGTTGTATTCACGTTACCAGAACACTATTATGATTCCACTCCCTCGGATCAGGTTTTGCCCATAGATCACTATAATCAAGTGCCATCCTGATGTGAGGGAGACCAAATTCCCTGGTTTGGCTGATCAATTCATTAACTCAGTCAACCATCTTGAAGCTCCATCCAGTTACATAATTCAACAGTAAACATAGTGCGAATGCTTTGCATAATTTGTAATTAGGGGATTACAATCTGCACAATCAGCAATTCCCTATTCACTGTTAGTTACAAGAAGTAGCTTGAACAAATGGCGATCAGCTCACACAAAGTCCAATCCGATGATTTACAAATCGGAATGTTCGTATCGGGTATTGACCGACCCTGGAGAGAAACGCCGTTTCCAATCCAGGGCTTTCATATCGAGAAACGGGCACAACTCGACAAGCTCAAGCAGCTATGCGAGTGGGTCTATGTGGACGTTCGCAAATCCCGTTTCCAGCACAAGAATCTTCGCAAATACAGTGAAATCAGTTTTGTTTCCCGCCACTACGAGCAACGCCAAAAACGAAATGGCCGTGAAGTTCTAAATCTTCGCCTACGTAGCATACAAAACGACCGGCCCTATAAATCCCTCACCAATCTCAATAGCGAGATGCGACAGGCAAGACGCCTGCACAAACGCATTCGAGACAGAATCACCCAAACGCTGCTTGGCTTGACGGGCAAAGGCAGACTGGGCGTGGATGGCCTGCAGGATGTATCCCAGGAGCTGGTGAACAGCGTCATCCGTAACCCGGATGCATTCACCTATCTTTCTCGGATCGACGCCCACAGTGAAGACGTGCTCAACTACAGCATTCGGCTGGCCACCTGGGCGGTTCTCACCGGTAGACACCTGGATCTTAACCGCGACGCCATGTCAGATATGGCCCTGGCGGCCCTGCTCTGCAAAATAGGTTACACCACCGTACCTCAAGAGTTACTCAAAGCGAAAGGCACCCCAACCCCCCATGTGGAAGAGATGCTGAAATGGTCGCTGGTGCGGGGCGTTAAGCAATTGCGGGCAAAAGATGAATTCAATAGCCGCATGGTCAAGCTGGTGTCCCATCACCTTGAGCGTTTTGATGGCAGCGGCTTCCCTCGAGGTGTCAGTGGACGCCACATTCCCTTCTTGGCTCAAGTGATTGGTCTGGCAGACTACTACGAGAACCTGGTCAGCCACGATTTTAGAGATCACCCACTGGCCTCCGCGGACGCGGTGCGAGAGCTGTTCCTGCAGCGTGACCGGCAATTTGATGCATTCCTGGTGGAAGAATTTATCCAAGCCATCGGCCTCTATCCAACCGGTTCGGTACTCACCTTGAACGATCAAAGATTAGCCATTGTTATTGGTCAGAACGCGCAGCGCTTGAAACCAACGGTGCTGGTACTAGAAGACGATCGCAAACCCTGGCAGGTTTTTCGTACGCGTGTGATTGATCTAAGCCAACCCAACTGCGAAGATTTTGTAATCGCAAGCCAACCTGCCCTAGACCCCGACAACGACCACCGCTCCAAGCGCTATTTTAAGCGCGCCTCCTCCTTCTAACGAATTACCTGTCTAATAAAATTCCCAATATTTTCTGCCGCTTCCGGGAAAGCTTCTATACTCATTCTGTGTGATCCATTCTCATTCCAGAAGTAGAATCAAATAACAAAATGCAAGCGGCCCACTCCCAAAAATACGCAGTGACAGACCCTGCTCTTAAACAGGAAATTGAGAATATCCTCAATTCCGGTTTTCGTTTTTTGCGATTTCCAACTTATTTGGAAGGTTACTTTACTCATGCCTACCGCAAGCTGGCGCTGAAGCACTTACTCTCCAATACCCTATACCTGTTTGTACTCTATCTTGTGCTAGGGGTGCTGGCCTACGTTCAATTCAACGACCTCAGTTCCACCACCTTTTACTACACCTACGGATTAACCGGCCTGGGCCTGGCTTTTATCCACCTTTCCGCCCGCTCGCCGCGCATGGATCGATGGTTTCACTGGTATACCGGCGTTACCGCCATGGTTGTGTTGGCGGCCATGATGACCACCGCCGCCAGCATTGATCACCCCGAGGCGGTGGTGGGAATGAATGCATTAACCATTTACACCGTGATCATTATTTACTCAATGTCTAAAATGCGCTTCTATAACACGGTTATATGGTGTCATCTTGCGGCATTAATCAGCCTGGTGGCGCTCAAGTTTATGGGCTTGAGCCAATCACTGTTTAATTTTCAAACATTCTACGTTACAGCCAATGTTATCGGTATGGGTATCGCCTACATCATCGAGCACCGGGAACGAGCCATGTTTCTGCAGGGCTTATTGTTGGATATTGATAAAGCAGAAAAGGACATACTGAATGTCAATCTGGAAAAACTGTCCCGTGAAGACGCTCTGACGGGGCTTGCCAACCGCCGCTATTTTGATGAAAGCCTGCAAATGGAATGGAATCGCTGCCTGCGTGAAAAGAAACCCCTGTCTTTAATCCTTTTGGACATCGATTTTTTTAAGCAGTATAACGACCTCTATGGCCACATGGCTGGAGATCACTGCCTGACTCAGGTAGCCCGTGCATTGAAAAAAGAAGCCAGCCGTCCCGCTGAATTGGTGGGCCGCTACGGTGGCGAAGAGTTCATCATGCTTTACCCCAACATTGATGCTACCCAGATTAAAAGCACCCTGGTGAGAATTCAGCAGCGAATCATCGATTTAAATATCCCCCATGATGGCTCCAGCATTGCTAAAACCGTCACCGCCAGTTTGGGGGCCGCTACGGTTTACCCAGTGAAGCAGTTGAAACCTGAGCGTTTAATCAGCGAATCCGATCAAATGTTATACAAGTCCAAAGACAGTGGTCGCAACTGCTGGTTCAACACTCAAATATCCCACGCAGAACCGGAACAGCAAAAGCTTATAAGCCTGTCATAGCGGTAAAGAAAATTCTTGCACTCAAGAACGTCCATAGGGCCAATCCTTACTACACTAAAAAAAGGAACTAAAAGCAAAATGGACTAGCCCCTATGCGTGTAAACATGCCTGTGACCCAAAAAGAGGTTCGCCTCAGCCCGGGTCAAACCATCGTATCCAAAACCAACCCTAAAGGTGTCATCACTTACATCAACCGGGATTTTGTGGAAATCAGTGGTTACAGCGAAGCCGAACTCATCGGCCAAGCACACAACTTGATACGTCACCCCGATATGCCCCAGGCGGCTTTTGCGGATCTTTGGCGAACAGTTCAGGCGGGCAAACCCTGGCGCGGCATCGTCAAAAACCGCTGTAAAAATGGTGATCACTATTGGGTGGAAGCCAACGTAACCCCCATTTGGTCCAATGGGGTCATTACCGAATACATGTCCGTTCGCAACGCGCCCAGCCAACAGCAGGTGGACGAAGCAGAAGCCCTCTATCAAAAGCTGAACGCAGGAGAGCCGATCCCAACTTCCCTGGCGGCAAAACTGGAAGGCTATTGGCAACCCTTATCCCTGAAAGGAAAATTAACAGCAATTTTGTCTCTGTTTGGGTTACTGCTGCTGGCGGACTACGGCCTCAGCGGTCAAGCGTTGCCCTGGCCCTATCTACTTACCCTGGGGATCATGTGCTACGCCCTTTTCCAATTCATGCAGCGCGTGGTGTCGGAGCCACTGCAGCAGGCGGCCCACGCTCTGGGGGAATTTAGTTGTGGAAATTTTGATACAGAGCTGCAAATCGATCGCAACGACGAGCCTGGTCAACTGTTGCAAAGCATGCAATGCATGAAAATCAAACTCAACTTTGAATTGGAAAACACCAACCTGGTGGCGGATGAAGCGTTGCGCATCAAGAATGCACTGGACGTATGCAATACCAATGTGATGCTGGCGGATCAGGATTTCAATATCATCTACACCAACGAATCCCTAAATAAAATGATGCGCGAAGCAGAATCGGATTTGCGCACAGTGCTACCGGATTTCAACGCGGAAAAGCTATTGGGCTGCAATATGGACATTTTCCATCGCGACCCCAAACACCAGCGCCGTATTTTGCAAGCCGCAACCGACACCTACCAACAACAGGTGGAAGTGGCGGGACGTACTATCGTGATCACCGCCACTCCAGTGATCAACAAACAGAATCACCGTCTGGGCACCGTGGTGGAATGGCTGGACCGCACCGAAGAGCTGCGTCTGGCCAACCAACAAAAACAAATAGAACAAGAGCGCCTGGAAAAAGAACGGCAGGAAGCCAATGAAAACGCGCGAATTCGGCAAGCCTTAGACACCGTATCGGCAAACGTTATGGTTGCTGACAAAGATCTGAATGTGGTTTACAGCAACCGGGCTGTGATGAACATGATGGCCAACGCAGAAGCGGACATTCGTAAAGATTTGCCCAATTTCCGCGCCAGCCGCATTCTTGGTTCTAACATTGATATTTACCACAAAGACCCAAGCCACCAGCGCCGCTTACTGGGGGGGCTCAGCTCGCCGGTGAGCTCCAGTTTCAAGCTGGGTGGCAGAACCTTAACCGTTCATGCCAGCCCCGTTAAAAACGATCAAGGCGAGCCCATTGGCACGGTGGTGGAGTGGCAAGATCGAACCGAAGAAGTAGCCATCGAAGATGAATTGGCCCATATGATCAAATCTGCCGCCCAGGGCAACCTTTCCCTACGAGCCAACAGCGCAGGTCGGCAAGGATTCTTTTTGTCAATGAGCGAAGGCATCAACCAAGTGCTGGACATCTGCGAAGATGTGGTGGGGGAAATGAACCAAATCATGGAGAAACTGGCACAGGGTGATCTTCGCTCCAAGATCGATAAACAGTATCAGGGAGAATTTGGACGCTTGAAAGACAATGTTAACAACACCATCAGCCGATTGGTGGACATAGTGCAGGAAATACTGGTGGCGTCCACCTCGGTTCTGCAGGGGGCCGATGAAATTGCCCAGGGCAATGCTGACCTCAGTCAACGCACGGAAGAACAGGCTTCGTCTCTACAACAGACTGCCTCCAGCATGGAAGAAATGACCAGTGTGGTTAAACAGAGCGCAGTCAATACCCAAAAAGTAGAAGAGCTGGCCAATAAAACCCGCAACAACGCCTTGGCCAGTGGAGAAGTTGCAGATCAGGCTGTTATGGCTATTAACGCGATTAATGAAAGCAGCAAAAAGATTTCTGACATCATTGGCGTAATAGACGAAATCGCATTTCAAACCAACCTGCTGGCACTGAATGCGGCTGTGGAAGCCGCAAGAGCAGGCGAACAGGGACGCGGCTTTGCGGTGGTTGCTGGTGAAGTTCGCAACCTGGCTCAACGCTCATCCAACGCAGCTAAAGAAATCAAAACCCTGATTAACGAAAGCGTGGTTCAAGTGGAAGAAGGCACAACCCAGGTGCAAGAATCCGGCTCCCGAATCAAGACCATTATAGAATCAATTAATGAGGTAAGTACGTTGATGTCGGAGCTGGCGGCATCCTCCCACGAGCAGACTTCGGGAATTGATCAAGTCAACATCGCGGTAAGCCAAATCGATGAAATGACCCAACAGAACGCAGCCCTGGTAGAACAGGCTTCCGCTGCCAGCGAAGCCATGGCTGAACAGGCTCGTGGTCTGGGCAATCAGATTGGCTTTTTCCAGGTAAACCCCTGAACGCTGAGTTAAGCGCTGATAACGAATAGGCCAATGACACAGAAAAAAGCCAAACCAAAGAATAAAGATCGAAGGCTGGGTTTATCGGCAAGGTAGAGGTAACTGTAAATGATTCGACAGGCTACAAAATTCAGTGCCAAAAGGTTGACCCAATACTGATCAGCCTCACATAGATGGGCAATGATGACTGCAGCGGCAAAACTCGGAATAGCCTCAAGGCCATTTTGATGGGCCCAATTGGCTCGTGCCGCTTTTCCCTCCAGCCCTGCCAAAAATGCTCTGGGCTGGCTATTGTCATAGCCCCCCTTAGAGACTTTCGCCAAAACCGCCAATGGATAGGGCAAAATAATTACGATTAACACGCACCAGTAGGCTATTGTCATTGTTATCCACCCCCAGCAGATTCTTATATACCCAACTCAACAGGCATGGCCCGCTCAAGACAAATTTCAGTATCACTTAATCGACACTGCCACGCCATCACCTCAACTCCTGCAGCAACCGCTTCACGCAAAGTTTCACCGTAAGCAGGATCAATATGATCAGCCGGTTTTACCCGCTTCACACCATTATGCTGCACGCAAAAAAATAGCACGGCCCTGTGACCCTGCTCAACCATTTTCATTAACTCCCGCAAATGCTTGCGGCCACGCTCGGTTACCGCATCGGGGAAGTAAACCGTATCCCCTTCACCCAGGGTTACGTTTTTCACTTCAATAAAACAAAGCTGATCGCTAAATTCCAATAACAAATCAATACGGCTGTTCTCTTCACCATATTTCACTTCTGTTTTTAATTGGTCATAGCCCACCAGGTCAGGAATCACCTGATTCTCTAGTGCTTCCTTCACCAAGCTGTTGGCACGATTGGTATTGATACCGGCGATTGCACCCGCTTCCACTTCCACCAGTTCCCAGGTATGAGGATACTTTCTTTTTGGATTGCCACTATCGGAATACCAAACTCGACTACCAGCAAGGTTGCAGTTTTTCATTGAGCCCGTGTTTGGGCAATGCAAGGTAAGTTCTTCACCGTTTTCTGTTTTTACATCGGCCATAAACCGCTTATAACGTTTCACCAGCGTGGCGCTCTCCAACGGGGGATCAAATTTCATCAATACACTCACTTCTGTTTGATAAATTGCTCTATTCTCTCAACCGCCTCCCCCAATCTGTCTAACTCCTGGGTATAGGCAATTCGAATAAAGCGGTGGGCCTGATGCTGACCAAAGTCAATGCCCGGCGTCACCGCAACGCCCACCGCATCAATTAAGTCATAGCAAAAAGAAAAGCTGTCATGGGTTATGGCGGAAACATCACAGTAAATATAAAAAGCACCCTGGGGCGCACAGGGTATGGCAAACCCCAGCTTTGGCAGCTGTGATAACAAATAACGGCGTCGCTTGTCCAACTCTTCCCGTCGTTTTTCGCACAGCGCCAGGGTGGATTCCGTAAATGCTTCCAGCGCAGCGTACTGAGCTACAGTGGGTGCAGACAAGTAAAAATTCTGAGCCAGCTTTTCCAATTGCGGTACCGCTTCACCAGGCGCAACCAACCAACCCAGGCGCCAACCTGTCATGTTAAAATATTTGGAGAAGCTATTTATTACGAATAGATTTTCCTGGGGCGTATCCAGGGACAACACTGTGTGAGGTTGCTGTCCATAGCTGAGGCAGTGGTAAATTTCATCCACCAGTAACACTCCGGATTGCTGATCCACCCCCTTTTTTATGACCGCCATTTCGTTGGGCTCTATTATGGTACCCGTGGGATTGGATGGTGAAGCCAACCAAGCGCCTTTGGTCTCCGGGTTCCAGTGTTGTTGCAACAGATCGCCACTAAGTTGAAACCCGGTGGAGGCATCCACCGGCACAATCTGGGGCTTAGCACCCACCAGGCGCAATGCGGTTTCATTGCAGGGGTAGCCGGGATCGGGAAGCAGTACACCGTCGCCGGGATTAAATAGCAAAGCGGTGAGCAAACTGATAGCACCTGAAGCCCCCGGCGTAATAACCACTCGACTTGGGTCTATGGTTACACCAAATTGAGTTTGGTAAAACTCAGCTATGGACTGACGTAGTTCCGGTATACCTAGGGCCGTGGTGTAACGGGTTTTACCCTCAGACATGGCTCGAATACCGGCATCAGCCACCGCTTTAGGGGTTGTAAAATCAGGTTCACCCACCTCCAAATGAATCACATCCCGACCTTGAAGCTCAAGTAAACGGGCTTTCTCCATCACCTCCATCACTTGAAATGATTGAATTTTGTCCAACCTGTCCGCTAGATTTCGCAAAATTGCCATCCTCGTGTCATGATTTTTTCATATAAGTGGTTAAAGATCACAGCCCGGGAGTATTCCCTAGCCCGTAAAATGGAGTTATGATCGGGCGCTCACTGTAGCTAGCCTGGGGTTGGACGATAATATAACAACCCGTTGTACAAAGCTCGGACAACCGCTATCTACCCTGTGACACTGGTAAAACAGACATGGTTAAATGGTCGGCCTCCTCGTTCTTAGGGGATTTACTCCTCTTGATAGCATTCTCGTGGGGGCACAAAGGACTGGGTAACCCAGAATTTGCCAATCTTATGACTTACTGCTATAGATTAAAGATTGAGCAGTTGCGAGGATTACGCTAATGGCGACAAGAAAGAAGAAAAACGTGGTAGAGCTTTCACGCTCACACTTTCAACCCTACGAGCCCGCCAAAGATGAAGAATACATGAGCAAGGGCCAACTGGAGCATTTCAAGCAGATTCTGCTGAACTGGCGTCAGGAACTAATGGAAGAGGTTGATCGTACTGTAGACCACATGAAGGACGAGTCTATCAATCTGCCGGATGCGGCTGACCGGGCAACTCAAGAAGAAGAGTTTAGCCTGGAGTTGCGTACCCGCGACCGAGAGCGCAAACTTATTCGAAAGATCAACCAAGCGCTCACTTCAATTGAGAAAGAGGAGTACGGTTGGTGTGAAGCCTGCGGTATCGAAATTGGCATTCGCCGTTTGGAAGCCCGCCCCACCGCCACCCTTTGCATTGATTGCAAAACACTCCAGGAAATCAAAGAAAAACAGTGGGGAACCTAAGCTTCAAGCCCAGCTCACTGGAGCGGTAAACACTCCCCGTTCAAGGCACGCTTGCGTGCCTTTTTTGCTGGCTTGATGCTAATTACGAGCCATCAGCCAACATGAGCCATCAGCCAACCCACTACCGTGGCCGCTTTGCGCCCTCTCCCACCGGCCTGTTGCATCTAGGTTCTCTGCTAACGGCAGTGGCCAGCTATGTGGATGCCAAAGCCAATAATGGTACCTGGCTGGTGCGGATGGAAGATTTGGATCCGCCCAGAGAAATGGCTGGAGCCGCCGATGATATATTGGAAACCCTACACCGATACGGTTTGCACTGGGATGAGCCGGTACTCTACCAAAGCCAACGCCAGGCAATTTATCAACACCATATAGATCGCCTGCTTCAGTCACAGCACGGATTTTACTGCACCTGCTCCCGTAGCGAAATTCAAGCCCGCTCTGGCAGTGCCCGTTACCCTGGCACCTGCCGTCAGTGCCACACTCGCCCCCAGCAACCCCACGGAATAAGAGTGAAAGTGGATGATTCTGTTATCGCGTTTCAGGATCGGATACAGGGCCTGCAAAAACAAAGCCTGACCCAGCACAGCGGAGATTTCATAATAAAACGCAAGGACAATCTATTTGCCTACCACCTTGCCGTGGTGGTAGATGATGACCTGCAAAAAATCACCCACGTAGTACGAGGTTGCGATCTACTGGACTCCACCTTTTGCCATTTACACCTGCAAAACCTGTTGGGTTTCCACCACCCAAGTTACAGTCATCTGCCCATCATCGTAAACCGGCAAAAACAAAAACTGTCCAAACAAACCTATGCTGAAGCGATTCCCAAACAGCAACAGTACCGTCTGTTACTGGACTGCCTTATCCGATTGGGCCAACACCCACCAAACAGCTTACGGGGTGCCAGCGCCGACCATATCCTGCAATGGGCCATTGAACACTGGAAACCAGAACATATTCCAAAAGTCAGGCAATTGGATCTTTGCATCGAGCCATAAGCTCACGTAACATTCTTTTATCCGCATTACCCCATGCACACTAGTCACCTATGTATATAGATCGCTTAGTTCTTATTTTTATTGCTGCCGCTTACTTCCTCTCTCCAACACTGATGCAGTGGTGGGCAGAAAGTGGCACGTCCTGGTGGCGCCCATTTGTAGCTTGGGGGTTGTTGATCGGGATCACCTTTTGGATTGCTCGGAGCCGGGATCTGGATGGACTTTAGTCTTACCCAAATTTTCGGAATTGGTGTTGGTTATCTGCTTTTCTTCTTTCTGGTGGCCTACCTCACCGACCAAGGCAAGATTCCAGCCCGACTGGTTCGTCACCCGGTCACCTATGTGCTCTCGCTGGGTGTATTCGCCAGCGCATGGGCCGTATACGGAGCTGTGGGCTTTGCCCACGATTTTGGCTACAACTTCTTAGCCTATTACCTGGGAATCTCCGGGGCATTTATGTTGGCTCCCATATTACTGGCCCCCATCCTACGCCTCTCTCAAACCTACCAGTTAGGGTCCCTGGCGGATCTGTTTTCGTTTCGCTACCGCAGTCCTGTGGTGGGCACAGTGGTTACCCTCACCATGCTGGTGGGCATCATGCCGTTACTGGCAATGCAAATTCAAGCCGTTGCAGCGTCTATTCACCTGCTCAATCGAGACACATCACCACAACTGTTCGCCTTTCTTTTTGTGCTGGTGATTATTCTCTTCGCCATTCTTTTTGGTGCCCGTCATATCAGCACACGGGAAAAACATGAAGGTCTGGTGGTGGCCATTGCCTTTGAATCCCTCATCAAAGTTATCGCCATGCTAATACTGGGTGGCGTGCTGTTGTATCATGTTTTCGACGGCCCCCAGGGCCTCAACGATTGGCTAAGTGACCACCCGGAACAACTGGTTTCCCTCTATCAGCCATTGCAAGAAGGCCCCTGGCGCGCCCTGATCGCCGCGTTTTTTGCTGCGGCTATCGTCATGCCCCACATGTACCATATGGCCTTCACTGAAAATCTAAACCCCAGGGCACTATTAACGGCCAGCTGGGGTTTACCACTATACCTGTTCTTGATGGCGCTGCCTGTCCTCATCATAGTTTGGTCTGCTTCAAAATTATTTATCTTCAGCAACCCTGAATACTTCACTCTATTGGTTCCGCAGATGCTGGATTCACCCGTGCTGGTGATCCTGGGGTTTGCAGCGGGCCTTTCTGCAGCAAGCGGTTTAATCATTGTATGCACCCTATCCTTGTCGGCCATGTTCCTTAACCATGTGATCCTGCCGTTAGCGCCATTTTATCGCAGGAGGAACCTCTACTCCTGGCTGCTATGGGTACGTCGAATCCTGATTACCACCATAATACTGGTGAGTTATGGGTTTTATCTGCTCATGCAAAGCCGTCACACATTGTCGGAGCTGGGCTTTCTGGCATTTGTCGCCACCATGCAATTTGTTCCTGGCCTGTTTGGTGTGCTGCTCTGGCCGAAAGCGAACCGCGACGGATTTTTAGCGGGCCTGGCCGCAGGTATTAGTGTCTGGCTATTTGGCCTGCTACTGCCTCTCTTGCTCGGCTTGCAGGTACAAATTTCCGCACCGCTTTTTTTCGATAATTTTGTGCCTTCGCCCACCAACAGCTACACGGTAGCTACTTTTGCGGTATTTATAAATTCCATCATTTTCGCTGTAGTCTCCCTGCTGACGGAAGCCACTCCCGCAGAAATGCAGGCCGCCGAAACTTGCAATGTGGACAACCTGAGACGCCCCCAGCGATGGGAACTCTCAATAAATAAGGCGAGAGAATTTATCGAACGGCTGGCCACCCCATTGGGTGCAGCCACAGCGAAACGAGAAGTGGAGCTTGCCCTCAACGACCTGGCCATGAGCCCCGACGAAACCCGCCCCTATGCCTTACGACGGCTACGGGAACAGATTGAAAGCAATCTATCGGGCCTACTGGGCCCTGCAGTTGCCCACGACATCCTCACTCAATCACTGCCTTACAGCATGAAAGGCAACAACAGCCAATCCCAGGACATTCATTTCATAGAAAGCCGCCTTGAAGAATACCATGACAAGCTCACGGGGCTGGCGGCAGAATTGGACAGTTTGCGCCGTTTCCATCGACAAACGTTGCAAGACCTTCCCGTGGGCGTGTGCTCACTGGGTAGTGATGGTGAAGTACTGGGGTGGAACAGCGCTCTGGAAACCATCACCCAGGTGACCGCTGACCAGATTCTTGGATCCCAGCTTTCCCACCTACCAGCCCCTTGGAACAATCTGTTTGTGGGCTTTATCGATGACCAATCCCGCAATCGACAAACTGAACTGGAACTGGATGGTGTACCCCGCTGGATTAGCCTGCATAAAGCCGCTATCGGTCTGGGCAAACTGGATTCCAATAGTGGCGGCCAAGTGGTGGTGGTTGAAGACACCACGGAAATTCGCATGCTGGAACACCACGTTGCTCACAACGAACGGCTGGCTTCAGTGGGTAGACTGGCCGCAGGGGTAGCCCATGAGATAGGCAACCCCATTACCGGGATCGCCTGCTTGGCTCAAAACCTGCATTTTGACAGCCAGGAAAAACCGGTGCTGGACACCGCACAACAGATTCTTGATCAAACCAAGCGGATTACTCGAATCGTACAATCTCTAGTGAGCTTCAGCCATAGCGGCAGCACAGAAGTGGCAATGGAGCCTGTACTGATTTATGAATGCGCCCAATCGGCCATTGAGTTGTTGAGCCTGAACAAAGACACCACCCAGGTGAACTTCGTTAACCGCTGTGATCCCAACCATTGCGTCAAAGGAGACCTGCAGCGCCTAACTCAGGTATTCATCAACTTGTTGAGTAATTCCCGGGATGCCATGGACGTGAACGGCAGCGTCACCGTCTCCAGCACCCAGCGGGATCACACCATTGTTGTGGAGGTAGAAGATGAAGGCAGCGGCATCCCCCCAGATGTACTTAAGCAGATTTACGAGCCCTTTGTTACCACAAAAGACCCAGGCAAAGGAACCGGCTTGGGAATGTCTTTAGTTTACAGCATCGTGGAAGAACACTATGGCCATATAAATATCCTTAGTCCGTTGGATTCCGAAAAAGGGGGCACCCGTGTTACCATTACGCTTCCCCGTTACATAAGTGACGTGACCCCAGAGGAATAGCATGAGCCACATCCTGATCGTTGAAGACGAAGCGGTAATTCGCAGCGCCTTGCGCCGACTCTTGGAGCGAAGCAGCTACCAAGTGAGCGAAGCCGGTTCAGTTCAGGATGCCATCGACGAGTTCAAACTAGGCGATTTCGACCTCATTATTACCGATCTGCGCCTACCTGGAGCCCCTGGCACCGACATCATTCGCCATGCTGAGCAAGTACCCGTACTGGTTATGACCAGTTATGCCAGCCTTAAATCCGCTGTGGAATCCATGAAAATGGGCGCGGTTGATTACATTGCCAAGCCGTTTGACCATGAAGAAATGCTCATGTCCGTTGAACGGATTTTGAAGGAAAAGGCCCTGGAGATTGAAAACCAGGCGCTCAAATCTCAGCTGGATCGGGAACTGCCGTTGACGGGCATGATTGGCGAGTGTGAGCCCATGCAAACCCTGTTTGGCAATATTAAAAAAGTAGCACCCACGGATTCCACCGTACTGGTGCTAGGGGAATCCGGCACCGGTAAAGAGCTGGTTGCCAGAGCCGTTCACGATCAAAGCTTACGTAAAGATGGATCCTTGATTTCCGTGAATTGTGCCGCCATACCGGAAACCCTGATAGAGTCAGAATTATTTGGCCATGAAAAAGGCGCATTTACTGGTGCCAATGCCAATCGCAAAGGCCTGGTGGAAGCGGCCGACGGCGGCACCCTCTTTCTTGATGAAATTGGCGAACTGCCCCTGGAAGCGCAAGCCCGGCTACTTCGCCTGCTGCAGGAAAAAGAAGTGCGAAGAGTGGGAGCAGTACAGTCTAAAACCGTAGACGTGCGCCTGGTTGCGGCAACCCATCGCGACCTCAAATTACTGGCAAAGGAAGGTCGATTCCGGGAAGACTTGTATTACCGATTACACGTGGTTGAGCTGAAGCTCCCGCCCCTGCGAGAACGGGGCAGCGATGTGGAGAAGCTGGCCAAAGAGCTTCTTATTAGAACTACCCGGCGTATGGCAAAACCGGAAATGTCTTTTTCAAAGTCTGCTCTCGAGGCCATCAACACCTACCGTTGGCCTGGTAATGTGAGGGAATTGGAGAACGCTATTGAGCGTGCTGTGATCCTCTGCGACCACACGGAAATTCCCGCGGACTTACTGGCTCTGGACCTGAGCACAGGCTCCGATCCAGAATATCAATTGGACGACGATACCCCCCTACCCACGCCGAAGAACAAGAAGCAAGCCCAAGAAGAAGTGGCCGACCCGGCGGAAGACCTTTCCCTGGAAGATTATTTTCAACGCTTCGTTCTGGAACATCAGGAGCAAATGACCGAAACGGAGCTAGCTCAAAAGCTCGGTATCAGCCGGAAATGCCTGTGGGAGCGACGCCAGCGATTAGGCATTCCCCGCAAAAAACCTGCGGCCCGTTAATTCAGTCAGGCCTAATCTGAATAAAGTGCCCCCAACTTCAAACGACAAATTCCCGTCACTGCGACCATCGCAGCAACTGTCTATTTTTTGACCTCGCGTTACAATCTGTTACCTAGAGTTACCCCTGTTAACACTATAAAATCACACTGGTCGGGCCAACTATTTCTAGCGCTTTACAAAAGCTTGAAATGTGGGCCAATTTAAGAAGGGGTAACAAAAGTGTTACCAGTGATACCCCAAAGCAAAGTGTTACCTCATTACACACGCCAGGAAACACATTCCCACCTTATAGGTAACAAATTATTGACCTTTTTCTGACTCCGCCATGGGCAAGAATTATAACTTATTGTTTTTTAAAGAAATAAAACTTTGAGAAAAAGTTGGCACAAGGCCTGCTATATATCTTGCGTAATTAACAGGAAAGCCTAAAACAACAATAACAAGCGGCCTTCCTGGGACAGTCAAAGAGCATAATAAAAATAACAAAGCTCAGGTGGTTACTTTTTAGTGGTAGAAAAATGAAGACAACTTCGGTTGTGAGCCATAAGAAAAACAATAATAAAATGGCCTCGACTTAACGTCCTTCAACTGCCACAACCGCCACAATATAAAAACGATAAAACAACAATAAAAAGCAATAACAATAATAAAAAGAAAACTAAAAACAACAATAAGAGTCGGCACAAGACCGGGCCTGCGGGCCCGGTCGAAAAACAGAATACTACTTCAATAATAACAACAATAAAAATGAAGCAATGGGGAAGGTGGAACCTTCCCTTTTTACTTTCTGCGAAAAATTATTCTCCCCAACCTAACTAACAAAGTTTCCCTCCCGGGGCAAAAGCGTCTAACCTATTGAATATTGTGTATTAACATTTTGCACCCAATGCTAAACTCCACGCCTAAACGTTGAACTGATAGCGAGACTGCATCTCAAACATGCCTAAGCGGCTTTTAAAAAAAATCAAAGGCATTATAACTGGCGACAAGGCCAGCCACTCCTGCCGCTCCATCCCCAGAGGTGAGCATCATTTTCCTGAAGAAGATATTGGTCGTAACGTTATCACCATATTAAACCGGCTTACGGAAGCGGGTTTTGAAGCCTATCTGGTGGGGGGCTCCATCCGCGACGGACTAAGCGGTATCCATCCCAAAGATTTTGACGTGGCCACCAGTGCTCACCCGGAACAAATAAAACAGGTTTTTCAGCGTAGCTGTCGGCTTATTGGGCGTCGATTTCGACTGGCCCACGTGCGCTTTGGCCGTGACGTCTACGAAGTGGCCACCTTTCGTGCAGGCCATGGTAAAGCCGATCAAAGTAATCAGCATAGTGCTGCCCAATCCGACGAAGGCATGCTACTGCGAGACAACGTATTTGGCACACTGGAAGAAGATGCAGTAAGACGGGACTTCACGGCCAACGCCCTGTATTACCGTCACAGCGACGGTGCTGTACTGGATTTTGTGGGTGGCTACGAGGATGTTCAAAATAAAACTCTGCGTTTAATTGGCGACCCAGAGCAACGTTACCGTGAAGATCCGGTACGAATGCTTAGAGCCATTCGTTTCGCGGCCAAGCTGGATTTTGAAATAGAGCAGGCCACCGCCAGCCCAATTTATGATTTGGCAGAACTGCTGGGGCAAATCCCATCGGCACGCTTGTTCGAGGAAGTACTTAAATTGTTTTTGGGTGGTTACGCCCAAGCGGTATGGCCCCTGCTCAATCAATACGACCTGGCCCGCTGGTTATTTCCGCTCTCAGTGGAGCAAGCCAACCCCGACCCCGCCATGCAAACCATGATAGATCTGGCGTTACGCAATACGGATACACGGCTGGCCCAGGGTAAGCCCGTGACCCCTGCTTTTTTATTTGCGGTTTTACTTTGGGGGCCGTTACAGCAGCAATGGAAAAAAGTGATCGAGTCCGGGTTACACCCTACCCCGGCTTTGCAAAAAGCGATTCAAAAAACCACCTCGGCCCAAAGTGAATACACCACCATACCCAAGCGCTTTGGCTTGCCAATGAAAGAAATGTGGGAACTGCAAAACCGCTTGCCCAACCGTACGTTCAAACGCTGCCAATCTCTGGTTCACCATCCCCGCTTTCGGGCCGCCTACGACTTGCTTCTACTGCGGGAAGAAGCCGGCGAGATTGAACCTGGGTTGGGCCAATGGTGGACTGAGTACCAAGAAGCGTCCGATGAAGCCCGCAGTGACATGTGTCTGGCCCTGGGACAGAAAAAAAGCCGGCGCCGAAGACGACCCCGCAACAATCGACGCAACTCTGGGCCTAAAAATTCGCCCAACACCCCATGAATACGGCCTACATCGGATTGGGCAGCAACCTGCAGCAACCATTGCAGCAGTTAATGCGGGCGTTGGACCATATTAAAGCCATCCCCAACACTCGATTAATTCAAACCTCTCAATTTTATGGCAGTACCGCAGTGGGACCGGGCCAGCAACCGGACTACGTCAATGCCGCCGCCCGCATAACCACAGCATTAGAACCCCTGACACTGCTGGACGCACTGCAAGCAATTGAACAGCGTCAAGACCGTGTGCGAGGCCCTGAAAGGTGGCAAGCGCGGACACTGGACTTGGATATTTTGCTGTACAACGATCAAACTATCGACCTGCCCCGATTACAGGTGCCTCACCCTCGACTGTGTGAACGCAACTTTGTGCTACAACCCCTTCTGGATATTGATGAGGATCTGAAGTTACCGGATGGCAGCCTCGTAAAACAGCATATGGAAAAGCTGTCCTGGGAGGGGCTTTGGCCACTGTCAACCTAAATCTAAGTTGGCAATAGACGCCCGTGACTCCACTGGCACAGTGCAGTATAGTCAGCTCGATTCCAAGCAATTCAAACACCAAAAAAGGGAATGAGCCATGCCCGTGACACTTTCCACCCTCAACAAAATCAAACAGGAAGGTGAGAAATTTACCTGTCTAACCGCATACGACAGTACCTTTGCCCACTTGGCAAGCAAAGCCGGAGTGGAAGTACTTCTGGTTGGAGATTCCCTGGGTAACGTATTGCAGGGCCACGACAGTACGGTTCCGGTTTCCCTTGAAGATATGATTTATCACACCCAATGCGTAAAGCGTGGTAACCAGGGCGCTCTGCTCATGGCTGACCTGCCCTTTATGACTTATGCCAACGAGCAGCAAACCTTTGACAGCTGCGCCGCATTAATGCGAGCTGGGGCCCATGTGGTTAAGTTGGAAGGTGGAGATTGGCTCAACCAAAGCGTAAAAAAATTATCCGAGCGCGGCGTGCCTGTCTGCGTACATCTCGGTTTAACACCCCAGTCTGTTAACAAATTCGGCGGCTACAAAGTACAAGGTAGAGCACCGGAAGAACGGGAAGCATTGATACGGGATTCCATCGCCGCAGAAGAAGCCGGTGCGGCCATTTTATTATACGAATGTATTCCGTCTGATTTGATGGAATTGATCATGACCAAAGTAAGCATTCCTGTGATAGGCATCGGTGCAGGGCCTGCATCGGACGCCCAGGTACTGGTGTTACATGACATGCTTGGGGCCACCACCCGCAAACCGGCAAAGTTTGTTAAAAACTTTATGGAAGATGGCGGCGGCAGTATTGTGGGTGCCATTGAAGCTTATGTACAGGCAGTGAAAAGCGGTGCCTTCCCTGGACCAGAGCACGGTTTCGAATAATGCAGACAGTTCACACCATTAAAGAGTTACGCCAGGTCATTCAGCAACAACGCATGGCGGGCAAGCGTATTGGTTTTGTACCCACCATGGGCAACTTGCACGCGGGCCATATCACCCTGGTAACAGAAGGTTTGAAACACGCAGACTTTATGGTGTCCAGCGTGTTCGTCAACCCCACCCAGTTTGGTGCTGGAGAAGACTTTGATACTTACCCCCGCACCCTGGAGCAGGACCAACAAAAACTATCCGACGCCGGCTGCCATCTGTTATTCGCCCCCGCAGTGGATGAAATGTACCCCGGAGACCAGGATAAATGGGCAAAGGTTAGCGTTACGGAAATAACCCAGCGTCACTGCGGCGCGTCTCGGGAAGGCCACTTTGATGGCGTCTCTACCGTGGTCACCAAGTTGTTTAATATCGTAAAACCCGACGTAGCTTTATTCGGCAAAAAAGATTTTCAACAGCTTGCGGTGATTCGCCGCATGGTGACCGCTCTGTGTTTTGATATTGACATCATTGGTGTGGAAACCGTACGGGAAGCGAATGGTTTAGCCATGAGTTCACGCAATGGTTACCTCACTGAGCAACAAAAGCAGCAGGCTGCCACCCTGTACCAATGTCTGCAACAAGCCAAACAAGACATCCAGCAGGGTGAGCGCAACTTTGATCAAATCACTCAGCAGGCTGAAGAAAAATTGCAACAGAGTGGGTTTAAACTTGAATACTTTAGCGTGTGTCGAGCAGACACGTTAGAACCCGCTGACAGCCAGGATAAAAATTTGGTGATTCTGGCGGCCGCCAGAATGGGACAGACGCGCTTGATTGATAATATCGATTTTATGTTGGCCACTTAATTAACGCCCTAACAGGTAAGCATGACTCAATCGGAAGCAGTAAAAGCCACTCATACCTCCGCGTTTGAATTATTCAAAATCTTCTTGCGCCTGGGTCTCACCAGTTTCGGCGGACCCGTGGCCCACCTGGGTTATTTCCGTCACGAATTTGTGGAAAAAAGAAAATGGTTAGACGACCGGGCCTACGCCGATCTGGTGGGCCTATGTCAGCTGCTGCCGGGGCCCGCCAGTAGCCAGGTGGGCATCGCCGTGGGGTTAATTCGCGGGGGTAAAAGAGGTGCCCTGGCATCCTGGTTGGGCTTTACCCTTCCCTCTGCCATTGCTCTGGTGCTGTTTGCTGTGTTTTTTCTGGGGGACCAGGACTCCGGCCAGTGGCTACATGGACTGAAAGTGGTGGCGGTGGCGGTTGTGGCGCAGGCTATTTGGGCCATGGGCAAATCCCTATGCCCCGACCGCAAGCGCGCCAGTATGGCAGTGGCGGCCACCCTTGCACTGGCCATGATGTCCAGCGCCTGGGGCCAAATTCTGGTGATCCTGGCTGGCGCCATAGTGGGCTGGGTTTGGCTGGATTCGCCCTCACCCAATCCTTCACAACACCGGTCAAGCGCCATCCCCCAAGGCAATCCTCTGCAGGTGAATATCAGTCAGAAAAGCGCTATGGGCTATTTAGGGGCCTTTTTTATCCTGCTATTTCTGTTGCCACTTTTGGCCCACCATGGAGCCTATTGGCTGCAATTATTTGACAGTTTTTATCGCTCTGGAGCCTTGGTATTTGGCGGCGGCCATGTGGTTCTACCCTTACTTCAGGCAGAAGTGGTACCCAATGGCTGGGTTTCCAACGACGACTTTATCGCCGGTTACGGCGCGGCCCAAGCGGTGCCAGGGCCACTCTTTACCTTTGCGGCTTACTTGGGGGCCATTTCATCCCAAACGGCTAACGCCTGGATGGGGGCCAGCGTGGCCCTGGTGGGCATATTCACCCCGGCTTTTTTACTGGTATTTGGCACCCTCCCCCTTTGGCAACAAGCCCGCACCAACCCCACCATGCAAAAAGCCATGGCGGGGATCAACGCATCTGTGGTGGGCATTCTGCTTTCAGCCTTTTATAACCCTATTTGGACCAGCGCCATCCTAACGCCAAAAGACTTTAGCTTGGCCATCGCAGCGTTTCTGCTGCTGGTGTTTTGGAAAGCACCGCCTTGGCTGGTGGTGGTGTTCTGCGCCCTGGTGGCCGCATTGGGCTGGCACTAAACTGATCAAAAAGTGTATAGTGTAAAAACGTTTGGACTTACAATAACAACAGCGTCATGGAAGCATTTTATGGACCGTTTTCTAAAATTTGGCGTAGTTGCCATCATCCCCGCCTTGAGCGCTTGCTTACCCACTGTGTCTGTGCCTACCTGGACCCAGGAAATCGGTGATAAACCTTCTGAATGGCTACGTCATGTAAACGATGATAGCTTTGTCCGTTACTTTTACTCTGATGAACAAAATCAATACAAAGCTCAACACTTCCGCTACAGCGATGGAGCACCGGTTGGTGATGCTTTTACCCATAATCCGGCACTCAATGGCGGGATTGTACTTATCCCAGATTCCAGCGATGTGTTCAGTGTAAAAGAAAGTACAACGGGCGCTCGGATAACCAAAATGGACGCCAACTTCAACACCATTTGGAGTCTGAACGAAACCGATCTATCTGAGTGGACAGGTGTTAATACCAGCCTCGCATCAGTAACCATTTTACCGAGCAAGAAAGGTGAGTCCGTTCTAGTAAATACGGGCTATCGCATTACCAAGCTGAATGATCAAGGCGAAGTGGTGGGGTCTGTGGATTTTGCCGATGGCAACCAAGGCCGGGATCTGCCAATGGTCTGGTCCGACCACAACCAAAGCATGGTATTGGTAAAAATTAACGACAACTACACCGTATTGGATGAGTACCTCAACCCCACCAATCAATTTCAATCCCAAACTCTGGACGATTTATATATACACCTTCATGGCGGCTATATCTATCACGCTCCCCGGCCCTATTCCTACGATACCCAGGGTGGCGACAACAGCCGATTTTGCAAACTAGAACCCACCGGTAATCCTGTTTGGTGCAAGATCAATGTGATCGATAGCCCTGTTGGCGAATACCACTTCAACCAAGGTAAAACCTACGCCATAGACTACGAGCCCCATATCTCTGTTACCCAATTTGATCATGATGGGGAAATCACCTGGTCAAAAGAACTTCTCTACACCAATGGGGTGACGTACAGCAAAGTGAATGATGATGGTGTATTTTTAGGCCTGGTGGGGCCTAGTAACGAAGCACTCAACCAGGACAGCTACGGTAAATACAAAACACGGGACTTATCGCCTTCGTTTAAACACATTACACCGAGCGGAGTAGTAAAACGCACTCTGACCCTGGAAAAGGCTGAACTAACCATCCGTGTCGACTACCCCCAAGATCCTAGCGCTTATTATTCAGCAGATGTGATTAGATTCATGGACGCCCACCTATATCACAACGACCAATATCTACTGTCTTACACCAAAACCGGTAGTGGGCGCTTTGAAAACGGAACCGTGATAGAAGACGTTGCGAATCACGCACAATTAGGGTTATTTGAATAGCTCGATTGAACCCGAAAGACCACCCCCCTTACTGAGGGTGGGTGGTCTCTTCAATTACACTGTGGGTGGCTGGCTGTTGATTCACATACAAATTGGCGAAGCTCACGTTAGTAATAGTACCCACACCATTATCCAGCAGATAACTTTCTACCCTTGGTAACTCCGGCATATAAACATGGCTCAAGGAAATGCCATTGACGTTACCCACTCCAGAAGTAAAACCCGGACGAAAGTCCTTAAGCTGCAATTGCATAAGCTGAAATGGCTGCACCTCAAAACGGATATTTTCAAACTGAATATCAGAAAGTTCACCGCCATTCAGGTTTCTTAAATTAATCAACGCATTGTTAATGGGGCCGTTGCCTCTGGAGCCATCAGCGTAGTCGGAAGCGGAACCACCCGTTTGCAAAACCGAGCCCTGAAAACGGTCGATGGCAATGACGTCGATATTGCTGACACGCACATTAGACACTGTCGAACGTGTATTCCAACTGAGCTGAAACGCAGACCCGGTTTGCTGATGCCATATCACATTACTGTCCACCACCATATTGCTGTGAAAAAGTTTAATCACGTCATCAAACACTTTGAGAAAGCTGTTCTGAATAGTGGAACCGTTTCCAGCTGCAATACCGTCGCTGTTGGCATGCCATGACAAGCACTTAATGTTATCAATCACAATGGCACCGCTACGGGCCGTAATACAGGTCTTGGGCATGTCCACCAGGGTAAGCCCTTTAACACTCATATTAGAGGAACGATTACCAAAACCCTGAAACTCTAAAAGGTGATTAGCCCAGGTACCCGCCTGATGGGGATAATCCACTCCCGATATAACGCCGCGCCCTAGAAAGTGCACATTAGTGACGTTGTCTTCCACATGGAATAAACCTTTCACATAGGCTCCACCATCAATGTACACAGTGGTATTACTGGGTAACGCTGGAAAGCGTGCCGCATCGGATTCATCGCTTAGCAGCAGACCATTACTATCAAAAACCGGTTCACTGGCAATGTGCATGCCGGGGGCAAAATAAATAGTTTGCTCCACATTGGCATTTAAGAGCGAGGGATTGTCTAGAATCTGCTGTCCACTATAAACCTCGGGGTCCGTAAGATCCGGTCGCTGGGGCGGAAGCCCGGCAGCAAAAATAAATAACGGTTCGCGCTCCTCGCCTTCAACCTGGACATAAAAATTTCCGGGACTATCCAATTCAAAGCTTATGCGATTTCCCGTGGTGGTGGCGGTTATGGCGCGATTGCTGGGAAGCACCTTCACTTGGCCTAAGGTGGAACGCTCTGGCAACTCAACCTCCACCGTCACCACACCATCAAAAGAGAAACTGGTCCAGTGATTACTGTCGGTTCTAAAGCGAGCCTCACGCTCAGGGTCCGTCAACAACACCTCCGGCACGTTGGCGCCAACGCTTTTACTGTGGTTATTGATACTGCGGTTAACATAGGATGCCATAGTCTCGCCAGCTCCAGCTTGGGTCTCGCCAGCTTGAGTCACGCTTACCGCGTATTTCTCAGAAGCATAAACACCATCACTGATCCCAGGGCTTGGATACACCTCCACCTGGCCAGAAGCCCTCACCACATCGACTTTGCGTTGCGCAACAGCCCTATTTCCTGCTTGGTCTTCCGAGGAATAGATTAAGAAGTAGGTACCCAATATGGACGTATCCACTCGGCCAAGAACCTCAACAGGGGTCTCGCCATCCGTGGCATCCATGGCCTCTGCACCCGGGTCGATGTATGGCTCCCCCAAGGTGACATACTGGTGGGACTCACCCAACAACGTGATAACCGGAGGCATGACGTCCATCCCTCCCCCACCCGACACCACTTCTACGCTGCGAAGAGCTTCGGCTGTGTTACCGGCGGCATCGGTAGCACTGTAAAAGATTATGTAGGTTCCAGGCACAGCGCTATTTACTTCTCCGCTGGTTTCTACCTGCACCCAACCATCGTTTTCATCAAACGCTTTCACTCCAGGCTCAGTAAATACCTCGCCCACACGCAGTGTCATGGATGAAGATCCCTCAAGCGTGATTTCTGGCGGCGTCTCGTCTCCGTTTTCACAAGCGGTTATCCATAAAAGAACACACACCAGTCCAATTATTCTTATTCTGCTTAGATCCATTCCCATTGGGCTAACTCCTTAAAAACCAGTCCTCACATCTCAATACAAGCAGTATAAAGTTGTGGGCAACAGATTCCGTGAGTGAACCCTCGAATTTAGAGGCAGAATGATGCTTCAAGGTGCGTGAGGCTGTGACCACAAGCTATGACGGCAAGCTGTGAAAACCAAAGCACTCAAATAATAATAATTATCATTTGCATTAAATAGGTGACTAGAGTACATTTGAGAAATAGACATTTTCAATTAAGGAAATAGGTCATGCCTACTAACTCTGCCTCTAACCCGGCCTCAAAGTTACTTAAGCCCAGCCCCTCGGGAGTTCCTCTGAGAAAATTGGATGCGGCAGAAAACTTTCTGATTATTTGCATACGGCTTTGGGTCGTTGAAAATTTCGCCGAGCCCCCCCATAAGCTGCCCTGTTGGCGAGGGGGTTTTGAAGCGGCTGGTCTGCGGTCTTCACGCTTGGGTTTTGACGCCCTAATGAGCCTTTTATTCACCTCGGCCCGCCCATCACTGCAGATTCGATATTATACGTGCCCACAAACCAGTGAGGATGAGCGCTGGCTATTGAATTGCGCCACATTGGCACAACAGGAAAAGTGGATGTTGTTAGATAGCGCCCTGGGCCAAAGATTGCAAAATGCCAGCCGCAAAAGACTGATTCCCATGCTGCTTAATCTCAGTAAAGACATGCTGAATGTGGGTATGAAATTGTCTTTTCTGCAACAACAAAACGCCACTGCAAAAACGGTTTCTGCACCACCTCCCAACCTGATAATGGCCTCAAACGCGGTTCACTGATATGACAACCACACAACCCGCATTCCAATTTTTAGCAAGATGCAGCATGGCAATATTTCTTGCCAGCCTACTCACTGCCATCGCCTTCAAAATTGCTTGGTTGTTACCTATTGGCCATGTGGAGCAATGGCTCACTGCATTCAATGTAAGCGCCGCCGCTGCAATCAGCGCGGTTCTGTGGTCCTTCACTGCCCACAGGGATCTGCTAAAAAATTGCGCTACCATGACTCTGGGTGCCGGCGTTCCCGCGGCTTTGCTCATTTTTGCATTTATTCAACTGTAACCATGGGCTTATCTGAGTTTATGCCGCTTGAGCCGTAACGTTTCTCTTAAGGGCACGAATGGAACAGTAGCAATTGACTCCCACGTTTCTGAAATACTTTTTCTCGGTTATTTCAAAGCCGCGATCCTGCAACAATTTTGCATAGTTGTAGATAGGGTGAAAAGCGTTGCCGGTCATGATGATAAATGGCAGTGCGCCAAAGTACCAACTGAGTTTATTGATCAGCTGTGAAATGGGATTGCCCTTAGGGTAGGACCAATCACCAATGACGATAGAGCCCCCCGGCTTCACAAGTTTTAGCAAGTGATCCAACATCAGTTCCATCTGATCTTCAGGGAAGATATTCAAAAAGAAATTTGCAAATACATAATCGTATTGCTCAAATTTATCCACGTTTAAAATACTATCGTGTATTGCGGTACATCCATCTGATATCTTATTTTTCTTACGTAGCTCTTCGAACTGTCGCAACATACCTGCAGAAAGATCAACCACGGTAACATTGGCACCATTCTTAATGAGCTTGATGGCTTCTTTACCATGACCAACACCGGCGAAAAGAACCTTGTGATCATTGCCAACCACACCAATCATAGCCTCCCTGCATCGGTCAATTTTGCCCACGCTATAAATGGTTGATAAAAAATTGTATACAGGAGCCATAAATTTATACTTATCATTCATTGTACTCTCCTCTCAAAAACAAAATTAACGGGACATCGTCATTCGACCATATTAGATTATTCGATCCCGTATAAACGCTATTAGCGTCGTGTCCATTTAAAGTGCAATAAATTGCGTATCGTGCTTTTCCATTTGTGCTCTCAACAACAAAATGGCTATGTGCTATCTGTTAATAACTCGCTTGAGCGCTTTCGAGTTTAAACGAAAATGAAAAACAAAAGGAATGTTAAAATTGCGAACAAGCCAGCAAATACTTGTCATCGCCATGGGAACAGTTGTACAAAAACCAAACGGACACAAACCAGGAGCAGCTTCAGTAAGGTTTTATTCCCGAAAATTAATCAGACAGCGTTTCAATCTTGATCTAATACAATGCGTAAAAGAATAATTCTGACTGATCCAACACTCAAAGTATGGTTCTGCAGGTTATGGATCTTATCAGGATTATTTTCCACACAGAGTAAACTTACATGGCAGTTAAAAAGCTCCTGTCGCAATGGATGCTTAAGCGGGATCTTTTTCTGCCAGTGCATTGGCCTGCTTGACCCAACTGTCTCGTTTGATCCGACCTTTGAAAGCGTCCAGCATAGCATCCACATCCTCGATGTCTTTGTCGCTCCACTCCGCTATTTGCCAAAAATAATACACACCAATATCGTGTAACATCTTCTCCAGAGCAGGACCAATACCACTGATTCGTTGCAACTCATCCGGCTCGCCATGGGTTGGGCTGGCCAACAGATTAATCGTTGGCTTTGGGGGCGGCTCAATCGAGTCTTGCTTTCCCATCAACAAATCAAGCTTTTGTTCCAGTTGATTAATCCGCTCAAACAAAGGGGACAGATCCGTGGAGGCTGGTTGAGGAATTTCTTTATTTTCGATGGCTTCCAATACTGGCTTGAAATCAACCTGTTTGGCTTCCGGCAGCTTCAAGTTTTCAATTGCCTCAAGCACCGGGGTGAGATCTGCAATAAACGGCTCCATGCTAAGCTCAACATTTCCAGCAGCAGGAATGTGGTCAGTCCGTTCTAGAGCAGATAAAGAAGCCTCTTCAGAGTCGTTTTTGGGTAAGTTGGGTAAGTTGGGTAAGTTGGGTAATAGATTTTCTCCCTCCCCACGATCCACTGAAGCGGGAAACTCCTCCACTCGTTGCGCAATGGCAACCAATTGTGCAGGCACATCCTCCAGGGATTGAAAACTTTGCTTGAGACGGCTGATTTCACTCTCTAATGCCAAATTATCTGACTGAGCCTGAGTAAAATCCTGGGTGACATCCTGATAGCGGCGTCGCACCCACCAATACATTAAGAGGGCACCGCCCAAGGCAGACAAAAGCAACAGAAAAAGGATTTTAACAATAAGATAAGCCATTAGTTTGCTCCGTTAACAAGATGGATTTCGATTCGTCGATTAGCGGCTCTGCTTTCTAGGCTGGAGCCTTCTGCTATGGGGCGGGATGGCCCATAGCCTTTGGCTTCTATTCGGCGCTCGTCAATGCCCCTGGCCACCAGGGCGGTGACAACCGAACTGGCGCGCTCTTCACTTAAGGCCATGTTAAATGCCAACTCACCACTGCTATCGGTATGACCCTCAACCACAATATCCCTTGGGCAAATACTCAGGAGCTGCGCCAACTCATCCAACAGCGGCTGGCTGCTGGCTTTGAGCTCTGCACTGCTAAAGGCAAAATGAATCTTTTGCTCCGATAACTTTTCACCCAGCAACTGATTACAATCATCTGTGGTGTCAATATGAACAGCCCCCAATGCCCCCCACTGAAGCGGTTTATTGGCCAGGCTTTCAAATCCGGATGAATCTTGCAAACGGGTTTGACAATCGATACTGAAACTACCGCCTTCAGAGGCGACCGTTCCCGATTGACACAGGGAAATCGACTCCAGCACCCGCTGTTCCAGCTCCTGGGAACCTTGCATTAACTCCCCCGTGGCCACGTCCATTTCATCCACAACCCTATCCACGTGGGCCAGTTCCGAGTGGGTGGAAATAAAATTTCTAATTTCTTCCAGTCTTGCCTCGCTGGCCACCAAGCCACTGAGGGTTAGGGTTCCCCCATCCAGGTTTGCCAGCAGATGCCCCCATTGGGAGGGCAAGGTTGTCACCACAGAGGTTGCAACCATAGGCTCATGTACATCTATAACGGGTTCCGCTATAGACGCGGGTTCGTCGGGAAGTTCCTCAACCACTTCGGCTGCAGCAAAAATGCCTTTAACGGCAATGGGCGCATTGAGCTGCCCCAGCCAGGTGTCCCCCATGGCCTGTTTGGCCAGCGCCAATGCTTTTTCTCCTTCTTCTTGGGTGGCGGTTCCAGAAAGCGTCACATGCTGACCGCTGGCCGTAACTGAAACCCAACCGTAACCTTCCTGCTGCAATAGCTCGGAGACGGATTGCACTACGTTGTTTTCAATATCAACTTTGGCAAAACGAAAAACGCCAAACAACAACGAACCCAACACCAGTAACAGACCGAGAAAACCAATGGGAAAAAAAGGAATTTGGGGTTTATCAGAAAATAAATAAAGACGATGAGTGGAATCGGTGGTTTGCATGTCAGTCCCCCAACTGAGCTAATGAAATCGAATCGTTCATAAAATCATGGGAATACAACAGCCCTACCCATGGTTTTATCGAGTTTGCTCACTGGAGTACGTTGTTAATTTGTAAACCGTCACCCCTATTTACTACTTTTCACATATGCGCAAAAATAGCGGCGCAACATTGATCAATTTCAAACCAATTAGCGTAAAAAGGAAGCAGTTCACTCCTAAGGCTTGGAATCTGAGACAAGAAACATGCTTAACAAACACCATTTGGCTGCTTGCCAAGCCGATTCATCCAATAATTACTACTTTAGTCTAGAGATTACTAGCAGAGACAAAATAAGGTAAAATACCCGCCTTCATTTTTAGGCGTGTCATTTGCACTGAGAGGTAGCCATGAGTTTGTATTCTGAATACTTGGATGAAATCGAAACCCGGAAGAAAGAATTAGGGTTACATCCTAAGCCCATAGATAGTGCCGAGTTGTTGTCTGAGATCATTGCTCAGATTAAAGACACCGGAAATGAGCACCGAGAAGATTCACTTAAGTTCTTCATTTATAACACGCTACCTGGCACCACCAGCGCAGCCGGTGAAAAAGCCAAATTCCTTAAAGAAATCATCTTAGGCGAATCCGTAGTGGAAGAAATTTCCACTGAATTCGCCTTTGAACTGCTGTCTCATATGAAGGGCGGCCCCTCAGTTGAAGTCTTGCTGGATTTGGCCCTGAGCGATAACGCTTCCGTAGCCAAGCCCGCCGCTGAGGTGTTGAAAACCCAGGTATTTTTATACGAAGCCGACACCGACCGCCTGGCAGCAGCCTATAAAGAAGGCAACGAAATTGCGAAAGACATTCTAGAAAGCTATGTGAGAGCGGACTTTTTCACCAAGCTTCCCGATATCGATGAAAAAATCGATGTGGTTACTTACATCGCCGCTGAAGGTGATATTTCCACGGACTTACTGTCCCCTGGCAACCAGGCTCACTCCCGCTCAGACAGAGAACTGCACGGTCAGTGTATGATTACCCCGGAAGCTCAGGCAGAAATTCAAGCGCTTCAGAAACAGCACCCCGACAAAAAAGTCATGCTGATTGCTGAAAAAGGCACTATGGGTGTGGGCTCTTCCCGTATGTCCGGTGTGAACAACGTGGCACTGTGGGCCGGTAAGCAGGCCAGCCCCTACGTTCCCTTTGTGAACATTGCTCCGGTTGTGGCGGGTACCAACGGTATTTCTCCCATCTTCCTGACCACCGTGGGTGTAACTGGCGGTATTGGTATCGATTTGAAAAACTGGGTGAAAAAGCTGGATGCCGATGGCAAGCCCGTATTGGACGCCAATGGCGACGCCGTATTGGAGCAGGCCTATTCCGTAGACACAGGCACCGTACTCACCATCGACACCAAACAAAAGAAACTCTACAACGGTGACAAAGAGCTGGTGGATGTTTCTTCTGCTTTCACTCCGCAAAAAGTGGAATTCATGAAAGCCGGTGGCTCCTACGCCATCGTATTCGGCAAGAAGCTACAGAATTTTGCCGCTGAAACTTTAGGTGTGGAAGCCCCTGCGGTATTTGCGCCATCCAAAGAAATTTCAAACCCTGGTCAAGGCCTTACTGCGGTTGAAAAGATCTTCAACAAAAACGCCGTGGGCGTAGCTTCCAAGGATGCCCTACACGCCGGTTCCGACGTACGTGTGAAAGTGAACATTGTGGGTTCCCAGGACACAACCGGCTTGATGACGTCTCAAGAACTGGAGTCCATGGCTGCAACTGTCATTTCGCCCATGGTGGACGGTGCCTATCAGTCTGGCTGTCACACCGCCTCTGTTTGGGATAAAAAAGCTCAGACCAACATCCCCAAGCTGATGAGCTTTATGAACAAGTTCGGCCTCATCACCGCCCGTGATCCCAAGGGTGTTTACCACGCCATGACCGACGTAATCCACAAAGTACTGAATGACATTACTGTGGACGACTGGGCCATCATCATCGGTGGTGACTCCCATACCCGTATGTCCAAAGGTGTGGCCTTCGGTGCAGACTCCGGCACGGTAGCCTTGGCGCTGGCCACTGGTGAAGCCACCATGCCCATTCCGGAATCCGTAAAAGTGACCTTCAAAGGCCACATGAAGAGCTACATGGACTTCCGCGATGTGGTACACGCCACCCAGGCGCAAATGCTGAAGCAATTTGGCGAGAACGTGTTCCAGGGACGTGTTATTGAAGTGCACATCGGCACCCTGCTGGCAGACCAGGCCTTTACCTTCACGGACTGGACCGCAGAAATGAAGGCCAAAGCCTCCATCTGTATCTCCAATGACGAAACCCTGATTGAGTCTTTGGAAATCGCCAAGAGCCGTATCCAAATCATGATCGACAAAGGTATGGAAAACACTGCAGGCACACTGCACCACCTGATCGATCTGGCTAACAAGCGCATCAATGAAATCAAGAGCGGCGAGAAGCCCGCCCTGGCTCCGGACAACAACGCCAAGTACTACGCAGAACTGGTGGTGGATCTGGACCAGATTGATGAGCCCATGATTGCCGACCCCGATGTGAACAACGACGATGTATCCAAGCGTTACACCCACGACACCATTCGCCCTGTGTCTTACTACAAAGGCACCAAGAAGGTAGACCTGGGCTTTGTGGGTTCTTGCATGGTGCATAAGAAAGACATGCAGATCATCGCCCAGATGCTTAAGAATCTGGAAAAGCAAAACGGCAATGTGGAGTTTAAGGCACCCTTGGTGGTTGCACCCCCAACTTACAACATCGTTGATGAGTTGAAGGCGGAAGGCGACTGGGAAGTTTTAAAGAAATACGCCGGGTTTGAGTTTAACGATGACAACCCCAAACAAGCAGCCCGCACCCAGTACGACAACATTCTGTACCTGGAGCGCCCCGGCTGTAACCTGTGTATGGGTAACCAGGAAAAAGCCGAGAAAGGCGACACCGTAATGGCTACCTCTACCCGTCTGTTCCAAGGCCGTGTGGTTGAAGACAGTGACGAGAAGAAAGGTGAATCACTACTGTCATCAACGCCAGTGGTTGTGCTTTCTACCATTCTTGGCCGTACACCGACCATTGAGGAATACAAAGCCGCTGTGGAAGGAATCGACCTCACTGACTTTGAGCCACCGAAAGAAGAGCTCACTACCCAGCCGGTGAAATTCGTTAACGCCTAATAGCGAATTATCCAGCTGAATAAAAAAGCCCGGTTTTTTAAACTGGGCTTTTTTGTGGGCTGTTAGTTCGGCTTACAAAAACCATAGTCTTCTACCCCTTCTTCCGCTGGGTAAGAATCCGATCCAGATGGTTAGCAAATTCCTGGCGGTCCGCCTGACTTAGGGCCGGTGGCCCTCCGGTATCCACACCACTGGAACGTAGCGTGTCCATAAAATCCCGCATGGTTAGCCGCGCTTTAATATTGGATTCCGTATAAAGCTCACCCCGCGGACTTAAGGCCAAGGCACCTTTGGCAATAACATCGGACGCCAAAGGAATATCACTGGTAATCACCAAATCACCCTCTTCCGTGCGCCGGGCGATTTCGTTGTCTGCCACATCAAAGCCGGAACTCACCTGCAAAAAAGTAACGTACTGAGATTTGGGCACTCTAATGGTCTGGTTGGCCACCAACACCACCTGGGTTTTGGTACGATCAGCTGCGCGAAAAAGTATGTCTTTTATTACCACGGGACAGGCGTCCCCATCGATCCAAATCTTCATAACTTTTTGAATATAACCATAAACGCTAAAACAGATTGTGATTAAACCAAATTATGCTGCCCGCAGAAACATTGATCTAGTTCAATATGGCGAACACCAGGAGGCATACACTTATTGATATTGAATCACCTGCTTAAGAGGTACTCATTATGTATATGGATGATGCTGTTATTGCTGGCTTACTCACTGTAGGCGCTTCCATAGTTTTTGTATTAGGTATCGCCGTTTTTGTATGGCAAGACATCCGCAAACAAAAAGATAAGCAAGCGCACAAATAAAACTATCCTGCTTGGTTCACTTTAATATCGGGAGCGCCGATTAGAAGTTGTTGACGAATATCGTCGGGTATGGGAAGTTTTTTAAATTCTTCCGCATCCACAAGTACATAAACTACTTCAGCAACGGCAATCTTCTGGCCATGATCCTGATGACTGATATCCACTTTGAGGGTGTAAGAAGTGGTTCCTATATGGGTGGTTTCCACCTGCAGGTTGAGCACATCATCAAAGCGCGCTGAAGATTGCCATTGAATATCCAATTTAACCACTTGGCTTTCCAAGCTGCGATCCACCAGGGATTGATAGCCGCCCAATGCGTAGCGATAAAATTCAGTTACGGCGATATCCACATAGTCAGCATAGCGCGGGTTAAAAACCACTTGTTGCGAATCGCATTCGCCGTAACGGACTCGAAGCAAAAGCGTAAAAGGTGTTGTCATTAGAAAACCCTATCAGTCTAGTTTATTCCTCAATGGCGGAACCCCAAAAACCCGTTTATAGGCTCGGGAGAATGCTGCTTCCGATTTATAACCAAGCTCTTCTGCCAACTCCACCAAAGAGATGGGCGATTGCATAATTTTGACCCTGGCTAAATTCATACGCCATTCCGTTAAATACTGTTTTACTGAAGTGCCAATCACTTGCGTAAATCGAGCAGAAAAACCGGAGCGAGACATACCCGCCTGCTGCGCTAACTGATCCACGGTCCAGGCTTCTTCGGGGTGGGCGTGAATCACTGCCAACGCCTTTCCTATCTTGGGATCTTTTAACGCCCCCAGCCATCCGCTGCTGGCATCTGGAGATGTTTCAATCCAATGTCGAATGGCTTGAATCACAATAATATCCGCCAGATTGGCTACCACGGTTTCACCACCCACCTTCAGGGCCGTTGCTTCTTCGGTCATCAACTGAATAAGTGCATTTAGCTGGCCGGGCAGTTGCCCATCACGGCTCTTCATATGAATCAATGGCGGCAGCAAGGAAATCAGCTTTTTACCCGCCACATGATCAAAACTAAGCACGCCGCAAGTGAGCTGTGTTCTGTCTCCGCCACCGCCATAGCGCATATATTCGAATCGCTCAGACAGTTTGGTGATGGGTATATCAAAGAAAGGTTCACAGGCCAGGGTCTCGCTGGACGATATGTAATGGCCTTCTCCCCGGGGCATTAACGCCAACTCCCCTGGCCTTAGAAACACCGCTGGGTGATTGGGAAAACGCAGCCAACAGCCACCCTGGGTCACAATATGAAACATCATTCTGCCTTCCATGGGAGGCATATCCACCCCCCAGGGGGCGGTTAAATCCGACTGCGCATACATTAGCCCATCCAGCCGCAGAGCATAGAGGGTTTCTCCAAGGGTGTCCGTGGATACTGGAATGCTGCGTTGCTGCCCTGTTTCCATGGTGACCTCCCACTTTAGACAAACTGCAAACAACAATAGATACAGGAGCATTAAACAACATTGGCCCCGCCCTTACACTGGTTTTCGTACACCCACCAACCCTTCACAGAGAGACTTAATCATGAAAACACAAAAAATAGCCGTTTTTGGTGCCACCGGTAAAACAGGCGCACGAGTCATCACCCAGTTACAACAACTGGGATATTCACCGCTGGCCCGCTCACGCCAGAGCGAAATCACCTTCGACTGGCAGGATAGAACAACCTGGTCAGCAGCCCTGGAAGGTATGGATTCCGCCTATGTTACCTATTACCCAGACTTGGCGGTGCCCCAAGCCAAGGACGATATGGAAGTCTTTGTAGCCATGGCTAAAGCCCAGGGCATAAAACATTTGGTTCTGCTTTCCGGCCGTGGAGAAGATGGCGCAAAACAAGCGGAGGACGTGGTAAGAAACAGCGGCATGGAATGGAACATCGTCAGAGCCAGCTGGTTTATGCAAAACTTTAGTGAAAGCTTTATGGCGGACGGCTTGCGAGACGGCCATTTGGTTTTACCTCAACACAACGCCATTGAACCCTTTATTGATGTGGAAGACATTGCTGAAGTTGCCGTGGCCGCATTAACTCGCCCTGATTTGCGCAACCAGTTACTGGAGATAACGGGCCCTGCCCTCCTATCTTTTACCGATTGCGTGGAAACAATCAGCCAGGCAGCGGAACGGCATATTGGTTTTCAAACCGTTCCCACCCATGCCTATATTTCAGCAGCCAAAGCCGAAGGGCTAACTGAAGATATGGCCTGGCTTATTCAGGAACTGTTCGACAACGTGCTGGATGGTCGCAACCAGTGGACGACAGACACAGTGGAAAAAGTGCTGGGACGCCCCGCTAAAAGCTTCCAACAGTATGTTGAAGACACCGCACCATCCGGCGCGTGGAAATCCAATAATTCCAATATTAACCCACTATCTGCAGAGGCCAACTAATGACTATTTTACTGATCGTATTTACCGGATTAATGGCAGGTATTTATTTTTCATTTTCTGTCTTTATTATGAAATCCTTTCACGCTTTGCCCCCGCTGCAGGGGGCGCAAGCCATGAATAAAATTAATGACGTGATTGTAAACACTGGATTCTTGCCCCTCTTTTTTGGCTCTACTCTGTGGTATGCCGGGCTCATAGTTTGGGCGTTTACCGATTGGCGCGGACCGTCTTCATGGCTGGTGATTACTGCTGCCTTAATTTACATCCTCGGCATGTTTGCCGTGACCGCTTTTGGCAATGTGCCGCTCAACAATCGTTTAAAAGAAAGCGCTGAGAATGAGGATTCACTAAAGCACTATTGGCAGGAATACCAACAACGCTGGACCCGGCTCAATCATGTAAGAACCATTAGCTGTATGGCTGCCTGTGCTATATTGACTCTATCATTTAGTTAATACTCTATTTCATTCAAAGCAAGGGATCCATGCCAATGCCTTTCACACCTGTCCATATGGGACCGGGCATCTTAATCAAAGCGCTGCTTCAAGGTAGCTTTAGTTTAATGGTGTTCGGTTGGACCCAGATAGTTATGGACATTCAACCCTTGATTGTTTTAATCAGCGGTGAGGGACACCTCCATGGTTTTACCCATACCTATGTGGGCTCAACAGCAATTGCCATCATTGCAGCCCTGTCAGGAAAGTATCTATCCGAGATTGGTTTAAGAATTTTAAAAATCGGGGACCACACCGCAGTTAATATAAGCTGGCTTGTGGCTTTTGTAAGTGCCTTTATAGGAAGCTATAGCCATGTCTTGCTGGATAGCATTATGCACATGGATGTTCAGCCTTTTTACCCATTTAATTTGAACAACCCTTTTTTGGCATTTATCTCCGTTGAAGCGCTACACAAAGTGTGCTTGTACTTGGGCCTGATTGGCGCAGCGCTGTTTTATGGGATTCAGTGGCGGGCAAAAAAATAAACGAGGCAAGCTGCAGCGCCAGCTTTTTTGAGCTGACGCTGCCTGGTGGGATACAAAAGATTCAACTGGACGATTAGATCGAATTTACCCGCACTTAGAATCGCCACAGTTTAAGCAGGTCATGCAGCCATCCATATAGATGACCGCTTTGGTACTGCATTTGCCACACAAGCTCGCGCCCTCGGGAAAGTCATTGGCTTCTGTTTCCTGCGACGCTTCAGGCTTTTTTGCAGCGCTGATCTCCTGCTTTTTCTTTTCGATAAAGGCTTTTTGGTGCTCATCCAGGTCTGACTTAATCAAACCGATCATGCACATGTGGTTCTCAATGGCTTCACCGATCTCCGCCACCAGGGATGGCATGAACTTACCACCCTTTTTGAAGTAACCGCCTTTGGGATCGAACACCGCTTTTAGCTCTTCCGCCAGGAAGGTGCAATCACCCCCTTTACGGAATACCGCAGAGATAACTCGCGTTAACGCCAGCACCCACTGGAAGTTCTCCATGTTTTTGGAGTTGATAAAGATTTCGAACGGGCGGCGCTGTTCGTGCTCGGTGCCTTCGTTCAAAATAATATCGTTAATGGTGATATAGAGCGCATGATCCGACAGAGGCGTCTTTATCTTGTAAGTGGAACCCAACAACATTTCCGGGCGCTCAACACTTTCGTGCATTTGCACCACGTTGTTTTCGGGTTTATCCGCTTCTACTTTTTCTGACTCGGGTTTTACAACCTCGTAGCCAACAATTTTTGATTTGATTTCTTTTGCCATGGTTTTTTTACCTGATTCTTCGTCATCCATTAGAGTTTGCCGTAGTAGCCTTCCTTGAGAGCGTCGTATAGGTTAGCGGCGCTGTGCACCTCACCATCGTACATCACTTCTTCGTTACCTTTGGCTTCAATAACGCTACCGTCTTCTAAGGTGAACTTATAAATAGTGGCTTCAATATCCTTCTCTTTAACCAATACGCCCTGGAAGGCTTCCGGGTTGAAGCGGAAGGTGGTACAGCCTTTCAAACCCTTACGGAACGCGTACAGATAAATATCCTTAAACTTATCGTATTCAATGTCCGTAGGTACGTTAATGGTTTTGGATATGGAAGAGTCTACCCATTTCTGTGCTGCTGCTTGAATATCCACGTGCTGCTCTGGCGTCACATCGTCTGTGGCGGTGAAGTATTCCGGCAGCTGCTGGGACGCGTCTTCGCTAAAGGGCATGGCATCTTCGTTCACCAGTTCCCGATAGGCTAACAGCTCGTAGGAGTAAACATCCACTTTTTCCTTGGATTTACGCCCTTCACGAATGATGTTACGGGAATAATGGTGAGCAAAGCTGGGCTCGATACCATTACTGGCGTTATTGGCGATGGATAAGGAAATGGTGCCAGTGGGAGCAATGGAAGAGTGGTGAGTAAAACGGCTGCCCACTTTGGCAAGTTGGTCCACCAGCTCGGCATCTGCTTCGGCAATGCGGTTCATATACTGGCTATACTTGGCGTGCAGTACCTTACCCTTGATCTTGTCGCCCACCTTGTAGCCGTCTTTCTTCATTTGTGGACGCTTACGCAACATGGCACCGTCCACTTTGAACACCTCTTCCATAATGGGTGCGGGGCCTTTTTCCTGAGCCAGTTCCAAACCGGTTTTCCAGCCAGTTATGGCCAACTCTTTGGCCACTTCTTCAGTGAACTCCACGGAGTTGGTGCTGCCGTATTTCATGCGCAACATGGTTAATGTGGAACCCAAGCCCAAAAAGCCCATGCCATGACGACGCTTGTGGGTGATTTCATGGCGCTGCTTTTCCAGAGGCAAACCATTGATCTCCACCACGTTGTCCAGCATACGAGTAAAGATGGCAACCACTTTGCGATAATCTTCCCAGTCAAAGTAGGCTTCTTCAGTGAAGGGGTTACGAACAAAACGGGTCAAGTTAATGGAGCCCAGCAGACAGCTGCCGTATTCCGGTAAAGGCTGCTCACCACAGGGGTTGGTGGCACGGATGTTTTCGCAATACCAGTTGTTGTTCATCTCGTTCACTTTGTCGATCAGGATAAAGCCTGGCTCAGCAAAGTCGTAGGTGGATGACATGATGGCATGCCAGATCTTTTTGGCCTTTTCAAAGCCGTAGATCTTACAGGCAACCAAGCCCTTATCATTGCTGATATAGCCATCGTTGGCGGGCCACTCGCGCCACACCACAATGGATGGATCATTCAAGTCCAGCTTGTCCGCTTCAGGGCTGTTTTGCTTGATGGGGAACACCAAAGCCCACTCTTCGTCTTTTACTACCGCTTCAATAAACTGCTCGCTGATCAGCAGAGACAGGTTGAATTGACGTAGTCGGCCGTCTTCCCTCTTAGCTTTGATGAATTCCAATACGTCCGGGTGGGACACATCGAAGGTGGCCATTTGCGCACCGCGACGGCCACCGGCAGACGATACGGTAAAACAGGTACGGTCAAAGATATCCATAAAGGATAACGGGCCTGAGGTTTTGGCACCGGCTCCGGATACGTAGGCACCCCGGGGTCTTAGTGTGGAAAACTCATACCCGATACCACAGCCGGCCTTTAGAGTAAGACCCGCTTCGTAGTTCTTCTCCAAAATGGCTGCCATGGTGTCATTAACCGTACCGGACACGGTGCAGTTGATGGTAGAGGTATCTGCTTTATAAGCTTGGGCGCCGGCATTGGACAAAATACGGCCAGCGGGAATGGCGCCGTGCCTTAAAGCCCACAAAAATTGCAGGTACCAATGGTCACGCTTGGCATCGTCGGCTTCTACATCGGCCAAAGCGCGGGCGACTCGTTGAAAGGTATGATCGATGGATGCATCTACGGGGTTTTCTTCGCTGTCTTGAAGACAGTATTTTTGGCTCCAGATATCCAGTGAAGCCTCTTGTAGAGGAATTTCCCTTTCCGCTTGCTTTTCTACTGGTTGATAAGATACAGCGCTCATTGCCACCTTCTTATGGTTTAACGAATTGCGATTAACACGGGGAAAACCGTGTACCTGAGAGTAATAAAGAGTGAGTGATGCGACGTTACCGACCCCATTTTCACCAAGATTTACATCTTGACAACAATACGGCAACCACGCTATGTCCGCCTTAAAAGTACTACCAACCACTATATGTTGTGGTTTCGAAATTCATTCTAGTCAGATGTGTCAGTTTCACAAGGAGAAATTTTAAGTTTTTTTACGTTTTGTAAACGGTCTTAATTTAGTCATAAGGCGGCCCCTTTTAATGACGGGGCGCAGCAAGTTAGTGCTTCCTAATCAGGTTAAAAGTCAGGCAGATATTTTTTTGCTTGTCTCAATTTTTCCTAATCGTTGGATAAGACTAAGGGAGGATTGCGATTTGCTAACCACGGGAGTACCGTTGAGCAATTCGCTTCCAGCAAACACAATTCCAATTAGAAAGACAAATACGAACCAAAAATACGCAACAATAATTCGAAATAAATAGGAGCCCGCCTTTTATGTTTGACATTAAGAATCATCAAACAAAACCTGAGTACGCCGAAGGCGCGAACATGAACTGGGAACAGTATGAAGCCTGGTACAAAGAATCCCTTGAAAGCCCTGACACGTTTTGGGCTGCCCGTGCCAAAGAGTTTTTAAGCTGGTCTCAGCCATGGACAAGCGTCAACGAGTATGACTTTAAAAAAGGCGAAGCCACCTGGTTTAAAGATGCCAAACTCAATGTGAGCTACAACTGCATTGATCGCCACCTGGAAACCCGCGGTGACCAAGTGGCCATCATCTGGGAAGGGGACGACCCCAGCGAAGATGAAAGCATCACTTACAAACAACTGCATGAAAAAGTCTGCCGACTCGCCAATGCCCTTAAGCAGCGCGGCGTAAAAACCGGGGATCGGGTGTGCATTTATATGCCCATGATTCCCGAAGCCGCCTACGCCATGTTGGCCTGCGCTCGAATTGGTGCCATTCATTCCATCGTATTTGGTGGCTTTTCACCAGAATCCCTTAAAGATCGTATTCTGGATTGTGATTGCCAAACCGTCATTACTGCCGATGAAGGCTTGCGGGGTGGCAAGCATGTACCTCTTAAAGTGAATACGGACAAAGCCCTGGAAGAATGCCCTAACGTGCACACCTGCCTGGTGGTGAAGCGCACCGGCGCTGACATCAACTGGAATGACGACAGAGACGTTTGGTACCACGACATCACCCAGCAGGTAAGTGCGGACTGCCCTCCTGTTGAAATGGATTCCGAAGCGCCTCTATTTATTCTGTACACCTCCGGTTCCACCGGTAAACCCAAAGGCGTACTGCACACCACCGGCGGCTATCTGTTAGGTTCCGCCATGACCCACAAATACATTCTGGATTACCGCGAAGGCGACGTGTACTGGTGTACGGCGGATGTGGGCTGGGTCACCGGTCACTCTTATATTGTTTATGGCCCCTTGGCCAATGGCGCCACTACGCTTATGTTCGAAGGGGTTCCCACCTACCCTGACGCCTCACGCTGCTGGCAGGTGGTAGACAAGCATAAGGTCAACACCTTTTACACAGCCCCCACGGCCTTGCGCGCTCTGATGCGTCAAGGGGACGGCCCCGTTACCCAATGTGATCGGTCTTCTTTGCGGTTACTGGGCACCGTGGGCGAGCCCATCAATCCAGAAGCCTGGGAGTGGTATCACCGGGTTGTGGGTGATGGTCGCTGCCCCATTGTGGATACCTGGTGGCAAACGGAAACCGGCTCCGTCATGATTGCGCCCGTTCCCGGCGCCATCACCTTGAAGCCGGGCTCCGCCACTTTGCCTTTCTTTGGCATTGAGCCCGCACTGGTGGATAACGACGGTAATGAATTGGAAGGTGCGGTTGAAGGCAACCTTGTGATTAAGCGCAGCTGGCCAAGCCAAATTCGCAGCGTGTATGGCGATCACCAACGCATGATCGACACCTATTTCTCCACCTACCCCGGCACTTACTTTACCGGTGACGGAGCCCGCCGCGATGAAGATGGCTACTACTGGATAACGGGCCGGGTGGATGATGTGCTCAACGTATCAGGCCACCGTATGGGTACCGCTGAAATTGAAAGCGCGTTGGTACTGCACGACACCGTTGCAGAAGCCGCCATTGTAGGTTATCCCCATGACATTAAGGGCCAGGGCGTTTACGCCTACGTCACCTTAATGGAAGGAGTGGAACCCACGGAAGAACTGCGCAAAGAATTGCTGGCTTTTGTATCGAAGGAAATTGGCGCCATTGCCAAGCCCGATGTGATTCAGTGGGCTCCTGGCCTACCGAAAACCCGCTCTGGAAAAATCATGCGCCGTATACTGCGCAAGATTGCCAGCAACGAGATTGATACCCTGGGTGATACCAGTACTCTGGCGGACCCCAGCGTGGTGGACGATTTGATTGATACCCGGGCTAATCGTTAGGCCCATTCCACCCTTCCCACCGCAAAATCGAGGGCGCCCATTAGCGTCCTCGCATATGTCGCTCTCGGTTTTGCTGCTTATGCTCTTCATTCTTTTTAAGCAATACATACATGGCACCGGCGCCGCCGTGATGGCGCTGGGCGCTGTGGAATGCCATCACCTGGGGCAGTTGAGGCAACCACTTGTTAACGTAGCTTTTCAACAACGCCGGTGGTTTGCTGCGGTCACCTTTACCGTGCAATATCATCACGGTGCGTACACCCAACCGAGTGCATTCACTGATAAATTCAAAAACTTCTTTGCGAGACTGCTCCACGGTTTTGCGGTGCAGATCCAACACGGCATCCACAGAGTACTTACCTAAACGCAGTTTTCTGTAGACCCCTTCCTGAACCCCGCTGCGCTTGAAATCCAAAATATCGTGGGGGTCCACCATCTCCACGTACTCTGACGTAAGACTGTTTTCGTCAGTGTCCTTATCCGTAATGGCGGCCTCGCGCCTGGCCAATTGCGACTCCGAAGGTGAGGTAGGGCCACGTTTAAGAGCCACCGTTTTCTTCTGCAGAGGCTTTACTCCCGACATTTCCTGCCGAAACAGATCTTCTTCACTTTTCTCCGCCATGACCATCACCTGGAAAACCAAAACGTTTTAACTTATCGAATCCTAAGACAACAAACCAGTCGATTAATTTTACACATTGTGACCCTTAAATCGACAGCCAACTCTTAACCCCATGAATAATAGAAAGAAAATATAGTGGCCCAATTCCTGCTTTTGTATAAATTAACTGTTATATTCGCCCCCGAAAATGACCTAATCGGAGTTTGAACACTAATGCTCAGCATCAAAGGGCTAGGACTGTACCTGATCATTGCACTGGCCCAAATTGCATTTTGCCAATCTACGGTGGCCACACCTCAATTCACTGGCCCCAGCGCAGGCTCGGAATTTACCTCAGTGGAAGCTGAGACTTTACCTAACGGTTACCAGATTTGGAGAAGCAACACCGCACCATTGGCCGAGCAAAGCGCCGGGTTAGGATTTTACAATGCCAGCAGCATTTTCGTTGCGGACAGTGAAGACCTCTCCAACCACTCATCCAAAACTGCTTCCATGCCTGAGCTGTCCATGGCCACTCCGGATCCCTTTACCATTGCCTTGGTAGGGCTGGGGTTGATCGTTCTGGGAATGGCGCGGCGCAAGCGTAGTAAGAAGAGAACCGAAGACAGAAAAGCAAGCTAAAAAACTATCTGCAACGTTTTTCAACAGTCTACGACAATAGCTGTCTCTCAAGCTTCATGGGATTCTCTTAAGGCCTTCACTAACTTTTGATGTATACCACCGAAGCCACCGTTACTCATAAAAACAATATGATCTCCCGGTTGTGCAGCCTGTTCCAGCTGGGAAACAATATGATCTATATCGCTCATTAAAGTACTCTGGTTGCTGGCCCCATCCACCACCGATTCCATGCTCCAATCCAATCCCGGGGGCTGGTACCAAATAACACGGTCTGCAGCGGCGCTGCTGGGTGCCAATTTGGCTTTATGGGCACCTAAACGCATGGTATTGGAACGGGGTTCTATCACCGCAATAATACGTTGCTGTTTCACTCGCTTGCGCAACCCCACCAGGGTGCTTTCGATGGCGGTGGGGTGATGGGCAAAATCGTCATACACCGTAATGCCATTGATCTCCGCCAATACTTCCATGCGCCGCTTCACACCACTGAATTGACAAAGGGCTTCAATGGCCAGCTGCGGTGTGACGCCGGCATGCCTGGCGGCGGCAATGGCAATCAAGCCATTATTGACATTATGTTGACCGGTTAACGGCCAACTCACCTGGCCATGGGCTGTACCGTCGAACTCCACCCGAAAATCACTGCCATCCTCTTGCAGTAAATGGGCTTGCCAACCCTGTGCACCCACCACTTCCGTATCTGACCAGCAACCCATGGCGATCACCTCACTCAGGTTAGTGTCCTGCTCGGGATAAATCACTCGTCCGTTAGACGGCACGGTGCGAACCACATGGTGAAATTGCTTTTGGATGGCTTTGAGGTCATCAAAAATATCGGCGTGATCAAACTCCAAATTATTTAACACTAAGGTTCTTGGCATGTAGTGGACAAACTTGGATCGCTTATCAAAAAAAGCAGAATCATACTCATCGGCTTCGATCACGAAGAAAGGGTCCGCTCCTAACCGCGCAGAAACCGAAAAATTGTTAGGGACACCGCCAATCAAGTATCCCGGTTGCAGGCCTGCGTATTCCAAAATCCAGGTCACCATACTGCTGGTGGTGGTTTTGCCGTGGGTACCCGCCAGAGCAATGACCCAGCGCCCCTGCAATACATGGTCCCGCAACCATTGGGGGCCGGAAGTGTAAACCAAGCCCCGATCCAGTACGTATTCCACTGCGGGGTTTCCCCGGGACATGGCATTACCAATCACCACCATATCCGGCTCAGGATCCAAATGCGCCGGGTCGTAACCCTGTTGCAGCTCGATCCCCTGTTCTTCAAGCTGGGTACTCATGGGGGGATAAACATTGGCATCGGAACCGGTGACTCTGTGGCCTTGGGCTTTTGCCAACAACGCCAAACTGCCCATAAAGGTGCCGCAGATACCCAAAAAATGCAGATGCATAGTGTCTCCTATTGTGCGCTTTGAGCCGCTTCCGGTAAAAATCGGTAGCTGATGGATAACACGCTCAGCCAAATTAGCAGGGACAACAGATTCCCTTGGATTCGCCCCACTTCCATAGCCGCGCTGTAGATGCGGCCTTTTATAAGAATATCCCAAATTATCAGCCCAAGTAGAGCGAAGCGAAACAGGTTACCGGCCAGAGACTCCTGGCTGAGCCCCATCACGCCAAATTGCAAGGGTACGCCCAAAGCACTGATGATCAGATCGGTTCCCATGCAGGCCGTCATGGTTTGAATGAAGCGACTTTCCGCCCGCTTGAAGCGCAAAATCACAAACAACAACGCACCCCAGGACAAAATGGCCACACCGCTCCCCAACATCTTGTATTGCAAATAATCGGGGTCTAACAACAGGACGATCAACCCACTTAACGACAACAGGGCCAACACCAATAACAACAACAGAATGGGTGAATAGGGAACGTCCTGGGGGCCTTTCTGCAGTCGGCACAGCTGCCAAAACAAATGAAATACGGGCTTCAAACACCCCTCCCACCACGATGGCAAAAATGAATCGCCCACATTGTGCCAAAACCCCTTAGTGATCACCAACACAACATGAAAATAGACGCGGTTTGCTATATCATCGCGCCAACGTGAGGATAGTAATCAATGACCATTAAAAACGCGTTTTATGCACAATCCGGCGGCGTTACCGCAGTAATCAATGCCAGCGCCTGTGGCGTAATCGAAACCGCACGCCAACACCCAGAATCCATTGGCCGGGTGTATGCTGGCCACAACGGTATCATTGGTGCACTCACTGAAGAACTGATCGACACCAGTCAGGAAAGCCCCGAAACCATCGCGGCACTGAAGCACACACCCGGTGGCGCATTTGGCTCCTGTCGTTACAAATTACGCAGTTTCGAAGAAAACCAGCGGGAATACGAACGCCTGGTGGCGGTATTTAAAGCCCACAACATCGGTTACTTTTTCTATAACGGTGGTGGCGATTCCCAGGATACGGCCCACAAAGTGTCTCTGATTTCAGAAAAAATGGATTACCCCATTACCTGCATCGGCATTCCCAAAACCGTGGATAACGATTTGCCCCTAACGGATTGTTGCCCGGGCTTTGGTTCTGTGGCCAAGTACATCGCCGTATCCGTACGGGAAGCGGCGCTGGATTTGGCTTCCATGTGTGAAACCTCCACAAAAATTTTCGTGATGGAAGTGATGGGCCGCCATGCAGGCTGGATTGCCGCTTCTGGCGCACTGGCAAGAACCGGTAATGATGACCCTCCCCATATTATTCTGCTGCCTGAAGTGGCCTTCGACCGGGACGCGTTTTTGCAAAAAGTAAAAGAAACGGAGAAAAAACACGGCTACTGCGTGATTGTGGTTTCCGAAGGGGTGCAAAACCCCGATGGCACATTCCTGGCCGAAAGCGGAGGCAAAGATGCTTTCGGTCACACCCGTTTAGGTGGTGTTGCTCCCTTTCTTGCCAACATGATTAAAACTGAACTGGGTTACAAATACCATTGGGCCGTGGCGGATTATTTACAGCGTTCCGCCAGCCATATTGCATCGGCCACCGATCAAGCCCACGCCTATGCCGTAGGTAAAGCGGCTGTTGAATTCGCTATCAAAGGTAAAAATGGCATTATGGCCACCATCGTGCGGCAACCAGGGCCTCACTACGCCTGGTCAGTGGGTGAAGCGCCTTTGGCGGACGTGGCCAACGTAGAACAGAAGATGCCAAAAGATTACATCAGCCCCTGCGGGTTTGATGTCACGCCTCAGTGTCGAGAGTATTTACTGCCATTGATCCAGGGGGAAGCCTACCCGCCTTACGAAAATGGAATCCCAAAAGTGGCTCGCCTGAAAAAGGTAAAAGCCAAAAAAGTACTGAATACCCAGTTCAGCGTTTAAGCCTTTTATTGTGCCGCCGGGCTCAACAAAGGGCGTAAAAACTGTTCCACAAATTGGCCCATATTGGTTTCATCGGAGGGGTTAAGTGCACCATCGGGGGTAAGCAGGAACGATTGCAGTAAACGCAATATCATTTCCGCTAAAGCGTCTGGGTTGCCCTGGCGCACTTCACCCCGGCGCTGGCCGCGCTCGATCTGGCCACTTAAATAACCGCGAGCAAAAGATAAAATTGTCTCAAAGTCTGTGGTGAGATAGGGCAACACTTGCTCCGGTTCTGTCACCAGCAAACGTCGGATCAAGTCGTTACCATCCAGTAACTGGGTGGACTTGATAAAGGCCTGCAGCACCCCTTCCAAAGCGGAGTTTACCTGTTCAATTTCCTTCTCAATCAAAAACAGATCCCGCTGCAAATCTCGCAACAGCACCGCTTTGAACAGTTGCTCTTTCTCACTAAAGCGACGATACAAGGTGGCCCTACCCACTCCAGCCCGCTTTGCCACATCGTCCATAGTGGTACGTCGCAGCCCAAATTCCGCGTAAAGTGCTCGGGCGGCTTCTAAAATCTTTATGTCGCTTTTATCTGCGTCATCTTTTAGGAATTCACTGGGGATAGTGGCACTCATCATCGATGGACTCTCACACTAGTCAAAAATCACCGTCTTATTACCGTGAATCACCACGCGATCTTCCAGGTGGTAACGCAAACCTCTGGCCAATACGATCTTTTCCACGTCGCGCCCTAACCTCACCAAATCCTCTTTACCGTGACGGTGGCTAACCCGCTCCACATCCTGCTCGATTATGGGGCCTTGATCCAGGTCTGCTGTTACATAATGGCAAGTGGCTCCAATCAATTTAACCCCACGACTGTATGCCTGATAATAGGGATTAGCGCCCACAAACGAAGGCAAGAAGCTGTGGTGAATATTGATGATCTTACCGCTGTAGTCCCGGCATAGACTTTGGGGGAGAATCTGCATGTAACGAGCCAGCACCACGGTTTCTGCGTCATAGTGTTGCAGCAGGTCCCGCACCTTATCAAAGTGTGGTGTCTTATTCTCTTTCGACACCGGCACATAATGAAAAGGTATTTCATGCCATTCCACCATGCCGCGAAGATTTTCATGGTTAGCAATCACGGCGGGAATATCACAATTTAATTCGGAACTGTGCCAGCGATACAAGATGTCGGCCAAACAGTGGGAGGCATGGCTGGCCAAGATCACCACCCGTTTGCGCACTCTGGAATCGGTGATGCACCAATCCATTTGGAAAGCTTGTGCAACGGCCTCAAATTCATGCTTGAATTCATCAAGGCTCAGGGACAGAGAGTCCGCCTTGATTTCATTGCGCATGAAGAACCAGCCTGACTCAGTGTCAGAATGATAACTGGCCTCTGTGAGCCAACCTGAATGACGGCTGACAAAGTCACTCACAGCGGCCACAATGCCCACTTTGTCTGGGCAGGAGATAATCAGGCGATAGGTATGTTCCGGGGTTTGATCCATAATAACTACAGCTCAAGCTTTAAACCCGAGAGTATAAACCTAGCCCAACCACAAAACCAAGATAAGCAGATTAGTCAAAAACAAGACAATGGCAGTTAATTGCCAAAATCGGACAGGGTCCTTTTCTATTAAAGGCCGCTGTTCAATTCGGAGAAATTGAGGGTTTGGGTTCTGAAGGTCATTCAGAAACTCGGACAGTGTTTCATAGCGCAAATCCGCGTTCACCTGCATGGCCTTATGCAGAGCACCATCCATCCACACGGGCACCAAAGGATTGCGGCGATAGGCTGGCACGTATTTCAGATCAAGAAAGTCCGATACAGTCTGGGCTTTTTGGTAGGCATCACCAAAAGGATGATGCAGGGTAAGCAGCTCATACAGCACCACCGCCAAAGAGAATTGATCACTTTTCTCATTACGGGGCCGCTGAAGACGGTATTCAGGAGCGGAGTAATCTAATGTCCCTAAAGCGGATTCCCTTTGAAAGCTGGTGGCAATCTCATCCACACCCGCCACATAGACGGAGCCAAAATCAATAATGACAGGATCATTTCCCCGCATCACGATATTGTCGGGCTTCAAATCCTGGTGCAGGGTTTCTTTGCGATGGAACGCCCGTAACCCTTGCACCAACTTGTCGGCCATGGCAGTGACTCGGGGGATATCCAAGGGCGATCCACGATCCATCAACTGGGCTAAGGTGGGCCCTTCGATGAACTCGGTTAGGTAGAAAAGAAAACGTCGCTTGGGGGCTTTGACCACCTTCACCACACTGGGGCTATCTATTCGAAAGCCAACCCACTCCTCCATCATAAATCGCTCTAGGTAGGCTACATCATCCATATAATTGTGGGAGGGAGTCTTCATTACAGCGCGCTGCTGGGTATCTTCGTGCTCAACCAAATACAGTTGACTGCGTTGGCTGGCGTGAATCTGGTCCAGAATACGCCAACCATCCAGCTTCAAGCCTTTGGATAATTCTGGAGGAAAGGGCAATCTTTTTACCGCGTGGAATACATCCTGATCGGTTTCCTTGCCAAGACTTTCCACTCGCACCAGCTGACAACTGAGATTATCATCACTGCCGTTTTGAAGCGCCAGATCCACTAACTGATCCGCAAGGACCTGTAAGTCATTGGCTCCGGATCGCACTTGGTGCTCAAGGGTCTTAGCATCAATACTGCCATGGACACCGTCGGTAGTGAGCAGGAAAACATCTCCGGGTTCCAGCTCCAACACCCGAAGATCTATATCCAGATTAAGATCGATACCCAAAGCCCGAGCCAGATAGCTTTGCTGCGCGGACATGCGGGCAACGTGATCGCGGGTCATCAACTCCAGGCTTTCATCCCGCAACCGATAGATACGGGAATCACCTACGTGAAAAAGATACGCGCTTTGGGATTTCAGGATCAAACTACTGAAAGTGGTGACGTAGCCTTTTTCGGCATCCAGAAACTCCTGGCCTTGGCTGTAGAGCCAACGGTTCAAGGCAATAAGCACTTTATGGGCAGATTGTTTTACGCTCCAGGAATCCGGAGTGGAATAATAGTCACTGATAAAGCTTTTAACGGCAATTTCCGATGCTTCGCCCCCGGCTTCAGCGGCACTCACACCATCAGCGATGGCCGCCACAATACCTTTTCGCCACAGGGCGCTGCCATCGGGAATCGTTAATCCGATACAGTCTTCATTTTCAGGCTTAACCCCTGCACTACTGCGCTGGGCAACCGTTACCCTCAATTGTTCTTGTTTTTGTGGTTGCGTCATATAAATCAAATAGTAAAAACGTGAGAGGTGTTTAGCCTCTCACGTTTTCAATGGCGGAAACAGATCAATGGTCGTACTTTAGCTAACTTCGATTAACTGGACCGTACCATCAGGCAACACTTCCGTCATATGCCCTTCCGGCTCGTCTAGGAACTGCACCAGAATAAACACAACGGCAGCAGCGGCGGAAATCACCATAAAGAAGGTGGACGCATCCACAAAGGAAAGCACCGTAAGAAAGGTTACCGCTCCCACGTTTCCATAAGCTCCGGCCATGCCCGCGATCTGTCCAGTCATGCGACGCTGCACCAAAGGCACCATGGCAAACACCGCACCCTCACCGGCTTGCACAAAGAAGGAGCAACACATGGTGGCAATCACAGCTACGGGAATCCACCAGTTGGAGTCAATTTGACTCAATACCAGGTAACCCACGGCCAAGCCAGCCACTAGAATGCTCATGGTTTTCTTGCGGCCAAATTTATCACTGATGTAGCCACCACCGGGACGCGCAACCAGATTCATAAAAGCAAAACCCGATGCTAACAAGCCTGCCTTAACCGCATCCAAACCGAAAGTGTCCATAAAGAACAGTGGTAACATGGACACCACAGCCAGTTCAGAACCGAAAGTGACGAAATAAGCCCAATCCAATACGGCTACTTGCTTGAACTTGTAACCCATGGCTTCAGCCTGGGGTTGTGGGTCAGTAAATAAGTGCTTATTCACTTTGTAGATTTGGCTAACCTGAAACACAAACAGCACAGCCAAACCAATCCACAACGCCGTGGCAGCGGTTTGATCAAGCAATTTCAGGTTATCAGGCCCCAGTTTCCAGGTTAATACCGCCAGAGCAATGTACATAGGCACGTTCATGGCCAAGTAGAAATAAAAATCTTTTTTACTGGAGACCTCAAGCCCGCCAGACTTTTTCGGTTTAAAGTAAGTGGAGCCTTTTGGCGTGTTGCGGGCACGGAAATAAAAGAAGATACCGTAACACAACGCAATGGCCCCAGTGGTGGCTACGGCATAACGCCAGCCTTCTGGGCCTCCGTATAAAAGAGCCAGAGTGGGTAAGGTCATGGCTGCGGCTGCTGAGCCAAAATTACCCCAACCGCCATAAACCCCTTCAGCAAGACCCACTTGCTTTGCAGGAAACCACTCACTCACAAGGCGAATACCAATTACAAAGCCAGCGCCCACAAAACCCAGCAGAAACCGGCTCAAGGCCAACATTTCATAGCTGGTGGAAGAGGCAAACAAAAAACAAATAAAGGAAGAAGCGATCAATAGGCCACTGTACACATGACGCGGACCAAACTTGTCCACCAAAATCCCAATCACAATACGGGCTGGAATGGTTAATGCCACGTTTAAAATCATCAACGCTTTCACTTGCTGTTGAGTCAGATCAAACGTCTCTTTGATGGCGGCCAACAAAGGAGCGTGGCTAAACCACACAACAAAGGTAATAAAAAAGGCCACCCAGGTCAGGTGTAGAGTTCGAATACTGGGATTTTTAAAATCCAGTACGTTTAGCTTCCCATCGCTCATCCTAGTCTCCAATTTATTGTGGAATTGCTGCCACAAAATCAGCGGACCATGTAAGGCAAGCACCATGCCACACACCAATTTTGCACACAAAAAAACACCTGCGGTGCGTTGCAAAGCCTAACAAACAACCAAAACCCCCGAAAAACTCCTATTTTGGTGCAAAAGATACGTCATGACGCCTTAAAATCCAGCCAAAAAAGAAAACTCGAATTCCAAAAAAGCACCACATTAATACAATAAAGCCAAAATATGATCATACAAGGCTCTATATCTGTGCATTTTAATCAAACACTGACACTCACCTTATACTGGCATAAGCCTTGCTGCTAACAGGACAGCTATCCCGGGGACAATTCATCAGCCCGAATGCAGGAGTACCCATGGAAACTAATACGGAGCAAAAGCCCAGTCTGATTTTAATCGGCAATGGCATGGCAGGCATTCGCACGCTTGAGGCACTCCTCAAACTCACACCAGATAAGTACGCCATAACCGTAATTGGGGAAGAGAGGTTAGGAAACTATAACCGCATCATGCTATCTCCCGTGCTGGCTGGTGAAGAGAAGGTAAAAAACATCATATTGAACGACGACGATTGGTACCAATCCCACAACATTCAATTCCACAAAGGTGACCCAGCGGTCAAGATTGACCGAGCAAAGCGCACCGTAACCCTGAAATCAGGCACCGAGCTACGTTACCAACGCTTGCTTCTGGCCACGGGAGCCCGCCCATTTCGAATACCCGTTGCGGGAAACGACCTTAAAAACATCCTTACCTTTCGAGACGTGAAAGACGTCAATCAAATGATTGAGCTCAGCAAACAGAAGAAACACGCCCTGGTGGTGGGAGGCGGATTGCTGGGCCTGGAAGCAGCCAACGGCCTGAAAGCCCAGGGTATGGAGGTAACAGTGGCCCACAGCAGCGACACCCTGCTGAACAGGCAACTTGACGCCACTGCCGGCCAATTATTGGAACGAACCCTTAAGGGAAAAGGCATTCAGTTTATTATGAATGCGCGCACATCCAGATTCAGCGGTAATACCCAAGGGGAAGTTTGTCGGGTTCATTTTAAAGACGGCCGCCATCTGGATACTGACATGGTAGTACTGGCAACGGGCATAACCCCTAACATTGAACTGGCCCAAAGCTGCGGACTGCAATGTGACAAAGGAATCGTTGTTGGGGACGATATGCAGACCTATGATCCGAGTATTTACGCTGTAGGGGAATGCGTTCAACACAGAGGTGCACTTTTCGGCTTGGTAGCCCCTCTTTTTGATCAAGCGGAAGTGTGCGCCAATCACTTGGCCGAAATGGGTATTGGCCGCTACATTCCAAAAAGCCAGGCCACAAAACTTAAGATCACCGGCATTAACGCGTTTTCCGCCGGAAACTACCTGGGCGACGAAAACAGCGAGCAAATAACCTACCATGATCACGCTCAAGGCCACTACAAAAAACTGGTAATTGAAGGCCACCACCTTATTGGCACCGTTCTCTACGGAGACACTCAAGATGGCCCTTGGCTTTTTGATTTAATACAAAACCATTCTGATATCGACGCGATTCGCGATCAATTGATTTTTGGCAAAGACTTTTGCCTTGATTTAAGCAAAGATGAATCCGAAGTTACGGCAGCAGCCTAAGGCGATCCAAACCATGCTCCAGGGTAACCAACAAATTCTAACCACCTGCCCCTATTGTGGTGTGGGTTGTGGCATAGCAGCAAACCAGGAAACAGAAAATTTTGCCACAGTGAAGGGCGACCCGGACCACCCCGCCAACTTTGGCAAACTCTGCTCCAAAGGCTCCACCGTTGGCCAGACCCTTAGCAAGGAAACGCGCCTCCTACATCCCAGCATCAATGGTTTGCGGGCCACCATGGGCCAGGCAATCCACTATGTGGCAGACCAATTCAAACAGATAATTCAGCAACATGGACCCGATGCTGTGGCCTTCTATGTATCTGGCCAACTGCTTACGGAAGATTACTACGTTGCCAACAAATTGATGAAAGGCTTTATCGGTAGCGGCAATATCGACACCAACTCCAGGCTGTGCATGTCGTCCGCAGTGGTGGCCTACAAACGTGCCTTTGGTGAAGACGCCGTACCCGGCAGCTATAACGATTTGGAAATGGCAGACCTGCTGATACTGGCGGGTTCAAATGCGGCCTGGTGCCACCCCATTTTATTCCAACGAATTAAAGCCGCAAAAATCAAAAACCCAAACATGAAAGTAGTGGTAATCGATCCCCGCGAAACCGCCAGCTGTGAAATCGCCGACTTGCACTTGGCCCTAAAGCCCGGAACCGACATTACCCTATTCAATGGGCTGCTTGCCTACCTGCACCAAAACAAGCTCACTGACAGCCACTACATTGACCAATATTGTGATGGTTTCAACCAGGCCCTGGAGCACGCACTGGCGGACAGCCCGAATATCGAGACCGTTGCTTCTCACTGCGGCATTGCCCCAGAAAAAGTGACCGATTTTTTCCATTGGTTTGGTGCCACCGAAAAAACCGTTACCTGCTTTTCTCAGGGTATTAACCAATCCCACCAGGGTAGCGACAAAGGCAATGCCATTATTAATTGCCACCTGGCCACTGGCCGGGTAGGCAAACCCGGTGCCACACCGTTTTCACTCACCGGCCAACCCAACGCTATGGGTGGCCGGGAAGTGGGAGGACTAGCAAACCAGCTTGCGGCCCATATGGAATTTCATGAACAAGACATCGCTACCGTAGAAGATTTTTGGCAAGCACCCAACATGACCAAAGGCCCGGGCTTGAAAGCGGTGGATTTATTCCAGGCCATAGAACAAGGCAAGGTTAAGGCGGTTTGGATTATGGGAACCAACCCCATTGTGAGCTTGCCCAACACCAACCAGGTGGCGCGCGCCCTTAAAAAGGCCCAGTTGGTGGTGGCGTCGGACTGCGTGGCAGACACGGACACCAACAGCCTTGCTCACGTATTATTGCCCGCCACCGGCTGGGGCGAAAAAAACGGCACGGTTACCAATTCCGAGCGCCGCATATCACGGCAGCACAACCTGCATAAACCGTCTGGGGAAGCCTTGTCTGACTGGAGAATACTCACTCAGTTTGCCCATGAAATGGGGTGGTCAGATCAATTTAACTATGAGCATCCAGGGGATGTATTTCGTGAACACGCCGCTCTCACCCAATTTAACAAAGGCCACAAACAATTCAATATTGCTAGCCTGGCCCATCTGAGCGACGATGAATATGACCGGCTGCCACCAACCCAATGGCCCATTGAAAATAACCAGGGCACCGAGCGATTGTTTGCCGACGGAATCTTTAGCACCCCAAATCGCAAGGCTCAATTTATTGCCGTAAGAGATCAGGGTATTGCCAATCCCACCTCCCAGCAGTGGCCCCTTGCCCTCAATACAGGCCGGGTTCGCGACCAGTGGCACACCATGACCCGAACCGCCTTGGCTCCGCCGCTGAATGCCCATAAGCCAGAACCTTATGTTGAGATTAACCCCGAAACCGCCGCAGCTTACGCTATAACGAAAGACGACTATGTGACCATAAGCAGCCAGTGGGGCGAAGTAACCCTCAAACCCGACATCACCAGCAGCATTCAACCGGGCCAGCTTTTTGTGCCTATTCACTGGAATAAGCAGTGGGCACAAAGTGCCAATATTGGCCTGCTGGTGAACCCGGTTACGGATCCAATTTCAGGTCAACCGGAATCCAAACACACACCGTGCAATATACAGCCCTGGCAACCAGACTGGTGTGGGTTCTTGCTTAGCCGATATGAACTCCCCTTACCCCAGTGCCACTACGCCAGCAAAATTCTTGGGCAAAGCTTTTACCGCTATGAACTGGCAGGCCAGTTTGAGCCCCACAATGAACACGGCAAACCCTGGGCAACTCTGCAACAAAGCTTGACCCAATGGGGCTCATCGAATCTTTCAGATGAGCAAGGGGCTAAACTGCAGCTACAAACTTACCAGGATCCTGCTCGAAACAGCTACCGCTACGCCTGGGTGGACAACCAGGGCATAGTGGCCTGCCTTTATCTGGGCAGCAACAAAGCCAAATCGATTCTGGAGGCAGACCGGGCTTGGATCGCCTCGCTATTTCAGCAGCAGGAAATTGGCCCACTGGACCGCAAAGCATTACTGTCGGGTCGCAGCCCCGCAGGAGTGGAAGATTGCGGACGCATTGTGTGTGCCTGCTTTGGTGTGGGAGAAAAGACCATTATCAATGCCATTAAGGAACACAAACTCACTGACGCCGCCCAAGTGGGCAAACTACTTAAAGCAGGCACCAACTGTGGGTCCTGCGTGTCTGAGATAAAAGCTCTAATTTAACGACCCGGTGCAACACAACACTATCCGCCCCACCTAAGCGCAAAAGGCTTAGGTGGGCGACCCACCCCTAAAGCCTGCTGCCAAAGACAGTAACCAAACAGACCTCCCACAACAAAAAAACGACCCTTAATAATGCACATACATAGCCAGCTCGACCCCATATAGTGCTTTTTAATTTTTCCACCCCAACCCATTACGCACCATTATCATGCATCAAAGACAAAATCACGACTCATAATAATGCATTTCGGTCCCCGCATGCCTTTATAGGAGTAAAAAAAACACAAAACCTAAAAAAAACCTCAACTGGCACATAAGGTGCTTTCCACAAACCTATTAAATCCAGGCTTTGCACCTTGGACGGGGTTAATCCGAACAACATCAAGCATGTTATTTGTCGGCTAATAGAGTGGAGACTGTTGTGAGCAAGCAAAAGTTAGTTGTTATTGGTAATGGCATGGTAGGCCAAAAATTCCTTGAGCAGTTTGCCAGTAAAGAGCAAGCCGCTCAGTTTCAGATCACCACCTTCTGTGAAGAAATTCGGCCTGCTTACGATCGAGTTCAGCTGTCATCTTATTTTTCCGGCAAAACCGCAGAAGACCTATCCTTGGTGGAAAGTGGCTTTTTTGAAAATAACCAGATCGACGTACGATTGGGTGACAAGGCGGCTTCCATCGATCGGGAAAAGAAGCATGTCATTTCTGAGAAAGGCCAAATTGTTCCCTATGACAAATTGGTTTTAGCCACAGGCTCCTACCCTTTTGTTCCGCCAATTCCAGGCAAAGATCGCCCCGAATGTTTGGTTTACCGAACCATAGAAGACCTGGAAGCCATTGAAGCCACTGCTGCCAAAAGCAAAGTGGGTGTGGTCGTCGGGGGCGGTCTGCTTGGCCTAGAAGCAGCTAAAGCGCTAAAAGACCTGGGCTTGGAAACCCACGTGGTGGAATTCGCACCACGATTGATGGCAGTACAAATCGACGAAGGTGGCGGCGAAATGCTGCGCACCATGATCGAAGAACTTGGCGTAACCGTTCACACAGAGAAAAACACCAAAGTCATTGAAGACGGCGAAAGCTGCAAAATGAAGATGTGCTTTGCCGACGGCAGCGAACTGGAAACGGACATGATTTTGTTTTCCGCCGGTATCCGACCTCAGGATGAGCTGGCGCGACAGTCGGCTTTGCAGATGGGGGATCGCGGCGGCATCACCATAGACAATCACTGCCAAACCTCTGATGAAGACATCTATGCCATTGGCGAGTGTGCCCTGTGGGATAACCGTATTTTCGGTTTGGTGGCACCGGGCTATCAAATGTCCCAGGTTGCTGCCGACGCCATTGCTGGCGACACCGCTTCGGAATTTACCGGCGCCGACATGAGCACCAAGCTGAAATTAATGGGCGTGGACGTGGCCAGCATCGGCGATGCACACGGCCGCACCGAAGGCGCCCAAAGCTATACCTTCACCGACGAGCACGATCAGGTATACAAAAAGATCGTGGTCAGTAAGGATGCAAAGCATTTATTGGGCGCCGTATTAATCGGTGACGCAGAAAGCTATGGCACCCTGCTGCAGATGATGCTCAACGATATTGAGCTTCCAGAATACCCTGATGCGCTGATTCTTCCTCAACGAGATGGAGCCGCTGCACCCGCCATGGGCGTGGACAAACTACCGGATGGTGCGCAGATATGCTCATGTAACAATGTGACCAAAGGCGACCTGTGTGCGGCGGTACAGGGTGGTATTACCGATTTAGGTGAACTCAAGTCCGCCACCAAAGCGGCCACCAGCTGTGGCGGCTGTGCCGCGCTGGTAGGACAGGTGATGAACGCAGAGCTGGAAAAGCTCGGTATTGAAGTTAAGAAAGACCTGTGCGAACACTTCCCCTACTCTCGCCAAGAGCTATACCATCTGGTTCGAGTGGATGGCATCAAGAGTTTTGGCGAGCTAATTGAAAAACACGGTAAAGGCAAAGGTTGCGATATCTGCAAACCCACCGCCGCTTCCATTTTGGCTTCCTGCTGGAACGACCACGTTATGGATGCACCATTGGCAGGTCTCCAGGACACCAATGACTACTACATGGCCAATATGCAAAAAGATGGCACCTACTCTGTGGTACCCCGGGTTCCTGGCGGTGAAATCACTCCAGAGGGGCTTATTGCCATTGGTGAAGTGGGCAAGAAGTACGGCCTTTACACCAAGATCACCGGCGGTCAACGTATCGACCTGTTCGGCGCTCAAGTGAACCAACTCCCCTTGATCTGGAAAGAGCTTATTGACGCTGGATTTGAAAGTGGCCACGCCTATGGCAAGGCCATGCGTACGGTAAAAAGCTGCGTGGGGTCAACTTGGTGTCGCTACGGTGTTCAGGACAGCGTAGGGATGGCCATTCAGGTGGAAAAACGGTACCGGGGATTACGCTCTCCTCACAAAATTAAACTGGCGGTATCCGGCTGTACCCGAGAGTGTGCAGAAGCCCAATGCAAAGACGTGGGCGTGATTGCAACGGAGAAAGGCTGGAATTTATACGTGTGCGGAAATGGTGGCATGAAGCCACGTCACGCCGACCTGTTTGCGTCTGATATTGACGATGAAACCCTGATTAAATACATCGATCGCTTTTTGATGTTCTACATCAAAACCGCAGACCGTTTACAACGTACATCCGTTTGGATGGACAACCTTGAGGGTGGCTTGGATTACCTAAAGGATGTGGTAATCAATGACTCCCTTGGACTGGGAGAAGAGCTGGAAAAACAGATGGAATACCTGGTGGACACCTATCAATGCGAGTGGAAGACCGCCATCGAAGACCCCGAGAAACTAAAGCGTTTCCGTCACTTTGTTAACGATGATGCCAGCGACAACAACGTGGTATTTGTTAAAGAGCGGGGCCAAATTCGACCAGCTACCCAAGATGAAAAACGAATCGACACGGTTGCCGTTTAGTCGGCCCAGGAGTACACAATGAGTTCCACAGATAACGCCAATTGGATACCGGTTTGTGAAATGGATGACCTGCTGACCAACGTAGGTGTATGTGCCAAAGTTCAAGAGAAGCAGGTAGCCATCTTCAAATTAGCAGGACAAAACGGTGGCACTCAATTATATGCCATCGACAACCACGACCCTTTTAGCGATGCAAATGTTCTGTCCCGCGGCATCGTAGGGGATTTAAAAGGGCGCGATGTGGTTGCCTCGCCCATATACAAACATCACTTTGACCTGAATACAGGGGAATGTCTGGAGGAAGAAAAACAGATTCCCGTATATCAAGTTCGAGAAAACAGCGGAAAAATTGAGGTGCTACTGGACTAGCGTCTCACAGAATCGAGTGCGGGTAATTGGCCTTGTCCGCACTTGATACGCTCGCGCTTTGGCCGGTGTGGGCGTGTTGCAACCCAACTTCGAAAGAGGTTGGTTCTTGGCTGGCTAGCAGGTGGAAATAAGCGATACCGAACTCCCCTTTATACCCTTGAAGGTAATTTCCACAATCTGCTAGCCCAGCCAGCTTTAACCTAAGACTATATTGTAATCCTGATCCACAATTTCATGAACCACAAAACTCTGCTTATCGAGCCAACGCACCACGTTTCTGGATGGATCGCAAATCAGGCGATGAAAATACTTTTCCATAGCACCCAGACAATCCAGGTGGCTGCCTTTATGGAGAACCACCTCCCTACCACTGGTGTACTGGCAAACCAGCTCGAAACAGTCACTCATATTACTCAAGGCTGCATCAATCTGCTTAACACAGCAATTGAAGGTGTTCACTTTCTTCATCATTAAGCCGTCCCTATATCAATCATTTAAATTTGGTCTTCACTGCTTTGGACGGAAAAATAGTGTAGAAAGTTACAGAAAATCTTGAAATTGGTATTAAGTCACAAACCAAGCTGGAAAAATACCGAAGCTGCGGCCTCTGCCCCTAAGCAGCCTCGTCAGAATGAAACGGGATGGAGTTTGCATCGTAGACTTCGAAGGTATTCTCATCGCTCCAGAAGGCCTGGTAACGCCTTTGTTGTTTATTTACATGGTGGTAGTAGCGATCAATAGACGAACGGCAGGCGTAATAGCACCCTTCTGACAACACATCCCACTCGCCATCGGTAAAATGGCGCTCCACCTGGTATTTTTGCCAATCACCCACTTTTGCATTTTCGATCTTTCTTAAATGACAGGTATAAATCACTTCATATTTCATTGGCTAGCACCTCTTCTCTTCCGTTTCATTATTCTCCTATTTGGGCGTAATGAAACTGATAGAAGTCACATATTATTATTTGTATCCACTATAGCCGCGATCTCCCAATACTCCAATCCCACCGCAAAAATGCCAAATCTAGCCCATTGGCGCAACAGCATGGTAAAAAGATACAAAATATTTGTGAAAAGGTGAAAGTTTGTCCACTATGGGAATTTCGGCCCTTGGGATCTTTCGACACATTGAGGCTAGGGAAGGGGTAATTAAATGACTAGATTGGGTTTAGAAACGTTCGGATTTTGGCCAACGGTCATGGCCATGCCAGATTTGATGGCTGCGACCATTTATTGGGTGATTAAATATGGGATCAATCAACAGTGATCAAACCTAACATCCTCTCTTCTCCCACCTGTCTTATTTTGTTGTTCTGCTGGCTCTATCTGGTGAACGCCTCCGCATGGGCATTGTCCCCATGTCAGGAATTAGATCTCAAACTGGCCTCCTCCTCGGAAAAGCTGGAACAGCTTAAAAACCAGCTGGACCACTTAAACCAACTCAAAAGTGGCCAATTGAAACCCCAGTTTAATCTGCAGCAAATGATCACCACCAACTTGATCAACCCCAAACAGGTGAAGGCTGCTATCAATGCCTTGGACAAGAAGATTACGGCCTTCTCTGAAATGGAAAGTGGTTGGGCAGACTGCGCCAACAGCAAGCGATACCAGCAACAGCTATCAGAGATTAAATCCATTCAAGAAGCCTTGCGAACAGAAAAACTAAAACTTTTGCGCCAACCCCGCAAAGCCCGAGTGGCACTGGTCAGAGAAAGCAACCAATGGCAACGATTATACCAACTGCAGTTGAACCTTGAACAATGGCAGGCAGAACAAGAGCCAAACCCCGCTGCAACTCAATTAAAAGACGAGATTTTACAGTGGATAGAACAGTGGCGTGCGTCGGCTCAGTTGTGGCTATCCCACATTTTGTTCACCAATACCCCATCAAGAAATGAGGTTACCTGGCTCAACGCCGTTGCCATTCCAACACCGGACTCTGTTATCCAGTGGCAAGACCCGGACCTATCGAACATTGATAACTTTACTCAATTACAACGTAGTTGGCGCAGAGAATTGATATCGGCGTCAAATATTTTATCTCGGGCAACACAGCGTTGGCATAACCAAGAGGTATGGCAACAGGGATGGCTGGCATTTTTCCGAGCCATAAGCAAACCATCCACGTTTTGGCCACAGCTATTGCAAGAAATGGAAAGCGCGCCCTTCACCCTGGTTAATTTTGTCACAAGCCCACTGGTTCAAGACTACCGCTCGGCGGTAACAGAAAACCGAAAGGGTGAATTAATCTCCAGTTGGTTTCTACAGGGTTTGGCTTTGGCTGCTCTGCTTTCCACCCTGCTCAACCTGGCGGCCAAAGCGCCATCCAGCATTGCCCGATTACAACAGAAGCTCTACCAATGGGTGGACCATCGAATTTTGATGCAAATAAGCAGTGCGCTACTCTGGTTCATCAAGCCCAACGCGCCCTGGATTTTAGTGTTAGTAAGCACGCAGCTGATTGTCTTAGCGCTACCACAGGGCTGGCTCATAGTTAAAGCGCTGGCCCCCCTTGGTGTGTTATACAGCGCGTACCGTGCTTTGCGGGTCATATTGGAATGGGCTCTTTCCCGCAGCTTTACTCGGTCAGGACAATTTGTCTCCAGCCAAACGGCACAAACTCAAACCAAAGATGTTCACCTGGTGGCGTGGATTCTTATGGCCTACGGTTTGTTTTGGGCTCTGGGCTGGGGCACTGGAGGCGGCTACACGCTCTACCTGATCACCATAATTGTATTGGTGGCTAGTTGGTTTACCATCCTTTGGCTTTTGTTGCGCTACCGAGATTCCTCTGCACGCTTCCTGTTGTATTGCGTGGGCAAGAGTAACATCGACCAACAACAGCGACAGGCGGTACAAAAATGGTGGCTAACCTTATTTTGGCCGGGCCTGTATGCTCTGGGCCACCTCAGTGATCTGGTGGTTCACTTCCACCAGAAGCTGTTAACCCTGGATGGTTACCGCAGCCTTTCCGTAAAACTGTTGCGCATGAGAATCGCCGCCGAATCAAGGGAAGATGAGAAATCAGCAGAACAGGACACACCACCAGATGAAAACTACAGTGACTGGATGCTGCGGAATTCCAACGAAGCCACCATTGAGTTCGATCGCCAAGATATTATCTTCAACTCATTAACTCAATGGAAAAAAGACCAAAGCAGTGACAACATCCTTCTCATTACGGGTGATCAGGGTAGCGGCAAAACCACCTTAATTGAGTTAATACGCTCTCGCTGGCAGGACACCGAAGTCACCACACTGGAAGTGCCTGCAAAAACCACTACACCTGCCGCTGTGCACAAGCTCATTGCTCAACATTTTGGCAATACTGCTGAAGAATCCGTGGGTGCCTTGGTGGCACAGGAAGATCAGTTGCAGCCACAGGTGGTGATTGTGGAAAATGCCCACAACTTGTTTTTGTCGGAAGTGGGTCACCTGGACGGTTTCAGAAGCTTTAATCAATACTTGAACGCGCGCCTGACAAAAGTGTTTTGGGTGGTGGTGATGTACTCGGCGAGCTGGAACTTCCTTAGCCGAGTATACGAGCGGGAGTTGCACTTCAGCAATATCTACCAATTGTCACGCTGGTCTCCCGCCAACATTCGCAAACTGATTCTCAGCCGCCATCAAGGAAGCCGGCGCCGCATCCGCTATGACGAACTGCTGTTATCCGCATCTGCAGGCAATGAATCCAGTAGTGTTCGAGCCGCGGACTCCAGGGTGTTCAATATTTTATGGGAGCAATGCGGAGGCAACCCCCTGGTGGCACTGCACCTTTGGGTAGCCGCCTGCCGCAGTAAAGGCTGGATAGTAGAAATAGCGGTTCCAGAGAAACCCTCTTCCACACCGCTCAAAACCCTGAAAGACGATCCCTGCTTTATCTTCGCTGCTATTATTATTCACGAAAGCTTAAACAGCGATGAAATTGGTAAAGTAACCCATTATCCGGAAACCATTGTCCGCCACGCATTAAAGCTGGGCATGAAAATGGGGTTACTACAGCGTGACGAACAGAGACGGTATCGCATTCATCCCCTCTGGCAGGGCACGCTTAGCAGCTTTCTTTACAGCAAAAATATGATTCTTAACCAATAGTTCGGAGCAAAAACATTGGATCAGGAAACGCTAGACAGTCTTGGCGATATAAGCGAGCTACTGGATTTTGGCAAAGTGTTCATGCTGCTTGCTGCCGCCACCTTTTTATGGCTAAGCAATAACTTTTTACGTGGGCTCAGCCAGCGCTTGATGGAAAAGATTCCGTCACGTCGTTTCATAATATTGCAAGCCTCAACCTTGATAACATTCATTTGGTATTTTGGTGGGGTTTACTGGATGATCGTCGGCATTCTGCAACCGCCAGAAAAACTGATGCTGGCATTGGCCGGTAGTGCCGCAGTGGCCACAGGTTTTGCTTTAAAAGATGTGGCTGCCTCGCTTATCGCCGGCTTGATGCTTTTATTTGATCGGCCATTTCAAGTGGGAGACCGAGTGAGCTTTGGTGACACCTATGGTGAGATTGTCAGCATCGGCCTGCGCTCGGTAAAGCTTTCAACCCTGGACGACAACCTGGTGACCATTCCGAATAGCCGCTTTATTACCGAAGTGGTGTCCACCGGAAATGCAGGCGCCCTGGACATGATGGTGGTGTGTGATTTTCATGTGGCGTTGAATGCTGATCTGGATCTTGCCCAACAATTGATACATGACACCATTGTGACAAGCCGATTCGTCTACCTGAAAAAGCCTCTTGCTTTTGCCATCAATGAAGTGGTGGTGGGCCAGCGCTTGGCCATTCAGATACGGGCCAAGGCCTATGTTATGGATGTGCGCTACGAAAAAGCGTTTCAATCGGATATCGTGGTTCGTGTGGCTAAACTGTTTCAACAAGAAGGCATCCTGCGCCCCCCTCTATTCAGTTCACATCAAGAAATGGTGGGCTAAGGTAGGAGGCAGCTAGACTAAGGGCTAGCTAGGCGGCGTGCACCGTTTCAGGTATACTCCGCCCACCAAGAATTCATTCATTTTCATTCACAATTAGGAAAGGTTTAACCATGGGCTTTAATTCAGTGCCAGCTGGCAAAGACATCCCAAATGACATCTACGTGGCCATTGAGATTCCTGCAAACAGCGACCCTATCAAATACGAAATTGACAAAGACAGCGATTGCGTTTTCGTTGACCGGTTTATGGCCACGCCAATGTTCTACCCTGCCAACTATGGCTATGTACCCAACTCCCTGGGGGAAGATGGCGATCCACTGGACGTGCTTGTGGTTACCCCCTACCCGGTCGTGCCTGGTTCTGTGATCCGTGCCCGCCCCGTGGGTGTGCTGAACATGTCAGACGAAGCCGGTTCTGACGCCAAGATTCTTGCCGTTCCCCACGATAAGCTCACCGTTCTTTACAAAGACGTGAAAGAATATTCTGATTTGCCTGAATTGCTGATCAAGCAGATCGAACACTTCTTTGAAAACTACAAAGATCTGGAAGCCGGTAAGTGGGTTAAAGTAGACGGTTGGGCTGGCTCAGAAGACGCCAAAGCCGCGATCCAAAAGGCTGTCGACGCCGCTGCCAAGTAAGTTTTGCGCCTGGACCCTTGCGTTAGCCACAGTTAAGTACGAGTCAAATAAGACCAACATTCTGTGGAACGCAATGGGGGACGCCGATCAAAGGGCCGCTCTTGCGGCCCTTTTTATATTCAACCTTCTTATATTCAACCTTCTTATATTCAAATAGTTAACTCCATTCAGCATGCCCAGTTCGCTTCCCACCTGCCGTAACACTTGTTAACACACGCACCGGATGAAAAACTTAACTGCCAAATAGATTAATCAGTAAATACAGTAAGTTAACCCAAAAAAACCATACCTTTTCAACTGCTTGCATGGTTGCAATGTAACTCCCGCAGTGACAAATCTTAACTTTTACTGGCCCCCAGGATTCGGTAGCATTGGAGCTGGACGCTCATTTTTTGTCCAAGTGAATTTGCCACCATGCAGTACCACAAGAGCAAAAGCACATTGACCACTTTTTCTATATAAATTGAGGCGCAATCGTGACAACAACACTAAAAAAAGTTCTCTTATGTATCACTGTTCTGGGGCTGGCAGCCTGTAAACAAGCCAGCATCGTTGCCCCCACCAACAATTATGTTTCCACCGACATTCCCAGTAGTTTTGAAATCAGTTTTTCCGGTGGCATTCCCACTGATCTGGAAATCCAACTGAACACCGCCGATGTCACCGAGTATTTCACTGTCACCGAAACCGGAGCAGTCGCCAGCGGTGCCAGCCTGTCGGATCATATTTTTTCCGGACGTAATATTTTTAGGCTGAAAGCCAACAGCCTGGTGAGTCAGAGAGCGTTCTTCTACGATCGCCAGGGCCCCATGGTGCACATTCTCGATGTGGACCGACAGGCCATGACGGTCACGGGCTACGTCACCGATCCCGGTGGCATATCCAGCCTCACCCTGGATGGGGTAGCCGTGCCCCTTTCCGCCAACAATGGCTTCACGGTGCCGTTCCAAGATCGCGACATCAACACCTTTGTGGCGGTGGACAACTTCCAGCAACAAGAATCCATACAGTTTGCTCGCAATGATAACGAATTCCTGGGTATTTCAGCCCGCTTGAACCAAGGTGGCCTGGACTTTCTGCTGACGGTATTGAGAGAAGAGCTGCTGAAAATGGATTTTGAATCCATCATCAGCAATATGGACAGTTTTGATATTATCGGCATCAGCCCCCTGGGTATTGACCTCTTCACCCTTAAGCTCACTGTGCGTGAATTCTCCTTCGACGACATCGACATCAACCTGGATATTCAGGATGACGAATACATCGATACTTACCTCAACATCAAGAATCTGGTGGTGAGCTTTGGTCTAAACGGAAAAATAGGCCTGCTGCCTTGGGGCACAGGCCTGTCTATGCAGTTGGACGACCTGAATCTGGATACAGATCTGCTGTTGGATATCATCGATGCGGATTTGGATGTGGCTTTATCGGGAACCAACATCGATCATACCCAGCCTAACCTGGACTTTGATCTTGTGCCCAGTTTCCTGGACCAAATCACCAGCTCCATCGTCGGCGTACTGGTTCCTTTGTTTGAAAATCTGTTCATTCAAATGCTGGAAACTGTGATCCTGCCCATCGTTTCTGACTTTATCAAAGACATTCCTATCACCCTTCAGTTAATCACCCTGGACGACGGTGAAGAGTTAATGATTAAAGCCCTGCCCAGCTTCCTGGACACCAAGGAAAATGGCATCAGCGTAGATTTGGGCACTCGAATCTGGGCTCCATCTCCACCGGCCAATATCCCCGGTGCACTGGGCTCTCTCTATCAGGAAGGCGATACACCCACCATGGGACCACAAACTCCCAGTGGAGACGATTTCGACTTTGGCGCGTCTATTTCTTCCAATGTGGTGAACCAGGCTTTACTGGCAGCCCATGAAGCCGGAGTCACCACCATGGAAATCAGCCCAGGCTTTTACACCCACGCTACCCCTGCCGGTATTGCCGTGTACTCCAATCCGCTGTATACGCAAATTGGCTCGTCCGATCAGATTGGCATGCGCATCACACCCACGGCACCACCTTACGTGAAATTCATGCCAGCCCGGGAAGACGGCGCTGCCGGTATGTTTGGTTGGTACGATGTGAGCTTTGCTTTCGACCTGTACAAACCGGAATGGGGCGAGTATCGCACTTTGTTTGGCGCAACCTTCAACTTGGAAGTTCCGTTTGAAGTGAACGCCACTGAAGATGGGTTCCTCAGTATTGGTATCGAAAAGCTACCTACCATCCAAGTCACAGCCACCGATAGCAAGGGCCTCATTTTACTACCGCCCAGCTTTATCAACGCCACTCTGGATTACTTCATGCCAGCGGCACTGCCCCGCCTGGCACAGGAACTAAAAGCCGTACCTCTGCCACGCATATACAATCACACCTTGTATATGGAAGAGTTCTGGGTTGCTGGCTCTGGCCAGTCCAGCTTGTCCCTAGCGGGTTCGCTGATACCCATAAGCGTAACTGAAGCGGCGGCCAGGCCAACAACCAGCATTGAGAATGTGAATAGCGTCAATACCACCGTGACACAGGAATCCGTCAGCCCAGATGGGCTGGTGTTCAGTGAAGCGGTTTCCGTGGAAAATGCAGAAGTCACTATCGATATTGATGGTCTTAACCCCAACCCTGACCTGGGGCTTCTGGAATACCGTTATCGCTTAGACAATGGTGGCTGGTCCGTTTGGAAACGGCGTAAGAGTATTCATTTGGAACGTCTGCTTGCTGGCCGCCACCAAGTGGAAATTTGCTCTCGAACCGTGCTTCTGAAACGAGAAGTGTCCTGCCCAGTGGTGGAGTTTGAAACCACCGCTGAAAGATAAAGCGGGCTATCCGACAAAAGCCAGCCACCGCCAAGGTAGCTGGCTTTTTTTATGGCCGATGCTTTTGCTGCAGAAGCGCTAGAAGTCTTGTGGTACAGGCTGATACTCTGGGATTTGAGCTGACAGAACACTGGGTTAAACTGAAGCAAGCTAAAGAATAAGGACAGGGTGCGTGAGCCGAAAATTTTATGTCATGGCAATTACATTGGTTCCTGTGGTTGTGCTTATGACTTTCACATTTTTTCTGGTCTCAAAGCAGCCAACACAAGCCGCAAACTGGAAAACCCAGTACCATGTGTTACCTACTGTACAGCTATCCGGCGATACCATAACCATTACCAATTTTCGCGACTTCCGTTACTCAAGCGATGGCAATATTGCTGAAGCTCGCTATCGTACTGCCCAGTTCCAGCTGTCACAGTTGCAAGGCGTTTGGTTGGGCATTTCCCATTTTGGATCCTGGGGCCTTGCCCATGCCTTGGTCAGTTTTCAGTTTGGCCAAAATCAGTATTTAACCGTGTCCATCGAGGCCCGTTTAACGGAGCAACAAATATCCTACGCTCCCATTACCGGCTTGTTTCGCAATTACACCAAATTTATGGCGCTGGGTTCAGAACAGGATATTATTGGGCTGCGCTCCCATATAAGAAAAGAGGAAGTTTATCTGTATCCGCTGCAGGGATCAGAGCTTCAAGCAAAGACCTTACTGCTAAGCTATTTACGGCAAGCTCAATCGCTCAACACCAAACCCGAGTTTTATAACACCCTGTTTGATAACTGCTTAACTGGTTTGTTAGCGGAATCAAAACAATACCGCGGTTGGTGGCGTTGGTTTGACTACCGCATATTATTACCGGGTTATGCCGACCAGTTGTTGTTACAAGACGGTGTGATTTTAGATCGCGGTGGCGTAGCCACAACTCGAACCCTTGCAAAGATAAACAACACCAACTCGGAAATTGAATCAAAGGATTTTTCCCGCGCCATTCGCCCTGCCCCGATTAGGAATCCATAAGGAGCCAACCATGTCTGACCCTATACCTTCCGCCACGGTAATACTTCTAAGAGACACGCCCAGTGGCATGAAAGTACTCCTACTCAAACGCAATTCAAAAATCGCTTATGGCGGAAGCTGGGTTTTCCCCGGCGGACGAATTGACCCAGAAGAATTTGTAGCCAGCAACAATGACCCATTTGAAGCAGCTCGGTTAGCTGCTGTGAGAGAGACCGAAGAGGAAACCGGAATCAAAATCAGCCTTGATTCATTGGTGTTTTTTTCCCACTGGACCACTCCCATAGTCAAACCCAAACGGTTCAGCACCTGGTTTTTCCTGGTACCAATCAAAAACAAAAATGTAAAAGTGGATGGAGGAGAAATTCATGAGTTTCAGTGGCACACACCGTTAAATGCGCTTGAGCAACAAATTCAGACAACCATTGAGCTTCCTCCCCCCACTTTCGTCACGCTTACGAAACTGAGTAGATTTGAACAAAGCAGAGAAGCCCTGGACTACTTTTCAAAGCAGCCACCTACCCATATTCAACCCCATTTTTTTCAAACCGAAGATGGTGCTGTGTATCTGTACAACGGCGATGCTGGCTACGAGAGCAAGGATCCTTTAGCCCAAGGGCCGAGACACCGGTTGCTGCAACCGAAGGGAGGACGTTGGCAGTACGTAACGGAGATTTAAACGAATTAGGGCGACCTAAGCCGCCCTAATTGATACCGTAAATACAGTTGAAGCTTTAATATAATTTGAACCTTAGAGGTTTCGAGTGATGGACAAGTAGCCCAGGTAGCAGTAACGCGCGCTGCCGTCGGGGCTGACCTCTACATCAATGGTGATAACTCCATTAGCATCTGCCACTACGTTGGTGAACTGTGCCGTGTTGGCCACATTATCCGATGCATCCAAGTCCTGGAATTCGACACCATTTACGGTATAGCGACTCAAGCGGCCATTGCTTCCATCGGTGCCATTTCTCGATGCAAACAGCTCTAAAGCATATTCACCACCCGGCTCTAGATTAGAGATCTCAACCGTTGATACGACACCCAAAGCTTCTGCGTGAGTGTCGTTAGAACCGCCGTAAAAGCTGTCGATGGAGACACTACTGGGCAGCCCTAGCTGATTAGACGCCAGCCCCGATGAGTTTCTACCTAAGAAATCCGAAACCACCGCAATAGCTATTCCTGTATTGTCATCTCCAGTTGTAGTCAGATTGCTGACGGACAATATGGATTCAGTAATATTGTTCATGGAAGACGTCGTGTCCGATGTCTTACCAAAGTCCACTTCAATCATTTCTCCCACGTCAAAGCTATCGCCAGTGGTAACCCCTGCTCCTAGAAGCGGGATGCTCAGCTCTGGTGTGTTGGGATCGTCTGAAAGCACCACAAGATCGGAATCATAGCTCGCTTCTGCTAACGGATTGAACTCAATTGAAATTGAACAACTCTCGCCTGGGGCCAGGATCGCGCTGTCACAGTTTTCGCTGCCAAAATCAAATCCACTGCCCAAGTTGTCTACGATATTAAGCACGCCCAACAACAGATCCTGGTCTCCCTGGTTACTGATATCCACGCTCAATGTTTCGATAGCGCCAATGGTCACGTTGCCGAAGTCCAAACTGGCTACGCTGGCATTGATCTCCTGGGGTACGCTCTCAGCGCCTTCACCGGTCAAATCCACCAGCAGCTCACTGGTATCCGGGTCATTGGAGGGGATACTCAATTGTGCCGACTTGGTACCGGTTAAAGCAGGGTTAAAGTCCACTTCCACCGTACATGAGCCCCCTGCTGGAACACTACTGTCGCTACAAGTGTCACTGAATAAAGTGAAATCACCGCTGTCTGTGCCAGTGATCGTTAACTGACTGATTACCAACTCGGCATCGCCGTCATTGCTGACTGTGAGAGTTTGAGTAGCAATAGTACCCACAGTCACTTGGCCGTAATCCAGATTGGCGCTGTCCGCACTGATGTTTTGTTCACCACTACTACCGCCGCTCCCCAAATTCTGCAAAGAGAGATAACTCAAGTAGAAGTAATTTGCAGTACCTGCTGGGCTGGCTTCCACATCGAGGGTAATGGTACCGTTAGCTGCAGGAGCCAAGTTGGTATACACCACGCTGTCAGCAGAGTTATCAGCCGCTTCAAGATCTTGAGACCCTGCGCCATCCACGGTGTATCGCGTTAGTCGTCCACTGCCATTGTCATCACCGGTGCGGGATGCAAACAATGTTAGTTCGTAGAGGCTATCACTATCCAGGTTGCTGATTACAACCGTGGCCTGGTTTCCGGCAACACCGTAAAAATTATCGACACTGGCGTTACCAGGAATGCCTATACTGTTGCCAGCAATACCCAGATTATTTGTACCGTTAAAGCTCGAGGTGACATTCAGATTAACCGTGGTGGTTTGCTGAGCACTGGTCAACAGACCGTTTAGGTTGCCACCCACATTAGTCAGGTTATTCATACCTGAACTCTGGGTACCAACTCGGCCAAAGTCCACTTCCACTATCTGGTTCAATCCAAACCCATTATCAGTTGCAAGGCTAGATCCAGTTAAGCTGATGTTGAGCTGCGCTGTATTAGGGTCATTTGAGGGAATCACCAACGTAGACTCAAACGCTTCTTCAGTGAGAGGGTTGAACTCAATGGCTATGGAGCAACTCTCGCCACTGAGCAGTACCACGCCATCACAATCTTCTGCACCGAATAAAAAGCCACTGCCCGTGATGTCAGTTATGCTAAGTGCACCAATCACCAGGTCCGCATCACCGATGTTGCTGATGTCGACGTTCAAGGTTTGGCTGCTGCCCACTGCGGCACTGCCGAAGTCCAGGCTGGCTGCGCTGGCGCTGATTTCCTGGGGCGCCACCGACACACCTTCGCCACTGAGGCTTACCAACACTTCTGCTGTGTCTGGATCATCCGAAGGAATGCTCACTTCTGCTGACTTCACGCCGGCTACCGCTGGGTTGAAGTCCACATCCACGGTACAGGATCCCCCCGCCGCAATGATCTGGTTGCTACAGGTGTCGCTGTTTAAGCCAAACTCGGAACTGTCCGTACCACCGATCAGTAACTGGCTTACGGTGAGATCCGACCCACCATCGTTGCTGATGGTCAGTGTTTGACTGGCGCTGCTGCCCACTTCCAGTTGGCCATAGGCCAAACTGCTGGCGCTCACCACAATGTTAGCCGGAGTCGCTACCGACACACCTTCGCCACTGAGGCTTACCAGCACTTCGGCGGTGTCTGGATCATCTGAGGGGATGCTTACTTCTGCCGCTTTCACACCTTCCAGTGCCGGGCTGAAGTCCACATCGACAGTACAGGAGCCACCCGCCGCAATGACCGTGCTGCTGCAGGTGTCATTGCTCAAGCTGAAGTCCGCGCTGTCGGTTCCGTTTATCACCAGCTGACCTAGGGTCAGGTCTGCGTCTCCGCTATTGCTAACGGTGAGGCTTTGGCTAGAGGAGCTGCCCACGGTTAGCTGGCCATAAGCCAGGCTGGTGTTGTCCACTACGATATTGGGCTCACCGCTGCTACCACCGGTGCCCACATTCTCTAAGGCCAGATAACCAAGGTAGTAGTAGTTGGCTGTACCCAAGGGGCTGGTGTTGATGTCAATGGTCAAAGTGCCATTGGCCGCCGGAGCCAAATTGCTGAATACCACCGTAGTCGCCGTGTTGTTAGCCGCTTCCAGATCTTGGAAGCTACCACCGGTTACGGTGTAACGGGTGAGTCGACCGTTGTTATTGTCTGTGCCATTACGGGACGCAAATAAGGTCAGGTCATAGAGGCTGCCGCTGTCCAGATTGCTGATGACCACACTGGATTGGTTACCACTGGTTCCCCAGAAAGTATCCTGACTGGCGTTACCGGGAATACCCACGCTGTTGCTGGCGCTGCCCTGGTTGGTGCTGCCGTTAAACCCAGGGTTAACGGTCAGGTCAACACTGGTGGCCTGCTGATTGCTGGTGGTCAGTCCTGACAGGCTGCCGCCCACCGCTGTCACGTTGTTCATACCCGTGCTCTGCAGGCCGCTGCGTCCAAAGTCCACTTCCAGCACCGCATTCAATCCAAATCCGTTATTAGTTGTTCCACCGGTTCCCGTCAGGGCAATGTTCAGTTCTGCCGTGTTGGGATCATTGGATGGAATCACCAAGGTGGAATCAAACGCGCCTTCCACTGTGGGGTCGAAGCTGATTTCGATGCTACAGCTCGCCGCTGCCACCAACAGGGCGCCGTCGCAGTCTTCAGTACCAAATGCAAAGCCGCTGCCCACATTGTCCACTATGCTAAGTGAACCAATTACCAGGTCCGCATCACCGATGTTGCTAATGTCCACGCTCAAGGTTTGGCTACTGCCCACTGCGGCACTGCCGAAGTCCAGGCTGGCTGCGCTGGCGCTGATTTCCT